>JBCCDS010000034.1:0-69833 GCA_039030655.1 Bacteroidota bacterium | reverse complement strand
GTAGGTGATGGTGCCCGTTCCGCCACTAGCCATCGCCGTGAGGTTCACAGTACCACCTACACAGATGCTTTCGTCATCACTGGCCACTACCGTTGGTGCGTTTTCGTCGGAGATGGTGACGTCTTCCAGATCGATGGGGCAGTCTTCGTTACCCCAACGTACGTAGAGGTCGTAAATGCCAGCGTCCAAATCGCTGAAGGTGTAGCTGCCAGCATTGTCGGGTACGGACGTATAGGGGCCCGCAATGCCGTTCGTACTGAAGGCAATATTCGAACGATCAGGATTATCGACGAAACTGATGGTAATCGTGCCATTGTCGGCCCCACAGGTAGGATTAGTAGAGCTTACGTCCGCAATCTCTGGTAAGTCCAGAATTTGGATGTTTAGCGTAGTTTCATTCATACAGCCATTCTGAGTGACCGTCAAGGTAACCGTCGCAGAGCTGTTGCCGTTTTGGCCAGCAGGAAGCGTGTAAGTTACTGGGCCGGGGTTCGCACCCATAGCCGTTGCAGGGCTGGCGAAGTCGCCGAAGTCCCAGCTGTAATCCACTAGTGGGCCGGCATCAGTTGCGGTAAAGGTCACAGCTTCCTCCGCACAGGTACTAGATGGGCCATTAATTTGAGCCGTGGGCAGTGGGCGCACCGTCACGGTAGCATCGTCAAATCCTACACAGCCCTTGTCGTCGGTGACGGTAACGGAGTAGTTGGCGGTTGATCCCGGAGAAACGGTAATACTAGCCGTAGTAGCACCGGTATTCCATTCATAACTGAACGGCCCAGTACCGGACATGACTACCGTCGTAAGCGTTGCATTTTCGCCAACACAAATATTGGCGCCACCAACGGAAACCACGGGATTTGGATTGACCGTTACCGTACCACTGGCAGAACCCGTACAATCGTTAGCATCCGTTACCATAACGGAGTAGCCAGTGGTTGTACCAGGGCTCACCGTAATGCTGGCAGTGGTTGCACCATTGCTCCATTCATATTCGAAAGGACCGGTGCCAGAAGATACCGTAGCCGTCAGTATTGCATCTTCTCCTGCACAAATTTCATCATTATTTACACTTACCACCGGTGTGGGGGATACCGTAACGGTAACAACGTTTGACTCACCCAGATAAAGCTCACAGCCAGCACGGCGGGAACAGCGGATGAAGCAGGTAGTCTCCGTAACGGGGCCTGCATCATAAGTCGCCGAATTGGCACCTGGAATCTCTACCCAATCTCCCTGATCCTGGGTCGTTGGTGGCGTACAATCTCCAGTCGTCTGGAACCACTGGTATTCGATGGCTGCAGAGGTCGTACCACCACTTGGTAGCGTTATGCTAGTAAAGGTTACCGGATCAAAAGACGGGGCACAGCCCTGCTGGTCCGCGGCAATTTCACCACCATCAGTTAGGTTTTCAATACCATCAAGGGTAACTGAGCCAGTTGCTTGACAACCGTTGATATCCGTAACGGTTACACCATAAGTACCGTTAGATAAGCCGGTAATCGTGGCAGTAGTACCATCATTGCTCCAAGCGATCGTGAAAGGAGCAGTACCTCCACTGATATTCACCGTTGCTGAACCATTCGACTCATCACAAGCCGGATCAACGCCGTTAACCGTAATTGATGGCCCGTTCTGATCCGTCAAGGTAACATTTGGTAAATCTATCGGGCAGCTATCGTCTCCCCAACGTGCATAGAGATCATAAGTACCTGCACCAAGATTGGAGATGGTGTAGGTGCCTGTATTATCATTCGAGTTTTGGAATGGCCCCGCAGCACCATTCGTACTGAATTCTATTCCAGTCCGGTCAGGATTGTCTGGGAAAGTAAAGGTGATTGAACCATTATCTTCTCCACAGGTCGGATTAACACCACTAGCCGTAGCCTCGGGCAGGTCTTTAATCGTAAAGCTTTTCGTAGTAGTATCTGAACAGCCATCACGGGTCACAGTCAGTGTCACAGTCACTACCACATTTCCTAGCTGGTTGGCAGGTAGGTTGTAGGTCACCAAATGATCACCAATTCCGGTGGCGGTAGCAGGTGTAGCGAAGTCGCCGAAGTCCCAACTATAGTTAGCTCCATTTTGTGCATTAGCTATGAAGTTTACGCCTACACCGGAACATTCAGAATTAGGCCCATTGATGTGAGCCGTTGGTGGATTGGGCTCAGTGATAATAATATCTTCCGGCCAGATGGCTTCACAATCGGTATGCACACCGATGATCGTGATATTGGTATAGGTACCGGCACATAGGTGATCGATAGTAATTGGGTCTGGCGTACTAAAGGTACCAGGGACTTGGACCAGACTGCCGTTGAAGGTATATTCTACGCGGAACTCGCCCGTAACACTAAAGGCTGGGTCTACCACGATACTACCATCACAGTCTCCTGCACAATTGGTCACATCACTGCCAAGGGATACATTGTCCCAGGCTGCTTCGTTTACTTCTACCGTAACTTCATCCGTGCTGGTACAACCATTTTCATCTTCTACCGTGACCGTGTAAGTAGTAGTAGTGTTAGGGGTAACCTGAATACTAGTACCACTGCCACCGTTGGACCAGGAGTAGCTAAGGACACCACTGCCACCAAATGCCTCGGCATTGATAGTTACTGATTCGCCGACACAAATGGGACCACATTGATCATCCCCATCAAATTTGGGAAGTTCGTCACTGCTCAACACCAGGTTGAAATCAAATTGTGCTCCGGCAGCAGCCTGAACGCCGCTATTGGCCTGACTTAAAACGGCATACTGCATCCAGCTGGCAAAACCAAAAGCATTATTTTCTTTTAGGTTGGCACCAGTACCTACTTGTAAAGCGGGGCCTGAGCCTTGAACACTTAGCTCCATTCCAGCAAGGCCGTTAAGTCCCGTTACGGTTCCGGAGAAAGAGGGGTAATAGTACCAGTCTTGTCCAACGGTGTTGACACAAAGGTCCGTTTTGGGGCTCATTGGGGGTGGAGACTGCGTACGACCAGTTAGCAGGACGTCAAAACGCATCCGCAGATTGGTATTCTGGGCGTTACGTACCGTAAGCTGTAGGATTGCGCTTCCATTGGCGAACTCTTCAAAAGAGTTCGCACCGACTACTGTCCAGTAGCGGCTGTTAGACTGGCTATAGTCCAGGTCATTGGGAAAAAGAGCATCGGCGTAAACGGCATGAGGGTCGTTTTCTACGTTCGGACAGTCTGCAACGGTATTGCTGATGGTTTTTGAGGTTTGTACATCGCCACAATAAGCTCCTACCAATGGACCATCGTTTTCCGTAATTACAGCATCTCCTACCTCAATGGGGCAATCATTGTCTCCCCAGCGCGCGAACACCGTGTAGGTTCCTGGTACACGTTGATAGGTTACTGTTCCAGCATTGTCCGCCACTGCGGGTAAGTAGCTAACACCACCGTCGAGACTAAACTCAAGGTGGGTTTGATTGGGGTCGTTGGGGAAGCTCAACGTAATTGACCCATTAGCTGCTCCGCAATTGGCAGGTGAAGTACTGATAGTTACATCGGGGACTTCCTCTACCGAAACCGAGATGGTCGTGGTTCCTACACAACCACTAGCGAAGTTGACGGTGGCCGTATAGTCTCCAGCTTGAGCAGCCGTCACCGCGCCCAGATTGAGATTATTTCCCGTAGCGGTAAATCCGTTAGGCCCTGCCCAAGTAGTATTAGCTTCATTAGGGTTGATCGACAACGTAAGCTGCTGTCCTACACAGATGTCTACGTGACAATCATCGGTGACAAAACCGGAGTTATCAATATTGTACTCACACACTAGGTCAGTCTGACCGGCCAAAGTAACCATATAATCTTCTACTTCACCATCGTCAAACTGACTGGTCGTAGCGCAGAAGTTGCCCGTTGGACCGGCCTCCGATACATCAGAATTGATCGTAAAGCGAGCGTAAGAAGTTCCACAGATCACATCGTCGGGCACTTCTACGTAGAAAGCTCTACTACCACTTACGCGGTTCACGCTAGATCCAACAATGAAGTTATCAATAACGACTTCGTCGCTATCGAAGGTACCGTTACCATCCCAGTCGATCCAACCGAAGATGTGTCCTTCCTGATCGTTAGACGACCAGCTAATGGTAATTTCTTTGGTTTCTCCAGCAGTAAGGGTCGTGCCTCCACTGAAGATCACACCGTCCTCATCGTCTACCCCGTTGTTATCATCACCCTGGGCATTAGCCGTGTGCTGCGAACCACTTTCAGCATCTACCAGATCACCTAGTATAGTTTGGGTCAATCCGGCTCCCGTGTTAGAAACAATGTAGCAGATGTCTCCATAAGAGTCGGGTGCATCTCCGTAGTCATTACCGATAGTCGGACAGATAACGTCGGCGTATACGGTCCCGGATAATACGTAAGACTGTCCATTTAGGGTAGGAGAACCCGGTAGCTGATCATTGCGAGTATCGATCTCAAAATCGATCTGACTAACTGAACCGGCAACATCAGATAGTGGAATTTGAACCAATTCTACACAGCAACCGCTACTAGGGCCAAAGATCGTTTCGGTACCCACCAGTACCCCACCAATCTTGGCGTTTAGGGTTAGATAGCGCCCATCAGTCGTCATCTCTGAAAGCGGAACGGTAATGACCATATCCCGGCTGACGTTATCGGTCGGTACGGGGATCGAAAAAGTCTGAATATTATTGTAGCCAGATACCCCAGTGAAGGTGCCCGTAGAAGAACGCTTTACCGTCGTGTTGCGGAAAGCATAAGTAACCAAAGACTGGAGGCCATTATTGTTATTGCTATTGTTGGTACAGGCATTATCTACAGTGTAAGAGACCCAGTCGACACCTAAAGGAATTAAGCCACGGTATACTCGAACGTTGGGGCTATTACCACTCACCGTTACGCGTTCGGCTACATAGCTGTTCCCATCGCTGGCTTGTAGAGCGATACTGCTACCTTGATTAGCTCCACCTTTAAATACTACTTCTGCAACTACTTGATAGACTTCGTTGCTATTCGGAATATTGGTCAAGGTCTGAGGGCTGCCATTACAGTCCACTGAGCTGGCGTAAATCTCAACGAAGGTACCGTCTTCACAACCGAAGCTGAAATCGGAGGGAGGGTCACCACCGTCTACGACATCACCGGTCTCCTGGAAACAGATGTCATCGATCCACATATTGCCATTGGTGTGCTGGTCGCGGTAGAACCACACCCGAACAGAGGCCGTCTGATTAGGGGTTACCCCGGTAATTAGATACTGGTTAAATTTGTGGGTATCATTATCAATAATCAGAGAAATATCATCTACCTCTACACCAGAGCTATTTAAGAAGTCGACGCCGATAAAGTAACTACCTGCATCTCCATCCGTGCGCGCCATGGTCGAGAAAGAGAACATCATATTTCCAGCGAAAGTAAAGCTGCGGCTGATGGAAGTGTTGGGATCCTCCATCACTCCCGACTTCTGACCAGAGTTTACAATGCCACTTGTCACGGAAGCATTTCCGGCAAAGCCCCAGCCACTGTTCCCACTTTCAAAACCAGCATTGGCTACCTCGTTATTGGGGCAATCCATTACACACATATCAGAAGAGACATTAACGTGCTGGTCCATACAGTCAGAGCTAGTGGTGTAGTTTTCAACTACTGAATCGTCGTAATCAAGACGAACCACGTACTGTGTACCTACGAAAGAGGAGGAGGTATAGCTTTGACCTTCGTTGAGGGTAGCTAAGTTGGTTTCCGTTCCTCCATTTACCCGGTAAACCGTAACCGGACAATCGCCCGTATTATCAAAGACGACGTCAGGTACACAGTTAGACGTACAAAAGCCCTCAATAAAGGGCTGCAGGCTGGAATTGTTAGGGATGTAAACAATCATCTGATTTTCGATTCCGCCTTGTACTGACGGTACCGCAGCGATGGCATTGGTACACAATGTACCACAGGTAGCATAGGTCCCCGTTAAATACCAAATGGCCCGGTTGATCTCAACCCGGCCGTTATTCGTTGTATTATCGCCATTGCAAAGTACCCAGTTTATTCGCTCCGCTACGAGCTCATCGTAGCCGGCGTTGACCGCCCCAAAGGTTTTGGTATAGATGGCCGTTCCGTAGGGATAGCCAGCCCCCGGGGTGGGTGCCGTTAGATTGAAGTCGGCACAGTAAGCGCGCTCTACAGTCTGGATATTACAGCTATTATCTACGTAAGCTAACCCACAGGCTAGATAGTCATCGTCAAAATAGATATAGGAATCAGGCGTAAGGTTAGCGCGATCTACCGTAAGCTGTTCGCCCTCACAGTTAAACTCAGTAAATGTACCCGTCCCACAGGTCGAGCGGGACTCGCCACGGATGAAGGTGCCAGACTCAATGATTTCGCCCGGCTCCAAGCTGGGATAAACACTTGCAGCACTGTTAGGCGCTCCTTCGACCAGCTCTACATTAGTGCTGATGCTTAGTTCGGTATTATTAGGTTGGGTTAGGGTTTCGTTCGTAAGACTGAAGTAGGCTTCTTTGTTCCCAAGTACAAAATCGGTTGGAGCCTGAATAGCAAAGGTGGTACTACCGCTTTCACGATTGGTACCCACTTGAAAGTTAGCGATGATGCGCTCGCTGGCTTCGAAAGAATTGTTATCGTTCCAGTCTACCCAGGCGTTGAGGTAAGCAGGAGCCCCTTCCGTCATCCAGCTTAACTCCAGGTACTTATCGGTACCGTAAAAAAGGTGATGGCCACCGTAAAAGCCAAAGTTTAATCCGGGTACAGTGACCAGATCAAAGCCAGGAATATCGGACGCATTGACCAATGTGCTGAACTCAGAAGCACTTGCTGGCGCCAATGGCGTACGATCATATAGCGGTCCGGACGCAACTGTTCTTTGTTGAGCTGCTTCCTCATTCAGCTCTTCCTGGCTGGCAGCTACTACTACTCCGCCGAAAATATCTTCGCCTCTTGGGTCAAGCGTCCCCGTTACGCCTGGACCTGCGGAAGTACAAGGAGAAAGCACCTCATAATCACCACTATCGTAGTAAAGGGTTTGGCCGGTAGCTTGATCTTTCAAACGGATCTCACTGTAGCTCCCCGCTGCTAGACCTGAAAAAGTGTAGAGGCCGGGCGTGGCCTGACCACTGGTGAAGGTTTGTACTTCACCGTCGAACTCAGCTTGAAGTAGGTAGTTGGTACGATCCGTCGAATTCACTTCAAAATACAGACTACCGTCCGCTGATTCACAGTCGGAAGTAGCCAGTGTTTTGGTTTCGTAAATGACTAGACCCCGCTCATCGGCGCTCAAAGTAGCTAGGCTATTCTCCGTAGCCGTAGGTGTTTGGGCCGCAAGCGGTAAAGCAACGGCTCCTGCCAGGGACAAGGCAGAAGCAAGTAGGAAGAGCTGCTTAGTAAACGTGTGGTTGTTCATAACTGAGTTCTAAAAAACTAGAAATACGAATCCCAGCCAGTCAAGGGGGCAATTCCTGGCTGGACGTAATTCGCACTTGCGCATCCTCCTTCATTTGAAGGAAGGATTTTTACATGTGAAACCGTTCTAAAAAAGGGACGCGGAGGAGGGGGCCTCTAAGTCCATAGTGTTTGTTCTAAATAAAAAAGCGGCTACATCAGAGCGAGAGCCGAAGCCCCACCGTAATGTAATCCGCTTTGTCGCGTACAGTCCCGAATCGCGGGAGCGTATTTTCGTGTGATGTTCAATAGGCTGTACACAGACATCAGGACGAGTCCTGTGATGTACTAGCTCGTAAATTAATAAACAGCAACGAATTGCTGTGCCTCTCAAAACCAGATTGGGAATAGCTCTCTAAAACCTCTTCTCTGAGCAAAAGTACTATTTCTAACAGGAAACAGCCAAATCAAATGCTCAATGAAATTGACGCAAGGGCTACAGCTGAAGTCACAGCTGCAAGTTTGAACTTTCTAATTTATTTTTTCATTTTTGAAAATCAATCATTTCTTAACGTGTATTTCAGGCAATTTGCCTAAGTATATTCTGTATTTGAATATATGCTCACATGCATTGTGTAAAAATGGTTTCGTCGCCGTTTTCTGGTTGTTAACTACTGGTATCCAGCAGCCTGTAGGCGAAATAGACCAGCGTACTTGCCATCTTGTGCCAAGAGTTCTTCGTGGCTACCTTCTTCGATAAGGCGACCGTGCTCCAGGAAGAGAATCTGATCGGCCATGCGTACGGTCGAAAAACGGTGAGAGATTAAGACGGCCGTTTTTCCACTGATCAGCTCGGAAAATTTTTTAAAAACTTCGTATTCGGCCCTGGCATCCAACGCGCTGGTTGGTTCGTCGAGGATCAAAAGTTGAGCATCGCGCATGTAGGCCCGGGCCAGAGCGATCTTCTGCCATTGGCCTCCGCTTAGCTCGGTTCCTCCCCAGAATCGACGCCCCAGCAGATGATCATAACCATTCTTCAGTTCATCTACTACCTCTACAGCCAGTGACTTGCGCGCACTCTCTTCAATACGGTTCTGGTCCTCGCGTGCCTCGATTCGTCCCACGGCAATGTTGTCGCCCACACTCAGTTGGTAACGAAAGAAGTCCTGAAAGATAACGCCTACCTGCTCTCTTAAGCTGCTTATTTTGTACTTCCGCAGGTCTTTCCCTTCCAATAAGATTCTACCTTCAGTGGGCTCGTACAAACGGGCCAGTAGTTTCACGAGCGTCGTTTTGCCGGCCCCATTTTCACCGACCAGAGCCAGCTTTTGCCCCACGGGCAAGCGGACACTCAAATCCCTAATGGCGTATTTATCCGTCCCGGGGTACTTAAAGCTCACGCCCTGAAACTCCCAGCCGATAACCAGTTTTTCGGGTAGCTCCAAGGCATCCTCCTCCGATTCGATCTGTGGCTTTAGGGCCATGAAATCATAATAGTCTTGGAGGTAGAGTGCTCCTTCGGCGATTTTACTAAATCGACTGAGGATGGCCTGTAGCGATTGTTGCATTCTACGAAACGAGCCCGCCAGGAAAGTCAGCGTACCCACCGTAATGATCACAGCGATCGTCTGCTGGATAATCAAAACATAGGCTCCATAGTAGGCCAGCGACGACAAAGTAGCAAAGAAGGCACCCCAGGCTGCCCGCCGGAGACTCAAGGCACGGTTGGCTAGATAATATTTATGAGCCAGCTGGGCGAAGCGCTCGCTGATGAAATTCGTCAGACCAAAGATTTTCACTTCTTTGGCCGAGGTATCACTCGCTCCAATGTAACGAAGGTAATCCAGCTCTCGCCGCTCCGGCGTCCAGTTCCGGGTCAGGGAATAAGACTGTTGATTGAAGTAATTTTCCTGTACAAAGCTGGGAATAACAGCAACGAGCAATAAGAGAATTAACCAGGGACTAAAGGCCAGCACTCCAACCCCCAAAAAGAGTAGTGTCACAACATCTTGGAGCTGCCCCATTATTTGCCCCAGCAGGATAGATCTTCCCCGGGTCTGCTGCCGCGCTCGCTCCAGCTTATCGTAAAACTCGGCCTGCTCAAAAAAATAGAGATCTAACTGGGACGACTGTCGGATAATCTCGACGGAGGTCCGGTTGGCTACCAAATCCCCCAATAGCCCATCCAGTAGTAAAATCCCACGATTGAGCAGGTTACTCAAGATGGCCAGCCCCAATTCAAGTCCGACCATTTGCCAGAGGAAGCTGCTGCTACCTCCAACATCAATAATCAGCAGTATTTCGTCAATAATCAGTTTCCCTACGTACAGCGTCGCAGTAGGGATTGCCGCCTTCAGCAACCGTAGCAAAAGACTCCAGATCGTATAGGCCGGACTAGTTGCCCAGATCAGGCGCAAAAACGGACCAAGATTTGTCAGGCTTCTCCATTGATCGCGCCAATTAGTTTTATGTTTATCCTTTAGATTAGGGCGTGGCATTGCAACAAGATATTATATTTAGCGCAGCAGTAGATACACAAACGATTTCGACTATGCGAACCACCTTTCTCCGCCAGCCATCCTGGCGAGGATGTTCCCTTGTTGCTACTCTTCTCATTTTTGCTTTCATGGCTTGCGGTGATAACAGTTCCTCCGAAACAGACCTTACCAGCGCCCCCTTTCGGGATCGTGAACTTCCGGTTGCCGAACGAATCGCCGATCTCCTGAGTCGGATGACGCTGGAAGAAAAGGTAGCCCAGGTATGCTCCATTTGGCAGGAAAAGTTTGACATGCAGGATGAAGCCGGCAACTTCCTTCCGGAAAAGGCCGACAGTTTCCTCCTTCAGGGTATCGGGCACATCACCCGCCCCAGCGAATTGACGGGTAGTGGTGAACCAGGCCGAGATGCGCGCAGTGAGGTGCTTTATACCAATGCTATTCAGCGCTATCTGGTTGAAGAAACCCGCCTCGGAATACCAGCTATTATGCACGAAGAATCTCTCCATGGCCTGGCTGCTGAAGCCGCAACCAGCTGGGGACAACCCATCAGCGTAGCTAGTAGTTGGGATCCAGAAACGACCCGGGAGCTCTACGCCATGGCGGCTCGCCAAACCAGAAGTCGGGGCGGTCACCTCGTCCTCACCCCAGTAGTCGATGTGTGTAGAGATCCTCGCTGGGGCCGGGTCGAAGAAACTTTTGGCGAAGATCCTTACCTCAGTGGAGAAATGGGACTGGCAGCCGTGCTTGGCTTTCAGGGAGATGATGAGATCGTCGACGAAAACGAGGTTTTTGCCACCCTCAAACACCTTTCTGGTCACGGTCAGCCCGAGGGCGGTAATAACATTGGTCCCGCCCATCTGAGTGAGCGCACCTTGAGAGAGATTTTCTTTGCTCCTTTCCGCAAAATTGTCCGGGAAGGCAAGGTACGCAACATTATGGCTAGCTATAATGAGGTCAATGGCTTACCCAGTCACGTCAATAACTGGATGCTCAATGAGGTATTGCGTGGTGAATGGGGGTTTGACGGTGTGGTGGTCTCAGACTATTTTGCCATCAGAGAGCTGATCGACCGGCATCACGTTGCTGCTGATTTAGAATCGGCCGCGATACGCGCTATCGAAAGCGGCGTCGATATCGAACTGCCTCGCCTAGAAGCCAATCCCAGCCTGGTAAAAGCCGTAAAGGAGGGTCGCCTGGATGAAGCCATTCTGGACCAGGCCGTCGGACGAATTTTACGGCAAAAATTTGACCTCGGGCTTTTCGAAAACCCCTATACCGATCCCGAGGCGGCCATGGCGCAACAAAATCGGCCTGAAGACGAAGCGCTGGTACGTCGCATGGGGGCTAACAGCCTGATTCTACTCGAAAACCAAGATGATTTCCTGCCGCTTGATGCCAGCCAATCACGTACTATCGCCATCATCGGTCCCAATGCCGACAAGGAGCTATTGGGTGGTTATAGCGACCACCCTCCTCATTTCGTCACTGTTCGGCAAGGCCTGGAGGCGCACGCTCAAGCCAATGGCTACCGCACCCTCTATACCCAAGGACTAGAAGTAACTGAACCAGGTAGCTGGTATAAAGATCCCGTAATTGCCTCAGATGAAACTCTGGAACGGCAACGCATGTCCGAGGCCATCCGGGTAGCCCGCCAGGCAGACATCATTGTACTGGCCGTGGGAGGCAATGAACTGACCAGTCGAGAAGCCTGGGTCGAAGGGCACTGGGGCGACCGCCCTACTCTTGAAATGGTTGGTCTACAAAATGAGCTGATTGATGCGCTGGCAGCGACGGGTAAACCCATCATTGGTTTAGTCTTTGGCGGAAGACCGCTCAACATCCAAAATCTAGTCGATAAATCGCAAGCGGTTTTTCAGTGTTGGTATCCTGGTCAGGAGACTGGCCACGCCGTAGCAGATGTCCTATTTGGAGACGTCAATCCCAGTGGGAAACTCCCCATCAGCATGCCACGTACTGCTGGTCATATTCCCGCCTATTACAACCATAAACCCACTGCCCGCAGGGGCTACCTTTTTGCGGATGTCAGTGCGCTCTATCCTTTTGGTTATGGCTTAAGCTACAGTAGTTTCACTTTTGGCAGCCCTACCCTCTCTAGTTCGACAATAACTAGCGACGGTACTGCCACGCTTAGCCTTGAAGTACGGAATAGTGGAGCACGGGCTGGTGCTGAAGTGGTACAGGTCTACATCCGGGATCTGGTAAGTTCCGTCACCCGACCGGTAAAAGAGCTAAAAGGTTTTCAAAAAGTATTCCTGGAGGCTGGAGCAAGTACTACCGTTGAATTAGAAATTGGGCCAGAGGAGCTTTCCTTCTTCGATTTAAATATGGACTGGACGGTAGAAGCAGGCGAATTCGAAATCATGGTCGGTAATAGCAGCCGGAATGAAGACCTGCAAAAACTCATTCTAGTCGTTGAATAATCAGAGGGCATTTCCGGACGAGAACTACTTTCCGGAATCAGCAACTACAAAAACTTAAATGAAACAAAAAAAGGAAATGTATACCATCGGTTATGATATAGGCTCTTCCTCCATTAAAGCAGCTTTGGTAAAAGCGGATACCGGTGACATCATTAACCGGGTTCAGGAACCAGGTTTTGAGATGGGTATGGAAGCTGATCAAACTGGCTGGGCAGAGCAAAATCCAGCAGACTGGTGGTCTTACGTCTGTAAAGCAACTCAACGTCTGATAGACGAGACCGGCATTGACCCTGCGGAAGTAAAAGGAATTGGAATTGGCTACCAAATGCATGGCTTAGTCTTGGTCGACGAGCAACAATCGATCGTCCGTCCCGCCATTATCTGGTGTGACAGCAGGGCAGTGGATTATGGCGAAGCAGCCTTTCAGGAAATAGGCGCAGAAAATTGTCTGAGTCATTGCCTCAATAGTCCCGGTAATTTTACGGCTGCTAAGCTCAAATGGGTCAAAGAAAATGAGCCCGACAATTACGCCCGCACTGCCTATGCCATGCTACCCGGAGATTACATAGCGATGCGCTTCAGTGGTCATCCCGCAACTACCGTAAGTGGATTAAGTGAAGGGGTACTATGGGACTTCAAAAAACAGCAGACTGCCCAACAGGTACTGAGCAGTATGGGACTGGACGCTGATAAGATCCCCACTATAGTTCCCACACTGGGTCTCCAGGCAGTAATCAGTACTTCGGGGGAAGCAGAAACCGGGCTTCCAGCAGGTACTCCCATTGGTTATCGCGCAGGAGACCAGCCCAATAATGCTCTAGCACTCAACGTCTTAGAACCCGGAGAAGTGGCCGCAACTGGCGGCACCAGTGGAGTGGTCTATGCCGTCACCGACAAGCTGATAGCCGATCCCCAGCAGCGGGTAAATAGCTTTGCCCACATCAACCATAATGCTGATCAAACGCGAATTGGCGTCCTGCTTTGCATCAATGGATCAGGCATTCTTCATCGCTGGGTCCGCAACACGATTGTCGGCCAGGACATCAGTTATGCCCAGATGGAAGAAGAAGCCACCAAGGCCCCTATTGGCGCTGATGGTCTGAGCTTTCTTCCTTTCGGCAACGGTGCTGAAAGGCTGCTGGGCAACCGGGTACTCGGAGCCCAACTGCTGGGTATCGATCTCAACCGCCACGAAAGGCCTCACCTGATCAGAGCGGGCCTGGAAGGTATTGCCTTTGCCTTCGTGTACGGCATGCGAGCGATGCAGGAATTGGGCCTGGATATGAGTAGAATTCGCGTAGGAGATGATAATTTGTTTCAATCCTCTGTTTTTGCCGAAACGATTGCGGCCTTAACCGGATCTACCATCGAAGTATATCGGACAACCGGTGCAATTGGAGCCGCTCTAGCAGCTACGGTAGCGGCTGAAATCCACCCAGATTTATCCACTGCTCTAGGTAAAATAAGCCCTTTACGTAGTCAAGAACCTCCAGCTAATCTCAAGGCCTACGAAGCAGCCTACAATCGCTGGTGTGAACGCTTGGAAAAGGCTATGGCCGAATAATTTTTAACGCATTAAAAATTAATTAAAAATCTATTGTTTTAATTTTTAAAAAAATAATCAATGAAAACTTATTTTCAAGATATTCCAAAGATTAAATACGAAGGCCCAGAATCGGATAATCCACTGGCGTTTAAATATTATGATAAAAACCGGGTCGTCGCTGGAAAAAGCATGAACGCCCACTTTAAATTCGCCATGGCCTGGTGGCATACGCTTTGTAATGCAGGTGCTGACCCATTTGGCCCAGGCACTGTTGACTTCCCCTGGGATGCTGCCCAGGACCCCGTTCAACGCGCCAAAGACAAAGTAGATGCTGGCTTTGAAATCTTGGAAAAACTAGGTCTTGATTATTACTGTTTTCACGATGTCGATCTAGTAGACGAGGGCGATCAGGGACTAGCAGAATTTGAGCGCAGAGTACAGGCAGTATCCGACCACCTGCTCGAGCGAATGGCGGGTACCCCTATTAAGCCGCTCTGGGGCACGGCTAATCTCTTCAGCCATCGGCGCTATATGAACGGTGCATCTACCAACCCTGACTTTGCGGTAGTGGCCCATGCTGGCGCCCAAGTTAAAATCGCCATGGATACGACTATCAAATTAGGCGGAGAAAATTACGTCTTCTGGGGAGGTCGCGAAGGATATATGAGCTTGTTAAATACCAACTTAGCTCGCGAAGTAGAACACCTGGCTAAATTCCTCCAGACCGCTCGTGATTATGGCCGTAGTCAGGGTTTTAGCGGCACTTTCTTCATCGAGCCTAAGCCCTTTGAGCCCAGTAAACATCAATACGATTTTGATAGTGCAACCGTAGCTGGGTTCTTGCGGGAGTATGACCTAATGGAAGATTTCAAACTTAACATCGAGGTCAATCACGCCACGCTTGCCCAGCACACCTTCCAGCACGAGTTGGCCGTAGCGGTGGGACAAGGCTTGCTTGGCAGCATCGACGCCAATCGCGGTGACTACCAAAACGGCTGGGATACCGACCAATTCCCCAATAGTGTACCGGAGTTGACGGAGGCCCTGCTCGTCATTCTGGAAGGTGGTGGATTACAGGGCGGCGGTGTGAATTTCGATGCCAAACGTCGGAGAAATAGCACCGATCTGGTCGATATTTTTCACGCCCATATTGGCGGTATGGACGCTTTCGCTAAAGCCCTTATCGCTGCTGATCGCATTTTAGAGAAAAGCCCCTATAAAAAAATGCGCCAGGAACGCTACACCAGCTTCGACAGTGGGGATGGCCAGGCTTTTGAAAAGGGACAGCTAAGCCTCCAGGACCTCGATAAAATTGCCCGAGCCCAAGGTGAGCCTAGTCAACGGAGTGGTCAACAGGAGTTATACGAGAATATCCTCAACCAATATGTCTAAATAAATCGGTCAAGGACATAGGGGACCGCGTGGCTTTAGAGCATCTATTGTGAAATAGAAAACACAATACTTTATGTCCGCTTATTTTCCTAAAGGCAGTCTGCTGCTTGTTTTCATCACACTCTTATACAGTAGCTGTGAGGTATATGACTGGACCCAAAACCGCATCCAGGCTAGCTCTAACATCGTCGAAGAAAGCCGTGACCTCAGTGGTTACAGCCAGATAAAGCTTTGCTGCTCTATGGAGGCTGAAATTTTTCAATCGGGTCAATACAGCATAGAAATTAGTGGCCCCGACAATGTGCTGCCTCACATCGAAACCGTAGTACAGGCCGACCAGCTACATATTGGCTACGAAGACGGGTATAACTTCAACCTGAATGGTGAGCGAATCCGGCTGCGAATTGGCCTACCCGACCTGAGCGGCTTGCAGACCAGTAGTTCTTCCGAAGCTAAGGTCGGCGATTTTGTCGGCCAGGATCTATTGCTGAAAGCCAGTAGCTCTAGCGAAATTGATTTTAGCAGTTTCCAAGGGGAGAACATTCAGCTAGAAGTGAGTAGTTCTGCGGAAATTAGTTTGGACTGCCGCGGGTCTAGCCTTCACACTTCAGCCAGCAGTTCTGGCGATATTTATCTCCGTGGTGAGGCAATAAGTATCCGAGCAGACGCTAGTAGCTCCGGTAGAATCCGAGCCGCCGATTGTCGAGTAAACACGGCTACTGCCGACGTGAGCAGCAGTGGAAAAATAGAATTGCAGGTCGAGGAAGAATTAACGGGCAATGCCCGTTCCAGTGGTGACATCTATTACCGCGGCCAACCAGAAAGAATCAGCACCGAGACGAGCTCCAGTGGTAAGATTCGTCGCATGAATTAAGCAGAGCTGCACCAATGATGCAACCTTCTACTTAGGCTTTCGTCTTTTAGGTACAACCAAATACTTTCACATTATGACTTCCCGATTAACAGCCTTACTATTTTGTGTTGCGCTCCTCACCAGCGCAGTCAATGCTCAGGGCCGATGGGGTAACAATCGACAGATTACCGCCTCTGACAATGTAGAAACTCAAACCCGCAACGTGGATGGTTTCAGCGAGATCAAAGTATGCTGCTCAATTGAAGTGGATGTCCATCAGTCGAATACCTTCCGTGTAGAGGTAGAAGCGGCCGATAACATCCTCCAATACATAGTTACCGAAGTAAGGGGCAGCCGCCTCCACATCGGCTTTGAAGACAACATCAATATTCGCAACAATTCCAAAGTCCGCGTTACGGTACATATGCCACGACTAGAGGAAGTCAGCGCTAGCAGTAGCTCCAAGTTGCTGGGTCAATCTACCTTCCGTGGAGGTAATCTACGTCTGGAGTGCAGCAGTTCTGCCAAAATCAACCTAGACTTTGAGGGTGAGCGAGTAAATGCTGACGTAAGCAGCTCTGGAAGAATTGAGCTCGAAGGTAGTGCTGACCGCCTGCGCGTCAATAGTAGCAGTGGCAGCTCCGTACACGCTTTTGATTTGGCTACTCAGAATGTAGATGCTCACGCAAGCAGCGGTTCCAATATTCGCGTTCACGCAAGCAGCTCTTTGGATGCACGCGCCAGCTCTGGAGCAACAGTAAAATACCGCGGCAACCCTAGCAATCGCGATACCGATTCCAGCTCGGGGGGACGCGTCCGTCAGGATAATTAGGTAAAAAACCTGCCATTCCCCTTAGTTATCCCACCGTATTCTAAAACGAATGCGCTCTTCTTTGGGCAATTGGTCGACTGACTTACATTGTGAATGATTTCTCGCTTTCGAGTAATCATAGGGATGACTTTTGGGCCCGGCATTTTGCCGGGCTTTTTTTATTTATCACCGGCCTGTTCACCCCAAAAGGAGCGCTCTTTTCTAATAGGGATCCACGTCGACCACTACTCTGACATTGCTATAGCCACTGGTGCTGTGCAATCGATCCACGGCTGCTAGCAATAAGGTTTTCACCCGGTTTAATTCTTTAGCAGAATTGGGAATCCGCACCACTAGATCACGAAGGTAATAGGAACGCTTGCGGGCAACACTCGGCTCAAAAGGAGGCTGTGAGTAGCTGCCTAGATCGTCCTTCACCCAGTGGTAAAACAACTTTGCTGCTTCCTCCACTCTTTGCACTTTCGTATGCCGAAGTTGCAGATAAATCATCCGGCAGAAGGGCGGGAAGTTGTATTCTTTACGCTGTTGTTCTTCGTTTTGATAAAAAGTACGGTAATCCGCTTGCCGCACCCATTCCAAAACGGGATGCTGTAGATTATAAGCTTGGATCAGTACTTGCCCTCGCCGGTGCTTGCGCCCTGCACGACCAGCCACCTGTAGCATCAACTGAAAAGCCCGCTCACTAGCCCGAAAATCAGGGAAAGAAAGCAGTTGATCAGCACTGATGATGCCAACGAGGCCTACTCTTTCAAAATCCAGCCCTTTGGTGACCATTTGCGTACCGACGAGTACATCCAGCTCGCCGTTTTCAAACTGACCGATCAGCTTGGTAAGGGCATTTTTACCCCGTACCGTGTCCAGATCCATCCGGGCGATACGTGCATCGGGTAGGAAGATTTTTAATTCATCTTCGATCTTTTCGGTACCGGTACCTTTCAGGCTCAACTTTCGTTCGCCGCAGGCTGGGCAGGCTTCTGGCAGCTGGGTCGTATAGCCACAGCAGTGGCAACGCAAACGATGATGAAATTTATGGTAGGTCAGAGATACATCGCAGTGAATACACTCGCTGGTCCAGTCACAAGTCGGACAATTATAAATAGGTGCAAAGCCGCGTCGATTCTGAAAAAGAATAATCTGCTCCCCTCGCTCCAGGCAGGCCTTAGCAGCGCTAATCAGACTAGGCGTAAAAAAAGGATGCGCAGCTCCCTCCTCCTGTTGCTCGCGAGCATTGACAATTTGTACTTCTGGAAGTTGTAAGCCGCCAAAGCGCTCGGGCATGCTTACGAGACCATACTTCCCGGATTGGGCGTTAAGGTAGGATTCTAAGCTGGGCGTAGCGGTTCCCATCACCACTTTAGCGCCCAGCTGTCGGGCTAAGTACAGCGCAGCATCCCGCCCGTGATAGCGCGGGTTAGGCTCCTGCTGCTTAAAGCTGGAATCGTGCTCCTCGTCGATGACAATCAGGCCCAATTTTTTAAAGGGTAGCAATAGAGCTGAACGAGGACCAACGACGGACTTATTTCCCTGCATCAATTCCCTCCAAATCTCTACCCGCTCCATGCCATTGAGGCGACTATGGTAAACCAGCACCTGATCGCCCAGTACGCGCTGCAGACGCTGGATGATTTGGCTGGTCAATGCAATCTCCGGTAGCAGGTAGAGCACCTGCTCACCTCGGGCAATAGCCGCTTCCATCAACTCCAGATAGACCCGGGTTTTCCCACTACCCGTTACACCGTGTACGAGCACGGGCAACTCTTGTTGAAAATAGCTGCGTATTTCGTCCAACGCCCGCTCTTGTTGAGCACTCAATTCGAATGCGGAAAGCGTTTCTTCCTCATAATTTCCCAGACGACTAACTTCGCGTTCGTAGAGCTCAAAAATCCCTTTTTTAGCCATGGCTTTAATGGCAGAATCAGGCGCCCCCGTACGTTTAACCAAATCGACCCGACGTACAAAAGCTAACTCCTTGGACTGCTGCAGATATTCCAGCAAAACTGCCGTCTGATGTTCACTGCGTTTTACCAGTTCAAAGGCGGCAATCTGTTGCTCCTCCGTTTGAAAATCTACACTAAAACGCACACAGTTGACCTTTCTGGCTTTGAAACGCTCTTGCAGGTCCTCCTTCAGAAAAACGATTTTCTGATCGAGTAGTGAACGAATAATCGGGTAAACCGATTTTATATGTAGAATATCCTGGACATCCTGCAAGCGCAGCTCCTGCTGGATACTCAATGCCTCTACAATCAGGTACTCCTTTTCATTGAGATGAACGGCATGGGGATCGTACAAAGGTCCCAGGGTAATGATCGTTTCGCTGGATAACTTAAGATTGGCCGGCAAGGCCGCATTCATCACCTCTCCTAGGCTACAAGCGTAATAGTTGGCAAGCCAATCCCAAAAACGCAACTGATCTACCGTGACCACCGGCTGCAAATCAATGATGCTTAGTATGGACTTTGTCCGATAGGCCGGCGGAGTCGAATGCAGTCTTTTGACAATTCCACTATATCGCTTTTTAGCGCCAAATTGCACCTCTACTCTTACGCCCGGGCCTAAGCCAACCACTACATCCTCGGGCACACTAAAGGTATAAACCTTGGCCAGCGCTAAAGGAAGCAGCACATCTGCATAGACGGTACCACCGCTCAGTGGTGTAGAAAGGGAGGAGGAGGAAGATTCGGGCATCTTGTTGCAAAAATACAATTCTCAACATTCTTTGTTGGGAAAAATTCCACTTTAGTAGCTGGAACAAGCCGTTCGTCAGCGATGAAAGCTAAAGATCACACACCGCCAGTGGGCAGGAAAAGTGACATTCTTGATGCGGAAATCGTTGTTTTGGCAACTATAACTAATTGAGCATGAGGTTTTTTTATTTCCAAAATTTCCCCGTAGTATTGCAGTAGCTAAGGCCGGTAACAGCTTGTTTTAGCCAATGGATAAACCATGAATAATTTGCATAACTATAGCTTTTTCGGCTTTTACTTTTATGGCTTCTGGGCCATAAGGGACTGCTGATTTGGTATAGATAGTTTATGCTAAAAGCGGTCCCACCAAATGGTCGGACCGCTTTTTTGTTTTCAGGATGGTGCCGTAAAATTATTGCTGGCACCCAATCACCCGACAGTATGACTTCGACCGACACACCTGCGGAAGTACAAAAAATAAAAGTCGTGATACAGGGCTACAGTGGTGCCTTTCACGAAATCGCTTCCCGACAACATTTTGGAGAACAGCAAGTAGAGATTGTTCCCGCTCACACCTTCGAGGCGGTTGTTGAGCAAGTAAGTAGTGGTCAGTCTGATCGTGGTTTGATGGCGATAGAAAACACCGTGGCCGGTAGTTTGATGTCCAACTACGATTTGCTGTACAATAGTGAGCTGAAAATCATCGGCGAGCAGTACTTGCGCATCGAACAAAACCTATTGGTGCTGCCCGGTACCCGCATTGATGAGCTGGAAGAGGTGCATAGCCACTACATGGCCATTGCCCAGTGTCGTAAATTTTTTCAGGACTATCCGCAAATCCGCCTGGTAGAAACTGTGGATACGGCCCTTAGTGCCCGCGAGTTGATGGAGGATCAGGACCGCAGTCGTGGAGCCATTGCCAGTACGCTAGCTGCCGAATTATTTGGTCTGCACATCCTGGCTCCTAGCATTGAAACCAACAAAAAGAACCATACCCGTTTCCTGGTACTGGAACGCGGCCGCGATATCGACGTAGAGCTCGGCAACAAGGTCAGTCTCAGTTTTGCAGTAGCCCACGAACCTGGTGCTTTTTATCGGGTACTAGCGGTACTGGCTGCCTATCGCATTAATCTGACCAAAATCCAGTCCACGCCCATTATCGGAGAGCCCTGGAACTATCGCTTCTACGTCGACTTTGTGGCTGATGGCCCCGTAGGCTGGCAACACGCCCTCGAAGCTATTCAGCCCCTGACGGATCACCTGCGCATTCTGGGTGTCTACCCTGCTGGTAAACGCCCCAATTAACAACCCATGACCGTATCGACTACTATGGATATGATTATCCGACCCGCTAACAGACTGGGCAGCACCGAGGAATACTACTTCTCCAAGAAGCTACGAGAAATTGCCCAACTACGGGCGCAAGGGCAGGACATTTTAAACCTGGGCATCGGCAGTCCTGATTTGCCTCCGGCGCCACAGGTCATCGACCGGCTTAACGAGGTCAGTCGGCAAGCCCAAAGCCACGGTTACCAGTCCTACATTGGTCGACAGGAATTGCGTCAAGCCATGGCCGATTGGTACCTGCGGTATTTTGGGGTTCAACTGGATAGTAGTGCTGGAGAAATACTACCGCTGATCGGTAGTAAAGAAGGCATCATGCACATCAGTATGGCCTTTCTGAATCCCGGCGATGAAGTGCTGGTGCCTAACCCTGGTTATCCGACCTATCGCTCCGCGACCGAGCTAGCGGGTGGTGTGGTGCGGCCTTACATTTTGGAGGACGAGAACAATTGGTTACCCGACTTAGCGGCCCTGGCTAAGACCGACCTATCGAAGGTTAAAATCATGTGGGTCAACTATCCACATATGCCTACTGGCACCCCCGCTGATCCGGCCTTTTTCCGAGAGTTGGTCGATTTTGCCCTGGCCCACGAGATACTACTCGTTAACGACAATCCTTACGCCTTCATTCTTACGGAGGAGCGACATAGCCTGCTGGCCGTAGCTGGGGCAAAACAGGTCGTATTGGAGCTCAACAGCCTGAGTAAAGCACAAAACATGGCCGGTTGGAGAATTGGTATGTTGGCTGGTGCCGCAGAATATCTCCAGACGGTGCTCCGCTTTAAATCCAATATGGATAGTGGGAAATTCCTTGGTTTGCAATTGGCGGCAGTGGAAGCACTACAGCTGGGACCGGAATGGTACCAACAGCTGAATACCACCTACCGCCAACGGCGCGAGATTGCCCGGCAAATCATGCAGCGATTGGATTGCGACTTTCGCCAGGATCAAGTTGGCCTGTTTATTTGGGCTAAGGTACCGCAGGGTAAAACCGGTTATGAATTATCGGACGAACTGCTTTACGACAAACAACTTTTCATCACACCAGGTGGCATATTCGGAAACCAGGGTGAAAACTACCTGCGCATTTCCCTCTGCAGCAATCAAGAACAGCTCTTAGCAGCTTTAGGAAGAATTGAGCCATGATCGTCACTATTATTGGCATAGGACTTATTGGCGGTTCCCTGAGCATTTCTCTACAGGAGAATGGCTTTGCCTCGGAGATCGTTGGGGTGGATAGCAGTAAGGAGAACCTGGATAAAGCCCTGCGCCGCCGATTGATTGACCGCAGCCTGCCACTAGAAGAAGGGGTAGCTGCTGCGGAAGTCATCTTACTGGCCACCCCCGTGGATGCCATGCTCGATTTGCTGCCGCAGTTATTGGACCTAATCCGGCCAGAACAGACCCTCATCGATCTAGGCTCTACTAAGGAGCGCCTCTTAGAACTAGTCCAACACCATCCGCAGCGTAGTCGTTTCGTAGCGGCTCACCCAATGGCTGGTACCGAATACAGTGGCCCTGAAGCGGCTATTCCCAACCTTTTCGACCACAAGACCTGTGTACTGGTTGATGCAGAAGACTCCGCACCAGACGCCCTGGAGACTGCCCGGCAACTCTTCCACTCGATTCCCATGCGACTGACTTATCTCGGGCGCAAAGAGCACGACCTGCATACGGCCTACGTGAGTCATATTTCACACATTGCCAGCTTTGGCCTGGCCCTGACCGTTTTAGAGAAAGAAAGGGACGAACAACAAATTTTCTCATTGGCGTCCTCCGGATTCGGTTCTACCGTCCGGCTGGCCAAAAGCTCTCCAGAAATGTGGGTGCCTATTTTTCGGCAAAATCGGGACAATGTGCTCGACGTACTCGACGAGCATATCGAACAGCTCTCGCGATTTCGAACGCTGCTGATCAAACGCGATTTCGACGGCTTTTATCAACGCATCGAAGCGGCTAACGAAATACGAAAAATCATCGGCTGAGCCAATTCGCTCAACTTTAATCGAACTAATAAAATTTAAATATCATGGACATTCAACCCGTAGTCAAAAAAGATCCTGGCCAGCCGCTTATCATTGCTGGCCCCTGTAGTGCTGAAACGGAAGGCCAGGTTATGCAAACGGCCAAGGCACTAGCCGCACATGGAACGGTCGATTTATTCCGATCTGGCATCTGGAAACCTCGTACCCGTCCCGGCAGTTTTGAAGGCGTCGGCAAAGAGGGCTTGGCCTGGCTCAAGCGGGTCAAGGAAGAAACAGGTTTGAAAACCACGACCGAAGTGGCTAAAGCTGCTCACGTCTATGATTGTCTTAAAGCGGGTATCGACGTACTCTGGATTGGTGCCCGCACCACGGTGAATCCCTTCAGCGTGCAGGAAGTCGCCGACGCACTCGACGGTACCGACATCCCCGTGATGATCAAAAATCCGATCAATCCAGATTTGGGCCTCTGGATGGGTGCCATGGAGCGGATCTATAAGGCGGGCATCACGAAGATCGGCTTGATTCACCGGGGCTTCAGCTACCACGGTGAAACGATCTACCGCAATGTGCCGCGCTGGCAGCTGGCCATTGAGATTAAGCGCCGCTTCCCAGAGGTGCAGCTGATCGTAGATAATAGTCACATCTGTGGTCGTCGTGATCTGTTGGCAGATATTGCGCAGGAAGCCATGGACCTCAACTACGACGGCATCATGACCGAAGTGCACCCACGTCCTGATGAAGCCTGGAGTGATGCTAAGCAGCAGATCACGCCTGCCGTTTTCAAGGAGCTGATCGATAACCTCCAATTGCGCCAGGCAACTACGGACGATGTAGAATTTCTGAGCAAGCTGGCAGAGCTGCGTCGTCAAATCGATGAAATCGATAACGATATGATCGGCATGTTAGGTCGCCGGATGCGTCTAGCCCAGGAGATTGGCGAATACAAAAAAGCCAACAACATTGCCATTTTGCAGGCTCAACGCTGGTCGGCCATCATTGAAGCCGCTCAGGCTAAAGGAAATCTGCAGGGTTTAAGTAATGAGTTTATGGAGCGTTTCCTCCGTGCGGTACACCAGGAAAGTATCAATCACCAGGAAGCAATCATGAATAAGAAGATACAAGAGGCATAATTTTTGCAGTTTTGCGGGCGGTTTAGTGCTACTCTCTGTCGCTGAGCTGCCCGCAAATTTGGCCCCATTATGGACGGTACCCAGTGGTTTACCCTTATTCTTTGTCTGGTTTTTCCTTTGCTGGCCAATTGGGCACACCAAAGGAAGTACCTGCCCGCTTGGTTTAGTCCCATTATAGCCAGCTACGCCATTGGGATTCTGATTGCCAATTCGGGTTTCTGGCCAGTCAATGTGGGGCTCAAGGCATTTATTGAAGGCGTTGCCGGACTGGGCATGCTCGTTGGGCTACCACTACTGCTTTTTTCCGTCCGTTTAAAAGGCACTCTAGGCTTGGCACGTAAGATGCTCCTGGCCTTTTTCTTTTGTGGCTTAGCCGGTGTTTTCAGCACTGCCGTTGTCAGTTACTTCTGGGCAGATAGTATTCCTGACACCTGGATATTGGCAGGCATGTTATCGGGTATGTACACCGGTGGCACCCCTAATGTGCAGGCCATCGGCACGGCCCTTTCGGCTGACACCAATTACCTCGTTCTTATCCAGGCGGCCGACATCCTCCTGGGCGGTGCCTATTTATTGGCGTTGGTCACCTTTTTACCGGGGCTATACGCTAAAATTTTCCCCAAGTTCAAAGACCAAAATTCCGAACTGGCTACTGACAGTTCGGTTACCGTCGATATTACCCAAGTCGAAAAAGTTGAAGGGCGACCAGTCTGGCTCCGACTGCTGACCCAGCTGGCGGCAGGTATTTTCGTCACGGCGCTCAGCCTGGGCATTACCTGGCTGCTTACCGGTGCTATTGAGAATTTCACTATCGTTATCCTGCTCATCACTTCGCTGGGGCTAGCGGCGACTTTCCTGCCCGACCTCCAACGCCTGGGGAATACTTATCCGCTAGGGGAGTATTTCATTCTCGTTTTCTGTGTCGCCATTGGGCTGCTCGCTAATTTCAGCCAGTTGGCCAGTGAAGGCATGGATTTACTGCTCTTCTGCACCCTCTCCATTTTCCCCACCGTATTTCTGCATTTACTGCTGTGTTACTGGGCCAGGATCGACCGCGACACGGTCATTTTATCGTCCGTTGCAGGACTCTACGGGCCGGTATTCGTTGCCCAGATTTCCACGGTTTTGGGCAATCGGCGGCTGCTGGCTCCTGGTCTGGCCGTTTCCTTACTGGGCTTTGGTATTGGCAACTACCTGGGGATCAGCGTCGCCTATGCCCTCAAATGGTTGATCGGCGCCTAAACGTATTTTATCTCCGCCGCCAACCGCCACAATCCTACCGTTTACACATCGCAGGAATTTTTGTACCCCATTTTAAGCAATATTTAAGGATAGGCGCACGGTTATAGTTGCGCGAGTGAGCGGCTATTTTTTTGTACTTCCGCAGGTAAAACGGTTAAGCGGAAATTAATCCGCGAGATAAAGGCGAACTGAAGTTCGCTTAACCCAGCGCAGGCTAAAGCCTGCTTAACCTGAATACCTGCGGAAGTACAAATTCTTTCCTACTCCTAGCAATTTAAGGTGGAAGAATTAAGCTTCTCCCCAGTCCCAATTTCCCTGCTCATGAACCGTGTATTGTTTTTCCTTCCTTTGCTCTTTTTCAGTTTGAGTCTTTCGGCTCAGGGCACTTGTACTGATGGTAACTGTCAAAGTGGTTACGGTGAATACCGCTTTGCCGATGGTGCTCGCTACGTTGGAGATTTCCGTCGTGGGCAGCTGCATGGCCGTGGTATCTTGTATTATACCGACGGCAGTAAGTACATCGGCAACTGGAGAGAACAACAACAACAGGGGCGTGGCCGCTTGGTGCGGGCTGATGGTACGGAGTATTTCGGCATGTTTCATCAGTCGCAATTCCACGGTCCCGGCAAACTGACTTTCGCTAATGGGAACGTACTAGAAGCTACCTGGGAAAATGGTCGCTCTTTCGGGGAAGGGACTTTCTCTTTTGCCAATGGAGACTACTACTCAGGCGAAATTCTCAACGATCGACTGGAGGGGCACGGTACGATGCAATTTGTCAATGGGGATCAGTACGTAGGTGAGTGGAGCAACAATGTACGATCTGGTCGGGGACGGATGAATTTTGAAGATGGCAGTAGTATCGAAGGCCAATGGGATGAAGATCAATTCCGAGGCAATTGGTCCCAACTGGGCTATACGGGCAACCGTGAGGGCCTGGCCAGTTGCAACAATGGTTGTCCCGATGGGAAAGGTCGTTACGTCTACCCAGATGGCACTGCCTTTTTCGGTCAAATAGCTGGCGGACTCCCGGCTGGTAACGGTACGGTAGTATACACCAACGGAAATATTTATAGCGGCGAATATCGCCAACACCGACCTCATGGTTTGGGGCTAATGCACTACGCTGATGGCCAACTGGCCGGTGGCGTCTGGCAAGAAGGGCGGCTATACCGTCGCTTGTATCAGGCACAGGGCCGTCCGGCACAGCCCGTCACGGTGGATACCGACCCCGAAGTAAAAGTCTGGGCGGTAATTGTAGGTGCTGCACGCTATTTACACATGCCTACTCTGAACTATACGGACAATGACGCTTTTCATCTTTTTGCCTTCCTGAAATCGCCGGAAGGTGGAGCCTTGCCTGATGATCAGATCCGTCTATTGATCGATGAGGATGCTACCCATCGCAATATCATCATGGCTATGCGGGACATCTACCTGCGGGCCGACGAAAACGATGTGGTGCTGTTTTATTTCAGCGGTCACGGCTTACG
Source organism: Bacteroidota bacterium (assembly GCA_039030655.1). Lineage (GTDB taxonomy): Bacteria > Bacteroidota > Bacteroidia > Chitinophagales > Saprospiraceae > Neolewinella. Next base: position 43,017 of record JBCCDS010000034.1, on the reverse strand, counting down.
TGGCAGCTTCCTTCCCGTAGATTACGATGGTTTTCAGAATCGCCTGGAGCATTACGAAATTCGTGACGCCCTGGTCGCTACCCGGGCTCGGCATAAGTTGATTATTGCCGATGCTTGCCATAGCGGCAGTCTGAACGCCCCACAAAATGCGCGGGCCGGTGGCGTCGGCGAAGCTATTCAGCGTTATTATGATGCACTCAATGAGGCTAATCCCGGCACAGCCCTGCTGCTTAGTAGTAAAGGGGAAGAATACAGTCTGGAAGACGGCGGATTGCGCTCTGGTGTCTTTAGCCATTTCCTAATTAGGGGCATGAAAGGAGAAGCCGATAGCAATACCGATCAATTGGTCTCCGTGGAGGAGTTGTTCCAGTACGTACATCGAGAAGTACGCCGCTATACGGGCAACATCCAGACTCCTACCCTATCAGGAGACTATGACCCGATTATGCCGATTGCCGTCACGCGACAGTAAAGCCCGCTGGACTCGATTTCACGCAAAGGACGCAAGGGGTAGCGATGGGCGCAATGGAAGGAGCTGAAGGGCTAGTAGGTAGTGTAGCTTTTTTAGCCTTGGTCGTAGTCCGTTAAAGTTATATTTTTGGCTTTCTTCAAAAGTCAATTATGCGCTACTGCTTTCTATTGCTGGTTTTAACTGGCACACTCTCTGCCCAGGAAACTTTCGACCCCACCATCTCCGAAGTCTGGGAACCGGAGCCTGCGATTGTAACATCTGGCCAGACTATGAATACTCCGCCCAGTGATGCCATTGTACTCTGGGCCGGTGAAGACTCTAAAGAGCAATGGGTAAAGGTCGGTGGCTACAGCTTTGAATGGAGCACGGAAGGTGACGCTCTGGTTGTTCAGCCTGGCACAGGTAATATTCAGACCAAGCGGGAGTTTGGTGACATCCAACTGCATCTGGAATTTCGCACGCCCGCCACTGTTGAGAGCGAAGGCCAAGGACGAGGAAACAGTGGACTCTTCCTCCAGGGGCGTTACGAGGTCCAAATTTTGGATAGCTACAACAACCGCACCTACAGCAACGGCCAAGCCAGTAGTATTTATAAGCAGACCGCCCCTCTCGTGAACGCCAGTCGAGGCCCGGGAGAATGGCAGACCTACGATATCCTCTTTACGGCTCCTCGTTTTAATAGCGAAGGGGTGCGGACGAGTATGGGCTACGTTACCGTCATCCACAATGGTGTACTTACTCAGCATAATACGCCCATTTACGGTACTACGGAATACAATAGAATGCCCCAAAATATCGCGCACGACAACGGCCCGATTATTTTGCAGGATCACGGCAACCTTACGGCCTTCCGTAACATTTGGATAAGAGAGTTATAATTTAAAATTGACCGTAAGGCAGCTGCCCTACGGAATAGCCGTATGGAGGATACAATCAATATCACGGTCATCGACCGCCAGGGTGAAGCCCATGAGTTGGAAGCACCCACGGATATGAACATGAACTTGATGGAAGTATGCAAAGCCTACGAGCTTCCCGTCAAAGGGACTTGTGGCGGCATGGCACTATGTAGTACCTGCCACTGTTATGTCCTTAGTGATCATGAGCTTCCTGAGCCCAGTGAGGATGAGGAAGACATGATGGATCAGGCCTTTTTCGTAGAAGATAATAGTCGACTCGGCTGCCAGCTACGGATGGTGCCTGAGCTAGAAGGTCTACGCGTACAACTAGCTCCTGAAACCGAAGATTAAATGGCCTCGGATGGACTTTTTGGCCTTCAGTGAAAAATAGTTTACTGTAAACTTTATGTTATCGGTTGTGTTTATATCTTTGCAGCCCGCTACAACGGTAGTGGGACAATCTTAGCGCGGGGTGGAGCAGTTGGTAGCTCGTCGGGCTCAAGGTTGTAATATTAAATCTAATCGTGGATACTAAGCTTAAAGGTGACATTGCTGAACAAGCTGCAGTACTTTATGCCCTTCAACAGGGCTGGGGTGTTTTGCAACCGGTTGGTGATCGTTTGCCTTATGACCTAGTATTCGACATTGAAGGTACTTTGTTGCGTATGCAAGTTAAAAGTGCCTGGTTTGACACCACTAAAGAAAATTGGGTAGTTGACAATCGTAGTACAAAGACCAACCGTAGAAATATGCGCCGGTCTCCTTACAGCAACTATGATTTCGATTCTGCTTTGGTATTGATCGAACAACTTAATGTCTGGTACATCTTTCCTTGTGATGTATTCAATGATTATGGCTCCGAAATACACTTAGTCGAAGCCGACAAGCGACAGCGTAAACCGCGTTCAGCAGTCTACCGTGAAGCTTGGAACTTAATATTACAGAGGGCTGCTTTGGTAGTAACACCAAAGTGAATTTCGTCAAATTCGGGGAAGCCTGTTGTGTGGTAATCCCGAGCCAAGCCTTTTTAGTTCGCTAAATTGGAAGGTGTAGAGACTTGATGGCGAACACCCTACCACCTTTATGGTGCGGGTGAAGAGAAAGTCCAGACCAGCAAAATGCAACTAATATTGTTGCATGTAGCGAAAGCTATAGTGGTAAGCATAACCCGAAGGTCGCAGGTTCGAGTCCTGTCCCCGCTACAAAGAAAAGGTCAGTCGTTAATTCGGCTGGCCTTTTTGCGTTTAATAATCACTGCGACTCGCAGGCCCCGCAACAGCTCGCGAATTCCATTCGCGGCAGTGGCGAGGGTCCTCGCTTTGATCAAGGGCACAGCCCTTGTATCAAGAGCGGGATTCGAGTCCTGTCCCCGCTACAATCTAAAAGGTCAGTCGTTAGTTCGGCTGGCCTTTTGTGTTTACATACCCTGCGACTCGCAGGCGCTGCTGCGCAGCCTTTTTTGGGGACGCTGATCTTTTTTCTTTTGGGAGCTTTGAACTTTAGGTCGTCAAGAAACAGCAAGCCCGTTTTCCAATTGAGCGTGGGGAGCAGCATTGGAGCGGATGACCACTCACCTACGGTTCGTTCCACGGATTTTGGTTGCTGGTAGAATCTCGGTCTCCATTTTATTCAGTGGAGAAGATCTGCGTACAAAACTTCAGTTTTGGGTAGATTCGCTCCACATCCTAAGCTACTAAGCTCTCTTTGAAAGAAAACTGTAAAAAAGACAACGGGCCTCCTGATTACAGACATTCGTTGGCCCTGGACAACATCTGCGCGAAAATCGGCGAATATCCGCGTCATCTGCGTGCAAAAAAGGCTGCGAAGCAGCGGCTCTGCTACTACCACCCTTTTTTGGGGACGCTAATCTTTTTTCTTTAGGGGGCTTTGAGCTTTAGGTCGTCAAGGAACAGCAAGCCCGTTTTCCAATTGAGCGTGGGGAGCAGCATTTGCTGAGTACACTGGCGCATTGATCCTATACTGCCACGAGCATTTTCCTCCCTAATAAGAAAGATCCGCGCTCAAAAAAGCGCTAAATCATTTCACTTTCCAACTACTACTTCCCATTAATCCTCGCCAGTGTTGAACGAGTCTAATTGCTCAGCAATTAATTCTAAATGGACTACGAGTTCCAGAAACTCCAGTTCATCTAACTCTTGCTGAGACCAGCGAACAAATAACGCTACTACTTCTGGCGCTTCGTGGGGTAAGATTTGAATAAGCCTCGAGTTCCCCAGATCAAAAAACAAACTTTCTACCTGACAATGTGGACAAATACGAGGGTGATGATCTTGACCAATAAAGGCTGCAATATTTGAAGCACAGCCCAAACATTGAAGTCCTTCTTCTCTAGAGCCTATTGCCAGCCATTTATTTGTTTCAGACATCAACAAAAGCTCCGTTTACTTCCCTTTTATCCTTTCCAGCGCTTCGCGCGCCGCTTCTCCCAACACCAATTGACCACTTACTTCGGCACGTTGGGCCAGTAGTTCGTCCCAATGATCAGTTCCTTGCCAAAGGGCGCGTTTTAGAGCTGTGGTGGCCTCACTACTATAGGTGGCCAAGCTTTGCGCTAAAGTATCGACAGCTTCATTTAAGCTATCCAGATCTTCATAAATTCCTTGAAAGAGGCCTGCTTCAGCGGCCCACTGACTATCGTACCAATTGCATGCGTCGATGGATAGTTGACTGGCTTTGGCCAAACCTATTTTGCGTTCTACTGCCGGTAAAATGACGAAAGGACCGATCCCAATGGTCAATTCCGATAGTTTAACCGAGGCGTATTGAGTGGCTAGACAATAATCGCAGGCGGCCAGGAGCCCTACTCCACCCCCTACTGCTTTACCCTGGGCGCGGCCGATAATTAACTTCCGATTGCGGCGCATTGCGTTAATCACACTAGCGAACCCACTGAAGAAAGCTTTTCCTTCCTCCAGATTGCTAATGGCTAATAATTCGTCAAAGCTAGCGCCCGCACAGAAGGTGCGTTCACCCCCACTTTGAAAGACAATCACCTTCACCTGCTGGTCACTGGATAAATCATCTAGGTTGCGGACTACATCAGCCAGTAAATCACTGGGCATACTATTATGAGCCGGATGGCTAAAACTGAGACGAGCAATCCCGTCGGTGACGGTGGTGTGGACTGCGCCGGAGGAAGTAGACATGTGGTTTTTTGTTTAAGTAAGGGCCGTTTTCAAGGCTTGCCCCAAAATAAACCTTTATGGCAGTTAGTTTTAGGGATAGATAAGACAATAGATGAATATGCGTCGATTTTTGCTCCTTGCTTTTGGTTTATTCAGTGGTTTTTTACTCGCACTTCATGCGCAGGTTGCGGATGGCATAGCTAGCCATTATGGCGATGGAGATCGCTTCACGGGGGCCACGACCAGTACCGGTGAGCCCTTCGACAGGAATGCTTTCACAGCTGCCTGTAAGGTTTTTCCTTACGGTACCGTTTTGCGCGTAACCAATAAGGACAATGGCCTATCAACTCAGGTACGCGTCAATGATTGTGGTCCTAATCGCCCAGACCGATTGATTGATCTATCCAGTGCTGCTGCGGCCAGTATCGGCGTGGTAGGCTTGAGTCCCGTACGCCTAGAGGTGATCACCATGGGCACTCAAGGCCCCACTTGCAGTCGGGGAGCCTGGTCACGTGCCGGGCGTCCGGCATTCGAGCTGGACCTATCGGACTTCCCTGTAACTGGCAGTGTCAATAATGAAACGGGGACAGCTCCCATACCTCCAAATAGATCCGCCAGTCCACCGACTAGAAGAAGTGTAGCGGGGCCTCCTGTCGCTCCTGCATCAGCAACCGTACGCCCGCCAGTAGCCCCCGCAGCTCCGGAGGCACAGCCACCAGCCCAGGAATTTGCCACCCTGAGTCCACCTACTGCACCAGCAGCCCCGGCGGCACCTACCACTTTCACGCGTGGCCCCCAGATCGGCGAACAGGCAGCGGATGATCCCAAATCTGAGCCACCGGCTCCTCCGGTTATTGAAGAGACTGAGCTCCCTAGTTCCTCTTCTACTGAGCAAGAAGCCAGTCCGCAATACGCCGTACAGGTGGCTGCCTTTGGTAAGCTGACCAATGCTCAGGAAATGATACAGCGATTGGAAGACGCTGGATTCGATGGTGCCTTCGCGGTAAAAGGCGGAAATATCTACCGGGTATTTAGTCAAGCCGTCCATTTTCGAGCCCAGGCCGACTACTGGAAAGAGCAATTGCAAGCGGCTGGCTTCAGTGGCCAAATTCGAAGAATCAGATAATTTTTTTCGCGGGTTGGGCGTTTTGTTGCCGATCCGTCAACAGTTGTATTAAAATCCGTTGTTGACCGCATAAATTTTGGCTTCTTAACCATGATTTTTCTCTATCGATAGTAGCATTTACACTTCTTCAACCGGCCTGATCTAAGCAGTAGGTTTGGCCGCTATATATCACACTTTTGTACATGCAACTATCGTCCTTCCTCTTCCCCCTCCTAGTATTCTTGAGCTGTAGCAGCTGTGGTACAGATATCACCACTGGCGAGGCCACCGTAATTCCCCCTGAATCGCCTTCGGGTGGAGAGGATACACCTACGACTACTACCAGTTTGAGTGCCGCGGCCATCAGTCTCAATACCGAAGCGTTGCAGATGGTCAATCAACAACGCCAACAAGGATGCCGCTGTGGCAACCAGAACATGCCTCCTGTTCCCCCATTAAGTCGCAATGATGTGCTGGTCATTACCGCTGATGATCACTCCAAGGACATGGAGCAAATGAACCGGATGCAACATACCGGTAGTGATGGATCAAGCTCCGGTGATCGCCTTACTCGCAATGGCTATCGCTGGCGGGCAGTCGGGGAGAATATCGCCCGGGGACAGACCAGTATCGCTCAGGTAGTCAATGGCTGGTTTGATAGCCCTGGCCACTGCCGCAACTTGATGAGCGCCAACTTCACTCACTTCGGCATGGCCCGTTCTGGCTTCTTCTGGACGCAGGTCTTCGCTGCTCCCTTCTAATTTAAGTTGAGCTTTACAGCTAAAACTACGTGCTCAGACCTCCCCTCCCCACTCCTTGAAAACTAGTATTGCGCCAGCAACATCCACGCAAAATCTGCCTATGATCTGCGTCATCCGCGCCCTAAAAAGCGCCGCAGGCGTATTTAGTCCTACTAGGAACTTTCATCTAAGTATAAGGCGATCACAAAAAAGTAAGGGATCATATTGATCAGGAACCCCACTAGGAAAAGCAAAATGGGTTTGAGGGTGGCTTTCCAAGCTTTAGTGTGTCGATAACAAGCTCGGTACACCCGGAGCTTATACCATAGGGTAACTAGTAAAAACAGGGCTAGCCCTGATAATTGTACAATGTTGTTGGATCCAGTCATTTGACTAATGCCCTCAATTAACAGCAGTATCCCTAGGTACAATAAGGAGATCTGGCCAAAGTAGTACAAACCAATTACGGTATGTTCAGCTCCGTTGTATTGTTTACGGTAAGCTAGCCAGTTGAGCAGGGAAATGGACAATACTGGGGCAAATAGTAGCGGCAAACGCCAAGGAATCATCTTTAGCATTAAGGACTCCGCCCAGTCGGGTCGACCGCCGCCACCTAATAGCACGCCCTCTAGCATTGATTCGTGTACGTATATATCCGGGTATATCAAGGCGGTAATACTGTAAATCGCGCCTACAATCAAAGCAAAAGAAGCCGGTGCGGTATACTTTTTGCGTAATCCGTCGAGGTAACCAAGAATTACTTGGGCTGGTTGGAGTAGCAGGTCCCGCATCGTAGCCCACAAGCCACGCTCTACGTTGGTGACAACATGCCAGAACTCTTGGAACAACCGTGCGAAGTTCAAACGTTGCTGCACCACCTTTGCTCCACAGTGGTGACAAAAATCAGCGGAAGCGATTAATGTTTGCTGGCAATTTCGGCATTCCATAGGCCTAAAAGTAGTAAGGCTCTGGCCGCTTAGCGACCAGAGCCTCCTATTTATTTACATAGTCGGTATCTACACTGGAAGAATTTGCAACAAAAGAGCTGGCATCAACAGTAAAATGATGGTAACGATAATTCTCCAGCTAGATGCGATCATTGCTTTCATGCCCTTATAGACGATCCAAAAAGCTAAACCGATACATCCCAAAAGCAGCTTTAAATTTTTGGTAACTAAAGCTAGCTAAGAATAGGAATCTTTAGATTTCTCTTAACGCTCCTCTACAAGGGAACCGTTGAAATAAACCCCTGCTAGATTCAAATCAGCCTCTTCTGCGTAAATAGCGGGGCGAGGGTCTTCACCTGCGGAAGTCCAAAAAACATCTCTTAAATGAACATCATTTGCATAACGAACAAACAAGCCTGCTGCGGGTAAATTAGTTCCCCACATCAATGGACTGGGATAGCCACGATCGTTTTCCTCGACTGGGCTTAAGTCAGAAGGCTTACCCGCCCGAGTAGCATCGATAACTACATTATTGAGGCGGACCCCTTCCACCGGATGGCCGGGATAGCCAGCGATAACTATCGGCAATGCACCTACCCCACTGGCGGTAATGTTGCTAAAACTAAGATTCTTGACCTCGCCTGGCGTAATGGGTAAGTCTGCATACTCCTGATGAGTATAGCGGTGGCGGTTGCCCAAACGGACAAAAATGGGACAGCTCAGCCCCTCCATGACAATATTGTTAAAGCTAACGTTTGCGATTTTAGCTCCGTCGGCACTCATTACGGCTAGCCCGGTAATTCCTTGAGGAATCTGCAAGCCATGAATAATTTCACGGGCACGGGTGGTGCGCAAAACGCAATTGCTAATGGTGATACCTTCAAAGCTTCCGAAGCTCGCAGTACCGAGCTTGAGGTAACTTGCCGTGGAAGAAATTAAACAATTGGTAATGACGATGTCTCGGCAACCACGGGGCGCTTCCGATTTTAAGCAAAGCGCGTCATCACTACTGTCGATGACACAATCACTGACCGTAACCCGGTGGCAGTCTACAATATCGATCCCATCATTATTGGTATTGGCGTGATTCCAGATTCGGATGCCATTGAGCTGAACATCATCGCAGCGATAGAGGCGAAGCATCCAAAAGGCAGAGTTTCGCAATTCGATGTTACTTATCCGGATTTGTTTACTATCGATGAGATAAATGCCGTAGGGTCTTTTAGCTCCGTTACTTTCGTGGGCGGGGAAAGCGTCATGTCGTTCCCCCTGAGGGTGGATTTGTCCAGGCCCGCGCAGACTAAAATTTTCAATGTTACGACCAATGATAAACGCCTTTCGCGTCATCGTAAAACCTTCACTTTGGCTCAGATCGGCCGTACTAAATTGAAGGTCGGGGTATAGTTCGGCCTCAGGAATAGCCTGCCAGATACAGCCCGCCTGAAGGATGATCTCCAAATTAGAGCCTAGTTCGACCATTCCACTGAGATAATTACCGGCCGGAAAAATCAAGCTACCTCCGCCAGCCGCTACTATTTGATCGACGGCTAGCTGGATAGCCTCAGTATCGTTGGTGTGCCCATCTCCAACTGCCCCAAAATCTTTTACCGAAAAGAGATGCTGAGTAACCGATGCTGTCGCAACGTCTGTAGATGCAGGAGCTTCCTGATTAACTCGACAAGCCACTAAACAGAGCAGCATGCTACTAATAATAATGAACCTAAGCATATCTTGAAAGGGGTGGCTAAGACTAGCTAAGCTAGTAAATAGAACGAGAAGACCTGCAAAAACTACACCATATCCTCCGGCCGCACCCAGGCGTCAAACTCCTCATCGGTCAAGTAACCGAGGGCCAAGGCAGCCGCTTTTAGCGTGGTGTCCTCTTTGTAAGCTTTTTTGGCAATCTCAGCCGCCTTATCGTAACCAATCTTAGTATTGAGAGCCGTCACCAGCATCAGGCTGTTATTCAGGTGCTCCTGAATGCGCTTGTGGTTAGGTTCAATGCCCTGCGCACAGTTGAGGTCAAAACTCACACAGGCATCACCAATCAAGCGGGCACTCATCAGGAAGTTGAAGATCATCATCGGCTTGAAGACATTCAACTCGAAATGTCCCGTAGCGCCACCGACGTTAATCGCCACATCATTACCCAGTACTTGAGCCATCGCCATAGTTAGCGCTTCAGCTTGGGTGGGATTCACTTTACCGGGCATAATACTCGATCCCGGTTCATTAGCCGGAATCAATAATTCGCCGATGCCGGAGCGAGGGCCCGAAGCCAGCATCCGGATATCGTTACCGATTTTCATCAGACTAACCGCTACTGTTTTTAACGCACCATGAGCTTCTACAATAGCATCGTGGGCTGCCAGGCCTTCAAACTTATTCTCGCCCGTACGGAAAGGCAAGCCCGATAAATCAGCGATGTGTTTTGCCACTTTTTCGGCATAGCCTTCCGGCGTATTTAGGCCCGTCCCTACTGCGGTGCCGCCCAAGGCAACTTCCGAGAGGTGATCCAGACTGTTGCGAATAGCTCGTAATCCATGCTCCAGCTGACTGGCGTAACCGCTAAATTCCTGGCCGAGGGTCAGTGGCGTAGCGTCCATAAAGTGGGTACGGCCAATCTTGACGACCTCCTTCATGGCTTCCGACTTGGCCCGCAGGGTATCCCGCAGTTGCTCGACCCCAGGAATGGTTGTTTCCATCAGCATCCGGTAAGCCGAGATGTGCATGGCCGTCGGGAAGGTATCGTTACTCGACTGCGACTTATTGACATCATCATTGGGATGCAGAAACTTATTGCTGTCCGTCAACTGCCCACCCTGTAAAACGTGGCCACGGTTGGCAATCACCTCATTGACGTTCATATTGGACTGCGTACCCGAACCGGTCTGCCAGACCACCAGTGGGAACTGATCATCGAGCTGGCCAGCTAGGATTTCATCAGCTACTTTACCGATTAGGTCCGACTTTTCCAGCGCCAACACGCCCAGTTCAGCATTCGTCTTAGCGGCCGCCTTTTTCAAGATGGCAAAAGCCTGAACGATCTCCCGTGGCATCCGCTGTCCACCAATTTTGAAATTTTGAATCGAGCGCTGAGTTTGCGCCGCCCAGTAGGCATCAGCGGGCACATCAATATAACCAATAGAGTCTTTTTCCTGACGAGTAGCCATAGTCCTGTTTTTTGCGCAGCAAAAATACAGCGATTGGCTCGACCACTAGCCATGAAACTGTAAGAGTGTGTTGAGAATTTAGAATTCGACCTTATCACAGCCTTTTTTAAGCTGGCTACGTTAACAAATTCCTCATTTAGCTGCGGCTAGACTCCGGATTTGTCGCCTTACCAGCTCAAAAAATGCTAGTGAGCGGTCAGAAAGCCAAATTTCCCAAAACACTCTAAGATCTTTCCACGAAAAATGGGTTCCGACTACTTCATCGGAACCCATTGACAAACACACACATTGTAGGCAAATAGGGTAAAAAAGGTGCTGCCTGACTGGCAGCGCTTCATGGGATTAAGGCTTGGGCTAAGGTATTATTCAAGCCTTTATACCATGAGATTAGCAAGCGTTACAATCGGCAGTAAATTTTTATTGCACCAGCAAGCGCTTGGTCCAGAATAGTTCTCCTTTCTGGCTAAGCGCAGAGATCAGATAGATGCCTGCTTGAGTGAGGCTCAGACCGTTGCTATTTAAGGATAGGGTGAGCACCCTGGTCATCGATGTTAAGCGGCCTCCTTTAAGGGAGAAGGCTAGTAGCTTCAGTTCTACAGGCTATCCCGGATGTTCATCAGGGTTTTGCGCACATCACGCAGGCTGGCGGAGAGGGCAGCGCGTTCTTCGTGTTGCTTTTTGTTTTTCTTGATTTCATTGCGCGCACCTTCCAGGGTAAAGCCCCGTTCTTTGACCAAATGATAGATCAGCTGGATCTGATCCAGGTTTTTGGGGGTAAAACGCCGGTCGCCCTTCGCATTTTTATGAGGCTTGAGGAAATCGAATTCTGTTTCCCAGTAGCGGATGAGGGAAGCTTTGACACCGAAGCGCTCAGCGACTTCGCCAATGGAATAGTAGCGTTTCAGGCTTTCATCAGTTTTTCCTAAGGCCATGTCGTTTAGCTTGAGCGTGGATGGAATGCGGACTCCCTAAAGGTAGATCATTATTTTTTTCCGCATATTGCGTCGAATGAAAGGTCTAATCAGGCGAGTAATTACCGCTACGTTTTTTGTAATCATCATGCTAGTGGGGCTGTTTACCGGTCCTGTTACTTTTGGCGCACTTTTTCTGTTGATCACCGGGGCTTGCCTGTGGGAGTTTTTCAGCATGGTACTCGATAAAAGAAGCCGCCGCGACAAAATCAGGAAAAGCTTTGGTGTAGCGCTTGGCCTCTTACCATTCATACTGGTTCTCATTTTCAAGCTACGTGGTATACCTCCCAGTGAGGAGCTGGTTCAGTTGGCCAGCCTATTGTTTTCTCCTTTGATCTTTTCTATTTTCATCTATGAGTTGTATGCGGGTTCTAAGGAACCTTTCGTCAACATTGCTTTCCTGATCCTGGGGCTGTTTTATATCGGTGTTCCCTTTGCTTTACTGGACTTCATTGCCTTTGACGGACAGGAGTTTATGTACCGCGTGGTATTTGGCATTTTGGTCTTGACCTGGGTCAACGATACCGGAGCTTACCTGGTGGGCTCGCAAATTGGTAAGACGCCCCTGTTTCCACGTATCAGCCCTAATAAAACCTGGGAAGGCACTATTGGAGGCATTGTAACCACCCTCATCTTTGGTGGTTTACTGGGTCTCTATTTCGATGAGATAGCTTTACAACACTGGCTCGTGCTTGCTGTGATCGTAGCCGTTTTTGGCACCTTAGGAGATTTGGTAGAAAGTATGCTGAAGCGAAGTGTGGGGGTAAAAGATAGCGGCACACTGCTGCCCGGTCACGGTGGCGTATTGGACCGCTTCGATGGCTTCATTTTTGTCGTGCCTTTTGCGGCGGCTTTTATCCTGTATCTGCGCTAACACGAGCCATGCCTGCCTTTGGGTTTCAATTGAGTTTTGTCGATAATCGAATCTTGTTGGAGCTGTCTAAAAAATAGCAGCGGATAGATATATTTTTATCAAAAAACCGGAATCGCTGCGAACATCAGCAAGGGTAGCCCCGTTACAGCTTTGTAATCCAATTTTAAATTACATATTTATAAATCAATGAAAATCAATAAATTATTATTACTGGGCAGCCTATTTTTTGGCTTTGCCAGTACCACCATCGCTCAAAGCCCAATGACTACCGACGCCGATTCAGAAACCGTCAGTGTGGAAGATTACGAACGCATGTACGAAAGCCGTTTTCGCGTTAACCTACGCTCTGCAGTAGTGAATCAGCTAGACCTTGACCCTACGGAAATCACGGATTTTACACCCTTATATTTCGAATACATGTCACGCAAGAAAGACATGGTCGACCAGCGCGAACGTCTCATGGATGAATACGCTGAAGAGATGCAAGAACCGGACCAAGGAAAAAAAGAGATCGAAAATGAGTCTGCTGATTTTATCGAAAACTATTGGGAAGTAGATATCGCCGAGATGGAGTTGCGTAAAGACTTCTTCGATCGCCTGGAAGATAAGATCGGCACTAAAGCCGCCCTACAATTCTTTGTCATCGAAGACAACTACCGTCGGCAGTTTACGTTCAACCGCTTGAATGAGGTGATTCCATTTGCGATCTATCTTGACCCCATTTACCGTACCTCCTTGCCGGAAGTAGATGAATTAAATAACTGGGGTGCCATAAATATTGATGGTGAGCTATCCTTAGACCATGAGTATACCTATCAGGGTCTGCGTAAAGTTCTGAACGCTACCCAAGCCATTGCCAACCGCGCAGGCGAACGCTTGACGTTCGTAGAAAGCATGAAGCGGCAAATTCTGGAAAAAGCGGATATGATGCGTGAAGATTGGGAATCTACCCAACATGCCGATTATGCCCGCGAGGCTTTTATAATGACCGCCAATATGATGGCCACCTTACATAATGATACGGAAATGGATATTGACAGTGAGGCACTTGCAAAACTTCGCACTGCTGCCGAAGCGATTGATCCCGACCGACTCTATACTGTGCAGACCGAAGCGGTACATAATTTTTTCCGCCGTGCACAGCAAATGGTAAACGACATGGTGTACAATAGTAATGCCGACATCTGGCTGAGTACCCGACGCTAAAAAAGAAGGCCCTCATCTTTTGGATGAGGGCCTTTCCAAATATTGCTTAGAAAAAGAGGTTCTATCTTTTGCCCTCCCTCCTACTTGATTGCAGGAGGGAGGGTCTTTTTTTTGGACTTCCGCAGGATGATCAGTCACTTGCTGATTCGCTGCTGAGCTAGGTGGCTATATTTTCACCCAACTTCTATTAAGCTATTTGCTCCCGATCATAAACCGGCGGTAAATACCCCTGCTCCGGTGGCCACTGCTCTTGCACACTATCTGGCACCCCGCGCTTCCAGCGCCGGTGCGTCCACAACCAGGAGGAGGGGCGTTCCAGTAGTTCTTGTTCGAGCGTACGCACGTAGGTTTCCGTGATTTCACCGGGGGCGGTTTTCATCGGCTCCTTAAAGAGTTCCCTGAGGGTGATTTCATAATGGCCGCGCCGGGACCTGCGTAAGTACATATACAAAATCGGCCGATCGTAACGCACGGCATAACGCTCCGGGCCTGCCACGAAGCCCGTGGTCTGAGTCATGAAAGTGGTCCAGTGCAGTTTGGTGGGTTCAGCATTGCTAGGCGACTGATCGGCCACAAAAATATCTGCAGTTAGAAAATCGTGTTCAGTCGCAAACCATTCCTGCACCTTACGACGCGAAACCAAGATGGTGCCCATGCGACGGCGGTTGCCGAAGATGAGGTTATCTAGTTTTTCGTTGGAGAGAGGTGAATAAATGCCCATCGCCCGGTGTGGCTTTAACAATGCCCCCAGCGTAAGCGCCGCGATCTCAAAATTCGTGGTGTGAGCACCGACAAAGATGACTGATTGGCCCTTATCTGCATAAGCTTGCAGCGCCTCCGGATTGGTGACTCTACAGCGGCGCAGCGCCTCCTTTTCGGAAATCGAAAAAAAGCGGATGGATTCCACCAGCGTATCGGTCAGCGAGCGGTAGAACTGCTTGGCGATTTGGTTGCGTTCTGACTGAGTCTTATCGGGAAAGGCCAGCGCCAGATTATGGAGTACGACTTTCTTCCGGTAGCCGGTAACGGAGAAGAACAACCAGGCCAGGAAACTGCTGAAGCGGTGGGTGATCCAGAGCGGCAACCACGAAAAAGGTTTGAGCACCAAATAGTAGAATAAATGCGCCATAGCCGCAAAGGTAGCATTCGTTACCAAGCCGGACCTAGTGTTAGAATAGTGTTATAAGCCCGTTAGCGGTTTTATGTCGCCGTTGAATGGGTTATCTTTGTGCTCTTCCCCGATGAAGCAAATAGACAAACTGCTCAGTCGCTCTTTTATAGGGCCGTTTATTGTCACCTTTGGCATTGCTACCTTCACTTTATTGATGCAGGTACTCTGGGTCTATATCCCCAGTATTGCCGGGCGGGGAATTGGCTTTTTCATCATTCTAGAGCTGCTGGCCTATAAGTGCGTCGGACTCGTCCCACTAGCCCTGCCGCTGGCTATCCTGATTTCTTCGGTAATGGTCATGGGTAGTATGGCCGAGCATTATGAACTGCCCAGTATCAAGTCGGCGGGTGTCTCCTTGCCGCGCATCATGGCTCCCATTATGGTTTTTGGTGTGGTAGCAGCTGGGGTATCCTATTTCTGTGCGGATTACGTAATTCCGGCCGCTAACAAGCAGTTTGCCCGACGGATGTTCGACATCCGGGAAAAGAAACCTACCCTCTCGCTGGAAGAAGGGACTTTCAACCATGACTTTGACCGCTTTGCCATCCGTATCGGTGAAAAGGATGAGGATGGCCGCCACATCGAGGACGTACTGATCTACGACATGACGCAGGGCGGCAGCGGACAGATCAACCAGATCAGCTCTGACCGTGGCGAAATGTTTTTCGCCGACAACAACCGCCTCTTCGTGATGCGTCTGCAAGAAGGTGCGCAGTATAACGAGCAACCCGTTAGTGGCACCCGCGCCCGCTCTAGCTTCCCTTTTGTACGCACTCAGTTTGAAACCTATACCAAGAGTTTTGACATGTCGGCTTTCAGTATGCGCGTAACGGATGCAGATGCCTTTGGTCACCATCGCTCCATGCGTACGACTTGGCAACTACAGGAAGGTGCCGATTCAATCCTAAATGAAGCGGCATTGGAAAAGCAAAATGCCAGTAATCACGTCGTGGAATATCTACGGCTACTGGAGCGAGACACCTTCGTTTATTTCCCCTATCGCATTGAGCAAGCCCGTTTGGAAGCCGAGGAAGCCTCTGAAGGTGTCGACTCTCTGGCAGAGTACAACCGACGGCAGCAGCAAGTCAACGTCCGGCAGGCCAGGCAAGCTATTGGTACGGCTAATGGCTCCTCTCCTTCGATTAATCATGCAGGCATGAGTGCTGCACGGCCGTCTACGGCTCGAGTAGTCACTCGCCCCCAGCGCCAGCACCGTTTGATTAAGGCAGCTGACGACTGGCCAGGCGTTGAAGCGCTCGTGGCGACCTTCGACCAGTCGGGCCAGGCACGTTTGCGCAACCGGGCAGAAATGGGAGCTCGGTCGATCGTCAATCAGGCGGAAAGTAAAATTCAGGTGGTGCCCCGGCACCGGGAAGAGTCTGCCAAATGGATGTACGAAAAGCACATGAAGTACAGCCTAGCGGTAGCTTGCTTTCTCTTCGTTTTCATTGGTGCGCCAATGGGGGCCATTGTGCGCAAAGGCGGTTTCGGCTACCCCATCTTGGTAAGTGTAATTTTTTTCGTGCTGTTCATTATTCTGACCATTTTTTGCCGCAAGCTGGCCGAGTCTTTCGTCCTTACGGGTTCGGCTGCCGGCTGGGTCCCCTGTATGGTGCTGGCTCCTATCGGACTGTTCCTCACTTATCAGGCCATGCGGGATGCCAAGCTGCAACTCAACATCAGTTTAGGCAAGAATTCCATCCAGCGCTTCATCGATGCAATGGATGCACTCGACAAATACTGGGGTAAATTCCTACATTGGGCCAGAAAGAAGTAGGTAGTGAAGGACGCAATTTTAGCAAATCAATCGGTCGAGCCCTCTCCCCCTCCCTCGGCTGGGTTTTTGCGTCATAATTGGGTTTTTCTAGGTGGTTTTGTTTTATTCCTACTGGGGGGGAGTTATTTTTTACTCACTACCCCGCAGGGAGCGTTGGAGTTTACACTCAATCGCTACCGCAGCCCGGCCAACGATCGACTCTGGTACCTCCTGACGCAGCTCGCCGAGGAAAAAATCTATATCCTGGGGCTCTTATTGCTGGCGGCAATCAGTTATCGTAAAGCTGCAGCTTTCGCTTTGTTGGGCATCATGGTCCCGATCAGCTCGGGTTTGCTCAAAGGATTGTTTGCTGCGCCCCGCCCGATGCGTTGGTTTTATGACTACGAGCCAGAGCTCTGGGCGGCCCTCTTTCGTTTTCCGGAGACGGCCAGTAGCTGGGCCTTCAGCAGTTTTCCGAGTGGCCACGCGACCTCTGCCTTTGCCGTTTACGGATTCCTGGCCTTTACTGCCCCCAGTAAGCTCAAACCTTGGGTAGGCTTGGTCTGCATCCTTTGTGCCATTAGCGTAGCGATCAGTCGACAGTATTTGCTCTTCCATTTTTTAAAGGATGTGCTGGCTGGTGCTTGCCTAGGGGTTGGTCTTGCCGCTGTCTTTCACTTGCTGCAATCACGCCTCTGGCCAAAATCAAAGGCACTGGATCGTGGATTTTTGCCGCCCCGTCAGTTGGTTTAAGCGCGTTTTTGAACGTAGCTTTACCCCTGCCCAATCCAAACTTACTCATGAACAACGTCCTGAAAATTGCCCTGATCCGTGAGGGAAAAGTTCCGCCCGATGCGCGTGTTGCTTTATCTCCCACTCAAGCTGCTCAGCTTAACCAGCGAGCAGATGTCGATATCGTGGTTGCACCCAGTGAACGCCGTACTTATCAGGATGAAGAATATCAACAAGCTGGGCTCCCGCTAAGCAATGAAGTAGCCGATCGAGAACTACTGCTAGGCATCAAGGAAGTACCTATTGAAGAGCTCGTTCCTAACAAGACCTACTGCTTTTTCTCCCATACCATTAAGGAGCAGCCTTACAATCGCGATTTGCTGCGCGCCATCCTGGAGAAAAACATTCAGCTGATCGATTACGAAGTGCTGACCGACCAAAAAGGGCGCAGAGTCATCGCCTTCGGCTATTTCGCTGGAATGGTTGGCGCCCACAATGGGCTGTGGGCCTACGGTCAGCGGACCGGGAAACTGGACCTGCCCAGGCTCAAGGACTGCTTTGACTATGCCGCAGCCAAGGAGGTCTACCGAAAAACGGATTGGCCGGATGTCCGTGTAGTATTGACGGGCACAGGCCGGGTCGGCAAAGGTGCAGCTCAGGTCTTACTGGACATGGGTTTTACCCAGCTCAGTCCTGCCCAATATCGGGAAGGGAAAAGTAGCGGTCCTGTCTTTACCCAGTTGGCTTGTGTCGACTATGCAGCACGCAAATCCGACGGTGGTTTTAATAAGGCGGAGTATTACAAGCAACCCGAGCTGTACGATGTCCAGTTTGCCCCCTACTGGGAAAATTCTGACGTCTTCATCAATGGCATCTACTGGGATCCCCGTTCGCCAGTATTCTTCCGACGGGAAGACCTGCGGAAGTCCAACTTCAAGATCAAAACGATCGCCGACGTCACCTGCGACATTGCCCCCGAGGCCAGTATTCCCACTACGCTTTATGCCAGTACTATTGCCGAGCCCGTCTTTGGTTTCGACCTCAAAAGCGGGGAAGCAACCGATCCCTACGGGCCAGGTGTAATTGACGTCATGTCGATTGATAACCTGCCCAGCGAATTGCCGCGCGATGCCAGCGAAGCCTTTGGGCAAATGTTTATCGAACAAGTACTACCCGCCTTCTTCAATGAAGACCAAGACGACTTGCTACTACGCGCTACCGTGGCTAAAGACGGTAAGCTAGGACCACACTTTCAGTACCTGCAGGCTTATGTAGATGGGTGAGGTTGTAGTCTGTTAGAGGTTAGTTGGGTAGTCTGTTAGTTTTCCCAAAGGCCCTTCAGCAAACGTAGCGAGGTCTACAGTACCTGACGCAGTCGGGACCAGGGCCTCGCGCAAGTCAGCAGTTAGGTAACTGATTCATCCCAACTCCGCCCTTCTAATCTGGGTGCTGAGCAGATCTTCCAGCGTTTCTCTGCGGCGAATAAGGTGGGCCTCTCCTTGATGAATTAGGACTTCCGCAGGTCGATACCTGGAGTTGTAATTCGAGGCCATCATCATACAGTAAGCGCCGGCATTTTTGAAGGCCAAAATGTCGCCTTCTCGCACTTCCGGCAGCTGCCGATTGATGCCAAAGGTATCCGTCTCGCAGATATAGCCCACTACGGTATAAATCCGCTTTTTGCCTGCGGGGTTACTCAGATTGACAATCTCGTGATAGGCATCGTAAAACATGGGGCGTATCAGGTGGTTAAGCCCCGAATCCAGACCGATGAAGGCCGTAGCGGGGGTCGTTTTCACTACATTCACCTGCGTAAGAAAGATCCCGGCTTCGCTGACCAAAAACTTGCCCGGTTCAAACATCAGAGTGAGTTGCCGACCGTACTCCTGACAAAAACCGGAATAGCGCTCGGCCAAGCGGCGGCCCAGTTCTTCCATGTCGGTAGCAATCCCTCCTTCTTTGTAAGGCACCTTAAAACCGCTGCCCAGATCGATGTAATCGAGATCGGAAAAATCGCCGGCGGCCCGCAGCAAAATTTCTACGGCCTGAAGGAAAACTTCACTATCGAGAATATCGGAGCCCGTATGCATGTGTAAACCCTCCACTTTCAGACCTAGTGCAGCTACGACTTTGTGAACGTGAGGCAACTGGTGGATACTGATTCCAAATTTAGAATCAATGTGGCCTACGCTGATTTTACTATTGCCGCCCGCCATGATATGGGGGTTGATCCGAATACAGATGGGCACCTCTGGATGAGCGGCCCCAAATTGCTCCAGGATGCTGATGTTATCAATATTGATGCGGACACCTAGTTCGTAAGCCTGCTCCAGTTCCTCCATCCCCACACAGTTGGGGGTAAAGATGATATCCTGCGGCTGAAAACCTGCCAATAAGCCCAATTGCACCTCCTGTACGGATACGGTATCCAGGCCCGCGCCCCATTCCTGGAATAACTCTAGCACAGAAACGTTAGTCAAGGCTTTGCACGCATAGTTGATCTTTAACCGATCGATCCCTTTAAAGGCCGACAGCATCCGATCATATTGCCGTTTCATAGTGGCACTATCGTAGACGTACAATGGTGCATCATGCTGTTCTACCAGCTGGAGTGGGTCATAAGAAAGATCCATAATAATTGCTTGCTTGGCGACCTTGGTTGGGGCAGTCTCTAAAAGAGGATATATAACTACTTGAAGGCAAAAAAAGTTATTCAGATGGCTTTTTCTAATAAGGCTCGGTAGATGGGTTCATACTGTCCGGCAATTTTTTCCTGAGCGGTGGTCAGGTTCAGTTCCCGTGGCTCAGGAGGTTTAAAACCAGTCGATTGATGTACACCCGCATACCAGTACTTGGCCCAGACGCCGTCTTCGGATCGGGGGCCAGCCTCCCACTGCAGCATATCTAAATCAAAATTGAAGCCCAGACGGTGGCAGAGTTGGCTAAGTTGGTCTTCGGGATCCTGGCGAAGTCGGGTTGCATCGACAATGATCAAAGGACGCCGGCGCTGCTTCAGAATTTCGTAGAGCCGCCACTGCTGCGGCAAACCGATGTCCAAGGCCGTAGGCTGCTCAATGACTTTTGCAAAGGATGCGAGTATAGCCCGGGGGTCACGAATGAGCAACACGTTCTGCATTTGGAAAACAAAATCCAAGTTCAGATTAACCAGGTGGTGCGTCATCTGCTTACAGATCAACAGTGGTTTACCGAAGTCTCCAAACAGCAAATTTTCTACGACCTGTTCTCCATCATTTTCCTGACTGGCCAGGATCTCTTCTCGCCCAGGATGAACCGCATCGGTAGGTTGATTGGCTAAATAATGTGCGTAAAGAGGTTCGTCCAAAACGACAGTATCCGGGCGCTGAGCGAAGCTGTACATTAACGCAGTACTTAAATTGCGCGGGCTAGACCAAAGATTGCAGCGAAAAGATGTCATAGCTAAAACACATTAAGCCCGCTGGAGTATGATCTCCCAAGCGGGCTTAAATGTAAATGCAATTTTGGATTTTTATGATCTTTCTTGCTGCTAGGCTTTAGACAAATAGCTATCCAGGTTTCGCAGGGCTTTACGCATTAAACGGGGCATCATCTGTTTACGCATCATCCACGCTAATGGAGCCAGGCCATTGGGTCGAAAGTATTGCTCCCAGCGCACCAGCGAAGTTCCATCTTCCTGGGCTTCGATCGTAAACCTGCCCAGATGATCTTTAAAAAAGCGTCCTGCTTTGTTTTGGATCCTATAGGCGTAGCCTACCCCAGGCTGCCAGTCAACGATTTTTTCATGTAGTTCATCGCCACCAAAATTACAGACTCGTTCACTCCCAACACCATCGACTGAAGGGGGGTCGACCCGATTGATCAATGGCATCCAGCTGGTCATTAATTGGTGCTGCCGCAGCACTTCCCAAACAGCCGTAGGGCTAGCATTGACCTGTTGTGTTACGGAGATCTGTAAAGGAGCCGTAGTAGGCTGGGAGCTAGGGTGAGGTACGGTTGTCATGGCTACTGATCTTTTAAGTTAAAAATTGTTTTAGCGAGAAGGTTTTTCATCACCCATTTCCGTAAGAGCAGGGTTGGCGTCGATGTAGTCATTACTGACTCGATCAAACTCTACAGACTCAATGTTGATCTGGTGTATCCAGCGTTTCTGCGCTTTAAACTTGTTGAGCTGTACGGTCATCGTAGCGGGATAGCGGTAACCCTCGACTTCCTGCCAATTGGTGAAGAAGATATTGCCATACCAGCCCGGAGGTGCCGGATTGGGAACTTCACGGGTAGTGTAGAGAATGCCGTGGACCAGTTTCGTCTCAGGGTGGATGTAGAGCAGGTACTGATCATTTCCCCGGTTTGGCTCGTACTCCTCCCAGGTGACGTATACACCTTCGTAGGTAGTACCGTATAGCTCATGTTGGCCAGCATAGGTAATGATTGGTGCCCGACTCAGTCGATCGGTAATTTCGAAGAAGTACTGTACCGCAGCTAGCACGAAAGCGTGTTTTCGGTTGCGTTTCCACTGAATCGTTTCTCCCTCCTCTTGCCGGTAAGTATTCCAGCTCTGCATCCCGAAGGCATCACCTTCTTTTCTCCCTTCCCGAATTTCAGCTCGAACGTCGAAAGTGCCTACTTCGTAGTGCAGGTGCAATTCGTCCCCATTTACGGGCCAGGGGTTGGCAATCCCACCCAGCAGTCCGCGCCAATTATCCACTACTTCGAGGGTATAAGTCTCGTGGCCGGCTAAATGATCGGCTCCCTGCGCTGCCCGGGCTTCTGCCAACAGCTGTCTACCTTTTCTCTGGTCGGTCTCTTCCAGGCTCAGCTTGCGCATATCTCTGGGGCGTACGTCAGCCAGGCTACAGGCTTGTAAAGAGAGTAAAAGCAGTAAAAAAGTGAGACCGGCGGTCGCTCTGATTAGTGTAGCCTTTAATGAATTTGAGTATCGCATATTAGATTAATCTTGTGATTTATTGAAAATGCTTTTGGAACCATTCAGCAATCCCTTGGCCGATCTGGTGAGGGTAGGTCTCTTGTAAATAATGCTTTCCTTTCCCCAGGTCGATGGCCTCGATGTTTTGCCAATTAGCGATGATTTGCCGGGCCTCCTTGGGTTTAATGATCATACCTGGTCGGGCATGAAAAAGCAACTTGGGCTGTGGAGCCCGTGGCAACCATTTTGCATAGGCAGACTTGACCTGATAGGAAAAGTCAGGTTCTCCATTGATGGCAATTTGACGGGGCCAGGCCCAGACTGCTTTGCGGTTTTCCTCCTCCAGATAAGGTGCTGCGTAATAGGCTTTTTCTTCCTTAGTTAGACGCCGACGCGTCATCATTGGCAGAAAGCGTTTTACAAAGAAATTTTGTTGTACGATCATCTTGTATCCCTTGCGTGGGTGCCGGAATCTTTTGAAGATAAATCGTTCGATTAGGTTGGCATCTTTCCATTTAATGGGACGCACGATAGCTTCAAAGAATGCAATTCCTTTTACTTGATCTGGGAAGCGACGTGCATAGTGGAATCCAATGCCAGAGCCCCAATCCTGCACGATTAAGATCAGGTTTTTCAGTTGCAGCGCTTCAATAAATCCATCGATGAAATCAATGTGATCCGCAAAACTGTAATCGATATCGGGTTTATCCGACTTTCCCATGCCGATCAAATCTGGTGCTACGACCCTGCCTAATGGGCTTAGATAGGGAATAATGTTGCGCCAAACGTAATTGGAGGTAGGGTTGCCGTGTAGCAGCAAGAAGGTATAATCTGCCGAAGATGCCCCTTCATCAATATAATGTAAGCGATGTCCCTTGATGGAGACGTATCTAGAAGTAAAGGGGAAGTCAGCCGATATGGCTGGAGCAGTCGTTGAGGCACCCATCTTTATCGTTTATCTCAACAACTTCAACCTTTACTTTTCGGACGAATGCTGTTACTGCTTTGGGGTCAATTGGTAGCCAAGTGTCATTATTTGGGGATAATTTGGTACGAATGGATCAGCTCTAGCCCAATTGTTCTCTAACCAGAGCCTGGGTTGATCTGGCCACGGGAATAAAGCGCTCTAAATTCGGATGGCGCAGCTGCAGCTCTCGCCCCTGACGCGCCAACTGCCAGGCCTGGCCAAGGTGGACCAAAAATGAGCGGTGTACTTTTCGTACCGGGCTAGCCGCTAGCTGCTCCTCCGCAGATTTTATCGACAAGCGCAGCAGTTGCTGTCGTAGTTTTTCTCCTTCCCGCCAGACGAAGCGACAGTAATTATCCTCCGATTCTACGTACAGCAAATTACGTAGTGATATTTTTAGACTTTCGCGGGTCGTCGCCTGAATCGTAATTCCATCATCTCCCAGTTCTGCCGCCAAATCGTGTCTTTGTAGCTGCTGCCGGAAGAGGGCCGAGGCCCGCAGTTCGCGCAGGAATGGATGAGTAAGTAGTAAAAACAACTTGGATCTAGTCTGTAGGATACGATCCAGTCGCTGACCCATTAATGCTTCTTCTCCCAGTGCCTGATAGATCAGCAGTGTATCTAGGTCAAAGGATCGATCGGGCTGTTCCGCTTCTAAGTCCAGCAACTGGGCTAAGGCTGCTCGGGCTTGCTCTATTTGGCCGTCTACTGCATAATAAAGCCCTAGCAAAGCTAAGCGATGTACTGATAGGTTGTGTTGCGGCGATAATTGCTGCAAGATTTGCAGGCATTGGGCTGCATCTCCCTGCTTGAGCAAGGTCAGTGCCTTGCTTTCGAGAGCCGCCAGATGCCCAGGACTTACGGCAAGTGCCTGATCAAACCACTTGATAGCCTCGTGGTACTGCCCCGCGATGAAGTAGGTGTAGCCCATGGAGTTGAGCATATTGGGCGAAAGCGGATCAATCTCCACTGCTCGGCGGGCAGCAGCGATGGCTGCTTCGTCGGCGCCGATAATGGTTAGGTAAAAGGAATAAAATTCATGGACCTCCGGCAAACCGGGACTGTAAAAGATGGCACGCTCAAAAGCCTGATGGGCTGCCGGTAAGTCGAGTTGATAAATCAACAAATAGATGGCCTGCGCCAGCCAGCTTTCGCCCAATTGTGGCCCCAATTTCAGTGCACGGTCAATAGCAATTTTGGAGGGTTGCTCTAGTTCTTTGAGGGGCGCTACCTCCAGAATACGTAGCAGGTGCAAACAATTGGCTCGGGCGGCATAGGCCACGGCAAAATCAGGATCTAACTGCAGAGCATGATCCAGCTCCCGTAGGGCCACGGGGATACGTTCAATGCGAAACTGGCGAAACTCGTACAGGGCACGTAAATAATGGTCATAGGCCGTGACATTATCGGTTCCGGCCTGCTGGTGGCGGTGGCGAATTTCAGGGTCAGCTAGCGCCGGCAGCAATTGTTTGCATAGCTCTTCACTGAGTTCGGCTTCCAATTCAAACCAATTCCCCTCGGGGTGACGGATGCTGTTGGTCCAGAGGATGTGACCTGCGGAAGTACTAATCAAACTAACCTTTAACTGGATTTGCGACCCGATGGCTCGCAGGCTACCTTCCAAGATCAGCCCTACACTGAGTTGCTGTCCGATAAGGCGTAAATCGAGATCGCGATCGCGGAAGGCGAATACCGAAGTCCGGCCCGTGACCCGCAGCCCCGGCAAGCGAGAAAGTGCCTGGATAACGGACTCCGTAAAACCGTCCGCCAGATAGGATTCGAGGCCTTGGGCACGAAGTGGTAAGACGGCAATAGTGATCGGTGGCCCAGCGGCGGCGGACATAGACGGAAAATTCATACTCCTAGACAAATACGATTTTGGCCTCTCCCCATGCCCTCTACGAAGGAGAGGGAGCCGTATTTGTCTAGTAGTCTAGGTGGAAATTACTAGAATCGCTTTTACCTTCACCCCATGCTACAGCAATACGATCCAAGAAATACCGATATCCTGGTCTACATCGACGGGGAATTATTGCCCCGTGACCAAGCCAAGGTCAGTGTCTTTGACAGTGTGGTGCAAGGCGGCGATGCCGTGTGGGAAGGCTTGCGGGTATATAACGGAAAAGTCTTCAGTCTGGATGAGCACCTGGACCGATTAATGGACTCGGCCCACGCCATGGCCTTTGCTAAAGTGCCTAGCCGGGAGGAAGTGACCACAGCCATTCATCAAACGCTAGAGGCCAACCAAATGACGGACGGGGTACACATCCGACTGACGCTGAGCCGGGGTAAAAAGATTACCTCGGGGATGGACCCTCGCTTGAATCAATTTGGTTGTACGCTGATTGTGCTGGCCGAATGGAAGCCGCCCGTCTACCCGGAGTCGATCCGCTTGACGACCTCCTCGGTGCGGCGTAACAGTCCGATGTCGGTGGACAGTAAGATTCACCACAATAATCTGATCAATAACATCATGGCCAAGATCGAGGCCAACCTGGCAGGCACTGATGCCGGCTTGATGCTGGATAAAGACGGCTACGTGGCCGAGGCCAATGGGGTCAACGTCTTTATGATTCGCAAAGGAATGGTCAAGACCCCTTTTGCCGATTATTGCCTGCCAGGTATTACCCGAGGGTTGGTGTTAAGACTATGCCGCGACAACCGTATTCCTTACCAGGAAGCCCGGCTGAGCCTTACCGAGTTTTACACGGCCGATGAGGTTTTCACTACTGGCACCATGGGTGAGTTGACCCGAGTACGGGAAATCGACGGGCGCGCGATTGTGAATAAAGAGGAGGAGTCGGTGCTGGAGCGACTGCAGGGATTATTTCGAGCGGCGACGGAAGGTAAGAAGTAGTCGGGTCCTAAGATAGTCCGGTAGGTAGCGACGTCCTTGGAGCAAAGCGGAGGCCCTCTGGGGTCTAGAGCGTAGGGTTTAGTCGGTAGTGGGTAGGTTAGATAGGTGAAGGGCCGCATGTTCCGAGGTCACTGCTACTAGTCGGAGCTGGAGCTCCTCCAACTTTGGGTTAGACTTTGAAGGATCAACCTTCCTCTAGGTGAAGGGTAATCTCTTCCAAAGCGGCCAGGGCATCTTCATCTTCTCCCTTGAGGCGGAGGACTTCTTCGTAGCAGTTTTTCGCCAATTCCCATTCTTCCTGCTCCAAATAGAGCTCACCCAGACTATCGTGGCAGTTGGGGTAGTAGCGAAATAGCGAGGCATTGATGCGAAAGACCAACAAGGCTTCGGCTTCTCGGCCCTGGGCTTTGAGTACGTAGCCGTAGGTATTTAGTTCTCCGGGGCCGGAGGCTGCGCGGTACAATTCGCGCAGGTAGCGGCGACTATTGGCCTGGATAGAGTCAAGTGGTTCGCTTGCTAACAATTCGTGCATCCGGTGTACGGCCCGGTAACGGGGGTTGGAAGGGGCGCCCAGGGCAATTTGCCGTAGGTCCGTTTCCAGGTCATTGAGGGGCCGTTCTACGATTCTGCCGATTTCTTGTCCGTCGCGGCGAAAGATGAAAGTGGGCACCCGGTGAATGTTCATTCCGAGGGTTTCATCTGCGGGGCCTTGCTTGTAATTATCGCCTTGATTGTGAAGGCCAATTAGGTGAAGTTGATCGGTCTCCAGGCCAAGCTGTTGCCAGAGTTGGATGAAGGAGGGCACCAAGCGTTTGGAGTCGCCGCACCAAGTGCCGAGGTAAATATCTACGCTGAGATCTTGTAGGCCTTCCCCCCAGCTTTGATCGGCTAAGGCGGCTGATGGCGCTCCGGACAGCCAGGGATGAGGGGCTGATTCGAGGTCGGCCAAAGTCATCGGGCCCCAGTAATGGGTGATGGAATCGGTCGTTTCGTAGGTCAGCGTTTGAGTGCTAAGCGCGGTAAAGCTTACTGATAGCAGTAACAGGAATAGTAGTCGCATGGGGTAGTTTTTTGGTGCGACCAAGGTCTGACTAAATGGGCATCCATTTTGTGAACGGAGCGTCAACGAAAAGTGAACAAAGGAAGAGGGGCTGTTCGAATAAATTAAACCATTATTCCCTAGCTTTGACGGTATTACTGGGTTTTCAGGTCTAGCTGTTCGAATAAATTAAACCATTCTTCGTGACTCCATCCCCGCTGCTCACCGAATTAGGAAAGGCGCATTCCCGTGGAAAAGCCAACCAAATCTTAGCTATGGTAGAGCAGGATCATCAGCTACTGGACGTTTTGATGGAAGCCTTCTTTGCCCACGAAGAGATAAAGATTATTCAGCGCGCAGCTATGGTGGTTGGCGATCTGGGGCGCAAGCGGCCCAACTGGCTCGTCCCTTATCACGCCCGTTTGCTAGCCTACGCTGAAGTTCCTCCGCACCCGGCCGTCACCCGCAACATCATGCGTTATTTCGGAGAGTTTCCCGGAGATTTTGCCGAAGAGCTAGAAGGACGTATCCTCGATTTAAGCCTCCACCTCACAGCTGATCTCCAGGCACCGGTGGCTTCTCGGGTATTTAGTATGAGCTGTGCCCATAAGCTCTGCAAAAAGTATCCCGATATTAGTCCAGAATTAAGGGCCGCCATCGAAGGTACTTTCGAGCACAGTACGGCCGGTTTCAAAAGTAGAGGACGTAAAATTTTACGTTCGCTCGATAAATTAGAGCGATGAGTCAATCCAATATCGTCGACGTATTTAGAGCCAGTTTCCCCGCACCGACTGCTATAGTTGAGGAAATGGCCAGAGAGTTTAGCCCTCAGCTGCTCAACAAAGGTGAAGAGTGGTTGCGCCCGGGCCAATACTGTCAGCATATTGGCTTTTTAAATCGCGGGCTGATCCGCGCGGCCGTCGAAACCAAAAGTGGTTTACACACCCGTTGGGCCTTTTTGCCTGGGCAGTTTTTCACCTCCATTCAAAGTTTCACTACCAATAGCCCTAGTCAGGAAAGCTTGATTGCCATCGAAGATTGCGAGATTTTTGTCCTCGGCCGAGATCGCTGGCAGGACCTCTACGAAAAGCACGAAATGCTGCGCCGCTTCTGGACTGCCAGCCTGGAAACCTTATCTGCTTGCTTTGAGGATAGAGTACATACCCTTTTGATGGACGACGGTAAGGCCCGCTATCAACATATGCTGGACCACTATCCGGAGTTTATCCTACAGGTCCCACAGAAGTATGTCGCCGAGATGCTGGGTATCGCGCCACGTCACTTGAGTCGTATTAGGAAGGAATTGGCGGAGGGTTGAACCTTCCCCTTTGGATATTTGGATAAATCCAATTGTCCATAAATACATTTATAGACAAATGTCCACTGCCCCCCTTTAATTCTCCCCTAGGTTTGCACCAACAAAATCAATCAGTCATGCAAACCATCCTCGGAGCTAACGGACACATCGGTCGCCCCCTAGCGAAAGAACTGGCTCAATATACCGACCAAATACGCCTCGTTAGTCGCACCCCAAAAGCCATCAATCCTGCCGATCAGCTATATGCTGCTGATCTTTTTAAGCGGGAAGAAGTGATGCAAGCAGTAGCCGACTCCTCCATTGTCTACTTAACCATTGGCATCCCCTACCGCGACCCTGTTTGGGCAAAGCATTGGGTGCCACTGATTAAAAATGTTATTGATGCTTGCGAAGCGGCACAAGCTAAGTTGGTCTTTTTCGACAACGTATATATGTACGCCCCCGATGAAATTGACGGGATGGATGAAAACACCAGCGTCCAACCTGCTACTTTCAAGGGGAAAATCCGTGCAGAAGTAGCTCGCCTGGTCCTTGAAGCGCACCAGCAAGGCCGCATTCAGGCGGTCATCTGCCGAGCGGCTGATTTCTATGGCCCTAACTGTACCTCTAGTGTAATTCACGAGACCGTGGTAAAACCAGCTGTACAAGGAAAAACCATGCGCTGGCTTTATAATATAGACCAGCCCCACAACTTCACCTTCACCCTCGACGCCGCTAAGGCTACTGCTCAATTAGGCAATGACCCCAGTGCCTACGGACGAGTCTGGCATCTACCCAGCAGCCCAACCTTCACTGGGCAAGGATGGATGGAGAAGATTTGGACTTCCGCAGGTCGGCCCCTCCCTGCCAAGACCGCTACCCTCCCCTCCTGGATGGCTCCCCTGTTAGGTCTATTCCTTCCTGAAATGAAGGCACTGCATAAAATGCGCTACCAATATCAGAACCCCTACCGCCTGGACGATAGTGCTTTTGTGGCAAAGTATGGCTGGACGGCTACCCCCGTAGAGGAGGCTATCCGAGCAATTGTTGAAGCGGAGCAAAAAACTTAAGGCTTACTTTTCTTGTAGTTTCCTAATCATTTTCAGTTTGGTAGGCATCGGGACAAATGGCAAGACGGCCTTAATCTGGAAGGCTAAGGAGGGCTCCGTGATGATCTTGAGCCGGCCTTTTTCCATTGCTTCGTAGGCACGACGCGCAGTGTATTCCGGCGTCTTGGCATTTTTGAAAAGATCCGTGTCGGAAAGGTCAGCTTCCTGAGCAAACTCCGTAGCTACCGCTCCCGGGCAAAGTGCCGTAACGGTGACTCCACTGTCACGTAACTCTTCGGCCAAGGCCTGACTCCAGGAATTCACGAAGGCTTTGGTCGCAAAGTAGGTCGCCTGCAATGGGCCCGGCATAAAGCCCGCTGTACTGGATACGTTTAAAATCTTGCCACGCCCGCGGGCCACCATGTCTTGTGAAAACCGGTGAGCTAATTCAACAACGGCTTTAATATTGAGGTCAATCATAGACAGGTCTTTAGCCAATTCCCTTTCGTGGAATTTCCCATGTCCGCCAAAACCTGCATTATTAAAAAGGTAGTCGATCTCCACGCCATCAGCCTTTAAGCTATCGTAAATAGCCTCAACCGCTCCCTCAGCAGTTAGGTCTTTAGCAATGACCGATACACTGATCTGATACTGATCTTTTAGCTCGATAGCTAACGCCTCTAAAGCCTCCTTGCGGCGAGCGACTAACACTAGGTCTCGACCACGCTTAGCGTGTTCGTGGGCCAATGCTTTTCCAATACCTGCGCTTGCTCCGGTAATTAATCCTACTGCTTGCATAAATGGGCTTTGAGGATAATACAACGTCCACTTTAGCCACTAGGTTTACCCTACCACACTATAGCTGAGATACCTTAACGCCGAAAGCGCTGGCCCACAAACTTCAGTACCTCTGGTAGGGCAGATCTCCAGTAGGACCAGGTGTGCCCTCCGTCGCGCATCCGAAATTCGTGGTCAATTCCCTGCTCGCGCAGGACCTGCGAAAGTCTAAAATTCCCATCAACTAAGAAGTCATCATCCCCGCAGTCGATGTATATGCCTAGATTTTCAAAGCGCTCGGGATCTCCCTCCTGCACAATATCGATTACCGAATTAGCCCGGTAGTGCTCGTTGAGGCGACCCTGTCCTACGGCCCCTTCGGTAAAGGGTGGACCAAAAACGTAATCCCAGCTACCTTGATCATTACCCAGCACCTGCGCATCGGTGTAAATGGCGGCACTCAGCGGGCAGGTAGCGCTAAATAATTCGGGATGCTTAACGGCATAAATCATCGCGCCATAGCCGCCCATACTCAGGCCAGCTAGCCCGCGAAACTGTCGATCGCTGCGCACCCGGTAGGTCGCTTCAATATGAGGGATCAGTTCTTTAATGAAGAAGTCTTCGTAAGGCACTTCCCCTTCGTCGCTATTGATGTACCAGCTTACTCCTGCGTCGGGCATCACGATGATCATTGGCGGTACTTCACCATTGCCCATTAGTTGGTCAGCGATCAGGTGAGCCTCTCCAAACTGCGTCCAACCGCTATCATCATCCGTATAGCCATGCAGCAAGTATAAAACGGGATAAGCAATCGTATGGCGCTCGTAACCGGAGGGTAGATAAATACTATAATGTACTTCTTCGCCGAGATGGGTAGAACGAATTACCTCCTTCTCAAGTAGTTGCCCTTGGGCTGAAAGCATGCCAACTAAAGAACATAGCAGCAGCAGGTAGCAGAATCGCGACATATTTTATCAATTTGATTGATCCGAAGTTAAACTATTCTTTGTATGCTCAAATTTCGCCCTACCTTCTCACCTTAATTGATGAACGCTTAGCATGCGCAACACTACTTTTTCCTTGCTACTGCTACTCAGCAGCAGCTGCCTGACTGCCCAAATTGCTTTCACTGAT
This sequence comes from Bacteroidota bacterium, assembly GCA_039030655.1. GTDB lineage: Bacteria > Bacteroidota > Bacteroidia > Chitinophagales > Saprospiraceae > Neolewinella. Next base: position 11,781 of record JBCCDS010000034.1, on the reverse strand, counting down.
GCGACGACTCAGCTAGCCAACGAAGCGTTCTACAGCGGTGCGGCTATTGGCGTTGTGGACCTAAATGGAGACGGTCTGGACGACATCGTCCGAGCTCGCTCTAATACCGGGGTCGTCATCGATCTCCAAAATCCTAGTGGAGGGGAATTCACCAATCAATTGACCGTAGCTTCTTTGTCCGGTACCGTCTGGTCACTTTGCGCTTCTGACCTCAATAACGATGGGATTAATGACCTCTGCATTGGCACCTATGGTCAGCCAACTGTACTGACTTCCAATGCCACTGACTTTTATTCCCGCAGTCTGCTTTCTCAATTTGTTTTCCCCCAGGGACTCAATACAGTAGACATGAATAACGATGGGGACCTGGACATTTTCGTCTGCCATGATGTAGGTCTCTCTACGCCTTACGCCGGCGACGGTAATGGTGGTTTCACCTATGAACTAAACCTAATGCCCGCCTTTTCCGACGGCAACTCCGACAACTCGGGCAACTACGGTTCACTTTGGACCGATTACGACAATGATGGCGACCTGGACATGTATATGAGCCGCTGCCGGGGTGGCGTAGGTGACCCCACTGACCCCCGCCGGATGAACAACCTCTATCGCAATAATGGCGATGGGAGCTATACGGATGTGGCAGTCGCTGCTGGTTTACGGCCCTTTGTACAGTCCTGGGCGACTGACTTTGTTGACTTGGATAATGATGGTGATCTGGATGTAGTCATGGTCAATCATCAAGCTACCTCGCGCATCTACGAACAAACCAGCCCGGGCATTTTTACGGATCGTTCTGCAGAAACCGGTATCGATCTGGTGACCGGTTGGAATGGTATCCAGGTGTTTGCCGAAGACTTTGATAATGATGGTGACCTAGACATCCTTATGACCGCTGCTGGGGGGCACTTTATTATGGAAAATAACGGAGGCTTCGACTTCAGCTTCAATCATAGCCTTGATTTGGTAGCTACGGCCAACATCCAATCTGCAGCCTGTGGCGACCTCAATAACGATGGCTTTCTTGACCTCCTGGTAGGCCACAGTAATGGCCTGGTAGGCTCGGGTAGTGTACCGGACCAACTCTTACTCAATTCCACCAACGACAACAACTGGCTGCGGGTGCGACTGAATGGTAGCATGAGCAACCCGAATGGTATCGGCGCCCGTCTGGAATTGTATGGCGACTGGGGCATGCAGATTCGAGAGATGCGCTCTGGCGAAAGCTACGGCATCATGAATAGCCTTACCGACCAATTCGGTATTGGTAGCCATGAGGAAATCGATCAATTGATTGTGCGTTGGCCAGCGGGTAGCGTTACTACTATTGAAAATCCGGATATCAACCAGACGATCGTCGTCTCAGAATCCAGCATCAGCTTTACTGATATCGATCAGACCATCTGTGAAGGACAAACTTTCCTGGCCAGTAATGGAGCGCTCTACGACACTGAAGGCACCTACTTCATCGACACTATGATCAATGAAGGCGGCGACCTAGTCATAAGCCGCTTGCAACTCAATGTTGAACCTACCTACCTACAGACGGAATTCACCACCATTTGTGAGGGTACGCCCTTTACCTTGCCCGATGGTCGCCAGATTATTGCTTCGGTAACGGAAACTTACCAGAGTGAGCTGCAGTCCATCTTTGGCTGTGACAGTTTGGTTAATACGCTCATCACGGTTCTGCCAGTAGATACCGTCCCGCTTTTTGCTAGCGTTTGTAGAGGTGGAGATTATCAACTCCCCAACGGCAGCTTTATGACCGATGTGCGGGAAACCTTCCACTTCACCGAGACCCTTACGGCTAGTAGCGGTTGTGATAGTGTGTTATTCATCACCGTAAACCCCGACCCCGTGCTATCGGGAGAACTGGAGCTAAGTGTCTGTAGGGGAACTGATGTGGTCTTACCCGACGGCAGCCAACTGACCAACCTGCAGGAATCTATCACCCTCGAGCTAGAGCTGCAAACAGCAGCAGGATGTGACAGTACCCTCGCGACTACCGTGACGGTATTGCCCATCGACACCGCTCAGCTTTCGGCCTCGATCTGTCGCGGAGGTGATTACCAACTTCCAGACGGCAGTATTGTTGCTGATGTTCAGGAACCCTTTCAGTTTACCGAGACGATCACGGCCAGTACCGGATGCGACAGTGTGCTGGTTTACACCCTTGAACCTGATCCTGTACCACAGGGAAGTATGGGAGTAAGCGTATGTCGTGGCAGCGATGTTGAACTGCCCGACGGTAGTATTCTGCTGGATGTTCAGGCCTCCACTTCTCTGGAATTCCCACTGGAAGACGCCGCCGGCTGTGACAGTTTGCTGGTTTTCAACATCGAAGTAATCAGTCTTGAGCTCAACATCATAAACAACGATAGCTTGGGCTTTAGTGTCCCTGGCGGAGCGGATAGTTATCAGTGGTTCGACTGTGACAATAACCTGCCCGTAGAAGGAGCTAATGGTCCGGACTTTCTCCCCCCCTACAACGGTTCGTTCTCCCTCATTGTAGAAGACAACGGTTGTTTAGAAACCTCTGAATGTTTCCCTTACGTCTTCAGCAGTACAAGTGAGCCTTTATGGGCGCAAAATCTCAGCATATTCCCAAATCCAACGGATGGAAGGTTGCAGATCGCCCTCTCCGATTATCAGGGAAGCATAAAGGTAGAACTGTACGCTGCATTAGGGCAATTAGTACTTACGCAGGTCTACAACCTACAGGAAAATCTCCGCTTGGACTTGGATGAACCTGCCGGTGTTTACTGGCTGCGACTACGCCTTGACGACAATTCTACCGTCACAAGAAGAATTCTAATCCGTAAGTAAAGCCGCAAGGCCTTATTCTTCTTCCAGCGGTTGCCGTAGTTCTTCCAGGCTCGGCAACTGCTTGGCCAGTTCTTCTGGCAACTCTTGGTAGAGTTGGTACTGAGCTACGCCCATCGGATGCTTGATGGATTTCAAGCTGTACTCTACCGCCAGTTCATCTTGTTTAGTGCAGAGGATAATCCCGATCGACGGATTTTCCTCCGGCAGCCTGACAGTATCATCCAGGATGTTGAGATAAAAGTTGAGTTTACCCGCATATTCCGGTTTAAACCTTCCCGCTTTTAGTTCAAAGGCGACCAGGCAGCGGAGCTTTCGGTGATAGAAGAGCAAATCTGTCCAGTACAATTGCTCGCCTAATTGAAGCTTGTATTGATGACCGATATAAGTAAAACCATAGCCCAATTCTAAGATAAAATCGCGGATACGCTCGATCATCTTGCCTTCCAATTCCAGCTCTGACACCTTCTTGGCCAAACCTAAGAACTCCAAATTATAGCTACTCTTCATCGCATCTTCAGCTTGCTTAGCTTGTTGCTCCGGTAAGGTTTGATCGAAGTTGTGTTGTTTGGGTTCTAGCCGAGATCGCTCGTAGGCCTGGTTTTTGATTTGTAGCTGCAGGATGTTTCGACTCCAGCCTTGCTGGGCGGCAGTTTTAAGGTAGAACTCACGTGCCGCAGCAGTTTTCACGCTATCCAACAAGAGCATATTATGCCCCCAAGGAATTTGCGCAACAAGCTGCTGCGCATTTATAAAATCCTTATATGTAAGGTAGAATCTCCGCATATATTCAAGGTTTCTAGCCGATAATCCTTTCCTCGACGGAAACTCTTTTTTCAAATCTGCTGCGAGCTGCTTGATCACGCCTGCTCCCCAGCCATGCTCGGCTTGCTTTTCCACAATGAGTTTTCCGACTTCCCAGTAGAGTAATACCAGTGAATGAAAAACCGCCCGCATGGCTGCGGTACGCTGAGCTTGAATAGTTGATTGGACGGTACGGAGGAAATCCAGGTATTGCTGGTCCATGTTAATAGTGTTAAGGTGAATAGGGACCAACAATGTAGTAAAGAATTACTTAAAAAACAAAATGTTACTTAATGTAAATTAATCTACAATTTGCAGCTTTGCGAAGCGCAACATGATTCTCTTCTCCGGCTGTGGTAGCTCGCTGAAGTGGATAGTTGCAATCCGATTATCTGCACCACCATCGAGTTTAGTGACCTTTCCTTCGCCAAATTTGAGGTGCAAAACGTTGACGCCTACCTGGATATCATCAACTGGGCTAGGCTTAAAAGTCGCTGGGTCGACTTTGGGTTTAAAACTAGCAGCGGTACCCCGGCGCATTCGCGGCGCAATACCCGTTACCCGAGCACGGGCCTTTTCCTGAGTAGCGGAGCTATTGGGGCTATTGCGACGAATGGAGCTCGTACTACTAATCGCCTCAGTGGGTAGCTCCGCTAAGAAACGGCTGGGTTCATTCATCACCATTTTGCCGTAGCGGTAGCGGGTATTAGCATAAGATAAGGTCAGGAACTGCTCTGCCCGGGTAATGGCCACGTAGAAAAGTCGGCGCTCCTCGTCCAGGCCATCGACCGAATCCATCGACATCCAGCTGGGGAAGAGCTTTTCTTCCAGGCCCACAACAAAAACCGACTTGAACTCCAGTCCTTTTGCAGCGTGGACGGACATGAGAGTTACGGAATCGGCAGCTTCTTCCGAATTCTCCTGGTCAAAATCAGTCAGCAGCGCAATGTTTTGCAGATAGGTCGCCAGGCTTTTATCCGGCAACGTTTCGGTGTCGATCACACTGTCTTCTTCCACGAAGGCATTGATCCCGTCGAGCAGGGCATTGAGGTTTTCCAGCCGCCCCATACCTTCGATACTGTTGTCTTGCTTGAGCAGATCCAGCAGACCCGACTTCTTAGCTACATAATCCGCCAACTCGTAGGCATTGGCCGAGGCCATTCGTTGGCGGGCCGTCTCAATCATATGAATAAAGCCATTGGCAGAATCGCGCGTACGCTTGGGCAGTGCTACGTGTTTGAGCGCTTCGAAAACGGAGATATTCTGCTGACTGGCCAGCGTCGTCACCTTAATCAGGCTGGTAGCTCCGATGCCGCGCTTGGGGTAATTGATCGTACGCCGCAGGGCTTCTTCATCGTTAGGATTGACCACCAAACGGAGGTAAGCAATCAGGTCTTTGACTTCTTTGCGTTGATAAAACGACAAGCCGCCGTACACTCGGTAGCGGATGTTGTACCTGCGTAAGTACTCCTCAAAAATACGCGACTGAGAGTTGGTACGGTACAATATCGCCACATCCGCATTCATCAGATGAAAGCGGGTCTTCTGCTCCAGGATCGTATCCGCCACTCGCCGCCCTTCTTCGTTATCGTGCATGGCCTTGATCAGCTGGATCTTCTGCCCCTCGCCTTTATCACTCCAGATCTTCTTCTGGATCTGACGGTTGTTATTACTGATCACCGCATTGGCCGCCGCGACGATGCTCTCCGTAGAGCGGTAGTTTTGCTCGAGTTTAAAGATCTGAATGTTGTGATCTTTAAAATCCTGCTCGTAATCGAGGATATTCTGGATCGTGGCGCCGCGAAAAGCATAGATCGACTGTGCATCATCGCCCACCACGCAGATATTACGCGGGCTATCGGGATAGCGCACCAGTTTTTTAATGATGGCGTACTGCAGGGTATTGGTGTCCTGAAACTCGTCCACCAGCAGGTAGCGGAACTTGTCGCGATATTTTTTCAGCACCTCTGACTGCGATTGCAACAGCTCGAAAAGCCGGAACAGCAAATCGTCAAAATCCATCGCTCCAGCGGCTTTACAACGCGCCACGTAGCCCGTGTAAATACGGTGCAACATAGGCATCTTCGCCATGTTATCCTGCGCCTGCAACTCCTTGTTTTCTGCGTATAATTTCGGCGTAATCAGATTGGACTTAGCCGAGCTGATGCGGGCGCGCACGCTGTTGGTGCTGTAAACCGCCTTGTCAAGATGTAGCTCTTTGATCAGCTGATTGATCAGGCTCTTGGAGTCATCTGTATCGTAGATGGTGAAGTTACTGGGGTAGCCGATGTGCTCTGCTTCCACCCGCAGGATGCGCGCGAAAAGCGAGTGAAAAGTGCCCGCCCAGATGCGGGAGGCCCGTGGTCCCACTACATTTTCGATGCGTGCCTTCATTTCCCGCGCAGCCTTATTGGTAAAGGTCAATGCCAGAATTTCCCAGGGCGCTGTGCCTTGTTCAATCAGGTAGGCAATGCGATAGGTCAGTACCCGTGTTTTACCGGAGCCAGGGCCAGCCACTACCAAAACCGGGCCTTCCGTGGTCGTTACCGCCTGCCGCTGTACGTCGTTGAGTTCGTCGAGGTAGGAAGGGGTGGCGGGAGAGGTCATGTAGGCTGGGGTTGAAGCGTACAAAAGTAACAAAAAAGGAGGCTTTTTGCTACTTTTTGTTGTTTGCAAGCAGTAAATTTGGAGATCATGAAGAAGAATAGTTTGGTCAATGCTGGAGGCATTAACGGGCTAGGCGAAAGTCTGATCAATTTGAACAGTGAATCGTTCAGGGGTCTGCAAGCTATCATTATGGCGCGTCATGCCGATCAGACCACCGCTGAAAAACTAGCAAATCGGATCATCTCCCTTAGATTCCAAATGGAAAGCTATCTGGCCGAAGAGCAGACCGATACTATCCTTCCGGCAGGCTACTTTATCGAACAGCTCTTACAGGCGGCCAGTATCAGTAAAAAAAGGTTTGCCGAGTACATCAGCTAGGATTACTCTAACCTCATTGCTACCTTAAAGGGTCGCAGGAAGGTAAACCCAGATTTAGCTAGTAAAGCCGGAGAAATTTTCAGCATCAAGCCCGTAGTATGGCTTCACATTGAAGCTAAGAACGAATTGCTCAGTTACCTAAACACTAAGGACACTATCGAGGAGTATAGTCTATTGGAGTTGATGGAGTAGCACATTTCCTCAAAAAATAAATTGAGTACGGCTCATAACTCTTTTCGTTATGAGCCGCGTCTCAACAACCCCTAATTCACCGCCATCGGCACCTCCATCAGTAGCAGCCGGGCATTACTATCCGCTTTAATTTCTAGCTGTTCGGTATTCCAGACCCCGAAGCCATCACGTGGATTAAGCGCTTGCCCGTCAATGGTCACATCGCCATCTAAGACAAAGGCGTACACGCCGTTTTTAGCCGCATCCTTCAGCTGGTAATCCAGCTTTTTACCGGCTTCCAGCTTGCCCAGGTGAAACCAGGCATCTTGGTGAATCCATACACCCTCATCATCGGGATTAGGGGAAAGGATTTGCTGCAAATTATTGCTCAAGCTACCCTCTTCCAGGGTAATCTGATCATAGCGAGGAGCGACGTTGCGCTCGCGGGGAAATACCCAGATTTGCAGGAATTTGACCTCCTGATCGCGATTGGCATTATACTCACTATGGCTAATACCGGTACCGGCACTCATTACCTGGATATCTCCCTGGCGGATCGTAGCGGTGGTACCCATCGAGTCCTTGTGTTCCAGATCTCCCTCTAGTGGAATGGAGATGATCTCCATATTGTCGTGGGGGTGGGTGCCGAAACCACGGCCTGGTGCCACGGTGTCATCATTGAGTACGCGCAGTACCCCAAAATGCATTCTTTCGGGATTATGGTAATTGGCGAAGCTGAAACTGTGGTGAGAGTTCAGCCAGCCGTGGTTGGCGTGGCCGCGCGTGGCGGCCTTGTGCAAAACGGTGTTCATGTTGCGATCTTTTGGATTGGGTAAATGATTGAAACCTACGCGCTGCATCAGCTTATCGTAAGTAGATTGGACTTCAGTAGGTTCTTGGGCGTTTGCCTTGGCTCCTGCAGCCAACCCAGCAGCGCCTAATAGAGATTTGCGTATAAACTGCTTACGGTCCATCTTTCAGCTAACTTTAATGGATGAGTTTCAATACAAAAACATCAATACAATAACAATAGTTGTATATACATTATTTTATTTTGGCTGCTCTCTCCTGTGGTTACCATCACCTTTCAGCCTTACCGCCAAAGAATTCTGACGAAATAATGTCTAAACTCATTATGAACCAGACCATAAGCAATTAACTTATCCTTTAAGGTCACCCCCTAAAAACCACGCTATGCATCCAGACTTACGGTATGCCTTTGCGGTAGTCTATCGTATTTTATTGTTGACAATTACCTTATCTGTGTCTTCTAAGCTCACAGCGCAGTGTGATATCTACCCGATTTCGATTTCTGCCTATAGCTGTAATGACAATGGTACTCCTTTAGACCCCAGCGACGATACCTTCACTATCGATGTCGTTATGGGCGGAACATTCCCGGGCCCAGATTTTGAGTATTTCGGCAGCGGAGTCGGTGGCAATGGCCTATACGGTCAGCTTACTACCGTTGGTCCCTTTGACCTTAATAACGCTCCTTTTTCGATTGGCTTTCGCGACCTCACCAACCTTAATTGTACGTATATTCTATTCGTTGATCCGGGTGCTAACTGTAGTAATGCTTCTTGCGCTGTGACCAGTCGCCTGGACAACTACGTATGCGACGATAATGGCACCGCCGATCCTTTCGATGATACTTTTACCGTCGACTTGATCGTCGAAGGTTTAGGTGGAGTTTCCGGTGGCTGGAATGCAATGGGCTTTTTTAATGGTTCAGGCACCTATGGTGTTCCTCAGACCTTTGGGCCCTTCAGTGTCGTTACTGGAGTGACGGGTGTCCAAGTATTCGACAATGTCAACCCCAACTGCTTCGACTTTGCGACCATTTTTTCTCCCGGCTCTTGCAGTCCAACCTGTTCCATCGATGATGTATTAATTACTGATATTACTTGCTTCACGAATGGGACCAGTACACCCGATGATGATGTATTTACCTTCATCGCTACGGTAAACGGCACCAATGTAGGTAGCGGCTGGACGGCCAATGATCCTTTCAGTAATTTCGGAAACTATGGTACGCCCGATTTATTTGGTCCATTCCTAATTTCTGGAGGCCCCTACATTATCACCTTCACCGACAACAACGACCCCAGCTGTACTTTCACGAGGGTTATAACGCCCCCTCTGCCTTGCTCCACTCCAGCCTGCAGCATCAATGGTAGTACCAATCAGCCCGTCTGTAACGACAACGGAACGCCTAATGACCCCAGCGACGATACTTTTACCTTTACAGCTACCATCAACGGTACTGATACCGGTCCGGGTTGGAGTGCAAATGACCCGAATAGTACTACGGGCACTTACGGTGCACTGACCACCTTTGGCCCTTATCCCATCAGCGGTGGCGATCTAAATATCACCATCGCTGACGCTAGTGATCCTGATTGTACTACCCTATTATCAGTAGTTGCGCCCGCGCCTTGCTCGGTTCCACTTTGTAATATCACGCTTAATATCGGTGCTCCGATTTGCAATGATAATGGGACTCCTAATGATCCCAGTGACGACACCTTCACCTTCTCCGCTGCGGTCAGTGGAACCAACACTGGCCCCAGCTGGATAGCCAATGATCCCAATAGCACTGCTGGAGGCTTTGGGAGTACGGTTACTTTCGGACCTTACCCCATTAGTGGCGGAAGCTTAAACATTACCGTATCAGATCTTAACGATCCAGCTTGTTTTAGCACCTTTACAGTCTTAGCTCCAGCTCCCTGTTCTATTCCGACTTGCAGTATTTCATCCAGTGTCGGCTCGCCAGTATGCGACGACAATGGTACACCCAACAATCCTAGCGACGACACTTTCACCTTCACAACAACCATCAATGGAACGGGTACTGGTCCCGGCTGGACCGCTGATGACCTGAATAACACTACGGGTACTTACGGCACACCGACCACTTTTGGCCCTTATCCCATCAGTGATGGTGATCTAAATATCACCATCACCGACGGCAGCGATGCCGGCTGTACTACTACCTTTTCCGTTACCGCACCCGCAGCCTGCTCCGTACCCGTCTGTGACATCATCGCCAACGTCGGCCAACCCACTTGCAACGATAACGGGACGCCCAATGATACCAGCGACGATACCTTCTCCTTCTCCCTATTCGTCTCTGGCAGTAATACTGGACCTTTCTGGACCGCCAATGACCCCAACGCTAGCCTAGGTGCCTACGGCAGTTCCATCACCCTTGGACCCTACCCCATCAGCAACGGCGATCTGAACATCACCATCACCGACGGCAACAATGCCGGCTGTACCACTACCTTTTCCGTTACTGCTCCCGCAACCTGCTCCGTACCCGTCTGCGACATCAGCGCCAATGTCAGTCAGCCCACTTGTAACGACAACGGGACGCCCAACGATCCAACCGATGATACCTTCTCTTTTTCCGCTACCATCAGCGGCAACAATACTGGAACTGACTGGTCTGGCGATGATCCTAATGCTACTAATGGCAGCTACGATACGCCCATCATTTTCGGACCCTACCCCATCAGTAACGGCGATCTAAATATCACCATCACCGATGGCAGCGACGCCGGCTGTACCACTACCTTTTCCGTTACTGCTCCCGCAACCTGCTCCGTACCCGTCTGCGACATCAGCGCCAACGTCGGCCAACCCACTTGCAACGATAACGGGACGCCCAATGATCCCAGTGACGATACCTTCTCCTTCTCCGCCACCATCAGCGGCAACAATACTGGAACTAGCTGGTCTGCCGACGATCCCAATGCTACCATCGGCAGCTACGATACGCCCACTACTTTCGGCCCCTACCCCATCAGCAACGGCGATCTGAACATCACCATCACCGACGGCAGCGATGCCGGCTGTACCACTACCTTTTCCGTTACCGCACCCGCAGCCTGCTCCGTACCCGTATGCGACATCAGCGCCAACGTCAGTCAGCCCACTTGTAACGACAACGGGACGCCCAATGATCCAACCGATGATACCTTCTCCTTCTCCGCCACCATCAGCGGCAACAACACTGGAGCTGGCTGGGCCGCCAATGATCCTATTGCTACTAACGGCAGCTACGATACGCCCACTACTTTCGGACCTTACCCCATCAGCAGTGGTGATCTAAATATCACCATCACTGACGGCAGCGATGCCGGCTGTACCACTACCTTTTCCGTTACCGCACCCTGCTCCGTACCCGTCTGTGACATCAGCGCCAACGTCAGTCAGCCCACTTGCAACGACAACGGGACGCCCAATGATACCAGCGACGATGCCTTCTCCTTCTCCCTATTCGTCTCTGGCAGTAATACTGGACCTTTCTGGACCGCTAATGACCCCAACGCTAGTCTAGGTGCCTACGGCAGTTCCATCACCCTTGGACCCTACCCCATCAGCAACGGCGATCTGAACATCACCATCACCGATGGCAGCGACGCTGGCTGTACTACTTCCTTCTCCGTTATTGCGCCTGCGCCCTGCTCCGTACCCGTCTGTGACGTCAGCGCCAACGTCGGACAGCCCACTTGCAACGACAACGGTACCCCCAACGATCCAAACGATGACACTTTCTCATTCTCCGCCACCATCAGCGGTAACAATACCGGGAATAGCTGGTCTGCCGACGACCCTAATGCTACCACCGGCAGCTACGGTACGCCCACTACTTTCGGCCCCTACCCCATCAGCAGCGGCGATCTGAACATCACTATCACCGACGGCAGCGACGCCGGCTGTACCACTACCTTTTCCGTTACCGCACCCATAACCTGCTCCGTACCCGTCTGCGACATCAGCGCCAACGTCGGACAGCCAACTTGTAACGACAACGGTACCCCCAACGATCCAACCGATGATACCTTCTCTTTTTCCGCTACCATCAGTGGTAACAATACTGGGACTAGCTGGTCTGCCGACGATCCTAATGCTACTAATGGCAGCTACGATACGCCCATCATTTTCGGACCCTACCCCATCAGCGGCGGCGATCTAAATATCACCATC
>JBCCDS010000033.1:0-70897 GCA_039030655.1 Bacteroidota bacterium | reverse complement strand
TAGTTTCAGCTGCACCAGGCACAACCTTAGATCGTGAAAAAACGGCGGCTGTCTACTTCGGTAGGCAGCCGCTTATTTATTGGAGGAGCATCGGCCCTAGTTTTTTTAGTGCTAAAGCACTTTGTCTTTTTTGGCGCGGATCTTACGGATCATCAGGATCACAGACGGATGTTGGCTGCACCAACTGCTAGTAAGTGGGGCTTTATACGAAGCCCGTACCTTTGCACCAATGGATCCCCAAGACCAACTTCAATATACCGCGGACTTACTGCGCCAGGATTTCGCCCTGGCTGGTACGGAGACGGAGGAAATCGACGAAGCCCGATTGATCCAACTACTAGCTGATGAGGTCGATCATTTGATGCAGCATAAAATGGACTGGTTGATGAGTTTACTCTACCGACTGGACGTGCCGGAAGCTAAAGTGAATGTCGTTTTACACCCTAATGCAGTAGAGCCCGCCAACATTGGCCTGGCCCGTTTGTTGTTTGACCGACAGCGCCAACGCGCCTACACCAAAGCTACTTTCAAAAGCCCTGAACTTGATGACGAAGATCTCGCCTGGTAAAAAACTGTTACAATCCTGGGGACTCCCCTTGCTCCTGTTGGGGTTGGTGTTTGTATTCCGCTGGTGGTATTTCCAGAATAACTTTGAAGCAGGAGAAACTGCGGCCGACTTCAGCGGCCAGCTCCTGGATGGCAGCGACTTTCAGCTCAGTCAGCTACGTGGTGATTATGTATTGCTCGATTTCTGGGGAAGTTGGTGCCGCCCCTGTCGTGCAGAGGCGCCAGAGTTGCGTGCCCTTCACCAAGAAGCGGGGGATCGCCTCCAGATCGTTAGCGTGGCCATCGAGCGAAACTCCGAACACTGGCAAACTGCCATTGCACAAGACCAACGCAACTGGCCCTACCATTTGATGGATGCGACCAGTAGCCTCAAATTTCTCAACGGACCGATCAGCGACCTTTACGGCGTCAACCAGGTACCTACTCATTTTCTGATCAATCCCGCTGGAGAAGTGGTAGGAGTAGACCTAAGCTGGCGTGAAATATTGTCTGAGATAAAATAGTACTAGATACTTTGTGTGGCTTTCTGGAAAAGTCATCTTAGCCTGTACCTTCACCCTATGCGCGACGAGATCAACCCTTTAATTGATTACGCTGAGGCCCATAGCGGCCCTGTTCCTAACTATTTGCAGCAGTTAGAGCGCACCACTTTTCTGCGTACACTGGCTCCTCAAATGATGTGCAGCCCTTTGCAGGGACGACTTTTGTCTTTGCTCAGTAAATTGCAGCGACCTCAGCGGATTTTAGAGCTGGGCACCTTCACCGGCTATTCGGCTTTATGCTTAGCAGAAGGACTCCCGCAGGGTGGAACCCTCTACACCATTGAAGGCAACCCAGAGGTGGCGCTAATCGCCCAACAGGCCTTTGCTGCTTCTCCTTACGCCGATAAAATCCAGCTGTTACAAGGCGATGTTTTTGAGCAAGTGGCTCTACTGGAGGGCGACTTCGATCTCTTCTTCTTCGACGCCAAAAAGAAAGATTACCGACGCTATTTTGAGCTGTTATTTCCTCGCTTGCGCCCCGGTGGTTTACTCATCAGCGACAACGTTACTTGGGATGGTCGGGTCGTAAACCCTAAGGATGCTGACGCTCAAGCTACTGGCCTGCCAGCCTACAATCGGTTTCTGGCAGAGCACGCGGAATTGGAGATGGTTCTAGTGCCGTTGCGGGATGGATTGAGTGTGGGGCGGCGGAAGTAGTCTGAAAGCGTTTTCCCAGCAATCTCTTTGTATATTACCCCCGCAGTGTAGAACCATAAGTATTCTACATGTTCCACACCATAACTACGGCCGTTGCCGGAACCGGATTCATCGGTCCCGTCCACCTCGAAGCCTTGCGTCGATTAGGCGTACGGGTTAAGGGTATCCTGGGGAGTAGTCCGGAAAAATCTACTGCTGCGGCGCAGTCATTAGGCCTGGAATTAGGCTACGCAACTTTTGCCGACATCCTGGCAGATGAAGAAGTCCAGGTAGTCCATCTGGCGGTACCCAATGTTTTACACTACGAGATGTGCAAGCAGGCACTAGCTGCCGGTAAGCACGTCATGTGCGAAAAGCCGCTAGCCATGACCTCTGCAGAAACGGCGGAATTAGTCGAGCTGGCCGCGGCCAGTGGATTAGTCTGTGGCGTAACCTATAACATCCGTTTTTACCCCCTTAATCTGGAGACGCGCACGCGCATCGCCGAAGCTGGGAAACGTATTTACTCCGTCACCGGCAGCTATCAGCAGGACTGGCTACTCTACGACACCGATTACAACTGGCGAGTGCTGGCCGAAGCTGGGGGCAAACTCCGGGCCGTAGCCGATATTGGCACTCACTGGATCGATCTCGTCACTTTCATTACCGGACTGGAAGTTGAAGCGGTCTTTGCCGATCTGATGACCGTCCACCCTATACGTCATCGACCCCAAGGGGAGATTGCCACCTTTACCGGTGAAGCCGCTCAAGCAGCAGACCGTATTCCGGTAGACATCGACACCGAAGATGGCGGGAGTATTCTCTTCCGCTTTAAAGGTGGTGCTCGCGGGCAACTTTGGGTTTCCCAAGTAAGTGCCGGCCGCAAAAATTGCCTGCAATACGATATTGCCACGGCCGACGCGGCCTACGTTTGGAACAGCGAACGGCCTAACGAATTGCGGATAGGCAGCCGCGAAGCTCCTAATGCAATCCTGCTTAAAGATCCAGGGCTAGTAGGTGGTCAGGCACGTTCCTTCACCAATTATCCCGGTGGCCATAACGAAGGCTTTCCTGATACTTTTAAGCAGTGCTTCCGGAGCTTTTATTCGACTATTTTATCCACTTCCGCAGGGTCTGAGCGTGAGGGTAGCCCGCCACTTTTTGCGTCTTTTACCGACGGTCATCAAGAAGTCCTTCTCTGTGAAGCTATCCTGCGCAGCCAGCGAGAGCAGCGCTGGGTCTACCTGAATTCCCAAAAATAAACGAACATGCAACTAGGATTTGTCTCTGCTATTTTACCCGAGCAATCACTGGAAGAAGTCATGCGAATTGCTGCTGAGATCGGCTACGACTGCGTGGAGTTGATGTGCTGGCCTCAGGGTAAAGCCGAGCGTCGCTACGCTGGCGTAACCCACGTCGATGTTACTGATTTTGACGAATCTCAGGCCGAGAAAGTACTGGCATTGTCCGAAGAATATGGCGTAGCAATCAGCGGCCTTGGTTATTATCCTAACCCATTGGTAGCGGATCGGGAGGAAGGGCAGGTCTATATCGACCACATCAAGAAAGTAATTGCTGCTGCTGCCTTACTGGGCGTCAATCAGATGAACACCTTCGTAGGTCGGGATCACCGCAAATCGGTAGCTGATAACTGGCCACGCTTTCTGGAGGTATGGCCAGATATCATCCGCTATGCCGAGGAGCAAGGTGTCCGGGTAGGGATTGAAAACTGCCCGATGATCTTCACTGACGATGAATGGCCAGGCGGTAAAAACCTGGCCACTACGCCGAATATCTGGCGCAAAATGTACGCTGCTATCGATAGTGATCACTTTGGCCTCAACTACGATCCTTCGCACCTAATCTGGCAGCACATGGACTATCTAGCCCCCATGCGTGATTTCAGCCACAAACTCTTCCACGTCCACGCCAAGGACGTTCGCGTGGACCAACATAAGCTGGATCAGGTCGGTATCATGGCCCCACCCAATCAATGGCATGAACCCAAATTACCCGGCTTAGGCGCAGTGGACTGGGGGCAGTTCTTTTCCATTCTCAGCAGCGCGGGCTACAAAGGCCCCGTCTGTGTAGAGGTAGAAGACCGCGCCTACGAAGGCAGCCTGGAGCGACGGATTGCAGCGCTACGGCAGAGTTATACCTACTTGCGCCAATTTATGGCTTAAAAAGACGCAAGATCGGCATCGCTGCGCTCGCCTTCAAGATGCAAGAATCAAGACGAACGAGCGTAATAAACCACCATTAGTCTCGATGCTCTTCATGTTCTATTTGTCAAAAAAATCAGTTGTCTCTGTGCTCATCTGTGTCCCATTAAACACCAACTAATCTTTCAACAAAGGCGCTTTGCCTAAAAACATAAAATCACCCATGCCAACTCAATTGGAACTCGCTAAAATGATCGACCATTCTCTGCTGCACCCTACCATGACGGATGCGGATTTGCAGGAAGGTTGTCGAATCGCTAGAATCTGCAATGCGGCCTCCGTCTGCATTAAACCTTACGCCATCAAGCAGGCCGTAAAATGGCTAGAAGGCTCGGACGTAATGGTCGGTACCGTCATCGGTTTTCCGCAGGGCAATAGCAACATCGCTACCAAAGTCTTTGAAACAGAGCAAGCCTGCCTAGACGGTGCCGTAGAAATAGATATGGTCGTCAACGTGGGGCGAGTTTTATCGGAAGACTGGGATTATATCCACGAAGAAATTGCTGCGGTAGTTGCCATGACCAATAAGCATAATGCCGTACTCAAGGTCATCTTTGAAAACGACTTTTTACCGGAGGACGCTCACAAAATCATGCTTTGCGAAATCTGTAGTGCGCTGAAAGTAGGTTTCGTTAAAACCTCTACGGGTTACGGCATGGTCAAAGGAGAGGATGGTCGCTACGGCTACCAAGGTGCTACGGAGCACGACCTGAAGTTAATGCGTAAACACGCTGCTGCTGATATAGAAGTAAAAGCTGCCGGGGGAGTGCGTACCCTCGATGATCTGCTGAAAGTTCGCGAGCTGGGTGTTACCCGTATCGGAGCAACCGCTACTGTCGCTATCCTCAATGCCGCTGCAGAGCGTTTCGGTGGAGAGAAAATCGATCTTTCGGAGGAGGCAGCAGGAGGGTATTAGTGGAGAGTCGAGATCGCCCTGCAATGCTGCGGGACTGCGAGAGTCGAGACCGCTACGCTGCGAGATCAAAGGCTCAAGATCGGTCCCGCAGTACTGCGCTCGCCTGCTAGATGCTGGAGTCAAGACTGGGGACTGCGCGCTGACTTGTATGATTTTACTGATTAGCGTAAGGTCTCGATATTCTTCGGACTTGAAACGGAAGAAATGGATTGGACTCCGAAAATTGTGTTTGTTTTCATCATCCTTACGCTGACCTGGTTGTGAAATCGCTTCTTTCTGGTTTGGTTTATAAACGCCTTCAATAGCATGTTAAAATGTAGAAACGAAAGCAATCCACATTTACTACAGCTGACATTTTTTATTAAAAATCGAGACCGAATTATAAAGTACTTGCGATTGTTTTACTGGTTGGCAGCTTGCGGCTTGATCTATGCAGCACTTACCGGTGATATACCATGAGTCTTTAGTTAACGACTTTCCGCGCGCAGCCCACTGAGACCTTTTAAATACTTAGGATAAAGGAAACAGTTTCTACTAGACTCTTAATCGCCTACCTTTTCCAAATATTAGCGATGAATAACGATAACCAAAAATCGACTCTATATAAACCTGGCTTGTTGCTGTTCTTAATGGCTCTCACGATCAGCGCTTGTCGGCAACTGGAAGAGACCGTAGCAAGTCGGCCTAACATTATTTTTATTTATGCTGATGATCTGGGCTACGGCGATTTAGGATGTTATGGGCAAGTGCATTTTTCGACGCCCAATATTGACCAATTAGCTAGTGAGGGCATGTTATTTACACAGCACTATGCAGGTTCTACCGTTTGTGCTCCTTCGCGCTGCGTATTGATGACGGGTAAGCATACTGGGAATGCTTTTGTCCGTGGTAATTCCGGTAACCCCAATGGTTTGGGCCAGCTTCCACTGCCGCCTACAGAAGTTACTTTTCCTAAATTATTACAGGCAGCAGGTTACCGCACGGCTGCTTGTGGGAAATGGGGTTTGGGAAACGCAGATACCGAAGGCAACCCACTTTTGCACGGCTTTGATCATTTCTTTGGTTATCACGATCAGGTCCTGGCGCATAACTCGTACCCCGAGTACCTGTTTCGCAATAACGAAAGGATCATGCTGCGCAATGAGGTCACCTATCTGTCGGAGGAAGAATGGCATCGCGGGCTAGGCAGTGTTTCCACGGAAAAAGTCGACTACTCCAACGACCTCATTTGGGAAGAAGCCCTGGGTTTTATCCAGGAATCCAAAGAGGATCCTTTTTTTCTGTACTGGGCGACTACCATCCCTCATGACAATGGAGAGGCACCGATTGGCCAACGCTTTGAAGTGCCAGATGGTGCCCGCTACCTGGAAGAAGACTGGACAGCCGATGAGCAGCAATATGCTGCCTTAGTGGAGCACCTGGACACGCAAGTGGGCGAGCTACTTGCTGCCTTAGAAGAACTGGGCATAGCCGAAAACACGATGGTCATTTTTACGAGTGATAATGGCCCCATACTCAGTGATCAACTGGAGAGCAATGGTCCCTTGCGAGGTGGCAAGCGCGACCTGTACGAAGGTGGTATCCGGGTCCCTCTGCTTATCCGTTGGCCAGCGCAAGTCGAAGCTGGCGAGCGGTCCGATCACCTAAGCGCCGGCTGGGACTTTTTCCCAACCCTCTGCGATGCAGCAGGCATAAGTGACTATCCAAAAACCGATGGTATTTCTTTCCTTCCCACTTTAACGGGAGCAGGGGAACAAATGCAGCATGAATACCTGTATTGGGAATTCCACTGGTGGAAACCCGCCCGCCAAGCGATCCGACAAGCTAACTGGAAGGCCGTTAAAGACAGCCTTCAGTCGCCCATTGAACTCTACGATCTGGAGCAAGACCCCGGCGAAACCCAAGATGTTTCGGCTGAACATCCCGCATTAGTACAAGAGTTAGCGCAAAAAATGCGTAGCGCTGGGAGTTTTACACTATCGAGTATAGAGAATAAGTAGCTTCGCTTTTAGACGCAAGATCGGCGTCGCTGCGCTCGCCTGCAAGAACCCAGACTCAAGACAGTTTCATCGGTATTTGCTAGCTCTGCGCATAAAGTATCGAGTTATTCAGATGCCGGGAGTAACCTTAATCAGATTTTAGTGGAATTGGTCACTTTGCTCAGGCTATCACATTTTAAGAATTGGGGATTAAAAATGCTAGGAAAATACTCTGGAGCCCTATTGATTTTAGCCTTTGCCTGGGTCCTTGCCAGCTACATTATTGTCTGGATGATAGACCGTTTTATTGCAATACAGAAATGGAGGAATGAGAATAGTCCTAATCTTCCACCGCTTACGTTTTTTATCAATTATAGGGACTATATCATTAGGTTGTATCAGCTTGCAATTTGGATTGGAGCATTTATTATAGCCTACAGGATTATTGCAGAAGAAATTTCCTGGCCGTGATTTTGGCCTCTCCCTAAACTTCTCCAGAGTAAAAGGAACTGATCTTTCAGAGCGAAATAAAATGATTTTTGGTTAGACATCGTGAATAGGTCCAAATAATACTCCAATATTTCTCCATGCTCTCCATGCTCTCCATGCTCTCCATGCTCTCCATGTCATGTAAAGTAAGGCAGCAAGGTGATCGATTATATAGCCAAGAGCGGGACATTCAGGGCATGAAGAACATCTAGAAAATAAAGAATGTCTTGTCTGAAAGCATCGATGTAATCCGCTAAACTCTGAGGAGGAACGACGATCACCGCAGGTAATCCATGGAGATTGGTTTAAAAATTCCCAAGGCTTCAGCGCGCCCTAGGAATAATTTATCTTTGCCCCATGGCCGAATCCACCGAATGGCTGCAGTTGCAGCGTGACATTAAAGCTTACTTGCCTGCCTTATCGAAAGCAGCAGATACTGTTGTGGAACAGGAAGTCAGCAATTACCCCGTCTTTCTGGCTTATCCTGGAGATGATCTGAGTACCGCCTTGGGTATTGCTGTTTTGGAAGCACCAACTACCAGGGGCGTGACCTGGTCAGTTCACGTCACGACTTTGGAAGAATTAGTCGCCCGGCAGATTGTGGCCAGCGAGAAGGTGGATAATTTTCGCCGCGTTTATAAAACGACCCCCAATTCCATCTGTTTCCTGATCTGGGCTGAAGGAGAATCGCGCTTTGCCTTTCTGCCGCGGCCTGGAGCCACGCTGGATGCCGAAGAAACTGACGATTAAGTAAATAACCATTATTCACTAGCCAAACTGGAGTTGGCTGGCGAGAAGAGACTTCCCATGATTCAAGAAGCTACTATTGAACGTACCCTGGAGCGCCTTAGTGGCGGTGGCGAAGATTTCGCACAGGATCTAGCAGATTTTGGCGAAGTACAGCCCTTCCTGTTGGCCTACCTAACCCAGGAAGACACGGAGGCTTTTACTGCCCAAGAGCAAGAGTTATTACTGTTTGCTGCGGTAGTTATCTACCAGTCGATTATCGATGAACTGCCGGAGCCCGCGCGGGTAGAAGGAGAAGCCATTGCGCTGGCAGAAGAGAAAAACTACGTCCTGTTGCAAGAGCAGCAAAGCCGCAACTTCCGCGAGCGAATCACGGTCTTCTTTGAACAATCAACGGAAGAAGAAATCCTGGCAGTGGTGGAGGACCTGCTGACGGCGGATGAAGACAGCCCCATCTCCAGCGAAGCACGGGAGGCCATGTTTGTCTGCTTGAAGACGGTAATGGATACTTTGCTGGTCTGACGAGGGTTTCACGCAAGGGGCGCAACGATTAGCGCAACGGACGCAATGTTTGACGCATTGCATGCGTCGTTCTTGTGGGCTATCTTTAAAGCGTAATCCCGAGAACATGAGAGGCCTGATCTTAGTCGCTACTGCGACCGTTTTTTTCGTTTTGCTAGTTGGTGGCGTTGAACGCCCAAATCTTTTGACTGTTCCTACTCCTTCTGAGGCTCCCTCTCCCCCGGAGAGGGCGGGGGGAGAGGCCTCGACCCTCAACTGTGGTACTGACGAGCTCTGGGGAAAAGCGCCGGAGTCAATTCATAATGAGCAGGAACGTTTGGAAAGGCAGTACCGGACTTATATCAGCGGACTAGGACCTAACTCCAGGTACCGACCCCGTTCCGAGGGAATACCTGCGGAAGTACAAAATAACAACCCCCAATATCGCAACCCACCACCTTATACCCTGCCCATCGTCTTCCATATCTTGCATAATAACGGGACCGAAAACATCAGTGATGCCCGTATCCAAACCTCTCTGGATCAACTCAATGCCTCATTTGCTAATACGGGCTACTACGATCAGGGGACGGGGGTGAATACGCAAATTCAGTTTTGCCTGGCCCAGCGAACACCGGATAATCTGGCCACTAACGGGATCACCCGCACCGTGACAAACCTAACTGATGTCGATGCCGATACCGAAGATTTAGCTTTGAAAGACCTGGCTCGCTGGAACCCGCGGGAGTACGTAAACGTCTACGTAGTGCGAGAAATCTGTGGACTGGGCTTCGGCTGTGGCGTAGCGGGTTATGCCTACTATCCTGGCGCCCACGGTAGTGGAGTTGACGGTATCGTAGTAGAAGCACGCTGGCTGGGCGATGACGAAGCCGGTAATGCCGTGCTAACCCACGAATTGGGGCATTATCTGGGACTGGCTCATACCTTCAACGGCGGCTGCACCAATGATGACTGCCTGACCGACGGGGATCGGGTTTGCGATACGCCACCAGATAATTCTACCGCTGCCGTGCCCTGTAGCAGCAGTGCCAATACCTGCACAACGGATACCGATAGTGGATTCGCTACCGATCAGGACGACATGCACATTAACTACATGGACTATGGCTTCTTCAGCTGCTATTCTGCGCTGACGGCCGGTCAACGCGACCGCATGCACTTCTTCATCGAAGGGATTCGCCGGAGTTTACTAGATAGCTATGGCTGTGAAACACCTTGTCCAGCGCTGGTGACTGCCGGCTTTAGTGGTGCACCTGGAGGAGACGTCATCGTAGGAAACGGGATTAATCTGATCAATACGAGCACGGGCACTACGACTTACGAATGGTATGTCGATGGGGTGCTTGAAGCTACGACTGTCGATTTCAATTTCACCTTTACCACCCCTGGGTTTTACACCGTTCGTTTGCTGGCTTTAAGTGGAGATCCAAGCCTTTGCTCGGATGAAGAGCTGTCGATCAATGTGCGAGTCGTATGTCCTTACGAAGCAGATATTACGGCCAGTAGTTTATTCCCGATTGAATTTACTTCCACGAATTTTAGTACGATGGATAATGCTCCCTTCTACGAATGGACGGTGGATGGGGTAGTGGTTGGTAATGCTGCTAGCCTTGATTATAGTTTTCCGGGTTCTGGTATTTACGAACTCTGTCTACGCAAAGGCAATGGAGGTTGCGAACAGGAGACTTGCCAGGTCATTTTTGTGGGTAACAGCTTTCAGCCTTGTGAAGGCCAGACTTTCGCCCAGTTTATCGAAACAGGTTTTGATCAGGTAGGTGGCGCCTTTGCAGATGCCATTGTCCCGGATGGTGGAAATTTGCTTTTGGCGGGAGACCTGACCAACGGAATCGCTCTGGCCAGGATCACGGCACTAGGTCAGCCGGTCTGGAGTCAGTGGATCACTCCGTCTAACGTCCCCGGATTTATTGGAGACCTAACGCATCTGCTGGTAGATAGCGAGGGGAATTATCTAATGGCTGGTTATTTAGAAACCCCGAATAGTTCCACCCTAAACGCCTGTTGGTTGTTAAAATACGACCCTATAAATGAGGCCATACTTTACTTCAATACTTTTCTCGAACCGACGATCATTGTAGATGTGTTTGACGACCCGGCTACAGATACTTATCGCCTCACGCTAAATCGCCTTGGCTTTGGGCAGCAGCACACCGCCATCCAAGTTGTGGATCGAGGCAGTGGGGGCATCGTAGATTTAAGCCTGGACGTCAGCCAGGAACACGATCTGTGGAATTTGGAACCACAAGATGCTGTCTGGCATAGTGATCAGTTGTTCGTAGTGGGTAAGGAATCCTTGAGCAGCGGCACTAGTGGCAGTACGCCTTTTTTACAATCCTTCACGGCAGCTGCCAATCCAGTGTTTGCTAATCAGCAATCCCTTGGAATCAATCAAGTAGGGGAAGCTTCCGCAGAGCGACTGGTCGTCAACGATGACGGAATTTCGGTAGTAGGCACTTTGGACGGCAGCAGCACTACGGGGCTGATCAATTTGCTGACGTTCAGTCGCTTCGACCTGATGGGGAATTTGTTGTGGGAGAACCATTTCGAATTTTTTGCGGGCCGGGTGCGACCAACTGCGCTGCGCGCCTTTAATGGAGGTTACCTCATTGCGCTGCAACTGAATGATGATGCCAGCATGCCTTTCAGTAGTAGCATTGGTTTAGTTTATCTTGATGTGGACGGTAATCTGCTTTGGACGCGAAGAATCGCGGACCCTAACGTCTTCTTTTTTCACGAAGACGATCAGAGTTTATTCACGGTTACTAATAGCATCTTCTGGACCGGTGTCGCATCGGTTTCCGATCCCGGTGGCCCGATAGGAACGGGTAGACGAAGTTTCCTCTTCAGACTCAACGAGTTTGGTTTTTTTCAAGACGAATGTCTACCCATACAGGAAATGGAAGTAGCACAATTGCCCGCTCAACAACAGCGATTGTCTTATAGTCTGAATAGTATGGACCCCAACAGCAACTGGACCAGCTCGCCCGCTATACCCCTTCCCATTACTTACTTGCCCACTAATACCTGTGGTACCCCTTGCTTTGAAATTTGCGATAACGGCATCGACGACGATTTCAACGGGGAAATTGACTGCGAAGATGCCGCACTGGCCAATACTTGCTGCTGCCTACCTGCACCGGTTCCTCCTGTTTTGAACGATACTACACTTTGCCCGGGTGATACCTGGACGATTGTGGTCCCTCCTTATGATGGAGGTATCGAGTGGTCAACGGGCAGTACTTCCCGACAATTGATCATCGATTCGGCGGCGACTTACTCTTTGATGGTCGTAGATAGTTGTGGTCGCGATAGTAGTGTATCTTTCACGGTGGATTATTGGCCTCCGAGTACGCCGCCTGATTTGGGCCCTGATCAGGTGGTTTGCGCCAATGGCTTGACTGAATTGGATGCTGGGCCGGGCTGGTCGACTTATCGATGGTTCGATTTATCGATCAATCAAACGGCCACCGCCTGGGGAGCTGGCAATTTCTGGGTAGAAGTGACCGATAGCTGCGGGCAGGTCTTTGGCGACACCCTCACCGTTACGGTCTTGCCCGCAACGGAAATTGACTTAGGACCGGCAGATAGCTTGATTAATTGTAGCGTCGATAGCCTGGACTTCAGCGTCAGTGGTTTCGCTGAATATCGCTGGACGCCCTCCGGAGTCGTTGACTGTAGTACTTGTCCGAATGTGCGGGTTGCCGTTCCTCCGCTTGGCGACAGCCTGACCTTGTTTGTGCTGGGCTTTACTGAAGATGGTTGTGCAGCTAGTGATTCGATTAAGATTCGTACTTCCGCAGGTCTGGGCCTTTTCGAAACTTTAGCCGTCTGTAATGGAGATAGTATCACCTATCGTGATAGTGTGTTGACTAGCCCAGGACAATATTTATTTCCCGTAGACTGTAGTACGCCGGATACCTTGTTACTGGAAGAGTTGCCCACTCCCTTGCCAACAATGGCAACTCTCTCCCTTTGTGCAGAGGATTCCGTATTTCTCGCTGGAGACTGGCAGTTTGCTCCTGCGATGATCACTGATACCTTGCTAGGCTTTAACGGTTGTGATTCACTACACACTTTCGACTTGCAGCTGCTGCTAGCCAATCCGTCTACCCAAGAGATTCAGGAAGTTTGTCCTGGGGACTCTGCCTTCATTGCCGGGCAGTGGCAGTCAGTAGCGGGTGATTACCCAGAGACCTTTAGTGGTGCCAATGGTTGTGACTCTGTGCATGTGGTCCAACTGCAAGTACTGGCTGCCCCAACTGCTAGCCAGGAGTTTCGTGAAATCTGTGCGGGGGACTCCCTACTCATCGGTGGTGAATGGCAAACTGAAGAGGGAGACTATATAGACACACTTAGTGCTACAGGGGGCTGTGACTCTTTGCATACGGTCACCATCAGCTGGTTTCCTACCCTGGCTTATTCCTCAGAACTAGCCTTTCGTTGTAACCGCTATCAGGTAACTATTCTGCCCAGCGGAGGGCAGGCTCCCTACCTAATTCGCTGGGAATTGGAACCCGGTGGACCCATCTTTACCAATTCTACCCAAATTCTTTTTCCTGAGCGTCCTTACCCGATAGAAATTGAAGACGCTAATGGTTGTGTCTTACTTGATACCTTAGAGCTGCCTCCTATTCTTCCCGTTAACTTTCAAGTAGAGACCTTTTTCCCTGATTGCTCTGCCCCTGGCACTGCCTTTCTTCAGATTAATCCGCTCGACTCGATTAGAACCTTACTGATTAATGGGCAGGTGATTGAACCAACTGATAGTATACCTCTACTTGGGGCAGGACCATTTGAAATAGAGATCATTGACCGTTTGGTCTGTAGCAACGCTTTCACCTTTGAACCCGATGTGAATAATAGTGATCCCCTCAGTATTGAGTTGGTGAGCCAAATTATCATTCAGGAAGGGGAAAGTGTAAGTTTGCCGGCGAGTATTTCCGGTGGTCAAGGGCCGTTAATTATCGACTGGCTCCCCACTGTCGATCTAAGCTGTATCGACTGTTTGCAACCCAATGCGAGCCCTCCAACGACCACCGAATATACCCTGCGTGTAACGGATAGTCTAGGATGTACGGCCACCGCTACGGTTCGCGTGATAGTGGAATTAGGAGAGTTGGTTTACGTGCCCAATGCCTTCAGCCCGAATGACGACGGGGTAAACGACTTTTTCTTTCCGGGGCTTGGACCTGCGGTAGTACAAATTAAACGCTTTGAAATCTATGATCGCTGGGGCGGCCGCCTATTCAGCACTGCGGATCTGCCAGCTAGCGCTCCGCCCAGTACCGGCTGGGACGGTCGCTCCAATGGGCAAGCGGCTAGCCTGGGCGTTTACATTTACTTGCTGGAAGTCGAGTTGGCCGATGGACGGCAAATTCCGCTAGCGGGAGAGGTCATGCTGATCAGGTAGTGATTCTGTTGCTTATATCTTCCTTTTGGCCGCTCCCTGTTTCCCTCTCCGGAGGAGAGGGACTATGCTTTCTTGAAAAATGAGTTCAGGTAGAAAAGTGATATAAAATGATATTTTGTAGAGACTTTGGCACCCCTCTTCTCCGGAGAGGGGCTGGGGGAGAGGCCAAAAGTGGAAACTAGGCTATTTGGTTGCTAGCTGGCATTTTTAACCACTACTAGGCCCACTGGTGCTTCGCGCTCCCGCCTGGACAGTGTCCAGATACCCAGCCAGCCCAGAGTGGCTGCCAGACAAGATATCAGGACGGTCTGGTCCCAGCCGACCAGCACCTCCAACTTAAACCAAAGCGGAGCTACTAGCGAAAAGGCGATGGCATAACTAGCCGAGATCATACCCAGGTACTCGCCCCGCCGATCTAGGGGAGCTCGAGCGGTAACGTAGGTGTGAGTGAAGGGCATGTAAAAGATCTCGCCAAAGGTGATCAGGAAAATGAAGAGGTACAATATGGGCAGCTGCAGGCCACCAGCCCATAGGACAGCATTGCCCAGGATAATCAGAAATGCACCCAGTTTCATGATTTGCAAGTGGGCTGCTTTTCCCTTGAGCAAATGGAGTAGAATCATCTCAAAAAAGACGATCAATAAGCCATTGAATAGTAACATCCTGCTGTAATCCATCTCCCGGTAGCCCACCTCCACCATTTGTACGGGCAGTACGCCGATGAATAGGAAGAAGGCCAGCATGATCAGCAGATTAGACAGGCAAAACAGCATTAACCAGTTAGCGCGTAGCGCTGGAATACTAGCTTTTATCGGTGCAGGACTATCCAGGATATTAAGTTGTTGAGCGGAGAGTTTTTTATCTACTAGTGGGCGAGCTGTCCGGTCGGCAGGAATGAGTAGCAAAAAAGCTACTGCAGCGATGATGCAGGTGATCCCGTCGCCCCAGAAGAGCCACTGGTAATTAGCATATTCCAGGATCAGGGCTGCAAATAGCGGGCCGAGTGCCAGCCCCAGGTTGACGGCCATCCGTTGCAGACCAAAGGCCTGCGTCAGGGATTCAGGCTTCGTATAATAAGCGACGGCTGCTTTGTTGGCTGGCCGGAAACAGTCGGCCGTCATTGCGGTAAAAAAGATCAGAATGCAAATCATCAAAAGGTCGGTGACGAAAGCCAGACTGATGAAAAACAGGCCCGAAACAATCATAGCTATCCACTGTACGTGCCAGGAACCAAAACGATCATTGAGGTAACCACCAATATTATTACCAAAGACACCACCGATACCAAAAGCGAGCATCGCATAGCCCGCCTGGACGGGTTCGTAGCCATGCTGACTGACAAGGTAGACCGTTAAAAAGGGCAGTACCATCGCCCCACTGCGGTTGATCAATAAGACCAAGGAAAGGTACCAGACCTTGCGGGGTAATCCGGAGTAAGAATCGATATAGAGCTGGGTAAGCTTTCTTAGCATAGTGGGTGAAATTTGCTGTGCGATCGTAAACTCCGGAGAGGATTGAATAAAATTCAACCCCTAGCCCGCTGTAATAGTTCCTTGGCAAGCACTTATTTTTGCGGCCTATGCCAAGGACTAAAGAAGATTGGATGATCAACGCGGTGCGCAGCCTGCTTAATGGCGCCGCCAAGCTATCCGTTAGGCAGTCGGGCCGAATCGGCTACCGCTTCTTAGCACGCCCACGCCGACCAGCCGTTGACGCCCCCGGCCAGCAATTTTTACGCTGGGCAGAGCAAGACCAAATCCGTATCCATGGCCACTTGATCCAGACCTACCATTGGCCCGGTAAAGGACCGAAAGTACTGCTCTTGCACGGTTGGGAAAGCTGCTCCGCTCGCTGGCAGGCCTACTTCAACGATTTTCGGGAGGCTGGCTACGATATTTATGCCTTCGACGGACCAGGGCAGGGTCGTAGCAGCGGTAAGGTCTTTTCAGTGATGCTCTATGCGGCTATCCTTGAAGCTTACCTGGAGCATTTTGACGATTTCCCCGCATACTGGGTCGGTCATTCGGCAGGAGGTATGGCCGCCATTTACTATCTCATCAAACGAGAAGGGCGCTTAAAGCCGGAGCAACTGGTACTACTAGGGGTGCCAGGAGAACTGAGTGACTTCGTAGATAAATTTGTAGACGTCCTTCAGGTCAATGACGGGGTGCGCGATGCCATCGAGCGTGAATTTATCCGTA
This sequence comes from Bacteroidota bacterium, assembly GCA_039030655.1. Taxonomy (GTDB): domain Bacteria; phylum Bacteroidota; class Bacteroidia; order Chitinophagales; family Saprospiraceae; genus Neolewinella. The sequence continues at coordinate 54,648 of JBCCDS010000033.1, read as the reverse complement.
AACACGGTATGTCCTTTGCAGAAATATCCTTCATTGAGATGGCACAATCGTTAACTATTCCCGGTTTAATCCTGCACGATCGCGAAGATGATTTGGCTCCTTTTTCCGGCGCAGAAGCCATCCATGCCAACTGGCCACAAAGTCAACTAATTGCGACCAGCGGCCGGACGCATAGCCTGCTCGGCGCAGATATTCCGAGCTTAGTGGTAGACTATTTGTCCGGAAAAAAGGTCGTGAATCCAGTTTAGGCAGCGGACTTTGGGCATTAATATGGACCAATTCAAAAGTCTTAACAAAAAACCATCCCTACGCTTTGCCGTTAAAAGCAGTAGGCTTCGGACGTGAAAACTACCCGCTTGCCCTTTCTGAAACTAACCTCCGCTAGTATGAACGCTATTCCTCAAAGCCCCACCGTAGGCATCGACGATATGTCCGCCTATATCCCGCAATTGTATTTGCCGATTGCCAGTTTGGCGGAGGCCCGCGAGCTCAACTACGCGAAACTCAATCGGGGATTGGGGCTCGAGGCAATGGCCATTACCGATGCCCGTGAAGACAGCGCCACGATGGCCGCTAACGCCGTTTTGGACTTGATCCACAAAAACGACCTGGATCCTCGGCAGATCGGTCGCATCTATCTGGGTACGGAAAGCGCCCTAGACGGTGCCAAGCCGACTGCTACCTACGTCCTAGATATGTTGCAGGAGCAATTTGCTGACCTCTACGGTAACGATTGCTTTTTGCACTGCGACGTAATCGACATGACCTTTGCCTGTATCGGTGGGATCGATGCCTTACACAATACTTTGGATTGGACTTCCGCAGGTCCAAACCGCATCGGTATCATTGTCGCTTCTGATGATGCGAAGTATGAACTGGGCAGTGGCGGAGAATACACCCAGGGAGCTGGAGCGGTCGCTTTACTAATCAAACAGAACCCGCGCCTACTGGCGATCAATCCCACTTTTGGGGTGGCAACCAGGCCCGTACACGACTTCTTCAAACCTACCCGGCGCGTTAGCAAGCGCGAACTGATCGAAGAGGTGCTGCAGCTATTACCGGCTGAAAATCGAGCAGGGGTGGATGTCGACGAATTGGTGGACCGACTGGCCGAAGGGCTGGAGGTTAAAGGTATTCTCGACTGCAATGAATGTGATTTGGAGCTGCACAAAGCCACGCCCATATTTGATGGACCCTTTAGTAACGATTGTTATCAGTCGCGTATCCGTGAAGCATTGATTAGCTACCGTCAGCGCAGCGGTCAGGCTAAAGCCGGCCAAATGGCACAAGAGTGGGACCGACTGGTCTTTCACTTACCTTACGCTTTCCAGGCCCGTCGAATGTTTTCGGAGCTGTACGTTGAAGAAATGAAAGCTAACGGCAGCTGGGCTGATTTTATCAGTCGTAATGAGTTGGAAGTTCCCTGCGCTGATAATTACGAAGACCGGGAGTTGTACTTGAGCAGTTGCCGCGACTTCCTGCGGGCCGTGACTAAAACCAATGATTACCGCCAATTCGTCAGCGAGAAAATTGCTCCAGGAGAGTGGGCTAGTAGTCAAGTAGGCAATATGTATGCCGGATCAATTTTGCTGAGTCTCATGGCTACACTCGAAGTTGGCTTGAGCGACGAGCACCGCCTAGCTGATCAGGCCACCCTGGGTTTCTTTGCTTACGGTAGTGGCTCAAAATCCAAGGTTTTTGCTGGTCAGCTGCAGCCCCAGTGGCAGAAAGTCGCGGAGCGCTTCCAACTACGGCAGCGACTGGAGCTACGCGAAGCGATTTCCTACGAAACTTACGAAGCCCTCCACCGTGGAGCTATCCATGATAATGTTGGCCAGCAAGCTGCCGGTACTTTCTTCCTGGCCGATGTACATCAAGAACAAGGAGAAATGCTCGGAGCACGCCACTACGGCTATCGGGCCGAAGAGTTGGTGTAAGGGCAAAAAGGAAGGGCCAGCTCTACCGCCGGCCCTCTTCACAAAAGGTTGCAAATACTATTCTTTAAAATGCGCAAGCTGCGCTTGATTCGTTATGGGCCGCCAATGGCGGCCCTAAGGTTTTTTGGTGCTACTTACTGATAGGACTTTGGGATGCTTCTGGGCAGGTGAATAAGGTTTTAAGTTGTAAGCGAATTAGTGACTAACTGCGTTGTATCGCTTTGATATAACAAATATAGTGACATTTGCGAATAGTGACAACTATTTGGAGATTATTTTGCGTTTTTGTTTGATGTGTAACTATTTTGAGTACAATTAGAACGTGTTTGTTATGGCTGAAGGGTTTACTCGCTTCTGCGTCGCGAGGGTTTACCTTCCGCCAAGGCGGAAAGGGTTTATTTCAGCCGCCAGCGGCCGAAAGTTGTAAAGGGAGCTCGCCTTCGGCATCGCGCAGAACACTATTCTTTCTTTTCCACAAAGGCGACGCCATAGGCAAGCAAGTGTTAAACCGCCGAGGCCTATGGCCGAGTGCTAAACCGCGATTCCGACGCAGTCGGAGAGCAAACGGAGGAGGCCCTGCCGACGACCTAAACTAAACCCCCAACTCTTCCCGCAAAAATCTAGCAGTGTGGCTCTCTTTGACTTTCGCCACTTGTTCAGGTGTACCCTTTGCTACTACCGTGCCGCCTCCGCGACCGCCTTCGGGGCCCATGTCGATGATGTAGTCGGCTACCTTGATTACATCCATTGTGTGTTCAATGATGATAACGGTATTGCCTTTTTCTACCAGTTGGTTAATCACTTTCAGCAAATAGCGAATATCCTCGAAATGCAGTCCCGTAGTCGGCTCGTCGAGAATGTAGACGGTATTGCCGGTATCGCGCTTGGAGAGCTCTTCGGAAAGCTTCACCCGCTGAGCTTCACCACCGCTTAGGGTGGTGGCTTGTTGTCCGAGGGTGATGTAGCCCAGGCCTACATCAGCCAGTGTTTTAAGGCGGCGATAGATTTTGGGAATGGGCTTGAAAAATTCAACGGCTTCATCTACTGGCATGTTAAGGACGTCGTTGATAGATTTGCCTTTGTAGAGGATCTCTAAGGTTTCCCGATTGTAACGATTGCCGCCGCAAGTTTCGCATTCAACGTAAACGTCAGGCAAAAAATTCATCTCGATGGTGCGCATCCCACTACCCGAGCAAGTCTCGCAGCGGCCACCTTTGACGTTAAAACTAAAACGACCCGGTTTATAGCCCCGAATTTTCGATTCCGGCAAATCACTGAAGAGTTTACGGATATCGGTGAAAAGCCCCGTATAGGTAGCGGGATTGGACCGGGGTGTACGCCCGATCGGACTTTGGTCGATTTCAATGACCTTGTCTACGTGCTCCAGGCCTTTAAGCCGCTTGTGGGGCATGGGCCGTTTGAGGCTCTTATAGAAATGCTGCCGCAGAATAGGGTAGAGGGTTTCGTTGATCATGGTCGACTTACCGCTACCGCTAACCCCTGTCACTAAGGTCAGGGTGCCCAGAGGGATTTTAATGCTAACGTTCTTCAGGTTGTTACCCGTTGCGCCAACTAGCTCTAGATATTTCCCATTCCCCTTACGTCGCTCAGGGGGGAGTTCGATGGCTTTGCGGCCTGCCAAATAATCGGCAGTGACGCTGCCCTTTTTCTTGACAAATTGCTTGGGAGGAGCCGCGGCTACTACCTGGCCGCCGTGTACGCCAGCACCCGGGCCTAAATCGATGAGGTAGTCGGAAGCCAGCATAATATCCCGGTCGTGCTCGACCACCAAAACAGTGTTACCGATCTCGGTCAGTTGGCGCAGAGCAGCGATTAGTCGCTCGTTATCACGTTGGTGCAGACCAATGCTGGGCTCGTCAAGGATGTAGGTAATTCCTGTGAGTTGCGAACCGATTTGAGTGGCTAATCGAATGCGTTGGGCTTCGCCACCACTGAGGCTGCGACCAGGCCGATCCAGGCTAAGGTAGCCGAGGCCTACGTGCAGCAGAAAGTGCAGTCGGAACCGAATTTCTTTGAGGATATCTCGCGCGATTAACTCGGTGCGCTTATCCATACCTTCTTCGGCGGTTTCCAGCCACTTGCCCAGTTCGCTGAGGTCCATCTGCGTTAACTCGTAGATGGCCTTGTCCTTGATTTTAAAGTGGCGGGCTTCGAGTCGTAGCCGAGCACCTTCACATTCCGGGCAGTGGTCAACGGTCATAAATTCTTCGGCCCACTGGCGGATACGTTCACTGGAAGTTTCCATGTACCAGCGACTGATCATATTCATCAAGCCGTTTTTTTCTACGTCCCAGACTCGATCGTGAGGCACCCGGTCGTAGCGAGACTTTCGTCGACTTTTTTTCGCCGCCTCGGTACCGTACAGGATAGCCTCCAAACCCTTTTCGGGGATTTTATTGATCGGCTCGCTCAGCTTGAACTTGAATTTCTTAGCGATTTCTTTGACCTGCTTAAAGGTGGTATTGTCGCGACCTTCCCCCAGAGGGATAATGCCTCCCTTGTTGATACTTTTCGTCCGGTCGGGGATGACTTTGTCGATATCAGGCGTATTGACCTGCCCTAGCCCTTTACAAGTTGGGCAGTAACCGTAGGGAGAGTTAAACGAGAAGGTATTAGGGGATGGCTCTTCGTAGCTGATGCCATTATCGGCATCCATGAGGTTGCGACTGAAAGCACGTACCTCTCCACTATCCTGGTCGGCCACCATGATCAGTCCGTTGCCCATCCGCAGGGCGGTTTGCAGACTTTGACTCAGTCGGTCGCGGCGATCTTTTGCCATCTTAAGCCGGTCGACCACTAGTTCTACATCGTGAATCTTATAGCGATCGAGCTGCATCTTTGGCACAATATCAACGATCTCGCCGTCGGTGCGCACTTTAGTAAAACCCTGCTTACGCATCGATTCGAAGAGTTCCCGGTAGTGCCCTTTTCGACCGCGAACCAGCGGAGCCAGTAGCGATATCTTTTTCCCAGCGTAGGTCTCCGAAATCTGGTCGAGCATCTGCTCTTCGGTGTAGCGGATCATTGGTTTACCACTCACGTGACTATAAGCCGTACCAGCACGAGCATATAATAGGCGTAGAAAATCATAGATCTCCGTAACCGTACCTACCGTAGAGCGTGGGCTCCGATTGGTGGTCTTTTGTTCGATAGAAATGACTGGGCTTAATCCAGTGATCTGCTCGACTTCGGGCCGATCCATACTGCCCAAAAACTGGCGAGCGTAGCTGCTGAAGGTCTCCATGTAGCGCCGTTGCCCTTCGGCGTAAATGGTGTCGAAAGCCAGGCTGGATTTACCGCTACCGCTCAGACCAGTCACGACGACCAGTTGGTTACGTGGTAGCTCTACGTCGATATCCTGGAGATTGTGCTCGCGGGCACCGATCACTTCAATCCATTCCTCTTCGTGAGGCAGGCGGTCCTTAGTTCGCTTCCGCTTGGGGGTACGACTACTACCGGCAGCCTTACTTTTGGTAGTAGCGGTCGCGTTTGTAGAAGAAGCAGTAGATTTTGTAGGTTTGGACATAAAGCTAGAACTATGGAAGACGCTACAGGTTTAATGGGAGAATCCGGAGGTTTTTTTTATGGCAACGCTTGGATCGTCGGCTTGATCATTGGGATGCTGGTTACATTAATGATTTTACGCTGGCAGGGAGAGAAGAATCGCCGGAAGCGGAATTAACTATCAGGCGAAGTTAGCTGGTTTCAGATCACTGGCAAAGTAGCCTTTTCGATTTTGCTGTAATATAAAACGGACCAACTGTCCGACCTGCGGAAGTCCTTCCCCTTCCCAATCTTTTAGTCGAAAACGAAAGCTCTCGGCCGTGTCAGGAATGCGGACATAACCGTAGCCTTGATCATTGTGGAGGACGGTGATGATGGCAGTGTAGGTGGGCATATTGGTTGAACGTTGATGAGTGGTGGTCGGTTTAGGTCGTCGGCGGGGCCTCCTTCGTTTAAGCGTGCTGCGCACGGCTTGGTTTAGTTCGGGTGCAGGCACCCTCCGGTTTTACTCGGGCTCGACTGCGTCATCGCACTGGGTGGGTTTAGGTCGTCTGCAGAGCCTCCTCCGTTTGCTCCCCGACTGCGTCGGGATTGTTGTTTAGCGCTCAGCCAGGGGCCTCGGCGGTTTATTTCGGGCTCGGCTGCGCCGTTGCCTTTGTCTAGAGGATAGAGCATAGAACAAAGAAGAAAGTGATGAGGAGTAATGCCGCAGGCGAGCTCTTTTACAACTTGAAGTCGCTTGCGGCTACCATAAACTGATCTCGAAGAAGTCGGGAAATAAACCCCGCTGCCTGTGGCAGCGGTAAACCCTTTTCGCCACAGCGAAAAGTAAACCCTCGCGACGCAGGAGCGAGTAAACCCCTAATCATACTGCGTCAAGCTTAATTCCTCAATAACAGTGATCAATTGCTGCGCTAAGCCCGGCGTTCCGAGGTAGCCCAATTGCTCCAGTCCACGGGCCCAGGCACGATAGTCGGAGCGATGTTGATTTTTTAAGCCGGCGAATTGACCGGTAGTGATGTAGAGGCTGTGGTCACGAAAGCTGGTCCAGGCATTGGTGTAAGCGCGCAGGCAGTTATTGCCTTGTCCTACGGTGTTGCCTTGCCAGTCGGTGGTGCAGCCTAGGCTAAAGTAGTTATTAGCCTGGCTTACGCCGTAGTCGAGGCCGGCCTTACTATATAGCAATCCGTTGGCGAGCGTGATACTAGCGGGGATGCCGTAGCGATCCTGTTCGGTTTGAGCTACGTTGCTGAAACGGCGAATAAAGGCCTGGATGGCCGCTTCGTCGGTACGGTGCAATCGGTCTAGATAAGTGGAGCTAGTCGATGCGGTGGCGGATCCATTGCCCAGTACATGAAGTCGGGCGGTTCGCGGTGCTTCTACGGCGGTATTGGCGGGATCTACTTCAATCGGAACGGAGCGATCTGAATAGGGTGCCCCGCGACTTTCCTGATAGACCGGTTGAGCAGCTGGCTGACCCAGCTGGACGCTGAAGTTGATCTGTTTACGGGTGAAAAGGAAGAGCGTCAGCAGCACGATACCGACGCGCAACCAATGCCGCGCTACAAAAGCGAGGACTTGGGCTAGAAACGCATTCATTTTGCAACCTTTTGTGGGCGAACAAGGGCATCGACCGTTGATCGATGCCCTTATCTTTCCTAATTCAACCAATGGTTTGGTGAGTGTAGGGTATCCTGCTGGAAGCAAAGCTACAGGAAATGTTTTAAATTTAAAATAAATTGTTTTAAAATTTATTTTTTGTTTGAAAATGAGCTAACCAGCCGCTGCTTGTTGCTGTAACTTGATGCGGGTCAGGTGCAGGGCGTAGATGACGAGTTCAGTGGCTTCGTCTCCCGTCATCTCTTGTATCCATTCCAATTCATAGCGGTGGTTGAATTTGCGCCAGCTCCAACGAGGACAAATCATCAGGATTTCCTGGTCATTGGCATCAAGGAGTACAAACTTACTGGCCCAAATGCTTCTTGATTTAAGCTGATAAAGACTAAGCTGTCCATCTCCCAACCAGTCGATTTCCAGCTGCATGCTGCTTTTCCAGTTGTTTATTTTTAGACTTCCGCGGGTCTTACCGTTCAGCCAATAGGAGTACTTACTGCCCCAGCGGCCTTCCTTACGAATTTCCAGGAGTCCGCTGGCCAGACGAGCTTCCGCCTTGTGCGACTAAATACTGGAGAAGCGCAGCTCAGCGATGTGTAGTCCGCTACGCTCTAGGCGAAAGGTTTTGGAATTGGGGGTGGTGATGGTCATGGAGTAGTCTGTTAGTCCGTTAGTATTTTAGTTGGGTAGTGAGGTCCTTCGCGGTCTCGCGTAGTGGTCTTCGGTGGGCTCGGATGAGCTGGTTGATGATTGTAAGTCTTTAGCAGGATTTCGAGTTTACCAGTAAACTAGTTTATTAGTATGCTTTGGGCAAAATCCTTCGACGAATGAAGTAGAATTCCGATAAATGAACTTTTTCGGTCATTTTGCGCTAATGCTGTTACTGATCCATTCATACAATTACCACCTTTTATGTTCCGTCACGTCGCGTTTCTAATATTGACTGCTTGCTGCATCTCCCTTCAGGCCCAGGAAGTAGAAGAAGACCAACTGGGCGCTTGGTACATGAACTTTTACAGCGTCGATTTTGGCGACGGCCCCTGGGGCTTTCAGGGCGATCTGCAGTTTCGCTATTGGGACTTCGGCGCTGACCTGGAGCAAATTCTATTCCGCAACGGGCTCACCTTTTCTCCTAAGGACGCTGGTATTAAGTTTACCCTAGGCTATGCGACCATCACTACTGGTAGCCCGGGCGAAAGCTCCGAAACCACTCACGAAAACCGGATTTATCAGGAAGCGCTCTTTGGGCAGAAGATCAGTTCTCGTTTCCTGCTTACCCACCGTTTTCGCTACGAGCAGCGCTTCGTAGCTGATCAGGACTTTCGTACCCGCTATCGCTACAACATCTTCCTCAACGTACCGCTCAACGCCAGGGAGCTAGCCAAGGATGTCATTTATTTGGCCCTCTACAACGAAATTTTCATCAATGGCCAGACCGATATTGGCAATGGCCGTACCGTCCAGCGTTTTGACCGCAACCGGACTTATCTAGGGCTGGGTTATGGTGTGGCGGATAATATCCGCGTGCAGCTGGGTGCGATGAATCAGACTACCGCTGCCTGGAGTAAGTGGCAGGCGCAGTTTAGTGGGCATTGGGCGTTTTGATGGGGGGGCTGGAACAAGCGGCTAATATAGCTCATAACTTCAGGGCGAATTTGCTAATATTAAAATGCTTAGTAGGCTTCATTTTAGGAAAAGCTTACTTCACTTAGTCTGATGAATTGTCTAGGTTTAGCTCCACTTCGCCCAAGTCCTTGACCGGTCCGTTGAGGTATCCTTTTGGGCCTTGTTTCTTTTGCCAAAATCGTGCGGATTTACGCAAGTAGTTGAAAGCAAGAACGTAAATTTCCTCAATCAGAACTATGGGTTGGCCTGCTGGTGCAAACGAGCCGTCTAGGAGGTTGACGAAATCGCCATCAAGCTCAGCCTGCTCTAAATGTTGGAATATAAGGCTGATCAGATTATCTCTGCGCTTAATGGTTGAGCTAGGTTCAGGTAACTCTTGGTTGCGTACTTCTCCTTTGAAATACTTGTGAAAAGCTTCATAAACGTACTTCACATCATTATCAGCTAGAGAAGGGTGTAACTTATGGATAACTGCCGCTGCAATTTCAATGGTGTATAGTACAGGAATTAATCGTTCCGAGGGCTGTTTCATGATCAACTATAGTAGTTCTTAGGAATTTATTTGGGATAAATACACAGATATTTTACCTGCGCCCCGATAATTCATCGTCAGTGAACTGCGTAATTCTGGCAGCTAAAGTAATTAGCAGTGTCGGGGGATTAGTTCCCCCAAAAAACCTCTATCTTCCAAAAAGGTTGTTCACCAACAATGCCCCGAAGTGTTTCGACGCAGGCGTAGTATTCCTCCTCTTTAAAAGCCGTCCACTTAATAACTTCATTATTCCGAGAGTAGAGTCCGCACTTGCCCAGTGCTACCAGCAACTGCCGATCAATAGGAGGATGAGCAACCCGAGCAATTCCGGTTCCGATCAAACTTGGTAGCCGGGCCGTTTTGAAATAGATGGCGATGATTTTGGCGGCACGGCCAAAACTTATATCCTGCATGCCTTTTTGGGTTAATTGGGACTTCAATTCCTGACCCATTTCTCGGTGCCAATTGTCGAACTGAACTGCCGTTATATTCGGACTTTGGCAGAGGTCATCGATTTTAGATTGTAGTTTAGAATCGTCGATGGCTGCCTTCACTGATTTTGAGTTAGCACCTGAAAACCCGCGTTGCACTGCTCTGGCTGCTGTCCAGCAGGCGAAGCGGTGGAGGTGTTCGGACTCGGAGTAGGTAGCGATATTTTTCATAGGACTTAGTTGTTCTGTTAATATAACCTATTTCTAACGGTGTTTTTCTGCACTGCTGAACTTAACCCATAATGTATTCATGTTTTCTGTTATTAAGCCTTTTGTCGATATTTTCAAATAGTACAACAGCTCGTTCTTACCAGCTCACCTATTACGGACAAGAATTGATCCTTAATGAACACGTTGGCAACGAATGGGCTCACGGTGTCTGGTTGAACGATATCCCACTGGTCAAGGGGGAGCCTGTTAGACTAGCAGCTGGACGAAGTTATGACTTAGCTATAGTAGCAGCTGAGCAGGAGGAAACCTATAATGATCAGGGAGACGAGTCGGTGGTGTTATCGCCGGCCTTGCTGGCCCAAAGTTTCCCCAATGGAGAATTCTATCTGGACGTGAAGGTCGTTGAGCATAATGGTCGCTATGCGGGTGGGGTGGCGGTCTGGCGGTTCTACTTTTTGTTGGAATGATTAAAATTAGGACCGATCGCTTTAAACTGGCATGAGTGGCAATTTACTGCGCCTGTAGCTGAGTCATTAAGTCGGATTGCTTAATACTTGTAAACACCTTCGCTAGTATTTCCGCCAGCTCTTCCACTTTCCAGACCTTCTCATCTTGCAACCTTAATTGCGCCACCGCCGGGTATTTCTTGCCGGAGCGACTGCCAGGTTGGAGTTGCGTCAGGTAAGGATTAAGGATTTTTCTGAGCCAGGAAAGTTCTGCTTTCTGCGATTTTGGATTGTCTGCTTTAGGGTGCCACAGCAGCGCAATGCGTTTGTCCTCCAGTTTAATAATTAGGCGGCCTTCAGCACCTTGTACTTCGATTTTCTCCAACCATTTTAAGTTCGCTCGGATCTCCAGACCAAAACCACTATTGCCTTGGTTGCGATAGACGATAGCGTCGATGCCCTTCTCTTTTAGCGCTTCTTGCACGGCACGATTGCGCATGAAATAAGAGGCGGGATAGGGCTGGAACTCTGTGTTCCAGTTCTCTAATTGCCAGTGGGTTTCCAGCCATTGCTGTTGATTATCTACCGCTTGGCGGTATTCTTCCAGAAATTGCTTTGAACCTTCTTGGTCCAATTGGGGTAGAGAAGAGTCGGTAGCCCTTTGAAGTTCTTTGTGGATCGAATCCAGCTTTTCGTTAAAAGCGCCGAAAAATCCGAGTAAATCCTCCGCCTTGATCAAATGGTCGTCACTCTTTTCTGGTGGATCAAACTCATACTGGCTGGTCCCCAGGAGCAGATAGCAGAAGTGGTATTTTTTATTTCGCTTTTTGATTAGCTCTTTTTGCTTATCTAGCTGCGCGTCACTGACATAACTCCACATTTTAAGCTCGATACCGATGAGGGACTTGCCTTCGGGGTCGTATACCTCCAGGTCACAAATGCCCCTTTCAGGTTCGCGCCGGCAGTAGCTATTATTGGGTGGTCTAAAACCAAAAACGATTTCTACGACGGTCGGGCTATTAAATAAATACGCCCAGATGAGTTGGTGGGTGACTTCCTGTTCAAGGCCTTTGCAAGTAGTCAGAAAATAGAAGAAGGGAGAGGGCATAGGGCGGAGGTGTGGTTTTGGATTCTTACTTAACTTGAGGATGATTTAATTATCCAGATTTAAGATAGCAAATATTATGTTCTTAATAAATCGTGATCAAAATCGAATATCTGCCCTAAAAGCCATGTCCTTTTCCGAGCTTAAATTTCGTGAGCGGGAGCATTTACAAGAGTGGATTACCAATAATCCTGCTTCGCTCGGAGAAGACTTATTAATTATTCAAAAAGAATTTAGCGGCTTTAGCGATACCCGAGAGCGCTTGGATTTATTAGCGCTAGATAAACTGGGTAATTTGGTCATTATTGAAAACAAGTTGGATGACTCTGGCAGGGATGTTACCTGGCAGGCATTGAAGTACGTGTCTTATTGTGCCAGTCTTTCTCGGCAGGATATTATCAGAATTTACCAAGATTATCTTGGTGGTTCCGCTTCCGCCGAGGAGAATCTAGCGGACTTTTTTGAAGGTCAGGACATGTCGGAAATTGTACTAAATCAAGGTTTGACTTCTCAGCGAATAATGTTGGTTGCGGCAAATTTTCGAAAAGAAGTAACTTCTACGGTGCTGTGGTTGTCCGGTTTCAAGATTAGGATTCAATGTTTTGAAGTCACGCCCTATGCTCTAGGAGAAGAATTACTGTTGAACATTGAGCAAATACTTCCCACCAAAAACACGGAGGAATTTGTCATTGGTATCGCGGCAAAAGCTCAGGAAGAAATAGAAGTACAGGAAACCCTAAAAGCCCGGCATGTCATCCGCCTTAAATTTTGGCAGCAATTTTTGGCAGCGAGTGCTGAGGGTGCTGACCTATTTAGTAACAATTCACCAGCGAAAGCTACTTGGATCGGAAGAAGCTTGGGAGTAAGTGGAGTTACCATGTACGTTGGAGTTAGTAAATCTTATGCTCGAGCGGAAGTCTACCTCAATCGAGGAAGTAAAGAGGAGAACAAAAAGGTGTACGATTTTTTCCTGTAGTATAGGGAGGCGATTGAAGATAAATTTGGTTCATCGCTCGAATGGGAGCGCCTAGACGACAAAACCACTAGCCGAATCAAGTATCAACAAGATAGCTTCAATTATTTCGAAGAGGAAGACTGGCCAGCTATGATTGCTTTTCTGCTGGACGCCGCCCAACGCTTGGAGTATGCCTTCCGTGACGGAGTGAAAAAACTAAAGAAGGAGATGGGGTAGTCCACTAATACCAATTTTATGGCAGAAACGGGAGTAGAGAAGTATCGCCGTTCAAAATAGAAGTTTTCACCACCCGGCCTCCTCCAACATCCGCATCATCGTTGGCCGGCGTTTATACTCGGTGCGCAGCTGTTCAAGCAGCACCTGAAAAGTAGCAGCATCCTCAATGGCTTGCAATTCTCGTAATAGGTCAACAATTTGCTCGTAATTTCGCCGATCGGCATGGGGCAGCAGCTCATCAATCTCTGCATAGCAAGCAGCACGTGCTGCTGCTGGATATTGGTCGGCGTGGCGCCGATAAAAAGAAGGGAGCAGGTATTTTGCCCAAGAGCCGCCTTGTTGTTTCGCCATTTCGACTGCCGCCGCTAGACGACCCTCCTGCTCCAGGAAATCGAAATAGTTTCTTAAACTTATTTTTTTTAGCACCTGCTCTAAGCGCTCCCGCGCATCGGGTAATTGAGCTAGGCAAAATTGTAAGGTTTTGGCTTTTGGATATTTCTGCAAATAAGCAGTAGCCAGTTTAATCGCCGGTTTATCCTTTCGAGGATAGGCTACGGCTAAGGGCAGTCGCAACTCAAAATAGTTGAGCTGCGAATAATCAAAAGTGGTAGGCACAAGATCTTCGCTCAAAATCGCCTCATAAAACTGGTCGAGCCACTCAATGGCTGCTAACGGCTGCGCATCGTTTACTAGCAATTGGGCGAGTCGGAGTGTCAACGACAAATCATTGCCAGCCATTAGTTCGAGTAGGGCCAATTCTTTTTCCTTGGATAGCTGATCGGATACTATTTCCAGTAGCCTAATCCGCCAGTCGCCGAGTTGTTGGAAAATATCGGGCTCCAATATAATAGTACGTAACCACTGCTGAACGCTAGCACTACTTTTATGGTAAGCATTAACTAAGGATGCGGGGAAACTATAACCATAACCATTCTGGTAATTCAGTTCCTGTTCAAAGTCCAAGAGCCGTAGGATGAATTCGCGAGCTTGCGCTACCGGCTGACTACAGCACAATTCGGCCAGGTAATCACTAAGTTGCATGCCATTAAAGTAGGCATCATAGTAATGGTGGTATAAGTGATCTGCTTCTACGGCAGCTTCAATAGCAAACAGTAGCTCTTCCAGCATCAAGATCACCCGCTCTGGCTCTATGGCCCAGAAAGGGCGTAAGCGGTCTAAGCGTAGGGCGAGCTGGTCGTCAAAATAGTCGATGTTCTCGAGCTCCTCTTCCTCCAAGGTGATGGTCTTGGCCCATAGGGCATCCAACTCACTATGGCTCTGTTCAGGGGAAAGGTTTTGGAAGTATATTTGTTTTTTGTACTCCCGCGGGATGTAACGCCGAGCTAATGCTATAAGGTCTTCCCGATCCAATTCGTGCAGGTAAGCGATAAACTGTTGTTCCAGTTCCTCTTCCTGTTGTAGGTCTGCTGCAGTAATTGTTTCGTTGATGTGCAACACCAGGGCCACCAAATGCTTGCAGGCTGCCTCGTAGGGGCAGCTGCATTCGCCGTGTAGCTGGTCAGCTTGGAAATGTAAGACCGTACGATAGATGTAGGTGCCGCTTACCTGCGCTTTAACACCTTGTTTTAATAGTTCGACACCTCCGACGGCGTCCATTTGGTAGACCCCCAGCCCACGCTCTATGATGACTTCAGCAAAATGATCCTCCATCTGCCGTGCTTCCAACTGCTGAATAGCTTCCAGCCAATTGCCTGCCTTTGGGTAATGTCCCAGGAAAAAATCAAATGACTTCATGGTCTTTTAGCTGTCGGTTAGCTAAAGTAATTACTTGAGGTCATTTAGTTCAGTAGTGTTGGGGGATTAATTTCCCCAATAATCCTCAATCTTCCAAAACGGCTGTTCACTAACGATACCCCGAAGTATTTCGACGCAGGCATAGTATTTGTCTTCATCGAAAGACGTCCACTTAATAGCTTCCTGCTTACGGGGATATAGCTTGCACTTACCCAGGGCCTTCAGTAATTGTCGATCAATGGGAGGATGAGCCACCCAGGCAAGTTCCGTTCCCAACAAGCGGGGCAGCCAGGCCGTTTTGAAATAGATGGCGATGATTTTAGCGGCGCGGCCAAAGCTTACGTCTTGCATGCCTTTTTGAGTCAAGTGGGCTTTCAATTCTTGGCCCATTCTTTGGTGCCAGGCATCGTACATGGCTGCGGTCATAGTGGGCTGGCGGCAAATTTCATCCATTTTGGATTTTAGCTTTGAATCGTCGATAGCCGCTTTTATTGACTCGGAGTTGGCCCCTGGGAATCTGCGTTGAACCGCTCGGGCTGCTGTCCAGCAGGCGAAGCGATGGAGGTACTCGGAACTGGAGTAATCGGAGGGATTTTTCATTACATATTACTTTTTTTAGGTTTTGTCTTAATTAGTCTGTTTTTGATCAAAAACAGCCCCGTATACTTGTGTGAAGCTACTCACTTCGCCCGTAATTACTATATTTTCTGTTAGTGATCTAGGATTGTTAAGCCGCAATTACCAGAATAAGATTTTTTTTAGTTTCTTCGTCTTCACCCGATTAGTAGTTGTTCCCTATTTTAAGCTATTATTGATGCAAGAACTTAAGTGCTATAAGCTCATTTAAGAAGCTATGATCTTAGGCTGAATCAATCGTAATTAAGTTGAAATCTAGCGGGTTGCCCAGCTATAGATAGCCGGGTAGTTGCTGTTCTTTCTGGCTGATAGCCAGTATCTCCCCAGCTATAGCCAGTAAGGAAACTTATTTAAAAGCTTAATTCGATTGCTTTGGATGCTTGGACCTACGACTCAAAAGGATTTACGAATACGGAATTGAAAAAGCTGGATTACGTCAGTAATTCGGAGATCAAATCTTATCTGGATTCCTCTTCTCACAATAAACTGTTTCTTGTGGGGCCGAAAGGCTGTGGGAAAACCTTGTTGTTGCACAAAAAGGCATATGAGTATGTTGAAGCTCAGAAGAAAAAAGAAGAGGAGGGGCGAGCGCGAAATATAAGTGATGGGTTAGTTGAAAATATTTCATTTACTGGGGTTCGTTTTAGTGATTCCACACTTTTGGAGCTGAAAGACTATGACAAATGGAAAGATATCTGGACTTTTGCTATCGGCCTTGCCGCATTGTTGAAAAGTGGGGAAGAATTACCTCCAAAACTAGATAGAATTATAGCTGAATTTAGCGATTATAATGCTATCCGCTACATGGTCCCAGAAATACTTAATAAGTACGAAGAACACAGGAGGGATCGCTTGTTTGCTACCTACAATAATCTAATTATGAGTAGGGTTAGTAAGTTGCAGAATCGTTATTTTCTATTCATTGACGGATTAGATCAGGCATTAGATAATCTACTTACTTCAAGGGACTACGAACGAGCTAAAGAAGCAGACCCCTACATTGTTTATACCATATGGAGGGCTGCTCAAGCTGGGTTGTTGTATGCCTGTTTTGATATGCCAACTAGCCATAATCGACGACTAGTAGTTTACGCTACAGCCCGAGAGGAGGCTTTGTCTATTTCATCCCAAATGGCTATTAACCTTAAGAGCTATTGTGCCTATCTCCGATATACCGATGACCAGCTAAGAGAGATATTTAAAAAGAATGTAAAACACACTCCATCACAAAATTTATACGATACTCGAAGTTCTCACTCAGGAAGAAGAATGCTAGGTTTTGATCAGATTGCGCATGTTGCGGCAAAGGAGTTAAACGGACAGCCAAAGGTTGAAGATTCTATCGATTTGTTGCTTCGGCATACTTTCAGAAGACCGAGAGAAATCGTATTGCTTGGCAAAAAAATATACTCTGAGTTCAACGCTAATATAAACGGTCGATTAACTGATCTAGGAGAGCTGAAGGATGCTACAAGAGAAGTAGTAAATAGAAGTGCATATAATGACATCTTTAAGAGCTACGTCGAAGAGATTTTCCCTACTTTCAGAGAGGACCTGCTTAAACAGTTTATGGAGCAAGTAGATGCTAATGTAATTACTCGAGAACAACTAGAACAGCTTGATTCAGAAACCGTGAACTACTTATATCGAGTAGGTTTGCTAGGATATGTACTCAATAATAAGCAAAAGTTTGCACCTCCATTAACTTATATTGATGCAGAAGAAAAGGTAATTCCATGGAGCAAATATTATGTAGTTCATCCAGTTTTAGACTCCAAGCTTCAAGAAAAGTATGATATAGACGAATTCTACTCTCCGTATAATATCATTGGAGATGGAAATGATTTTGCCTTTCCCCCACTTAGCCTAAGGGCTTTGGTCGAAGAATTTATAGTAGATGATTTTCTTCCTGATGATCTCCCTGGAAGAACAGGGAATAAATGGGAACAGGCAAAAGTGATGGTTGATCCCAAAAAACTATATACTCTAATTTTCAAAGCCCCAGAAAATATAGAAATTAGACGGGAGCTACTCAACAGGATGGAGGATGCTCATTCGTTTTTCAGGCAATCTTTAGAATGTTGGGCTATCAATAAGCTACTACTAGCGGATGATTCGAATAATTTTCAGTTATTAGAGGAGCGTCGATTTAGGCTTTATCACGGAATTGATCGACTCAGAGAGAGACACCTTTACGAAACAAGGATTGAGGATTTTTCGCCTAAGGCCCAAAGTGCTTTTGTTGTGCGACTTTTTGGAAGAGTATCGGTATTAGGGATGTTGCTTGCTATGGAACGATCAGTGCCCGAAGCAGAGTGCTGGGTTAGAAACTTTTCGGCACCAAAACAGACTAAAGATTCTGAATCCTCTCGGCATAATGAGGTAACCTATATGCGAAGATCCTTTTTTATTGCCAAGCTACCAGAGTCTGGAGCAATTGATCAAGGAAGTGTAGAGAAAATATGGTCAAAAATATCACCATTTGAGCGTCATTTACTAGGAGAATGGTATCACGAAGCAATTGGAGAACTATTATCTGTCAGCGGGAACTTCAGTGAGCGGCAACGCTATTATCTAGAAGGGAAGATAAAAAATATGAAGCTGTACAAAATTTTAACAAATTGATTTTTTTGCCAATTGATGAGTAGCCGCCGCCTCTCTGAATGTTCATGTCATTTTTGCCTTAATCTAAAACCTAGCAATTACTGGGGATTTGCTAGAGCTGGATCAGTTACAGATCAGTTATCCTCACCTAGAGCTACGTTTTGAATAAGAAACTTGGCTTTTTCCATCGTTTCTACCTAAGCTTTAGACCTGTCTTAGGATAATAGTTCATGGCTGTTTTGTCTCGCTATCGAAAGTTTCGTAGTGCTCAAAATCGTCAAGCCATGGAATTAAGCCAAGTACTCATCTTCATCATCGGTGCCCTCGTCATCGTCATTCTCACGGGTAACGCCGTTATTATCCGCATGCGGCCTAACATTGGTGGCGATAACTCTCACGAACGCAGCGGAGGCGGCATCTTTGGTTTCCTCTTCTCTATCTTCCTGATTATCGTCTTGCTCACCTTTACTACTGACCGTGGTAATTGGCTGCCAGAAGCCTGGAACGATCTCCTTAAGGCTGGTGATGCCAGTGGGGAGGAAATTCGCAAACAGGATTCTTCTTCAACCACTGGAGAATTAACCGCAACCACTTCTGGTGTCAATACGCCTGTTGAGGAAGAAACCCTCAATATGCCAGAAACCGTCGAACAACTTCAGCAACAAACGGAAAACTACGGTTCTGGGGTCGGAGCGCACTTCCAGGAAGGCGGCAATCGTCCTGCATCGACCGAGGGTCAAGTGATCTACATCATTCAGAAAAATGCCTACGGTAATTGGGATAACGCTTTCCATTACAAAACGCAACTACTGAAGATTTCGGCCCAGGTCCTGATTCTAGAGGTAGCAGATGCCGTTCCCTACCGAGTGGGCTTTGGCCCTTACGATAGCGAACGAGAAGCTAAGGCCGCTCAAGAGCGATTAGGCGTCGGGGGCACGATAAAAAGCTATCTGTTCAACTAATCTGATACGTTTGAGTTTTGAGGGGCTCGCTTCGGCGGGCCCTTTTTTTATTTATCCCCCCGGAACTTTCCCTTCAGGCCCCCCTGTTATCCCCCCGTACGCAGCTTGAATCTTCTGGCCGCCACACCCCAAAAAATCAATCACCATGCCACGACAACCAATTTGCGGGCCTGGTGGGTGCTTAGCACTGCTCCAAATTCATAGCACGGCCGAAAGATCGTAGCGGAACGGGGCAGCTAAAGCCCCTACCTTCTCCCAACGCATAAGAAACGGGCCCCTGCGGCCCCTACCTTTTCGGACGATACTGATCGGTGAGGGTTACTTCGTAGCTCATAGGTAGAGCATTGGATTCCATTCTGATGGTTGCTGGTTCGATCCCAGCCAGGCCTTTCAGGCCTAACCCCTCCCAAATTTCGTTCGTCCGATTTTGCTCCCGTCGTCTACTGGCGATACCCAGCACGGGCTGGTCAAGGGAATTTAAGACGCCGCTAGCGTAGTGCTTGGCAAGACGCAAAACGGAGGCGAAGCCAAAGCTTCGAAGAGTATTTGCAACGCCGCCAAGGGCGACGATAGCAAGTTTTAAAACCCGCGACCATTCCGTAATGGGTAGGCAATACTGCGCTTTCTACGCGGAGAAGAGGGCTCGAAACCCTTCGGGAGTACTCCTCTTTCTATTGCCCGGTCGTATAACGGCTAGTACAGCTGGTTTTGGACCAGCAAGCAAAGGTTCGATTCCTTTCCGGGCTGCTATGGTACGTCCCGTCCTTGGATTTTGAAAAGAAGTCTACTCACGCTTAAAACCCTATTGCCATCATGAGCCTATTCAACCTAAAGAAAAAGTCGAAACGAAAAATTACTAATCGGGCGGGCGCTATGGCCTATAAGCAAAGCCCCGAGTATCGGCTAGTGACCCTCCTGCTAACCAATTTCCTACAGCGGCAATTTTACCGCAAGGCCAATCAAAGCGCCGCTGAATTACTACAGCTGTCGCAAGAGGTAGATGCAGAATTTGTCGCCAAGGCCGCCGTATATGCCCGTCATGAGTTTGGTATGCGTTCCGTGACCCATCTGTTGGCCGCCGCCCTGGCCAAACAAGCCAGTGGTCAAGATTGGGGTAAAAGCTTCTACGATCGTATCGTCCGCCGACCCGACGATATGCTGGAAATCGTGGCGGCCTATCAGCAACAATCTACTGCCAATGGCAAATTGACCAATGCTATGCGTAAGGGGTTTGCCAAGGCCTTTGATCGCTTTGATGGCTATCAACTGGCCAAGTATCGCGGCGACGGTCGAGAGTTCAAGCTCGTCGATCTGGTGAACCTGGTGCGCCCCGTACCTACTCAACGCAATGCTCGGGCGCTTGCTGAGCTGGTGGAGGGTAAGCTGCGCAATACCCAAACCTGGGAAAGCAAGCTGACCGCCGCCGGACAGACGGATGATCAACAAGACGCTAAAAAAGCCGCCTGGATGGATTTGCTAGTCAGTAATAAGCTGGGCTACTTCGCCCTGCTGCGGAACCTGCGTAATATCCTAAGCACCAATCCTGAAGCTATCGGACTGGTCCGTGAACAGCTGACCGACGAAAAGCGGATCAAAACTGCACTGGTACTGCCTTTCCGACTACTGACTGCTTACAAGGAGCTAAGCAACTTTCAAGATGCTCAGCTACGGCGACTAGTACTAGAAGCGCTGGAAGTAGCCATCGAACGAAGCTGCGCTAATCTACCCGAACTCAACAACAGTCTGGTCGTGGTGGATAATAGCGGTTCGATGCAGTCGCCCGTGGCGGGTTCTCCCAAGGTGGCCTGCTCGGAACTGGGGGCACTTTTCGGGATGGCACTGGCGCGCCGGTCCAATGCTGATTTGATGGAATTTGGTACTACGGCCCGAATGCTCAAGTATCGCCTGCGTCAGGGTATCCTGGAGTTTAGTCGTGACTTCGCGGGCAATAACCGCGTTGGCCATGGCACCAACTTCGATGCCATCTTCGCCAAAGCGCGCAAAGCTTACGACCGTATCATCATCTTTTCGGATATGCAGTCGGGCTTGCACCGGCAGAGTGGTAATTCTGCGCTTTTGCGCTACCGGATGCGGACGGGCAGCTCACCTACCGTTTACACCATCAATCTGCGGGGCTACGGCACTAGCCACTTTAGTCCCGATAAGATCATCGAGCTGGCCGGTTTTTCCGAAAAGCTATTTGATCTGATGGCGGTGGCGGAGCAGGATCCTGAGGTGTTGCTGAACGCTATACGCGGGGTGGAATGGTGAGGAAAAGCCCGGGCGACCTATTGGTTGTCCGGGCTTTGTTGTTTTAACGCAAGCGTATTTCTATAGCTGTCTCTGTATAGGCATCTAGGCGATTGAGCTCAGCATCGACCCAGCTGCGCCACTTGGGGAGCTGGTTGGGATCTTCCAGCGTTTCGGTGGTAAAGCGCTCTTGTCGACTTACAAGATCAGTCATCTCGTCCGTAATAATTTCGGTCAATTGGTCCAATACTTTGGACTTCCGCAGGTGTCCACCTTGAATCTGTTGACGAATGCGCCGGGCAAATACCTCCGTCAAGTCGAAGCGCAAGCGTTCCCGGTCGATGGCCGAATCGTCTGCTATCTCTGCCTGGAAAAAGGAAGCGGAAGGGTCAAAAGTGGTGACCAGCCTGAAATTCAGTTGACGGCGACTGGGTATATCCGCCTTGAAGTCCATGCCGGTATGGGCGAAAGCCGGTAATTCATCGTTGATGACCGGACCATTAAACTGCTCGGGTTGCAGCTCCTGATCTGGCGACCAGCTGATTTTGGAAGATTCATCCTCCGCGTTTTCCTGGGCCGTTAGGGTAGTAATCGTGCAGAGGGAAAAGGTGAAAAGTAGAGCGATGCAAATTCGGTAGTACATGATAATTGGGTTGTTAAGTTGTGATGATCACCGCTTCGAGTAGCGGCGGTTTACTGCACTATGTAGAGGGCTATGAATTCCTTACCCTGTTGACCTAAAATTTCTTTTATTGATCTTGATTTCTTTCTTGCCTATTCTTGAAGTATAGTATGGCGATCGAGCTTTAGCTAGCATAAGCAAGCTGCTTATCTGTGCTCCTGTGGAGCTGGTTTTTTTGCCGCGGATCACGCGGATCATCAAGATCTCAAACGGATGTTGGCTACGCCAACGAGCTTTTAAACACTGCTACGGCAACTGCTTAAACCAGCGATGTGATAAGCTCGCCAGCAACCGAAATCAAAATGAGCCTATGGCGAATGCGGATCTGCGAAATCAGGAGGGCATTTACTGAGGGCGCTTCACGGGGCTTGCGACCTCCAACTGACCTCATGCTTGTTGCTTCCTCCAAATAAGATCCGCGCTAAAGATTTAGCTGCGCAGCAGCCGACACGGATTAAAGTCCGTTTAAGCGTTCCCACCTGCGGAAGTCCAAAAAAAATATCTTCCTACCCAACTACCGACTATCTCCCTGCCCGCTTCAACCGTTCATTTGTCCAAATTCCCCCTTAGGCAGAACTCTGCTCCTTTTTCGTTGTTGGCCCTTGCGAAGCTACTCATTAGGATTCAGCATGAATGCATTGACCATTAGACGACTCGTCGTCACGCTAGTCGGACTAACGATCCTGGCCGGAGGCTATTACGGGATGAACTGGATTTCTTCCCAAAAGGAGACGCCCCCCGAACGCCCTGTCGTAAAGCAACTCAAAACCGTCTCTACCCGCACCGTAGAGAATGGTCCAATAATTACGACGCTGGACCTCCAAGGACAACTACAGG
This sequence comes from Bacteroidota bacterium, assembly GCA_039030655.1. Taxonomy (GTDB): domain Bacteria; phylum Bacteroidota; class Bacteroidia; order Chitinophagales; family Saprospiraceae; genus Neolewinella. The sequence goes on along the minus strand of JBCCDS010000033.1, from coordinate 32,283 downwards.
CCTACAACAAGATTGCCCTCTTCGCGGAAGTTGGCGGGACCATCGAAGAAACTGGCCGTCCCTTTAAAGTCGGTACCTACTTCCCACAAGGATCCGTACTGCTGCGCATGGACGATCAAGAAGCACGCTTCAACCTACAGGCGCAGCGAGCCACTTTACTCAATAGTATTGCCCGCATCATGCCTGATCTAAAAATCGACTACCCGGCAGCAGCCACGAACTGGGAGGCCTACCTGACTAACCTCCAAATGGATAGCGCTACGCCAGAACTACCGGAGGTCACTGATCAGAGCGCCCGTCTCTTTATCGCTGGTCAAAATATTTATACCCAGTACTATACTATCAAAAGTCTGGAAGATCGCCTGGCCAAGTACAGCCTTTATGCGCCCTTCGGCGGAGTGTTGACCTCCACTTCGGTAGACCAAGGTGCGGTGGTACGAGCCGGGCAGCAAATTGGCGAATTGATGGCTACCGGCTATTTCGAACTGGTAGCTACGGTGCCTCTTTCCCAACTGGACTTTCTGCGTGTTGGCGCGCCCGTCCAGCTGTACAGCAACGATTTGGACGGCGAATGGTCCGGTGAAGTGAAGCGCATCGGTGATCAGATCGATGTTGCCTCGCAAACGGTGCCGGTATATATTGGTGTGCGGGGCCGAAACCTACGCGAAGGCATGTATTTGCAAGGACAGGCTGAAGCTCAGGAAATGCAGGAGGTCGCAGAGATCGACCGGGACCTGCTGTTGAATGACAACGAGGTTTACGTCGTCGAAAATGATAGCTTGCTGCGTTTACATCCAGTAGATGTACGAAAAATCAATCGGGAAACGGTCATTGTCGGCGGCTTACCCGATGGTGCTGAGCTGTTAGTCAGCGATCCGGCGGGCGCTTACGATGGGATGAAAGTACGCCGAGCAGCATCTAATACCGCCACTAAATAAACCAGCAATTATGCGAGGCTTTATCAGCTATTTCGTCAAATTTCCGGTAGCGGCAAATTTGATCATGGTCGGCTTATTGCTGGTGGGGCTCTTTAGCCTTGGCCGCATGAAGTCTACCTTCTTTCCGGAGTTTCCCAGCCGCACCATCTCTATCCAGACCATCTATCCCGGTGCTAGTCCCGAAGAGGTAGAAGAAGGGATCGTCAATAAGATCGAAGAAAACCTCAAAGGTCTGACGGGCGTAGAGCGTTACACCAGCGTAAGTTCAGAAAATAGCGGACGCATCACCGTAGAGGTGCTCAAAGACTACGATACCGATCTGGTACTACAGGACGTCAAAAATGAGGTAGATCGCATCAGTAGCTTTCCCACCGGTATGGAGCCTCCGGTCATCTACAAGCAAGAACAACTGGGGCGCGCCATCGATTTTTCGCTCTACGGGGAAGGGGTAAGCCTGGAAGCGCTGAAACTGGCCGCACGACGGGTAGAAGACGATCTGTTGGCAATTGACGGCATCTCCAAGGTCACGCTCTCGGGCTTTCCGGACGAAGAGATTGAAATTGCCTTTCGCGAAAGTGATCTGCAAGCCTATGGACTAACCTTTCTGGAAGCTGCCGAAGCGATTCGGGCGTCCAATATTGACCTCACGGGGGGAACGATTAAGGGAGAGGAAGAAGAGCTACTGCTTCGTGCCCGCAGCAAAGAATATTATGCAGATGGCCTGCGCAACATCATCGTCAAGTCAAGCCCGAGCGGTGGTGTCGTACGATTGGGGCAGGTCGCTAGCGTGCAAGATCGCTGGGCAGATCAACCTAATCGCGCCTTTCTGGACGGGACGCCTTCGGTCAACGTAGCGATCCAAAATACGCTGGAGGAGGACATGATCTTCATTACCGATGAAGTGCGCCAATACGTCATTGACTTCAACGCCCGCAACGACAACCTCCAGGCAGCAGTGATCAATGATGCCAGTATCACCTTGCGCCAACGGATTAACACCTTGCAAAAAAACGGTATTCAGGGCTTTCTCATTGTAGCCTTGTTGCTGGCCGTTTTCCTACACTGGCGGCTGGCCTTTTGGGTGGCCCTGTCGATCCCGATCAGCTTTGCCGGGATGTTTATTCTGGCCGCAGCCCTGGACGTAACGCTGAACGTAATCTCTCTCTTTGGGATGATTCTCGTGATCGGCATCCTGGTCGATGATGGTATCGTGATCGGAGAGAATATCTACAGTTATCACGAAAAAGGTATGCCCCGTATCAAGGCAGCCATTGAAGGGACCATGAACGTCCTGGGAGCCGTTTTTGCCGCAATCCTGACTACAGTCATTGCTTTTAGTAGTTTCTTTTTTTTGGACGGTACCCTGGGTGATTTCTTCCGCGAAATGGCTCTAGTGGTGATCTTCTCCCTAGTCTTTTCCTTGGTGGAAGGTGCTGTGATTTTGCCTACGCACGTGGCGCACTCCAAGGCGCTCGATCCAGATGCTAAACCCGGTAGAATACAGCGACTCTTTGACAGCCTGATGGATTTCCTGCGCGATGGCCTTTATGGACCAGCACTGCGCTGGACGATGAAGTATAAATTCATCTCGCTATCGCTCTGTATTGCAGTACTATTTATCAGTTTTGGGATGGTGGGCGGCGGTTTCGTCAAAACGACCTTCTTCCCGATTATTGAAGGAGATGATATTAATGTAACCCTCCAACTACCGGCCGGTACGCCCGAGGAACAAACGCTTTCAATCCTGAACCGCATTGCGGCTGCTGCCGAAACTGTCAACGATAGCATCAGTCAACAGGCTTTTAACGGAGAACAGGAGCTGGTAGAACGGGTGGAGGTTAAAGTTGGGCCATCTACTTACGAAGGCACGGTCAATGTAGCCTTAATCCCTGGAGAGGAGCGAGGAGATGTGGAGCAGCGCAGCGTCGCCAATGCGCTAAGAGAAGCCGTAGGACCAGTACCGGAAGCGGAGGTGATTTCCTTCGGAGCTCGTTCCTTTTTTGGTAAACCCGTCAGTGTAAGTCTGGTGGGCAGTAATATCGATGAACTGGAAGCGGCCACCACTGAACTGAAAGATGCCCTCAACCGGATGGCAGAGCTGACCGACGTAGTGGACAATAACCAGGAGGGCTTGCAGGAAATCAACATCAGCCTGAAGGAAAAAGCCTACTACCTGGGGCTTGATCTGAGAGACATCGTCGGGCAAGTTCGCTCCGCCTTCTTTGGCTCGGAAGTACAGCGTCTGCAACGGGGGGAAGACGAGGTGAAAGTCTGGGTGCGCTACGGGGAAGACAATCGCCGTACCCTCAGTGATCTGAACAACATGCGCGTCCGCTTTGCTGGCGGTAATGCCTACCCACTTTCGGAAATTGTGGACCTACAACCACAGCGAGGGGTGATTGGAATCAACCACGTCAATGGTAAACGCGAAGTGAAGGTAGAGGCTGATGTCTCGAATAATTCGGTATCCGTTACCGATGTGAATACTGAAGTACGAGAAGAAATCCTGCCGGGGATTCTGGCCCGCTATCCCGGTGTAGGGACCGTTACGGACGGTCAAGTCCGTAACCAACAAAAAACGGCAGTTTCTGCTGGGGTGGTAATGCCAGTCATCCTGGGACTGATGTTTTTCGTGATTGCGCTCACCTTTCGCTCCATCGGACAGACCATCGTGCTATTCCTTTTGATCCCCTTTGGTTTGATCGGGGTGATTTGGGGACACTGGTTGATGGGCAAACCCATCAGCTTATTCTCCGCTCTGGGTATGATCGCCCTGATTGGAATCATCGTTAATGACGGCTTGGTCTTTGTCTCGGCCTTCAATGATCGTATCCGTGCAGGCCTTCCCATGATGCAGGCACTGAACGAGACGGGACGCAGTCGTTTCCGTCCGATTTTATTGACTTCTGTTACGACTTTCGCAGGTTTGGCCCCCTTGCTTTTGGAAAAGAGCCGCCAGGCGCAATTTTTGATTCCGATGGCGATTTCGGTTGCCTTTGGCTTGCTGGCCGTTACAGTGATCTTACTGATTCTATTGCCTGCTTTATTGGTGTTACTCAACCGCTGGCGGGTAAACTTCCGTAAGCTTTGGTACATGGAGAACCCTGACTACCACGAAGTAGAGCCTGCATACCGACATTTAGAAAATGGCTTTGATCCCGAAAAACCTATCGGTACCCATCGCCAAGAAGAGACTACTACCTCATGAGCTTAACTTACCTAAAGCTGTCACTGCTTGCTTACGGTAGCCTCCTCACGGCTACTTTAACTGGCCAAACCCAGTCGTTGAGTTTGAGTGACGCTATTCAACTCGGCCTGGAAAACAACTACGGCATTCGCATTGCACAGGCAGAGCTGGAAGCCGTGGCCAATAACGACGACTGGGCGCTGGCAGGGCGTTATCCGACTATCAGCCTCGGTTTGAGCCCTAGTATTGCCTACCGAAATAATACCAACCCGGCCAGTATCGTCAGTTCCAGCTCTACGGCCTCATTTGGAGTTGCCCCTTCTGCTAATCTCAACTGGACGCTCTTCAACGGTGGTCGGGTCCGCCTGACGAAGGAGCAATTGACGACCCTAACTACCTTAAGTGAAGGACAACTGCAGTTGCAGGTGGAAAATACCGTGCAGTCCATCATTCAGGCCTACTATAATGCAGTGGTACAACGCGAGCAAATTGAAGTATTGCAGCGCATTCTGAACCTCAGCCGTGATCAGATTGACTATCAGGACCTTCGGCAAGAATATGGGCAGGCGGGATCTTTTGAGATGCTGCAAGCGAGGGATGCCTTCCTTAATGATTCTATCAGTCTGGAAATTCAACGGACGAATTACGATAATGCAGTCCGCAATCTGCTGCAACTAATTAGTCAGGAGGAAGGGCCGTCCTTAACGCTAACTACTGCCTTCAGTGAAGAGCAAACAGTATATAGCCGCGAAGAGCTGCTCTCTCGCTTGGAAAGCGGCAATCGTAGTCTGGATAATCTGCGAATCAACCGCCAGCTCGCAGCTCTAGATACTCGTTTAATTGAAACGGAACGGCAACCCAACCTGGGCTTAAGTGCAGGAGTAGGCTATGATATAACGGTTCAAACAGGAACGCAGACCTTTGATTTCGGTGGAGATCAGCCGCCCCGCGATCAGTCACTGCCGGGTATTGCTTCCCGGACCCTTACCGGTAATCTGGGGCTGACGGCTTCTTACCTGATCTACGATGGCGGTGCCCGCAATGTGCGTCGACAATCCGCTCGCCTGCGCGAAGTCACTAGCCAGCTCAATTATGAAAGTGCTGCCCAGGAATTACGCATACTATTGGTCAATACCCTAGCTCTCTATGAAAACCAGCGTGATATTGTAGACCTCACCCAGGAACTGATCGTCAACGCTGAACGCAATCTGGCGATTGCTGAAGAGCGTTTTCGCGGTGGAATCATCAATAGTTTTGATTACCGCTCGGTGCAATTAGCTTACCTCAATGCAGAATTTCAACTCCTACAGGCTCAGCTGAATCTGAAGAATACCGAAACTGAATTGCTGCGCTTGACGGGGCAGATTGTGAATTAGAGTGAGCAGGCTTTAGTAGCCCGTGAGAGGTGGTCTGGATTTTTGTCCAGTAAAAAGCGATATGAAGTAGCGGACTGAAGTCCGCATAACCCAGCGCAGGCTAAAGCCTGCTTAACCCTCCCGATCGTTAAATCACCAGGTCCTGCAATCATCCCCGACCAGTAAAATCCCCTGCGGTTGTACCCAATCTGTTGGGCATTCGACTTCCTGTATCCGATCACCTTCCCACAGCCATATGGGACCGACGCGCTGACCTTCTTCCAATTGCCAGCCCAGTAGGCCTTGTCCCTGCCAGGTCCACTGATCAAATTTCGGGAGTTCCACCCATTCTAGAAACTGGCCCACATTAGAAAAACGAGCCAAACCACGTTCTGGCCACCAGGCCACTACCCAACTGCGCCGCGCAAAAATATTGACAGGAGCTGAACGAATACCTAAGGAACGCCGTAAGTCATCGCTCTCTAAGCGTTGTTGGCCGCGTTCATCTAACAGCCTGAGGCGAAAGCTACTCTTGTCAAAAACCCAGATTTCATCATCCAGGCCGCGAGCTACGGGACCAGCTTGTTCAATTTGAGGCACTTCCCTTAGGTCTAGCCGTGCCAACTCATTGAGGGTTCGGTCCAGCAAGACAATAATCTGGAAGTCTTCAAAATAAAGCAGTGGTCGAAAAGGATTAGCAGCATCTACCCAGTCGATGCGACCTAGAAGGTTATCGTAATAGACGTAGGTCGTGTCCGTAGGGACATCGCGCTTGTGCAGTTGGCCATTACTATATTGCTCATATAGCTGCCCCACGGGATCCTGATAAATGGCTAGAACCTGCGGAAGTACAGCTACTACTCTGGAGCTACTGCATGAGGAGAAAAAGACGGAGGAGCCCAGTAAAACAATAAAGTAGAAAAGGCTGGTTGTCCCGGAAGTAACCCAAATCATAATCGTTGATTGTTTATCACTTATCGTCCATCTTTAAACCGCCACATCATACTCTCTTAAAGCGGCATTGAGACTGGTTTTCTTATCCGTGCTGGCCTTGCGTTGCCCGATAATCAAGGCACAACTAACCTGATAATTCCCAGCGGGAAATTCCTTAGTATAGCTGCCAGGGATCACTACTGAACGAGCGGGTACCCGACCGCGGTAAGTTATTGGTTCTGGGCCGGTAACGTCGATGATACGGGTACTCTGTGTCAACACGACATTTGCTCCGAGCACGGCTTCTTTTTCTACCCGTACACCTTCCACTACGATAGAACGGGAACCAACGAAACAGTCGTCTTCGATAATGGTCGGAGTCGCCTGTAGGGGTTCCAGTACACCACCAATACCCACTCCACCACTCAAGTGAACGTTCCGACCGATCTGGGCGCAACTACCGACAGTAGCCCAGGTGTCTACCATGGATCCAGCGCCCACCCAGGCTCCAATATTGACGTAGCTGGGCATCATGATCACCCCTTTTTCCAAGAAGGCACCGTGGCGGGCAATAGCGTGGGGAACTACCCGTACGCCCAGTTCTGCATAGCTGGATTTCAGGGGAATCTTATCATGAAACTCAAAGGGTCCTACTTCAATGGTTTCCATCTGGCAAATGGGGAAGTAAAGCACCACCGCTTTTTTGACCCACTCATTCACCTGCCAATCTCCTGTGGCAGTGGGTTCTGCTACCCGTAGGCGACCTTTGTCCAATTCCTCCAATACGTGGCGGATGGCATTTTTAGTAGTGTCACTTTTGAGTAGCTCGCGTTTTTCCCAGGCAGCTTCAATAGTGGGCTGTAAATCAGCAATTGCGGACATTAACTATACTTTTGTCGGTAGGAAGGATATGTATTCGCCATTTCTGACCTTCTCTTTTGGGGGAGGTCGCTAAAGGCAGCACAAAATAAGAACGATTGATTATGGCTACGGTTTTGATTTCTGGCGTTTCGACGGGTATCGGTAAGGCAACGGCTTTAGAATTACTGCAACGCGGCTGGCGGGTATACGGTAGTGTGCGAAGAGCAGAAGATGCCAAAGAGCTGACTGAGGCTCATCCAGACCGCTTTCATGCCATTATTATGGACGTGACCGACGCCGTAGCCAGAGCTTCCGCCGTAGCGCAAGTTGAGGCCGCTGGACACCAACTTAGCGCCTTGGTCAACAATGCTGGCGTAGCCATCAGTGGTCCGCTGGAGCTATTGCCAGAAGCCCAAATTCGGCAACAGTTCGAAGTGAATGTTTTTGGATTATTAGGACTTACGCAGGTCTGTCTGCCGCTGTTACACCGTGCACAGGAAGCGGGGGAGTCCCCCGTCCGGATTGTAAACGTTAGTTCGGTTTCAGGTTATGTATCCTCACCATATACCAGCTTGTATTCCGCCTCTAAATTTGCAGTAGAGGCACTTACCGATGGGCTGCGCAGAGAACTGTATGATTTCAATATCGACGTGGTTTCAATTGCTCCGGGGCCCGTCAAAACTCCGATTTGGCAAAAGGCCTCCGACCAACGTGACGTCTTTACGGGCCGATATGCGCATGTTGTGGAAAAATTAGACCCCTATCTGGAAAATACCATGAAAACAGCGATACCTGCGGAAGTGGTCGCCTTAAAAATAGCTGATGTCCTGGAAGCCCGCCGCCCCCGCCCGGATCAGATCGTGATGCCTAAAGGCTGGATGATTCGCTTATTCCGCTTATTTCCTAAAAGAAGGGTGGATAAACTAGCCGTTAAGCGGATAAATAGTGCTCGACGCTACTAAAGATTTGATCGTAAACATGCTGTTTTTAGGCCAATTTTCAACTTAACATTTCGCTTACGCTCATTGCTTTCGTTTTTTTCAAGCTTTTTTGAAACCAAATGCCAGCGTTCACGTTAACCACGCAATTATTCCCAAATTATTCTTTTGAAAACGTAATCACCGCCTATTAATTCTGCCAATCTAAACCTCAGCATCATTTGTTCTGAATTTCGATTCTACAAATGACAAACCTATCATTTAACAGAATTAGCTAAAGTGCATTACGTAAGCTTTCGGGACAACAGCGTCCAGCGGGCAGTCTTCGCCCTAAGTGGATTATTTGTTGTTGCCGGCATCTTCTTACCAGACTTATTAAGTAGCGCAGAGCCGTTCCTAGTACTAGGGATGATGCTCCTACTTGGGTTGCCTCATGGGGCGACTGACTATAGTCTTTTTAAGGCTATGGATAAGCACAATATCAGTCGCAGAAAGATGGTGTTTTACCTGATGTATGGCGGCTTGATTGGTCTTTATGGTTTGGTGTGGCTGCTCTTGCCACTTTGTGCATTCCTACTCTTTTTACTACTTGCAATTTATCACTTCGGCCAGTCCAATTGGTCTTACGTTTCTTATCGTCGTACGGCTTGGGGTAGTTTACATTTTATGTTGTGGGGGGCGGGAGTTCTCTTTACTCCCATTCTGCTGCACGGTGGCGAAGCAGCAGCTATCGTAGCCAAAATGACGGGATGGAATCTCACTATTCCTACTTATGAAGTGGCTTTGACCACAATCATAATTTTGGGCGTACTCAATATGCTGGCGATTGGCCGGCTGCGGTACGATGGCCAACTCAGTCGCAAACGCGCCTGGATAGAGTTGGCAGCATACGGCCTCCTTATGGGGGTCTTTTTTACGAATAGTCTGCTGCTTGGTTTCACCATCTATTTCGTTTTCTGGCATTCGTTGGGGTCCATGTTAGACCAGCTCCGCTATTTCCGTACTAATCTAGGGAATTATAGTAGGCGCCAATTCCTGCTAGAAATAGCTCCTGTCGTGCTGGGGGCCTTGGCCTTCTGCCTTTTTGCCTGGTTCTGGCTAGAACCAGGGATGGTGCTCTCGCCAGCTTTGATCGGTGGTGTTTTCGTAGCCATCTCTCTCCTCACGCTTCCGCACATGATCCTGGTTGATCAACTCTATCGTGGCTGGCGCTCCTCTGCAAAGACCATTACCCTTCCGGTAGTGTCAAAGAATAATTCAACCAATTCATCTAGCGCAGATCTTTCAGCTTCTTCTTGATTCAACTGCGTTTAGTCTTAATTAAATACTCCTTCAATGGAATTAATGAATCTCATGCCCGATTTTTTCGCTGCGACTATTAAGTCCGGTGATTACGTGGGCTTTACTTTCTTTATCGGTTCGATGGCCATGATGGCCGCCACAGTTTTCTTCTTTGTTCAGATGGGACGCGTAGAAGGTAAGTGGAAAGATAGTATGTTGGTAGCCGGCCTGATTACCTTCATTGCTGCTGTTCACTACTTCTACATGCGTGAATACTGGACAGAAAATGGCTCTTCTCCCACCGAGTTTCGCTACATCGACTGGATCCTAACGGTTCCCTTGATGTGTGTAGAATTTTACTTGATCCTCAAGGTAGTTGGAGCAAAGTCCAGTCTACTTTGGAAGATGGTTTTCTACTCTGTGTGGATGTTGGTATTCGGTTACCTGGGAGAAACGGTCTTCCGTGACCAGTCTGCTATCTGGGGTGCTGTTTCTACTATCGGTTATGTAGGTATCGTTTACGAAGTATGGGCAGGTTCTGCTAAGAAACTGGCTACGGATTCTGCAGATCCCAATATCCAGGCTGCCATCCGCGCTTTGGGCTGGTTCGTACTAGCTGGCTGGGCGATTTACCCAATCGGTTACATGTGTATCGAAGGAGGACTCTTAGCCGGTGTACTACCCGCTACCTTCCTTGACCTTTGCTACAACATCGGTGATGCCATCAACAAGATTGGCTTCGGTCTGGTAATCTACGGTCTGGCTGTATCTAGCTCTAGCAGTACGGCTAACGCCTAATTCTTTCCTCTTCTAGCAGGAAAAGAATGTATCAAACATCGGGACCAGGTCGATTTACTCGACCTGGTCTCTGTCTTTTAGAAAGGACAGGCTAAGACCAAGCCTTACGTTAGCCTGGTTACTGTTCTTGGGGTCAATGGCCGTAAATAGATTGTCGGTTGCAATGAGCAAGCGAGCAGGACCTAGACTTAAGGTAGCGTTTACTCCTAGATTAGTGAACTCCCCGGCACGGTAGGCATAAACGGCACCCACTTGGAAGACGTTGCTCAAACGGTAGCGGGCAGAAAGCGCGGCCGCTGATTCGGTTTCCGTCAATCCTTCCTGGAAATAGACCAGGGCTCCCAAGGTTAATTTTTCGTTGACGTCCAGTTCTCCACCAATCAAGTAGCGGCCGGCCAGCTCTGTGCGGTAGCCTAGATTACTTTCCTGAGGCTCAAATTGTTCCTCCAAACTATCGACGATACCGCCAAGCTCTACTTCGTCATCCAGAATGCTATCCAGTACATCGAGGCCCGTAAAGGCTTCTACTCCGCTTAGCGTAAAGTTACTCACATTCTCACTCCAGTCGATTCCGCCACCCAGGTCTTGAGCGGAAGCCTGGATACGAATATTTCCCAGGTCGAGCTGCGCACCCAGATCAAAGGCAAAACCACTATTACCGCCCAGGAATTGGTCAAGGGTGAAATTGGCAAATTCAGCATTGAGGTCGAAATCGCGTAGATCTTGGTAGTCTAGGCTACCAGAAGAATTGATGGTTAAATCCTGATCGAGCTCCAACGCATAAGCGACATCGTCGGTAGTCAGTTCTAGTCGGCCACCCTCCTGAGTGCTGAGGTCATTGATACCACTCAGGTACTTGACCCGGGCTCCGATACTGAGGTTGTCGGTCAGTTGATAAGCAACGCCCAGGCCGAGTTCGTGATAGCCTTGAATGCGTAGGTCGGGGCGAATATCTACGGTCTGACCGATAAATTGAGCGTTACCTTCCCAGATCACCTGGGCCAGGGTTTTGGGGTAGTTAATCCCGGCATCGTAGCGTATACGGTGACCAAAACTAAAAGCAAAACGATCCCCTTTGATCGCCAAACCAACCGTTTCAAAATCAAATTGGTCACGCAGCTCATTGCGCTCTTCCAGACCAGCGATGGCCTGACTTGGGTCGAGGAAAGTCTGACCACCTTCTTCTACCAGCAGGTCGCCGTAGGTGACGTTTTCCGTACGTAAGTCGTTGTAAATACCGGGTAAACCAATGGTGAGATTACCTTCAAGATTGTGCAGCAAAGCCGGATTGGAAAAAGTAGCTTGCCAGCTGCCATGGAGTAGTGGCGTAGTCAGATCTTGCTGGGCCACAAGGCCAAGAGCAGCTACTGCGGCGAGCAGGGTTAATTGAATCTTCATTAATAGCTTTTTGTTAGGGTTGGCAGTCGATGGATGAAGGAGATAGGCCAGTAGCTCAAGTACGGGCAATTTTAAGTCGGAGGGCAAGTCGCTAGTCATTAATCGTTACTGACTTTTACGATGGCTCCCAGTCGCATACGTAAGTCCTGATCAGTAGATACCCGGACGGATTGCTCACTGCCGTTGGTGGTGTCAAAGAAGGCGGTAATAACCAGACTTTTGGCCTCGATAATATTAGGTACAGTAGCAGCATCGTAGGTCACGAAAGTGATCTGCGTATTGGCGCCAGTTGGGTTGCCATCAGGACCAACCGGAGCCGGACCAATCAATTGTTCCTCTGCGGGTAGTAGCTGGGTCAAGGGATTTCCGTTGGCATCCTGGAATTCCCCTTGGATACGCACACCCAGCGGTAGCTCGTTATCAGCGACCAGTTTAAATTCTACTTCCTCTACATTATCGTACTGGTTGAAGTCAAGCTCGAAGGTGTCTCTTACTTCAAACTCGGCGGCAGAGCCGAAAAGGGGTAGTTCGACGGCTACTTGTACGCGGTAATAGCTGCTATCGGTTATAAAACCACGAATTTCGGTATTGCCATCCGGGTTGGTGAGGGCATTGACGTCGTAATCCACGGCAACGGGTTTGCTGCCCAGCACCTGGTCGATGTTGGAATTTTCGGGGGTAAAGATGAACTCCCGATTTTTTACGGCCCCGATTTCGTCGATGGTCGGGTAGGGGAAGTCGATGCCTTCCTCAATGAAGACACTTTCTAGGGGCAGTATATCGCCCTCTGCAGTGATGATGTTAAAAACGTTGATGACCGACTCGGTCGGTACGCCAAAGCTATTTTCGATGTTGAAGGTGATCTTAGGATCTTCGAAGTAGACGTCGCCTCGAATCCAGTTGTCGAAGAAATCAATTTCGATGGTGTCGCGCCCACCTTCATAGATCAGGTTGTCGAGGTAGCCTTCTACGTATTCAAAGGTGAAATCGGTAATAACAATGGCCGAACCAGGACTAGGGTCGAGCATATTGCCGTCGGCATCGGTGAGCACCGTTTCAATGTAGATGCTATCGTTGTCGGGTAGCAAAGTATAGCCATCGATATCAATTAATTCACCGCCGACGTTAGTGAATACAGGGGGGCTACCTGAACCGCTATAGGCTTCCAATTCGCCAGTAACGGACAGCGGCTCACCATCCAGAGTGACAGTAGGGAAAGTAAGGGTTACGGTAACCGGACGATCGTATTCATTCTCCACGGCGTAGGTCAAGGTACCACCGCCTAAAATCAGCCGGTCCAGATCCAATCCGCCGGGAGAGGAGAAAGGCAGTGCCTGTCGCTGGGAAATCAGCGGGATAAACGGAAAGTCATTGATCGTAGCATTGATGCCGCGAAAAATATCGTCAGCATCGCGACTGAGTACATCACCCGTATACTGAAAGCGCAGTAGGCCATCGGGATCGACGGTCAGTGAAGCATCCTCTTCAAAATTCTCTAGCAGATCATTCATATTGATCTCGCTGTCGATTATCGGCAGGGCATATTCCGCTTCGTAGCGAACGCCATCGATATCTGCCAATCCGGCAAATTGATCCTCGCAGCTGGAAAAAAGGAGGGTAGAAGTAAGGGCCAGCAAAGCTGGTAAATAACGTAGCTTAAGGGACATAAAAGCGTGGTTTCATTTCCGGTTACAGGAAATAGAATGATAGTTTGGTTGAGTGTGTGCAAGCACACACCATTAACTGGGAAAACACTGGCAAAGGGTGGGAATGTTGCGAGGGCGTTGCCTGAAAAACGCTTACAAAGAGCTCAAAAGTACGCAATCTGGCGGGAATTAGTCGTCGCCGAGTAGCTCTTAACTTAACTTTTGTACAACAGGCGTCTACTTCTTTCTACCCCAGAAGATGAAAATCAAGCCAGGGAGTAGCAGTAAAGTCCACCAAAGATTGAGACCTGCGGAAGTACTAAAAATAGGCCCATCGGCTCCAGTTAGGCTAAAGGCCGCCCAGTAAAATGGGAGTTTTTCTACGGCGCTGATATCCGTGCGATCGAGATAGGCCAGCTGTGCACTGCGCAAAGCTTCAACTCGATCATTGCCCGCTTCCAGTTCACGGTGAAAATGTTGCATAATCCAGGCCGTGGAACGATCATTGACCGACCAATGGCTGGCCACCAGACTATGCGCCCCGGCGTAAGTGAAGTTGCGGGCCAGGCTGTAAACCCCTTCTCCGCTGAGATATTCCCCGACGTTGGTTTCGCAAGCACTGAGGATGACCAGCTCTGCGGGAATGCGTAGGCGACTGATATCCGCCAGTGAAAGCTGGCCATCAAAACAAGCAATTTGGGCGTCGCCATCGGTGGCCTGTGCGTGGGTAGAAAGGTGTAATAATTGGAAGCGTGGTCGCTTCCCGATCTCCGTATGCAGGGCTGCTTGGAGGGCGGAGGTCGAGGCTGCCTGATCAAGATCACAGCTGGAGTATTCACAGTCCATTTCCTCTCCAGAATAGGGCAGGGATGGCCATTGATCACGACCTTGCTGATTGAAGGGCGCAAAGAAATAGCGTTGCTCTGGGCCAGGGTAGGCTTCCAGAGTAGTGGGCTGCACGCCTACCTGTAAAGAGTAGATGCGGCGCAGGCTGAGTTTACGCAATAGGGGCGTACCACTTTCGCCGATGGGTAATGCCGAAAAGGGGAGCTGGTGTAGCCGGCCATCTGCAATAATGACCAGCCGTTGTGCTGTATGCCAAGGGAGTTCATCCGGCAACCAGGTCTGACGTACGCGCTTTCCGTATTCCAGGTATAAGTCCGGGTTTTCAATCAGCGCCTGACGATCGGCCAGCAAGTTGATGAACTCGAATAGACCCTGCCTGGCCGCGGTGTCTACCTCCAGTGCAACCAGGCCTTGTTCTTCTCCCATAAGGTAGAAGCAATAGGCAGACCGCTCGCCGTAGAAATAACTCAGCAGCAGCGTTCCTTCCTGCTCTCGTAAATACTGTAAGTTGTCGAGGTCCAGTTCTGGCCCCATGCGCTGGGTTACAGGTAGCTGTTGCTCTAACTCTGCTTGTAAGGCGGCCAATTGGCGACTCTGATTGGCGCGGAGCTCGAGCTCGGCACCATTCGCCTCTAGGAAATTAAGTTGTCGACGCAGCTCCGTTCGTAATTGTAGAAGGCTGTCGACGGTATCATCTTCGCCCAGTCCCTCGCTATCCTGCCGAGCTTCAGAAAGCAAAATGGACCTATTTTGCTCCATCCAACGCAGGGCTGCTAATTGGTAGTCGGTCGAAGATTGGGCGAGCTCAGGAGTAGCCACCAGTTCTCCTGCCTGTAATCGATAACACAGTTTCAGAGCGGTCTCCGTCCGTTCGAGGTTGCGCGCCTGCGCGTTGAGGCGCTCTGCTTCCGTTTGATAGGTAGCGTGCAAGAGAAAAGCCACCCTTTGGGCTACTTTGAAATTAGCTAGGGCCTGAGCTCCATGCGTCGGCAGCAGCAGCTGGGCCTTGTTGTCTAGTGCTTCCAGTAGGGTGTTTTCCGCGTAGAGCAGGCTATCTGCCGGTGGAGGAGCGAAGGAATGTATGGGTTCGTAGGCAGGCAACAAGCATTTGAGCGCATCATTGTAACGGGCCAGAGCTTTATCCAAGGGGCCGTTGCGACTATTCTCGTAGGTAAGCCTGGCGATCTGATTGTAGATTTTACCCGCTTGTCGCTGATAGTCCAGACTGCCATTGAGTTGCCTGATCTTCTCCAGCGCTTCTTCATAGTAGGTCATGGCCCGCTGAGCATCTTCCGTCATTTCTGCACGCAGCGAAAGCTGGTCAATACGCAGCTCCTCGTAGGCTCTGCCCTCGGCATTGGGCATGCGTCTGAACTGAGCCTCGCTGAGCCCAAGGGTCCAATTGGCCAGGTCTTTTTGCCCCTGTGACCACTGATTGCGAGCCTGACTAAAGAACAATTGACCTGCTTGCAGCGGGGGCAAATTAGGCAGTTGTGTCCCCAGCTGGAAGAGGGAGTCGGCTTGTGCATAGTTACCGCCATTCCAGGCGGCAATGCCGGCATTGTTAAAAAGACCGCTGGCGGCTTCGACATTATGGCGGGGTACGATCCGACGCAGGGCCTGATCCGCAATCAATAGTGCGTTACGGTTATCTCCCAAGCGGGTGTAATTATTCATCAGTGGCTTGTAGATCTGCTCGATCACATCCACGTAACCAAAAAGGTGTTCACTATACAGCCGTTCCGCCCGTTCAAAGGCGCGGATGCTACCCAGGATATCGCCTAGATCCTTGAGTAGGAAAGCCCGGCTGATTT
Source organism: Bacteroidota bacterium (assembly GCA_039030655.1). Taxonomy (GTDB): domain Bacteria; phylum Bacteroidota; class Bacteroidia; order Chitinophagales; family Saprospiraceae; genus Neolewinella. The sequence goes on along the minus strand of JBCCDS010000033.1, from coordinate 16,288 downwards.
CTTCGTAGCAGATGGCCCCCCATTCATTTTCGGATTTTGCTGCTCGCCAGCGCCCAGCCTGGGCTTCATCCAGCCAACTCAGCGCTTTTGTTTTGTTGTCCAGGTCAGCCGCCTGCCTTTCCCAGAAATGCCAGGTATAATTCTCCAGATCATCGGCTTCCCTAAAGGCTGCAATTAACTTTTGGTGCAATTCATTTGTACTTCCGCAGGTTGGATCCTCCCGGCAGATGGCCCACTGCTCTTTCCAGCTATCTAGACTGTCGATCAGCGCTTGTGCGCCAATAGATGAAGCGCCAATACCGCATAGCAGGGCCAGTAAAAAAGCAGCTCGTCGACTTAGCAAAAGGAGTAGGTTTTGGTGGCTACTAAGCTAAGCTTTTTTCGACTTTGCTGCTTTACATCTCCAAGGAACTTCCCTGCTGGGGAAGATATCTCGGAGGAGAAGTCTCCTTCCTCCGATTACTATAGCTTAAACAAGTCCTAGATGTATTTTTTTATCATAGGGTCGTTTATTTTTCACACAAGCATATAGTACGCTGATCATCTTATGGGATCCTACCACCGCCACTCGAATTCACACGGTACTCCCGAGCTCCGCGCGGGAGGCGAAATACTAGCTAGCGTCTAGTAAAATTAACGCTCTCCACGCGGAGCGTGGAGTTACCGATAGTGATCTTCTCCGATGCCTTGCGCAGCAGTCATCGGAGGTGTGGAGCTAAAGTCCAGATTAAAACTTTCCGCCGATATATACACTGTAGAAATTGTCGCCATCACCGATCACCCGTTGGTGGTAGCGTACCCCTACCACGGGCCAGGTTCGTACCCTTCCCAACTGTAGGTCAAGGAAAAGATGGCCTTGCAGGTCAGTGCTGGTCGTATTGGTATTCAAATCGATGGGACTGAGTTCCTCAGTCGTCACAACGGAATTTCCTTCTTGAATAAATTCCCCCGCAGGATTGATGAAACCAAACTGTTCGGTAGTGATCACACTCACCGCCTGTAGGCCACTGGTGGAGGTTTCTCGCCGCAATAATTCCAAGTGAGCACCAGCTCCCAGTCCGACAAAACTATTCAGGGCGTAGCGGATTTGTAAAGGAACTAACGCAATACTAGAAACTGAATTACTGCTAGTAAGGCTGTAATCCGCCAAGACACTATCGCGGCTTACGCGTATCCGTAAATCTGGATTGATTGGATTTTCAAGGATTACAGTTTCCGAACTGGAAACGCTCCCCTCAATCGTTTGACTGAAATCCATACGCTCTGCCAAACCGGCGTAAACCTCTGCCTGGAAATAAGGTCGGTAAGCGCTGTACGGCGCTACTACTAAACCGATGGTAGTTCTAGTCAGACCTTCTACCTCTCCAGCTGGCAAGCTGGTGCGTCGACCCAGGTAAATCCCCGGGCTAATTCCAGGTTTAAAACGCGCTCCGCTAAAATTGGTGTAGATCGGCGGATTACGGTCGAAGTAAATAGCCGCCTGATTGCGGTTGCGCACTTTGGGTAGCCGCCTCTCAGGGGCAATGCGATAGCGGACGTGCCCCTTGGTGCTGTCACGATCGCTGACGTTATCCTGGCGAGTGCCGGGCAAGTAGATATTACGGAAGATGAACTCCAGCTCTCCCCTTCGCCTTATGGTATCCAGACAGCTGTAGGTAGCCGCTTCGCCCAGACCTTCGGGGCAGAGCGGGCAGACGGGATAGTTATCGATTATTTCCAGACTATTGGGGTCGAATTCATCGTCTACGGTCGTTACAATCTTTACCGTGCTGGCGGGGCCTTCCCCCGTGTTTTGAAAGCGGATTTTGTATTCCTGGGGGCGGCGACTGGCGTAGCGATAGTTCAGACGGGCGTTGCGCACGGAGATATGGTTGGGGTCATGAGAGGCTACTATCTCCAGTTCCAGCCGGTGAGAAAAGCCGGCTACTCCTGGCTGGTCTGGCAGGAAATAGGCATCAACCGTTACGATGGCGTGGGTGTCTTTCAGCATTTCTGGAGTGGCATCCAGGCTGATGAATAAATTGCGCGTTTCTCCAGGGATCATAAAGCCAGTGTTCCAGCTGACGTTGTCTTGGTAGGTGTCGAGTATTTCCTGTGGGATGATGCTAGTTTGGATATTTGGGTTTATCCAATTATCCGTAAATCCATAATTCCAATCATCCACCGCTAAGCCCGGACTGATGCCTCGATCAAGCAAACTATAGGCCGCTTTCACTTCTTCCTCTCCAAAGTGTGTCCGACCTTCCTTGAAAGTGAAGTGCTGTTCGGGATAAGACTTTTCGTTGAAAAAGAGATTCAGCTCACCGCTGATGTTCTGGCTAGTCGGGTTGCGATAGCTCAACACCAAAACGAGTTCCTCATCTGGTTTAGGGTCACGGATGTTATGCAGGCGAATATCGGGTTGTTCTTCATCTAGTACCGTCGCTAATTCCTCGCGCCAGGGAGTAGATCCTCCTTGCTCATCTCCTCCCGAACGCGCAGCTACTCCGGTTGGCCGACTGGTCGGTGGTTTACCGTCATCGTAGCCTCCGGTAGCAAACAGCTGTACGTCGTAGCGACCAGCAGTGCGGTAGCGATGGACAGGTTCCGCTTCATTGCTGAAATGCCCATCACCAAATTCCCAGTGGTACATATAGAAAGGGGGGGGAGCACCCGCGATGGGCTGCTGGGCAGGTAACTGAGCTTGAAACTGCAGACGGCCATCGGTTAGTTCACTTTCCTGGATGGTGGCCAGGTAGGTAGAATCTGTTAATTGAGCAGGAAGCTGACTACTAAGGAGTAGCAGAACGGCAAAAATAGTGTTACGCATGTGGGTAGACTTAGGTATAGTGTGAGATGGTTAACACTCTACTATGCCTAAAGCTAAAAAAATCTTACCCTTCCTACTGGATATCGTCTCCGCGCAATCGGCGGAAGTTTTGTCGGCCCTCTACGGCCAGGATACTATTGCTGAAGTCGATGAACAAGGTCTCGTACAATTCCATGGCCCGCTGCGGATTGTCCAGGTAGTTCTCGTACAAGTCGGCCAGTGCAAAGAGTGAATTGTCAACACGGATACCATCGGAATGATTGTCGACGATCGACTGATAGGCTTGAGCAGCCCGCTCGTACTCTCTGCGCTTCAGGTAGACCTCTGCTTTCAGGTAAAGTACATCGTCTTCGAGATCGTGCCCAGGGAAGGCTTCAACCAGCAAATCTAGCTTAGTAAAAGCTTCGTCAAATCGATTTTGGAAAACGAGCAGTTCTGCGTCGGCATAGGTCTGTAGCGCGACCGCCGTAGTGTCTAGCCCCAGGTTGTCAATGATAAAGACGGAGAGGTCAAGTGCATCATTGGCAATCAATTTAGAAGTTGAGGCTTTTAATACATCAAATTGTGATTGTGCCCATTCAAAGTCCCCTTTAAAATAGCTCAATCGCGCATTGCGAAAGCGCGCTTCGTGGCCCAAGAGGTCATCTTCAAAAGCTTTATCTACCTGACTGTAAAGCAAGGTGGATTCCCAGATTTCGCCTTGCATCAAATAGTAGTTACCTAAAGCCAGCTTTCCTTTGGCTAATACCCGGGGATCGACCCCGTTCATATTCAAAATACCGTTAAGCAGCTCGGTGGCTTTATCCAGGTCGTTGAGGAAAAGCGCTTCCAGCTCCGCCAGTTGAATCATGATGTTGGCCGTGCCAGGATTTTCTCCGAATTCGTTGAGAAACGTCAAGTAGGCCTCTTCCAGCATGCGCAGATCGGACTCCTGATAATCATAGCCGTCGGTAATGGCACGTCGTCGAGTAAGCAAAGCTTCCCGCTTAGCATCCAGGTAAAGGGTGGAAGCTTCTCCTTTTTGTTCTACGATGTAGTCAAAAGCGGAGATCGCCGTTTCATAATCTTTGGCATTGGCCGCTAGTCGCCCGAGATTATAGACCCGCATGCCGTTCTCATCCAGTCGCCGATCTAAAGCCCGAGCCTGTCGTAAGGCACCGCGATAATCTTTCCGCTGAATAAATACCCAGGCCAGCATTTCCGGAAAAATAACGTCGTCATCGGGTCCAGTCTGGATCAGCGTGTACAACTGTTGTTGGAGAATCAACAGGCCGTCCCTGTTTAAAAAACGCTGGAATAAAGACTGCACGTTTTCGGCCCGCCCAGGATTGTTGATGATCGCTAAGAGATAATTTTCAACCATCAATTCAGTTTCTCCCTTGCGCCGGTAGAGGTCTCCTAAGTTGTAGGCGAAAGCCTGTTCGTCCCCCATCAGTTCACTGCCTTTTTCGTAAGTGGCAATGGCGTAATCGTACTTGGTATAGCGCAGGAAAGTATTAGCCAACTGCGTAATTTGAAACTGGTCGCCACTTAGTCGGTCTACCGCTAGTGCATACTGCTCTTTCGCCCCGTCATCATCATACTGCTGTTCTAGTAGTTGACCATAAGTCACGTAGAGCTTGACCTGGTTGGGCCGCCGGCGAAGCCGCCTTTTGATGCTGCTCTCAGCGCCTTCGTAGTCTTCCAACTGCATCAGGCAAGCCACGTAACGATCAAAGAAGAAATCGTTGTTTTCGTGTTCCTGAGCTAGCTCATCATATAGCCGAGCTGCTTTTTCGTATTCTCCGTCTTGGTAATACTGCTGTGCCAAACGCGTATTGGCTTGGCCATTGAGGGCCATGCCGATTACTAGAAGGCAAAAAGTTATTACTACACGCATACGTTAAAAATTGGGGTTGGGTAAAGATAACGCTTTTCAGGAGCGGAAAGGTGTGGAGCTGATCGATCTTCTAACTGTCGAGAATGTCTTCAAAGTAAGGAGTGTCTTTAATCGACTTACTAGGAATTATCCTGAACTCGATATAGGTGAGTAGCCAGCTGAGTACCACCGGGCATCCAAAGAGTACATGGTAGCCGTATTCAAAGTAAGGAATGGAATCAGTGATCGCTAAGGCGAAAAAGAGGAGATAAACCAGACTGAGAACGATGTGGACCCACAAAATCGGGAGCTGGTATCTGTGGCACTGAATAATACTAACCACCAGCTGAGTAGGTCCGCTGATCAAAGCCGTTACCGCAAGCAAGTACCACCAAGCAGGAAAGCGGAAAGAGTCCAGGTCAAACTGCAAAAAGTAGATACCCATACTAAGCGCTATGGAAGACAGCAAGCAAAAAACAGCAAAGTAGGAAGGCGAACGCTTAACAGCAGCTGGCATCGTGAAGCAGGAGATAATTGAGCACTTAAAGATAGAAGACAGCTGCTTATTTAGTAGGGATGGATAGCGCATGCAAGCAAAACTGATCGATTTATCTCTACTTTCTGATTTGCATCACCTGGGCGTCGGGCAAATGTGCGGAATTTTAAAGTGTGAAAGGAAACAACCACTACTCAGCACGCTAAAAGTTGAATGAAGTGGTTCCTGTCTTACCGTTAAAATATACCCAGCCATGGAATCTTCTAAAATCCAAACCGTAAAGACTAGCGCTGTTCAGCCCTTTGAGGTCGGTCGTTTAGTAGTGGGACTTTCTCTAGATCGTACGGATGTGCATCTCTTACAATATCTAGAGTTTTTGGCGTCCAAGGTAGCCGTAAGCCGAGTTGCTTTTTTACACGTTATTCCGCAGTTCTACGTTTTTCAGAACCAAGAGCTTTTAAATCGGGAACAGGAGATCAAGGACGCCGTGGAAGAGCGGATGGAAAAGCTATTGGAAGAGAGTATGGATCTGGATCAGTTTGACGAAATCGAATTAGATATCCGCCACGGAGATGTCCTGAAAGAAATGATTACGGAAATTCGTTCGCAGCAAACTGATCTGGCACTGATCGGTCAGGATGCCGATACAGATGTACACGGTATTAAAGCCAAAAAATTGGCTCGCAGGGTAGCTTGCAATGCACTGGTGGTACCGGCTAAAGCCAAGCTAAAGATTAGCCGGATTATGGTACCTATTGACTTTTCGGAGCACGCTGCCCAGGCACTCCGTACGGCTTTGGCGATCCAGCAAAATTTTGGCGAATCCGTAGAAATTGTCTGTGTTCATGTCTACGAGATGCCTTATTTCGCTGGTTTTAATATTGGTAAAACCGAAGCGGTCTTCAATCGCATGGTAAAGGCAGATCGAGAAGAAGCCTTTAAAGCCTTTTTGGCAGCCAATTGTCCCGAGGGCCTAACTAATGTCTCCGCCAAATTGATCGAAAAAGGAGATCCTCGGATCGTGGATTACCTTTTGAAATTCACTGATGACCAGGCGATCGATTTTGTAGTGATCGGTGCTAAGGGACATTCCACCGTAGATCGCCTACTAATGGGAAGCGTTACGGAAACCTTCCTAGTTGGTAATGAACGGATGCCGGTACTCATCGTCAGAAAAAATCAATAATCAAGACGCTGAGCTATTGCCAGTAGCCAGATCATTAAGTCAAGCATCCAAAATATCTTCCAGTTCCGCCTGGGTAGGAGCAAGGGTGCCGGGCAGCACACGATAATTGATCCAGCACAAAAACCAACTCAAGGCCACGGGTATGCTTAGAGCCAAGCTGTCGATTAAGGGGTTGCCGAAATTGAGGAGACCAGCCATACTCGAAAAGAATAAGAACAGGTAGAGACCACTAAAGGTCAGGTAGTAGCCTAGTTGAGGTAGGCGACTGCGGGCATACTGGTTGAGTCCACCAATCAGCTCAATCAGTCCTATGGGGATCGCAGCTAAAGCCCCCCAGATCACCAGACCAAATAGTGCCTCCATAAGGTCTCCAGCACCTAGATCCCAAACAGCGGTCAAACTAATGAACAGACAAAAGGTCAGCCCGATAGAAGACCAGAGGCAAAAAATAGCGAAACAGCCAGGATGATTACTGCTAGGCTTCGTTGCGGTTTCAAGCTGGTATTCCATACCACCAAAGATAGGTAGGAAGCTCGGCTTAAGCCCTCCAAGCGGGAAGACAAACAATACGCCTGGAATAGCGTTCTTTGCCCATCGGTTCAATTGACCGACCTTACGCTATGTCTACCCTCGCTTCTCCGACCAATCGCGACTGGCTCACCCTGGCTTTCCTGAGCTTAATCTGGGGCACCAGTTATATCCTCATTAAATGGGGGTTGGAAGTCTTTGAGGCGGAGCAGGTTGGTGCACTCCGCCTGGGTATTTCTGCGCTGGCGGTCAGTCCGATTGCCTTACGGCACCTGCCCAAAATTCCCTTTCGCAATCTGGGCGTATTTCTGGCCGTTGGACTGACCGGCACGGCCCTGCCCTCTTTTCTCTTCCCTACCGCCCAGGAGCATCTGAGCTCTTCCGTAGCAGGTATCTTCAGTAGCCTCGCTCCGGTCTTTACTTTTCTATTGGCTTGGCTGGTCTTTAAAGCCAAAGCCACCAAATGGCAGGGCATCGGTATTTTGATCGGCTTCGGTGGGGCCATTATTCTGGCTACGGCCGGTGGTGGCGTGGCAGATGGCGAGGTGGTGCCACTCCAGTTTTTCTATGTATTACTAATCATGGTAGCCTGTCTGTGCTACGCCACCAGCTCCAATTTGGTGGCTCACTATTTACAGGAGACTTCTTCACTGGTGATCACCTCCGTTAGTTTTTTTCTAGTAGGCGCACCAGCGCTGCTCTATGTTGTAGTGGGTACTGATGTCGTTCCACGGGTAGTCAACCATCCGGCGGGCTGGCAAGCCCTGGCCTACGTCAGCTTTCTGGCTTTGCTCAGTACCGTTTTGGCCAGTTATATCTTCTTTCTGTTGGTCCAGCGTACCGGGCCGGTCTTCAGCAGTACCGTCAGTTACCTGGTCCCAGCTGTAGCAGTAGCTTGGGGGATTTTGGATGGCGAATGGATTGGACTTCCGCAGGTCCTGGCCTTCATCCTGATTTTGATCGGCGTGTTTTTGACCAAACGCAAATAAAGTCGAGGAGCTCTAGTTTAGCCCTCTTCCCAATCTCCCGTCAATAGCATGGGGCGGTCATTGAGTTGCTGGTAGGGTAGGGGGACGGCCTGAGAACGAGAAAAATACTTGGGTTCTAAGCCGAGATGATCTACTACTTCTTCAGTGATTTCCAGACTGAAATTGTCGTAGCGGAAGTGGCGCTCCATCAACAGCCCTCCCGTAGCATCTTGTAGTCGATAGTGATAACCATAGCCGTATTCGCCTTCGTAACTTTCGATTTCCAGCTGCTGGTCGGTTTGCCGGTAGCGGACGGTGAGCCGATCAAAGTCGCCTTCTGTGTCGCTGGGTGTTTCACTAACTTTTTCCCATTCATTGAGATCGAAGCCACCAAAAGCCGGGAAGCTGAAGCGCATGGCGGTGATGGGAGGGTTGCCCTTTGACTCCTGCTCAGTTCTTACGGCACCTCCATAAACCCAACCGGTTCGGCCATCGGGGATTTGCACCTCTATCCAAGGAGCTTCGTAAAGCACACCCCGTAAGACGACTGGCTCCGTTTGGGGCGATTGATTGCCCGTAGGGAGCAGCGTCTGGTGAGTCTCCAGCTTGGCAATGATCTCCGCAGTTGCCTCAGGCTGCGCCCGCAGGTTGAGCCGATTGACCCAGGCGTAAAGGGCTATGGGAGCAGCAGTGGTATTGCTGCTGATTTCGTTTTCATTAGTAGTGGTTGTGCCCGGATCGACGGTGGTGTCATCATTTGTGGTTGTTTCAGTACCGCAAGCCAGGCAGCATAGCAAAAGAGCGAAGCAAGAGAAAAGCAACAAAAGGCGCATAATGTGGTGAAATATGGGTAATTGGATAAATCCAAATATCCATAAAAAAAGCTCAGCTTCAAGTAGCAGCAGCCTCACCACCTGCGGAAGTACAACTCTTAACTAACCGACATTTTCCACTTAAATAAAGTCCAGCCTCAGCTCAGCCGAATGAGAATTCCTATTTTTAGCCTAATGCCCGAAAACTGGAGTACTTGCGTTAGTCGGCTATCATTAGGTGTACTGTTTGCCCTGTTGAGCAGTAGCGTCGTATTGGCCCAGACCAGTGCAGATTCTTTGCTGGTCGAAGAGGTGGTGATTTTGGGTCATAAGAAGACGCGTTCGAGTATCATTTTCCGCGAGATGCCCTTTGGTAGCGGTGACCGACTGGCTATTGCCGAGCTGCCAGAGTTGGTAGCTGCCGCTGAAAACAACCTGATGAATACCGGCCTGTTCGTGCGGGTAGATATCGCCTATGCCGACTGGCAACCGCCGGACAATCGTGTTACTTTTGAGGTGAAAGTGCAAGAGACTTGGTACCTCTTTCCCGTGCCCATTTTTGAGCTAGCTGATCGCAATTTCAACGTTTGGTGGTCGGAGCAAAATCGCTCGTTAGATCGGGTCAATTTTGGGCTTAAATTTACCCACTACAATTTTTCTGGGCGTAGGGATCGCCTTCGCCTGGCCTTTCAATATGGCTATACCCGGGAATACGGCATTGGCTACCGCTTGCCTTACCTGGGGAAAGAAAAAAACCTGGGCCTGGAGATCGACTGGTCCTACGCCCGCCGCCGGGAGCAGAATTATGCTACCCTGGATAATCAGCAGCTGTTTTATCAGAACAGAGATGATTTTGTGTACCGACGTTCAGAGCTTAGGGTCAGTTCCTCTTATCGCCGCCGCCTGTATACCCGGCACAGTTTCACGGCCGCCTGGCGCCATGAGCGCATTGCTGATACAATCGCCATGGACTTGAATCCGTCCTTCTTCGGGCAGGGGAAGCGCGAGCAGGATTTTATCTGGTTGGAATACCAATTCGAACACGACCATCGGGATGTACGCGGCTATCCTTGGACGGGGGATTACGTCCGTTTGCAGCTCAATAAAGCAGGTCTGGGCTTGCTGGGTCAACGCAATGGTTTTACTTTTCGTGGCGACTATCGGCGTTATACACCTATCGGGCGGCGCTTTAGCCTAAATACCAGTGTCGCACTGAAGTATAGTCTAGTGCGAGAGCAGCAACCATTTTTGGATAATCAGGCGCTCGGTTTTGGGAGTAACACCTTGTCGGGTTATCAATTTTATGTCATTGATGGACTGGATATGGTCATCCTGAGAACGGGACTGCGCTGGGAGTTGATTCGCTCCGAGTTAAACCTACCGAAGTTGGTTTTTATCGACGCCTTTCGCCGTATTCCCTTCCGGGTTTTGGCGGCTTTTCAGTTCGACCAGGGCTGGGCCAATATGCCTTTTCAACGCGAAAGTAACGATCTGGCCAACACCTGGTTAGCTGGCATGGCCGCAGGAATTGATGTAGTATTGTATTTTGACATGGCACTCAGTTTCCGTTACCAACGCAACCATTTGCGAGAAGGGGCCTTTTTAATTGAGTTCGATGCCAACTTTTAAGAATCTGCCTATGCAAGTGGTCGTTTACGGCAAGCGCTTTAAAAAGACGGATCAGCCCTTCGTACAGCAACTCTTTGATGCGCTGCAACGGGAAGGCTTTTCTACCTACGTTTACGGCCCTTATCTTGAGCAATTACGCACCCACGTCCATTTTAAACAGGATATTGCCCCTTTTGAACATCATCTCGATTTTCAACTTAAGAAATTTGATTTCGTCATTACCTTGGGTGGTGATGGTACGATTCTCGAGGCCGTGACTTTGGTGAGGGACAGTGGTGTTCCAATCCTAGGTATCAATCTGGGGCGGTTGGGCTTTTTGGCTCGCGTTGAAAAGGGCTTGGTCGATGAAACCATCCGAATGATGGCCAGAGGGCAGTACGAAGTGGAGCCCCGGCGAATGCTTCATCTGGAGTCTAATATGCCACTGTTTGGAGAAGTTCCTTTCGCCCTCAACGACTGTACGCTCCTGAAGCGGGACACCAGTTCGATGATTACCGTCCACACTTTTATCAATGGGGCCTACCTCAACTCCTACTGGGCAGATGGTATTATTGTAGCTACCCCAACGGGTTCAACGGGCTATAGCCTGAGTTGTGGAGGACCGATTGTCTTCCCGGGTAGTGGCAATTTTGTCGTAACTCCAGTAGCGCCACACAATCTCAATGTTCGCCCGATCGTCATCAGTGATGATTCGATAGTTTCTTTTGAAATCGAAGGTCGGGCTGAAAGCTTTCTCTGTACGCTCGATAGTCGTTTCGCTACCATTAGTGCTTCTCATCAACTGGCGGTGCGCAAACACGAACACCCCTTCCGCCTGGTTAAATTGCCGGAGATCAGCTTTATGGATACTTTACGGGGGAAGCTCAACTGGGGGCAGGACAGAAGAAATCATTAGCCTTTGGATTTTGCCTTTAAGCTAAACCAAAAGACAACTTTATCCCATTATCTTTGCGGCCCGCAACCAACCTCTATGACTGCTTGGAGTTCTATCAAGACAAGAGGTTGATCTAAACAAAAAGTTATGCGCGTATTTATTTCATGCTTGTTGCTGGCGGTACTCGGTCTAGCATTGCAAGCACAGCAATTTTCAGGTGGCTTTAAAGCTGGTCTTAATTTCAACCGTTTTGAAGGGCCAGTCGAAGGGGTAGATGGAATGGACTTCGAGAGCTTCAATAACTCTACGGGCTTCCACGTCGGAGCGACCTTCGCTTACGAATTCACGGATTTAGTGGGTTTAAAGATGGAGCTGATCTACAGCCAAAAGGGTGGAGAGATATCCTATGAAGGACCAGGCTACGTTTTTCTTTATAGCGATACTGATGAGCAAGCCTTCTTCGCCGATACTCGAGTTATCCAAAGCATCGTAAACAGCTACCTGGATTTTCCATTAACGGCCTATTATCGACTAGGTCCACTGGAACTGGAAGGTGGTGCTAACTTTGGCTTTCTGATATCCAGTCGTGGTAGTGGTAGCGCCCGTTATGAAACGCAAGTTCCCGATATTGGGGAGCTGGCGTTTACTTATGACGCTAATTTTCTGGGAGACCGGGCCGGTGCCGGCAGTATCGGAAGGTTCGCTGATAATACACTCCCTTCGGGTTTCCTTCCTCCTAGCTTGATTGGCGCTTACTATAACAGCGATCGAGACGATAGTCGTTACAGCCGCATTGACTTAGGCTTGGTGATCGGCCTTTCAGTCTACCTGAATAATGGACTCTACGTAGCTGCTCGCTACAATCACGGCCTTACGGACGTTACCCAACCCGAAAACGATTTACGCAGATCCGAACTGGGGACTAATAACAGCCGGCTATTCAATGAAGACGACGAGGACTTCAACCGATCTCTCCAGTTTAGCGTGGGTTTCCGCTTCTAATTCAAGGGAATGGCTTTCTTCCAAGCCTAGCCTCAGGCTTGCAAGAAAGCCATTTTAGTAGCTAGTCTTCTAGCTTAAAGCTGATGGGGAGTACCAATTTCATGCGTACGGATTCTCCGTCAATCATTGCTGGAGTCCAACTGCCATCTAGAGCGTGGGTAGCGGCTAGAGCCGTTTGATCCAAAGCTAAGTAGCCGGCCTCTTCTTCTGGGCTAGGCGTATGGCCTTCCGCTAGTTTTGCTATACTTCCCTTTTCAATGGCGATGGCTTCCATAGTCCCGTTAGGGCTTAGGCGAAAGCCTATGTGAACGGTCCCTTCTACTCCCGCCTTATGGGCCGCTTCTGGGTATTTGATGTTTTGGTAAATCGCCATCATCAGGTTGGTGTAACTGCAATCTTTTATTGCTTCCGGGCTATCTTCGGCCTCGCTGCAGTCACCAAAAACCGGGAAGGATTCTACCTCTAGGTAGTAACTGTTCTCGACAATTTCCAAACTTTCTTCGAAAGTTTCGGGATCAAAAGTGATGATGGTATCCGTTTCAATCATCTTTGCATAATCAGGAACTTCATTAACGACTTCTGGGCTTATTTCGTCGGTAGCTTGACTCTGATCACAACCATTGAAACCAATTGTCAGGATTAGTAATGCGCAAATTTGGAGGATGCGGTTTTTTGGAGTTAGATACTTCATGACATAAGAATTTTAGCCCTTTCCTAAACAGAAAGAAAAGGCGATGAATGATTAAGAGGAGGTAAAGGGCTCAGCGCCCTGTCCTTATTCCTCCAGTTTGAAATTGATCGGCAGCAAGAGCTGCATACTTACTGCTTCGCCATTGATGCGGGCAGCTGTCCAGTTTCCATTAAGGCTTCGTACCGCAGCTAGCGCCGCACGATCCAAATCGGAATAGGCAATTAATTCTTCGTCGGTAGGCAGAGGCAGCTCTGCTGAGCGACTACTCATACTAGAACGTTCCAGGGTGAAGTAGCTGAGTTCACCCGTGTCAGATAACCGAAAGGAGACGAGGGTCTGTCCATCTAATCCTAAGGACTGGGCTGATTGAGGATAACGAATGTTACTGTAAACCCCCACCAGGATATTTTGAAAACTACACTCCTTGAGCGCTTCCGCTTCCAATGGAGGACAATCACCAAAAACGGGGAATTGCTCTACTTCAGTGTAGTATTCTGAGCTGACAATATGGGTAGATTCTTCGAAGGTTTCAGGGTCAAAAGTGATGATGGTATCCGTTTCTAGAATCGGCTGAAAACGAGAAAGCGAAGCATGCATAACCTCCGATTCTGGAACTAATTCATCTGCTTCTACGGCCAATTGACTACAGGCCCAAAAGGTAAGCAATAGCAGGGGGAATAAGGCTGCTAACTTCCAGCGGGCACCCTGTGGCCGATGGAGCATTTCAATGCGGGTTTTTATGAAGGAATGGTGAAAAGAATGGCTCGCCAACGGTGTAGCACTCATGAACTGAGGACTAATGAGCTGGCGAGTGTAATGCTGGATATCCGTATGGCTGCCTGCGGCAGCGTCAGCCAAAACTTCATGCTGAAGCCGTAACGACCGGCGATAAAGCCACACTAGTGGATTCCACCAAAAAGCGAGTAGCAGTAAATCGGTCAATAAAACATCCAGGCTGTGTCGCTGGTCGATATGGGCCAGCTCATGCTGCCAGATGGCTTGCCAGTCCTTGGCCTGCGGATTGATCGCTTTCGGCCAGAAAAGCAAAGGGCCGTAACTGAAAGGGCTGTTCAATTGTCGAAGTAGACTAACACGTCGCCCTAATAAGCTACCACGCTCAGAGCGGCTGTAGAGTCGTTGGATCTGCCACCAACCATAAAGTAGTCTGCTGAACATTATTAAAGCTCCGGTAGCCCAGAGGTACCACCACCAAGAAAGGGCGGTTAATCCCTTTTGTAGGCCTAGTTCACTTACTTCTATACCTGGTAAAAGGAGGCTGTCAGTGGGTAATCCATGCCCAATACCTATTGGCGGGATTATCCGCCACTGGCTGGCCCATGAAGGTAAAGGAAGTAAGGAAAGTAGCGGCGCTCCAATGAGAAATGCGAGCAGTAACCAGCGTTTGGCTGAAGGGAGTTTTTCTCCTTTTAGCCACCACTGTAGGAAAAGGTAGCCCAGCAACCAGATCAGACTGGTTTGCAGGAGGTATAGTGACCAGTTCATAATCATTCCTCTTGTTGATCCTCGGTATTCAGTTGATCCGTCAAAGCTGCTAATTCGCTCAGGCTAAGATCATTTTCAGCTACCAAAAAGGACACCATCGATTGGGCACTGCCACCGAAAAAGCGATTGACAATCGAACTTAGGCGCTTTCGCCGGTACTCATCATGTGGCACCCGCGGAGTGTAATTGAAGGTTCGTCCGTAGATCTTATGGTTGAGGTAGCCCTTTTCAAGTAACTGTTTCATTAGTGTACTGACGGTGGAATGAGCCGGTTTCTGCCCATCGTTATCAGCAGCAATTGCATCGCGTAGTTGCCCTACGGTGCATTCGCCTAAGCGCCAAACGTAGCCCATTAATTCTTCCTGCGCTTTGGTTAATGGTAGTCGTGACATTTGGGGGTATTGAGAGGAGTATTTGGTTTTGATGATCCAAAAGTATAGACTGTTAACGATAAATGCAAACTAGTAACTATAAATATAGTTAACTACCAATTTTTATCGGTTTTTATTCATGACTCGTTACTTTTTACCTCTCTCAGCATTATTCCTGACGACAGCTGTTCAAACTACTCTCTTTCTACTCTCAAGTCGGCTTTATGTAGGTGGCTTAGCTTACATCCTCCCTTAACTCTCGCTGAGTTAAAGGCCGGCTATTGCTTATTACTCTCATTTTCAAGTAGGGCGCCTGTGGGGCTTATCCACAAGAATCCAATAACGATTTTCTTTGGAATCAGGCTTCGCATGTTTATTACTCATCCGCTCAATAACCCGCATTCACCCTTTCACAAAACTCCCCAATCATGAGACTCCTTTTGTTTGTTGTATTGACCTTTAGCTCCTTGCTGGTACTGCCCGCCCAACAAGGGCCACCAATTGATGGCTTATTCGCAGAAAACGGTCTCGAAAGCCGACGTCTCTTACCCTACCCACCGCTTCGTCAAGCCGACCTGGTCTATGAAAAAAGACAAACCCGCTGTTTGGATAGCCGTGAGCTACTAAATCTTCCCTTTCGTCACCCTGATTATGGGTTTTTCCAGGCTATCGTAGCAGGAATAGCAGCAGGCGATTTAGCGGTTTATGACCCAGCTTTTCCTGATTTTAGCCAAGAATTGGATGGCCAGGAATGGCTGGATCGTCTACATACTAAAGACACTATTCCAGTTACGGATCCTGTAACGGGAATGGTCAGTTGGGAAGAAATCTACGATGCCTTCGATCCGGACGATGTCGTCCGCTACCGCATCCGGGAAGTGGTCTATTTTGATCGCCAGACCAGCACCCAACGAATGCGCATTATTGGAGTTGCTCCTTTGATACAGGCCACCGATGAATTAGGAATGGCTACTTATGAGTACGCGCTTGGCTGGATTTACTGGCCACACGCTCGCGAATGGTTTGAACGTCAGCAATACTTTACTACAAGTAGCGATGCTGCTGTTTTGAGCTGGGCCGATGCGCTGGAGATGCGTCGTTTTACTAGCCATATTATCGAGCAGTCTAACGCCAGGGGAGATCGCCTGAGCGCGCATTATAGTGGTCGGCAGTTGCTATTACAGAGCGAGAAGCTGTCTGCGGAGCAAGCTAATCGCGAACACGATATGTGGTCCTATTAGTGTTGTTTGTCGGTCAGTACCAGCCAGGTTTGTACAACTGGTAGTAAGAGAAATAGGAATGCTATCACGTATGCGATATTGACCGTAGTGAAGATAGCCGCCGCAGCGAGCAACACCAGACATAGTGCAGCAATAAACAAAGTGTATTTGCGAAAGCGCATTATACTTTCATTTTGATTATGAAGTGATTTAAACTTATTTCTTGCTGGCGAGCGAAAAGCCAAGTAGGTTCTGGCAAGCTGCCTTTTTGAGTGCATAGCTCCAGCTATGGACGAAAAAAACAGCGAAGTCCAGGTTCTGCTTAGCTTTCCGCGCAGTCG
>JBCCDS010000032.1:0-72062 GCA_039030655.1 Bacteroidota bacterium | reverse complement strand
AGCAATACCGACCGCAATAGAGACTTTAGGCCACCCTACAGCGAGGACGACATTGGGCTTAATGGACCGCAACGTTTCCTGAGCTTTTTGCAGGAGGAATTATTGCCTCAACTTGCTGTGGACTTCCGTACTACAGGCTGTCCTTACATTTTAGGACATTCCTTCGCCGGACTTTTTGTGACGGATGCTTGGGTAGAGCAAGCTGGTTTCTGCGGCTACCTGGCCATTGATCCTAGTCTAGGTTGGGCCAATGCTGGACTTCTGGCAAAAGATAAGCTAGCGGAGCTTGCGAATAGTACCTCAGCTGGAGATTTGTATTTGGCCCAGGCAAATAATCCTTTCAATCCAGGAATTTGGCAAGGGGGAAACCGGGCGGCTATGCGGGAGTTGAACGATATGCTGGAAAGTAAGGGAAGCCACACTTTTAGACATGAATTTTTTCCGGAAGAAGATCACTTTTCCATCCCTTTGCAGGCGACCTATCATGGGCTTCGCTTTTTATTTCGGGATTACCAGTTCGATCTGCAACGAATCAGTACAGCGAGTATCGAGGAAATTAGGGCCTATTATTTAGATCTAGAACAAAGGACCGCAGGTATTCAGCCACCAGCTAAGCTTTTACACCAAGTGGCCCTTTTCTTACATTCTAGTGAAGAGCATTCCGAAAAAGCCCGTCATTTACTACAGTGGCTGATTGAAGTTTATCCGGCAGCTCAGGCCATCCAAGAGAGCTTCGCTCAGATTTCAGGACCATAGGGCGTGTTGGGGAATAAGCGGTTTAGCCTGTTAACTTGTGTCTTGTTATCTATTCCAGCTCCGTATGAAAACTGATCGTATCGTTGGCCTATCGGCCATTTTTATCAGCCTACTTTCCTTAGGCATTTTTCTCTATCAGACCAATCTGATGCGGCAGCAGGCCTATCAATCCGTATTGCCCTATTTGGCACTAGATATTACTACGAATTTCCATGAAGGAACCTTCAAGGTAGAGCTCTTAAATCAAGGAATTGGCCCAGCAATAATCGAATCAAGAGAGATTTTCTACAATGGTCAGGCCTACGACTTAGATTTTGTAGACTTCTTGGAACAAGAGACGGATCTGATCGATAGCTTTAATGTGCGAACTTACACCATGGAAAAAGGTACCGCTATTGCTACCAGTAAAAATATGGTTTTACTGGAAGTCCACGCTGGTCAGCAGCTAGCAGATTTTGTGGAAAAAATCGAAATGATGCAGACGGAGGGAGGCCTTGATTACTCGATATGTTATCGATCCATTTACGACGAGCGTTGGTGTCTTACTGGAGCATCTGATGAGCCAGAAGCCTATTGATTAGCGCTAAAACACAGCCGAAGCAACTCAACCAATCCTTACTTTTATCTATGCCACTTCTCCTCTTAATTGCACTATTTATTTGTAGTAGTATAAGCGCCCAAAGCTGGGAGCAAATCGAAGACTTAGGCTTTGGCGGTCGCTACGAAGACATCTATTTCCAGGACACTGACTTGGGCTGGGTTATTGCCAGTAATGGTAGTGTTTATCAAACAGTAGATGGGGGCGAAAACTGGGAAGAAATACTGGATACCGGAGATTACCTCAGAGCGATCGATTTCTTGGATGATAGCACTGGTTTCGTAGGCTCTCTTAATTCTAATATTAGAAGAACGCTTGATGGTGGAGAGAGCTGGGAAATCATCGATGGTATTGGCCCCAATGAAACCACGCAGATTTGTGGATTAGATCACATTGGGGATCACGTTTTCGGGGTTGGTTGGTTTGCAGAACCGGCTCATTTTATCAAATCAACGGATAGGGGAGATAGCTGGTCCTTTACGGATATGTCGGAATTTGCTAACGGCTTAGTCGAGTGTCACTTTCGATCAGAAGAGCTTGGGTTTGTTGCGGGAATTGGAGCAACGGGAGCCATAATTCTGCGTACTCAAGACGGAGGCGAGAGCTGGGAAGAAGTTTTCAATTCTGGGGATGGAATGGAATTCATCTGGAAGATTGACTTTGTCAATGATACTTTGGCTTATGGATCGGTGGAGTCCTTTGCGGGAAGCTGCTCAATCGTAAAAACAGTTGATGGTGGGGCCAGCTGGACGGAATACCTAGTGGATAGTACCTATCGAGATTTACAAGGCATTGGTTTTTTAGACGAATTTACCGGCTGGGTTGCCCCTCGTAATCAACCGCTGTACGTGACAAACGACGGTGGGTTGAACTGGTCACCTACGGATCTAATGTCGAATGTGAATCGCATTTTTCGGGTGGCTCCAGGCTTGTTGTATGCCGGGGGGAGCTTCGTCTATCGCTTTAATGATTTGACCAGTGTGGAAGCAATAGGGCCAACACCTGCGGAAGTACATACCATTCGATCAATCAGTCCTAACCCCGCAGCGGCTCATGCCGAAGTGGCCCTGGAGCTAACCAATGCTACTTACGTACGTCTTGATCTGTTGGACGCTCACGGGCGGCGTGTTCAAGAAGTGTTTAGTGAGGAATTGCCATCGGGTCTTCATCGGATCAGTCTGGGCGATCTGAGTCGTCTTCCCGCCGGCCAGTATTTGGTGGCCATGCGGACCCACGAAGGGCATTGGTCGAAAGCGTTTATTAAGCAATAAACAACTGATACAGGCAGAATGGTATTTCAGCGATGCTGTGGACTATTCGCCGATTTCTTGTCTTTCGGGCACAGTATGAGCTTATGTTAGAAGAGTAAGTGTAGCTTAACTAAGCCGTACACCTTTGCTTGATCAATACCACCTACAGTATGATGTTTTCCCATTACCATAACATGAGGTATGCTATTCTTTATGGACTCATATGTATCAGCTGTTTGTGGACAGTAAGCTGTAATGCCCCCGTTGCTTCCGGCCAGGAGCTAAATGCTTTACCTCAACAAATCGAAGTAGAAACTACCTTAAGCGAGTTGATTACTACTGCTGGAATAGCTGGGATTTCGGTAAGTGTCATTCAGGGCGACGAGCGAGCAGATTATGCGGTAGGACTGGCTGAGCTGGATACGAATACGCCCATGACTACTGACCACCGAATGCTGTTAGGTAGCACAGGGAAGACTTTTGTAGCGGCTAAAGCACTACAAATGGCGGCGGCCGGGGAGTTGGAGCTGGATGAGCTAGCTCATAGCTACCTGGGGGAGGAAGAATGGTTTCGAGCTTTACCCAATTGGTCAAGCTTGACGGTGCGCCAACTGATGAATCACAGCTCAGGTATCCCTGAATATGTCTATGCACCGGAGCTATGGCAGGGACTGCAAGTGGAGCCAGATCGCACTTACACCGTAGCGGAACGCATGGCTTTTATTGCTGATGCGGAGCCCGTATTCCCAGCAGGAGGAGGTTGGTCTTATGCCGATGCCAACTACATTATCCTGGGAGCTATTCTGGAATCAGTTACGGGTACTGCTCTCTATGAGCAATTAGAGCAGGCCTTTATCCAGCCTCTGGGTTTAAGGGCGACCCAGCCATCCATCTGCCGGCTGATGGATGGCTTAAGTGCAGCTTATACCGGTAATTTTTTTGCTGATTTATACGGGGAGCAGGTAGCTGAACTAGGTGAGTATGCCTTTAACCCTCAAATTGAATGGGCCGGCGGTGGTTGGGTTACCAGACCGCACGATTTAGCCACTTGGGTCAAAGCATTAATTACTGGAGATGTAATTCCGAAAGAACTCCAGTCGGATATGCAAACTTTCATCAATCAGGAAACGGCAGAAATAGACGAATGGGGTTACGGACTAGGGTTGATTTCTTACGCAACACGCTACGGTACAGCTTTAGGTCATAGCGGTTTTATGCCTGGTTTCCAGACTTTTATGGCCTACTTGCCAGAACATGATTTTACCATCGCCTTTCAGATGAATACCGACCCTTATCATACCACTTACTTGCGCGGCTTAAGGGTAGAGGCCATTGCCGATCAGATTATGGGGTTATTTTTGAATGAGTCGCAAGAAGTCGTTCAGGAAACTCGGAGGGTTTACCTGTTGCGACATGCTGAAAAGGAAGAGGATGGAACGTCAAACCCTCCGCTGTCTCCAGAAGGACAGCTCCGTGCAGATGCCTACGTCCTTATGCTGAAAGAGGCAGAAATAGCTGCAGTCTATGTCACTCCTTACCAAAGAACTTTGCAAACAGCTGCTCCGATTGCTGACTCTTACGGGCTGGACGTTTTATCCTACTCCCCATCAGATCCGGGTATTATCTTGCAAATGCTCAGCCAACATCCAAAGGGCGAGATCGTAGTGGTGGGCCATTCGAATACCATCCCAGCTATGCTTAATTTTCTTTCCCGGACTCAGGACTACGAAACGCTTCCCGAAGATGCCTACGGTCAATTGTTTAAAGTCAGCTATTCCCCGGGTAATTTTCAATTGGACATCCAGCATATGGTGGAAGGGGTTTCGATAGAATAAACTATAATTGAGGTAAGAGTACTCGTTCATCGATATTTCCCTAGGCTAAATCGAGAGAAATTGCTGCTTTTGCAATAGGTCTCTATTTTAAAGTAAAGCAAGAGATCTATGGCAGATTATCTAAAAATGAGCAATCGGGAAGCGTTGGCTTTACAAACGGCCTTAGGTACCTTTCGACCAGGTTTATGGTTTAGAGGCGACGAGATGATATTACTACTCAGCGGAAGTACTCTCGCGCTGTACAAAGACTGGTTTCCTGCGATTACTCTAATTGTAGTTGCTTTATTTTTGCTAGCTATCGGACTAATATTACGCCGATATCGTCAATTGATAGTAGCACCAAAGCGCGCCATCCGCAAGGATCTCATCGACTTAGAAAAAAAAGTAATTAGAGTACGACTTCAGTACAAAACCTTTGAGGTGAAGACTGAGCTGCATTACCTTCATATTAGTGAAGTCGATTATCCGATTGCAGTTAGCCCACAAGTTTATCATGAACTCCAAGCAGGTGAAAAATTCGAGCTTTCTTTGGCTCGCCACTCTAAAGTTTTGCTAGGCTATACCAAACTCTTAGGGTAGCGCATAAATTATCTACCATGTCCTACTACCAAAAAATGACGAACGTGGAGGTACTGCGGCTGCAGGAGGCATTAGGTAAGCACCTGCCTCATGTTGCGATTAATTCAATGGAGGCTAGCATCTTCCTGGCTTTTTTGGCGATAGTTTTGCAAGATGTGGAGGATGTCGATCCTTATGGGGTGTTTATGATCTTAGGTTGTTGGGCTCTAATCGCTGCATATCGGTATTTTGGGGTGCATCGAAGAAAAGCTAGGGAAATAAAAAAAGATCTATTCCATTTAGAAATGGAGAACGAAGTTGTACAGGTAGATTACCAAATCTACGACGAGAAAAGCGGTAAGCATTGGCTTTTCGTCGCGGGAAGTAATGAGAAAATTCAGGTAGATGGTACTACGAATTTTGACTTAAAAAGGGGAGATCAATTTCGACTACTCCGCAGCCGTTTCGCCCAAATTGTTGTCGGATATGAAAAGCTGAATTGAATGAAGGCTGATAAACATAAGCAATTCACCCCGATGACTCACGAAGAAGTCTTGCTTTTGCAGGATGAACTCGCTCAGCGACCTCTCTTCTTCCGTATTGAAGTCACGGGGATTTTGCTGATGCTGGGATTTATCATGGTTACCGTAATCAGTTTGACGGACCTAGGGAAGATTCGCTTGGCCATACTACTCGCTAGTTTGGTAGTTACGCTCTTATTTGTGCGGCAATTTTGGGCCAACTATCGGAGTCGTGCTGCTCTGCGCAAAGACATCATCCACCGCGAAAAACGCCTGACCCGAGTGAAACTCAGCAAGAAAGAGAAAAGATTTGCTCCTGAATTTCGCTTGATCTACCTGGCTGATCGAAGCAACGCTATTATGGTGGAGGAAGACTTCTATGAAGCCGTGAATCGCGGGCAGTATTTTGAGATTTGGCGCAGCCGCTATGCCAATGTCTGCCTGAGTGAAATAATCAGCAGCGAGCAAGGTCAGATAGCCAGTTTAGATCAGGTATTTTCCGAGCAAGTCCAGACACGGGCCCAACAAGATTGGTACGCTGCTCAATAGCGGAAGTAGGATCAGCACAGTAATACGATCTTTTTGTTATTGACGAAGCCCTTATCTTTCCTGCGGAGACACCAGAGTAAGCCCGTTTTCATTTTAAACCTCACTAGTCATGTATAACCCCAAAATCTGGCTAGCTACCGCTTTTTTGACGGTGGCCAGCATTTCGCTATTCGGACAAGCAACCGCTTCAACGCCCTGTGTAGACAATCCCCTGGTTCAAAAACTAGATTTCTGGCTAGGCGACTGGGAAGTCTACGTAGCTGATACCTTGTCGGCCTATTCTAAAATAACCAAGGCAGAAGGGAATTGCACCTTGCACGAAGACTACCAAACGACCCGTGGCTACGCCGGTCGGAGTATGAATTATTTTGACCCCGCCGATAGCCTTTATAAGCAAGTTTGGGTGGATAAACTCAATGGCTTGATTCGCTTTCAGGAAGTCCGAGCAGCAGCGGGGTATTTACTCATGGAAGCGGTAGGCAGCCCGCAACCCCTGCGGATGGATTACCGCTTGGATACCCTGACGGGCTTCGTCACCCAGACGATGGAAAGCTCGCAAGACAATGGTGCGACTTGGGTGAGTATCTTCAATGGTGAATACCGCCCCCGTGTCCAAATTCCTACCACAGCGGAGGCATTACTGGCTGCCAGTCGTCAGTACCACGATCCAAACAAAGTTTGGCCCAACTGGCAAGCAGAATTGCAAGTGGAAGAACCTCGACTCCAAAACCCCGGACGGGCCACGAAATTGGTCATCAATAATGGCTTATCCGTCTTTCGCATGGAGCGGGCCTACGGGGAGAATTTATTGGGTTTTTATGTCACTCCCGCAGGTTGTACCTATTCGCTGAATGGCAACACGGAACTGGGCCCCGAGACCCTTTCAGAGCACCGACTCAATTGTTCCCGAGCGCGTAACTATCGAGGTTTTTATCGCTTTCTGTACGGACTGCCCATGATTCTAGATGAAATGCGGTGGGAGGCATTGTCTACCCCCGCGCTAAGCAACTTGAGAGGCCAATCGCTGATTAAGCTGGAGGTCTCCATCGCCGACGCGCCCTTTTCCAGCCGTTGGAGTCTTTACTTCGATCCAGCCAGTCACCAACTACGTGCATTGGAGTATTTCCCCGAAGCAGGGGAGGGCGATTTGCTAATCCTTGAGGATGAATTTGAAAAGGGAGGAATCAAGCTACATCGTATTCGACATTGGTATGAGGGCGAGGCTTATCAGGGTTCCGATATTGGGTTTTAACGGCAAGTGGATTCTTAACTATTAATCTCTTTTTAAACGTTGATGAAAAATGGTTCGATTATTGCTAACTCCCCTCTTTTTGCTGCTGCTATCAGCTACTTGCCAAGCGCAATCGATCCGAATCGGCGAAAATGGTCGTCATCTAATCCAAGCCAATGGGGAGGATTTTCTCTGGTTAGGTGATACGGCCTGGGAATTGTTCCATCGCCTGGATAAAGCCGAAGCAGATCACTATCTACAGACCCGAGCCGAGCAGGGTTTTACGGTTGTCCAGGCCGTCATTCTTGCCGAGCTCGATGGTCTTCGAACGCCCAACGCTAATGGCGATCGCCCTTTCTATGATTTGGATCCCACCCGCCCGAATGAAGCTTATTTTGAGTTCGTCGATTATGTGGTAGCAACGGCCAATTCGCTGGGATTGACCATGGTTTTACTCCCTACTTGGGGAGATAAACTTCCTTCAGATCACCCCGCAGCTGGGCCCATTGTCTTCAATTCGGAGAATGCTTATAGCTATGGAGAATTTTTGGGTAAACGCTACCAAAATGCAGCGGTGATTTGGATGCTCGGCGGAGACCGTAAAATCGTTAGTCCAGAAGTATTGGAAATCTGGCGATCAATGGCTGCAGGTCTTGCTTCAGGAGATGGAGGACGGCATTTGATGAGCTTTCACCCCCGCGGCGAACACTCTTCCTCTTACTGGTTACACAACGAATCCTGGCTGGACTTTAATGCTTTTCAAACGGGGCATGCCCGTCATTTCAATTCAGTCTACGATTGGGTGACGGCCGATTATCTGCGGCATCCCATCAAACCGACTATCGACGCCGAACCTGCTTACGAAGGTATACCCGTACGCTTTTGGGAATTTATCGATTTCGCTGATCCGCAAAAAGTACCGGAAGGGGTGCTGGACGAAAAGGGACTGGTAAAAGACTCTAGCCACTTTGCTAAAGGATTTTTTGATGATTATGACGTCCGCATCCATGCCTACTGGAATTTATTGAGTGGTGCCGCTGGCTATACTTACGGCAATAATGCCGTTTGGCAGATGTACCAGCCCGGTTATAGCCTGATTATTCCCGCTCTGCAAGATTGGCGCGCAGCTCTTCGCAGTCCTGGCGCGGAGGATATTCGTTGGCTCAATGAGTTATTCACCCGCTTCCCACTTAGTCGATTACAGCCCGATCAATCGCTGGTCTACGGACCTAACCGTGCAGGAGAAGACCATATTCGCTCCGCTATTGACCGTACTGGTGAATTTGCCCTCTTTTATCTCAGCCAGGGGCAAGAACTGACCGCTGTATTGGGTAAACTAAAGGGTGAAAACCTATCTTATTCCTGGTTTAACCCTCGAGACGGAAGCGTCCTGACCGGAGAAGTAATTCCGAATCAGGGACATTATTCTTTTGCTTCACCTTCCAGCGGCGCAGGACAAGACTGGTTGCTTATTCTACAGCGTCAATAACAAATCGCATTTCCAAGTGATAGATGTTTGGACTTCCCCGAACGGTATATCGACAATAATCTGGCCAACTCTACTCAATGCTTTTTCTCCTAATCTCGATGGGGTAAATGATACTTTCAGCGCTTATTCCGTCTGTCCTTTCATCTTCTACGAATTGAAGATCTACAACAGAGCGGGCGGTATGGTGTTCCTTTCTACCGATCCGGCCGGACTCAGGCTGGGATGGGCGATTTAATGACCAGAAACTGCAACCCAATGCCTTCGTGTACGTCTTGAGTTTTAGTTTTGAGCAAGATCGCTTTGTGCGCCAAGAGGCAGGGAGTTTTCTATTGGTGAAGTAAATTGGCTTAAATAGCTCAATTTGTTCGTTTCGTTTTTTGACTGGTCCGTTAGTCTGTTAGTCAGCTTAATACCGCTCCAAACGCACCCAAAATCGCGTCTTGCCATCCTCCTCGGTTTGTAAATGGTAATTGGCCCCATGCTGACGCAGGATGTCTTGCGAAAGGGTAAGCCCAACGCCCTGGCCCGTGACTTTACTACTGAAAAAGGGAGAGAATATCTTCTCCTGAAGCTCTGGATCAATACCCGGACCATTATCTACTATGCTGAATCCAGCTCCGCCGCTGTCTGTGAAAACCCGAAATTCTATTTGTCCCTGTGCTTGCTCACCGATGCTTTCCAAAGCATTAAGCGCAGCATTGATGATTACTTGTTCGAGCTGCACACGATCGCCCAGAATATGAGGCTGATCACTACTCGTATAAAGATCAAGCGCTATTCGATGCTCTTTGGCCTTAGCTTTAAAGAGTTCGTAGCAGTGACTCAAAAGTTCATTGAGTGGCAAGCGCTGTAATTCAGGAGTGGGCAGGCGTACTACCTCTGCAAAACGCCGCATAAACTGGCTCAAACTTTCTCCCCGGTCCCTGACCAATGGCAAGTATTCTAAAATCATTTGCTCCCAATCTTCACGACTCAAGTCCTGACGATCCAGTAGACTATTGATCAGCGAGCGGCTAGCACCAAAACTATTATTGACCTCATGAGCCATCATGCGAATCACTTTGCCATACGCTTCTTTCTCGGCGGCAAAGAGCTCATTACTTACGTCTTGCACTAAAATAAAGCGGCGCTTAAATCCTTGATCGATAAAAGTGGCCACATCACAGCGGTAGCGACGATTGCCTGGCAAGGCCAAGAGCTGGGAGCCTTCCTTTTTGAGCTGGTCAATTTCCTGGGCCAGTGGATGGTCAATCTCTGAAATTTGTTGGGGCAATTCTGCGTTTCCGTTCAGCCCTAATTGCCGCATTCCCCAGGGGTTGATACTACTCAGATTATCGTCGTAATCCATGATGATGAGGCCCAACTCAGCGGCACCCACCAGTTGTTGTAAAAACAGGTGCTGACTGCGCGTTTGCACGCGTTCACTTCGGATGCTATCGATCATGTCATTGTAGACCTCGATCAGTGTATCCATTTCTTTACTCCCTACGGGACGAAAACGCACCCCAAAATCCCGATCGCGGAGTGCCGCAACGCCATCACTGATCAATTTGACTGGAGCAATGAGACGACGATAAAGGCCATAGGCAATCACTAAGGAAGCGAAAATCAAGGCTTCGATCCCCAAAAACCAATGGAGGCTTTCCTGAAAAAGGAAATAAGCCATGACGCCCAGCGCTAGGTGAACAACAATGATGTACGTCCAAAAACGCTTACTCCCGCTCATACTGAATGCCGTATTTTTCTAATCTGCGGTAAAGGGCAGCTCGGGTAATGCCCAGCTCGCGGGCCGTAGCGGTTATCTGATTATTGTGCCTAGCCAAGGCTGCCCTAATCATACGTTCTTCCATTTCCTGCAACTCCAGCACGGGCAAATCTTCCATGCTTTTTCCGCCACCTTCCTGGTAGCCGGCCTGAAGGTCATCGGCACTCAGCTTGCCCGCGCGCGCCAGGATCAGGCTACGATCCATAAGGTTTTGTAGTTGTCTGATGTTACCCGGCCAGCGTTGACGTCTTAACCAGTCACTGGCAGATGAGCTGAGCTCTGGGCGCTCCATGGCGTAACGCTCCGCAGCCAGATCGAGAAAATGATCGGCTAGCAGCGGGATATCCGATCGTCGCTGCCGCAAGGGAGGTAAATGGAGTTGTACCAAATTTATCCGGTACAGTAAGTCTTCGCGGAAATTACCTTTGGTAATTAACTCAGAAAGCACCCGACTCGTAGCTGAGATGAGTCGAAAATCTGCCCGTCTTAGCGTCGATTCGCCCAATCGGCTATATTGTCGCTCTTGCAGCACACGTAGGAGCTTTACCTGACTAGAGGGCGATAGATCCCCGACTTCATCGAGAAACAGACTGCCCCCTTCCGCCAGTTCCAAATAGCCCTTTCGATCGGTGCGGGCATCGGTGAAGGCGCCGGCTTTGTGTCCGAATATTTCGCTTTCAAAAAGGCTTTCCGGTAGTCCCCCTAGGTTGACCGCTACCAGCGATTTTGGGGCCCGTTGACTACTCTCGTGAATGGCACGGGCTACTAATTCCTTACCAGTACCACTTTCACCAGTAATCAGTACACTAGCTTCCGTCGCCGCGACGCGTTTGGCGGTTTCTAGCACTTCACTCAATTCTTCACTGGCACCAATGATTCGCTCGAAACCAACAGAAGCTGTAGGAGGAGGCTGAATCTGCTGTCGCAGCTCCAATATCGTTTGTACCGAACGGAGTAAATGCTCATTCTCCCAGGGCTTGGCCAGAAAATCGTGGGCACCACGCTTCATCCCTTCCACCGCTAGTTGCACTGTAGCCCAGGCCGTAATCAGAATGATGGAAAGGTCCGGTCGTACACTCAATAATTCTTCTACTAGACGTAGGCCATCCGCACCACTAGAGGATATGCTGAAATTCATATCCAGTAGGACCAGATCAAGAGACTTTTCTTTCAGTAACTCCAATCCTGCAGCTGGCCTTTGTCGGTAATCCACTTCGTGTCCTGCCCGACGTAGCAACAATTGCAGTGAACGACAAACTGCTAGGTCATCATCAATGATCAGAATCTGGGGCATGGGAGGACAAGATAGATAAAGCGCCCCTAATCTGCGGATTAGAGGCACCTGTTTTCATAGAAATTTAGTTTTCGTGTAGGACTTCCGCAGGGTGTAAGCGCGCTGCTGATCTACTGGGGGCGTAGGCACAAATCAACACCACGATGCTGATCAAAACGAAGGCGGACAACATGCCCATATAAGCATCTTTTGGTACCAGCCCATCACCCATCAAACCTAGTAGTGGGACCTGCACCGCGAAGACGGCAGCTAAGAGCATCGCGGCAACCGCCACTAGGTAGACCTCCAGGGTGAGCTGTTTGCTGATCTGCCCACCAGTTGCACCCATAGCCCGGCGTATTCCAATTTCAGGACGACGCTTGCTAATCGTATAGAATAGAACACCGAATAAACCGAGAGCAATATTGAAAACTAGAAACCCACCAATCGTGAGGAAAATGACGATCAAGATCCAGGTCTGTAGCGCTATGCGTTTGCGGTTCTCCTCCAGGTCGTTAATAACGATATCCTCTGTTTTAAGTACTTGCCCAATACGATTGACCACCCTTTCCTCCAGCGCTCCTGCTTCACTGCTCGCAACGCGTATGTACAATTCATGCATGTCTTCGTGATGGTCTTCTTCTCCGTAAAAAACGACCACAGGCATTTCTCCTTCAAATCCATCTCGATAGCGGAAATGCTTCATGACCCCGGTAATGCGCCATTCCTGTTCGCTCAAAATGAAGATGCTATCAAGACGGGATTCTCCGGGCCAGTATTCATCCACGAGTTGCTGACTAATGACAATTGGGTGGTACTTCCCAAGGGTGTCTTCAGGGGTGTACCAACGACCTTCGGAGAGCTCAATGTCGAAGACTTCATTATAATCAGCATCACCTCGTAGGGTAGTGGTCCATAGGTCAAAGCCCATGTCATCACTGCCGTTACTCCACATCGAACCTGAAAAAGGAACCGACATCCCTCCAAAAGCGACGGCCTCTACGCCATCAATGGATTCCAGTTCCCGCTTTAGGGTTTCGCGCGTCTGAATCATTGCGGTAGAATCGATGTCTTCAAGAGCCCGGTATAGATTAGTATGCCATAGGTTTTCCGTCTCATACCCATAGGGTGAGAGGTAGTCGCGAAAATTGCGGATGGCGAAGGTGGAGATAGCGAAAACGATCAGGAAGCAGAAAAATATTTCTACAAAAAGCAGGCTGTTCTTCTTTTTCTTATTCCAGATCAGGGTGAGCATATGCTTAAACATGGCTACTGATTTATTGGTGATTAGCGGAAGGACGGAGGTGGAAATTATTGGTGTAAACCATCGGCGATTTGCTGCTTAGAAATACGCCATGCCGGCAGCAAACCAGAAAGTAATCCGAGGGCTAGACAGAGGATCAAACTGTAGAGAAATACCCGACCGTTGAACCCAAGGACCATATTAGGCAGCGCTCCACTGGAATTGATAAATTGGATGGCCAGGAGCGATAAAATCAGGCCAATAGCTCCGCCTACCAGCGTAATGATGATGTTCTCAAACAAGAATTGACCAAGTATCTGCCCACGACTAGCGCCGTAGGATTTGCGCACACTGATTTCAGACGCCCGTTCCATCATTCGCGTAAGGTTGATGTTGATCAGGTTGAGGGTCGGAATCAGGATAAACAATCCAAGACAGAGGAACATGGCCAGGCGCATGTAAAAAACATTGTCTGAAATTTCGTCTTCATGGAAGAGGCCGAAAGCATACTTCTCTTCCAGGCTAAAAGGAAATACCCTGACGTTTTCAAAATGAGTGTCAGGAGGTATGGGTATTTGACGACCGGCGTAGTCCAGCGATTCTTTCATGGCCGCTAGCTTTGCATTGGAGGGTGCTAAATATGCTGCCCGAAATGGCCCCATGTTACCTTGATCACTTAATAGAGCTGGCTCACCAGTAGTGATGGGCAGGTAAACATCGGCGTTGACGTAGGCCGTCGAAGTGCGGGCGCGCTCTACGACTCCCATTACCTCATAGGTCCTGCCACCCATCGGGATGGTCTGACCAACGGCTTGCTCGACACTACCGAAATATTCTTCGGCGATATTACGACTCAATACCATGACCGACTCGGCACTAGCTATCTGCTCCGGTCGTAGCGGCTCCCCTGCCAGAAAGATGAAATCAAAGACATTCCAGTATTCCTCATCGACAAAGAGTCCGTTCATTTGGTATTTTACCCCGTTATTGAAAACGGTAAAATTGCGCTCAAACATAATTGTGCGCCTTTCCATGGGCTCGATACCAACCAGGTACTCATCGATAGCTTTAAAGCTGAAACGACCGGTACTGATCGAATGGCCAGCTTCTTCGGTAGAAAAATCCAAGGTGTCATACACCATTTCGCCGTTGGTAAGGGCAGAATCGACGGTCCAGGTGGTATCGAAATAGGTCTTTTTCATTTCGATACGATCGACAAAAGCCATTCGGTCGGCCTCCGACATGGGTAGGTTGGCTCCCATTTCGGTATCATAGAGGGCCAGGATGACCATAAGCACCATGAGCGTGAAGCTGATACCAAAGAGGGTAATAGCCGAATACATTTTATTTCGTCCCAGTACCTTAAGCGCTAATTTGATGTAGTTGATAAGCATGGCTGAAAATTTAAAATAGGTGAGCTTGGAGATTACTTTGGGGTGGGGTTATTGAGAGTAATCAGACGGATTGAGCAGCAGCCGAACTAACCTGACTGCCGTCAAATAGGCGCACCAAACGGTGGGTCTTCTTGGCCATCCGCTCGTCGTGCGTTACCATGACGATGGTAGTACCCATCTCTTCGTTGAGGCGTAGGAGAATGTCCATAACTTCGTCGCCCATATTACTATCGAGATTACCCGTAGGCTCATCCGCTAATATGATATTGGGCTTGCCAACGACCGCTCGGGCAATGGCCACCCGCTGCTTCTGTCCGCCAGAAAGCTGGGTGGGGAAGTGTTTCATCCGGTTTTCCAGCCCGACACGACCTAGTGCTTCGGCTGCTAAACGTTTGCGTTCCCGGGCACTGGTACCACGGTAGAGTAGGGGGAGCTCCACATTGTCAATGACGGACAGATCATTGATGAGGTGGAAGTTTTGGAAGATGAACCCTAAGTGCTCATTGCGAAACTTGGCGATCTTCTTGCTGCTGTATTCCGTGATTTGGTTGCCTGCCAGGTACACTTCTCCTGAGCTGGGAGCATCGATTAACCCCATGATATTGAGTAGGGTAGACTTGCCACAACCGCTAGGCCCCATAATGGAGAGAAACTGGCCGGCTGGAACCTCCAGGTTAATATTATCGAGCGCCAGGGTCTCGATGGTGTCGGTCTGGTAGACCTTACTGACGTTGTTGATCTTGATCATAACTCAGACAATGGTTTTTGTTGTTGAAAATCGAATCCGGTCAACCAGCGCAGCTGGCTATAAGTCAACCAGTAGTTGCGTAAGCCGCTCACGTAAGCCCGATTACTCTGATCGCGGCCGCGTTGTGCCAAACTGAGATCAGTAAGCGGGATAGCTCCCAAAAGGTAGCTTTCCTGAGAAATACGGAAGCGCTCTTCGGCTAACTGGCGAATATTTTCGGCCAGCTCCAGTGAACGGGCAGCCTGCTCCAAGCTATTGAGGCTCATTTGCAGGTCGGTAAGTAGTTGCTGTTGATTATAAGCTCCCAGCTCCCGGGCATAGTCCAGTTGGGCTCGAGCCCGACGGGTAGCTGTGCGGCGCGTACCTCCATCTAGAATGGGGACACTAAGTTGTAGTTGTACGATGTGCTCTTGTTGTGGATCGCGGTATACTTCTGCTAGCATTTCGTCACTACGTACTAGGCCAAAAGACGCCAATAGGTCTAAGCGCGGTCCATTATCACGACGCGCCTGGGCTAGGTCGCGTTCGGCTTCCATTTCCAGGCGACGTGCCTGGATTAACTCGGGCCGTAGGCGCTGCGCCAAGGCTTGCAATTGATCATAGGAAAAGGCAGGGAGTTCAATAATCCTTGGGTCCTGCGGACGAATCGGCTGGTTGTTAAAAGGTAGACCTAACAACTGATAAATATTGGCTGACGCATTGAGGACCGCCAGTTCTGCTTCCTGCTCATTTTGCTGAGCAGAAACGAGTTCCAGCTCAATCTGTACTAGGTCGTTACGACTGATCTTCCCTAGCTCGAAGCGCTCTAAGGCAATGTCCAGTAGCTGCTGATTAGCGGCTTTGTTAAAGGCGGCTAGCCGTCGGTTTTCTTCGGCTACCAATAGATTAAAGAAGAGATTGGTGGCTTGCACCGCTGCCGCTTCAGCCTGACTGTGGTATTGCAGTTCAGCCTCCTGCTGGCGCAAAGGCAGGATCTCCTTATCCCAGCGCCAGGGATTAAAAGCGAAAATGGGTTGAAAAATGCCTACTCGGAGGGGCAGACCACGGTACTGTTTGAAGTCGGTCTCAAAATTATCAAAGCGCTGTAGGTTAGTGGTGGCAAAAAGGAAACCGCCGGTAGCACCTAGGCGCTGACTAAATTCCAGGCCAGCGAAGGAGTTGTTGATCCGTACGGACTGAAAGGAGATCGTGCCATCTGGTTGGGTAGTCTCTTGGGCCGAGCGCGAGTAATTGGGCAGGTTGGCAGTGAGGTCTAGACCAGGACGCAGACTGGCCTGATAGAGCTCGAAGTCAGCTTGGGCAAATTGACGATCGCGTTCTGCGAGTTGGACCTCAATGGCTTGCTGGCGGGCTAGGGTCTGCAGCTGATCCAGGCGGAGTGAATCGAAACTTTGCCCTTGAAGAACAAGCGGTAGACTACCAAGCAGAAGGAGAAAGCGGATGATGATTCTTTGGAGCATGACTTATTCGCTAATGGTGAAGCGCTCAAGCTCCCGGTAGGGCTCAAGATCAGAAATGATGATTTGCTCGCCAGCCTGGAGACCTTCGGTGATTTCAATGAAATCAGAGTTGCGCAAACCCATACGGATACGGCGGCGAACGGCCTGGTTACCTTCAACAACGAATATGTCTTGGGTATTTCCACCACGGAAGGCCGGACCATTTTTAACCCGTACAACATCGTCGTGTTGGCCGGAAATGACCCGTAGCTCCGTACGTAAGTTGGGGCGAAGGGCGGAGTGGTCGACTTCGTCCAGTTCGACGATAAAGCGGAGCGTGTTATTCTCCACTTCAGGTAGAATAGAGGCTACTCGTCCACTTAAGCGATCATTACCAATCCGTACGACAACTTCGTAGCCCAGTTTGACTTGTTCTGCGTAGCGATCCGAGCAGCTGCCTTCCAGGCGGAAGCGGCTTAAGTCGGCAATACGGACCAGTGGGCTGCCGGTTTCCACTTGCTGCCCGACGGATTCATTGATCCAGGTGATAACCCCTGGTCGGGGGGCGGTGACGGCGAGATCATCCATACGACTGGCCAATTCGCGCACTTCTTTTTCTTGGATACCCACTTCCAGTTCCAACTGCCGTT
This sequence comes from Bacteroidota bacterium, assembly GCA_039030655.1. GTDB lineage: Bacteria > Bacteroidota > Bacteroidia > Chitinophagales > Saprospiraceae > Neolewinella. Next base: position 54,763 of record JBCCDS010000032.1, on the reverse strand, counting down.
TTCTACCGGAGAGGCTGGACCTGCGGTAGTCCAATTCATTCTGCAACTTATCTCGCTCCAGACGGGTGATTTGAACGGCCAGGTCGGCGGCCTCAACATCTTCCTGGGTCGCGCCGCCGATCTCCAGCAAACGACGACTATCGTTGAGCTGGGCTTCGGCGGCGGCCAGGCGTAGGGAGAGTATCTCCGTATCGTAATCCAACTCCTGGATGTCTCGATCGTATTCGAGTTCAAGGAGGGCTATGCTGTTTTGGCGGACGGCCAGCTGATCGCGCAGGCCTTCCAGTTGTAAACTAACGAACTCTTCGTCTAGCTCCAGGATGAGGTCGCCAGCTTCGACAACCGCACCTGAATTAAGAACAATGCGCTCGATCTCTGAACCAATGGGAGCATTGAGTTGCTCTTCAAAGGCAGCTACGATCAGCCCATTGGCGGTGATGCTATTACTAACATTGCCAACTTCGACTCGTGCTACACGAATTTTATCGGCTTCCGCTTTCGGCTTAATCCAATTTCGAAAAGCCCAGAGCGCTAATGCGGCCAGACTAAGGTAGAGTAAGGCCCTGAGGCCTTTTCTCAGCTGTCGACGCCGAATGTTCTGCTTTTCAATTGGACGATCCATAGTAGTGAGTAGGTTACAATCCAACTACTGTAAAAAGCGTGCCAAAAATTACTGATTTTGACAATCAGTCAATTAAATATAATTGTTAATTTAAATGTGTTCGTTTTCGAACAGATAGAGTTCGATTTTGAACGTAGTATATAGAAAAAGCCGAGCTGCCTCAATAGCAACTCGGCTTTAACTGGCCGACACAAGTGTCGGTGAACGAGGCCCGGCATAGAATGCCGTGGAACCACGACTTTAGAGGTGGATGACCTCGTCGTAAGCTGCCGCGGTGGCTTCCATCACCGCCTCTGACATAGTCGGGTGGGGGTGGATGGCCTTGAGGATTTCATGGCCAGTAGTTTCCAATTTACGGCTGGCTACTACTTCGGCAATCATCTCAGTTACGTTAGCTCCGATCATGTGCGCACCTAACCATTCGCCGTATTTAGCATCGTAGATCACTTTTACGAAGCCTTCCTTGGCGCCAGCAGCACTGGCTTTGCCACTTGCTGAGAACGGGAACTTGCCCACTTTGACTTCATAGCCCGCTTCTTTAGCAGCAGCCTCGGTGTAACCGACACTTGCGATCTCCGGACTACAGTACGTACAACCTGGGATGTTGTTATAATCAATGGGATCCGGATTGTGGCCGGCAATTTTTTCTACACAAACAATGCCTTCGGCCGATGCTACGTGAGCTAAAGCCGGACCGGAGACGACGTCGCCAATGGCATAGACGCCAGGGGCAGAAGTAGCGTAAAATTCGTTGACGGGGATCAGGCCACGCTCCGTGTTAATACCCAGGTCTTCTAGACCGATATTTTCTGTGTTGGGCGTTACGCCTGCGGCAGATAGTACGACGTCGCAGTTAATAACTTCTTCTTTGCCGCTCTTGCGGTTTTTAGTAGTCACCTTGAGGACCTTAGTTTTGGTATCTACGCTTTCTACGCTGGTGTTGGCCAAAACGGTAATGCCCTTCTTCTTGTAGATCTTGGTGAGTTCTTTGGAAATGTCCTTGTCTTCGCGGGGAACCAGTCCTTGCTCCATAAACTCAACGATGGTTACTTCGGTACCGATACTGGCGTAGAAGTAAGCAAATTCTACGCCGATGGCTCCTGCCCCGACGATCACCATTCGCTTGGGTTGTTTATCAAGGGTCATAGCTTGACGGTAGCCGATGATTTTCTTTCCATCGATGGGCAAATTGGGCAACTGCTTAGCCCGACCACCCGTAGCTACAATGATGTTATTGGCATCGTAGGTAGTGGCTTTGCCTTCGGCATCCGTTACTTCGACCTTTTTGCCACGTAGTAGCTTGCCGGTACCCATGAGGACGTCGATCTTATTCTTGCGCATCAGGAAGTTGACACCTTTGCTCATGCCGTTGGCTACTTCGCGACTACGGCCGATCATGGCAGGGAAGTCTGCGCTGGCTTTGTCTACTTTAATACCATAGCTTTCTGCATGCTGGATATATTCGAACACATTGGCACTCTTTAGCAGTGCTTTAGTAGGAATACAACCCCAATTCAGGCAGATACCGCCCAGGTTTTCCCGTTCTACAATTGCCGTTTTCAGGCCCAGTTGAGAAGCGCGGATAGCAGCCACGTAGCCGCCGGGGCCGCTGCCCACTACGATCAGATCGTACGTCATGTTTTGGTTCAGATTTCTGGATCAAAAACACCCCAGGCTAAACAAGGTTGCCTAAGGCGGGGCAAAGGTAGGGCTTAGATGCTAGAAGTAAGATGTAAGAGGAAGGCTTGTTAAGATTTTATTCATTGGTGTTGAAAGCCTTTATCAAATTTTTGTCCCTTTCCACCCTGCTTGCATTATATCGTAGCCCAGCAATGGTTTACACCCTATATTGGGCCAATTAAAAGCTAAGCCCCTACAGAATGAATCGTCTTTTTTTCTTTAGCCTTGCAGGATTTTTAGCACTTACCTCAGCCTGTGGTTCAGCAGAATCCCCCCAAGACTTTTTAGATCGTCTCACGGCTATCGTTGCAGCAGCAGACGAAGCTGCCCTTTGGGATGCCTTTATCGATAAAGGGCAAGTACAGAAACTGATGCAAGCCTTGCCCAGAATGGCAGGTGAAGCTACTCCTGAACGAGTTGATGAGCTTTGGGAGGCTATGTCCGAGGACAAAGGGCGGATGCTGCGTCGCTTCGTTAACTTTGAAATACCTTGGTGGGAGTTGAAGCCTGACTCTACCTATCTGGAGTTCGCGCCAAAAGACTTTGTCCAGCGGTCCGATGTTGAACCAGCGGCCTACCATCTTTGGTATAGTCAAGGAGATCAAGAGACGGACTTTGTCCTGAAAATTGTCCGCTTTAGTGATGGGCCTTGGTATTTATTTGAATATCCAGATCGCTAAATCAAGGCGGTCACTAGCCTTGATTTAGTGATCTGGATCTAATTTTCCCTAATCAGCACGAAGTTATCGTGCCTTTTTACCCAATTACCATGCAAAGAATCTACCTCTTAATTTATACTTCCTTCTTGCTGCTTTCTTTGAGCGCACAGGGAACCCAATTACTGCGTCAGCCTACTATTTCAGCAGATCACATCTGTTTTGTCTACGCTAATGATTTATGGATCGTGGAGCGAGACGGTCAGCAAGCTCGCCGACTGACTACTCACGAAGGGCCCGAAGCTAACCCTCATTTCTCCGCCGACGGTAGCATGATTGCCTTCTCGGCTTATTACGAAGGTAATTTCGACGTCTACGTAGTCCCCACTAGTGGTGGCGATCCACAGCGATTGACTTATCATCCCAGTGGTGACTGGGTGCAAGGCTGGACCGCAGCTGGTGATGTTATGTTTCGTTCGGGGCGAAAGTCACATCCTACCGTGACCAATCGTCTGTATGCGGTAAGTTTAGAAGGTGGACTTCCGCAGGTCTTACCCCCTCCCCGGGCTGCTTACGGTGAAATGTCTCCCGATGGCCGCTATCTGGCCTATACACCCATCACCGGCTGGGACCCCGAATGGCGTAACTACCGGGGCGGTCAAGCTATGCCCATCTGGATTCAGGATTTGAGAACCAATGAATTGATACGTACGCCACAGCCTACTCAGGAAAGGCATATGCAGCCAGTTTGGTACGGTAATGAAGTGCTATTTATTAGCGAGCGAGATTACCTGGCCAATATCTGGGCCTTTAACCCTCGTAATCAGGAAATTAGGCAGCTTACCTTCCACAAGGACTTTGATATCAAAAGCCTGGATCCAGGCCCAGATGGGGTCGTTTACGAACAAGGTGGTTACCTGCATTTGCTAGACCCGGCAACGGGGGATACTAAGCAGCTTACTATTGAGGTGCGGGGCGATATGAATTTTGCGCGTAATCGCTGGGAAGATGTATCGGCCCAGCAATTGGGTGATCCAGCGATCAGCCCGAGTGGGAAAAGAGCGCTTTTTGAGTACCGGGGAGAAATATTTTCAGTGCCCAAAGCTGATGGCGAAGGGGACTGGCGCAACCTGACCAATAGCCCTGGAGTGGCGGATCGCTACCCGGCCTGGTCGCCGGAGGGAGACCGCATTGCCTGGTTCTCGGACGAAAGTGGCGAATATCAGATTGTAGTGAGTGACCAGCTAGGGGAAAACCAGCGGAAGTACAACTTACCTAATTCAACTTTCTATTTTCGACCCGACTGGTCCAGTGATGGCCGTTTCTTGTCTTTTACTGATACCGATTACAACATCTGGATCGTCGATATAACGGGAGAAAGTGGCGCAAGAATGGTGGATACCGATCGCTATGCTCACCCCAACCGCAGCATGAACCCCGTGTGGTCACCAGATGGGCAGTGGATCACCTACGCTAAACAATTAGACAGTCACTTCAAGGCCATTTTTGCCTACAACGTAAATACCGATCAACGTATCCAACTGACGGACGGGATGGCGGATGCGATCTCTCCCGTATGGGATGCTAGCGGTAAGTATCTATACTTTTTGGCCAGTACCAATTATGGTCTGAATTCTGGTTGGCTGGATATGAGTAGTTACGATCCCGACGTCAGGCGTAATCTCTACATGATCATCCTGCAAGAAGATGGTGCTTCCCCTTTCCTGCCCGAAGCCGGAGACGAGTCCGCAGACGAAGAAGAGGACGAAGAGAAAACGGATTCGGATACGACCCTTATTCATCTGGAGGGTCTGCAACAGCGCATTCTTCCGATTGACATTCCAGCTGGAAACTATCAGGCACTAGTCGCGGCGCCTAAGCACCAGCTGTTTTATCTGGAAGCTGTTTCGGGCAGCCCTGGGGTTACGATCCATAAGTACGATCTGGACGAGCAGGAATCCAAGGAGTTTCTCAGCGGTGCCCGACAGGCAATCAGTAGTGCTGACCGTAAGCAAATGTTGGTGCGCACTGGTAGCGGTTGGTCGATTGTAGGTACTAGTAGCCCGGCTAAACCCAATGATCATCGTCTGGAAAGTGGCCTGCGCATTCAGCTGGACCCCAGCGCAGAATACGCGCAAATTTTCCGGGAGGCCTGGCGTTACATGCGGGATTTCCTCTACGTCGAAAATATCCACGGTGCTCCCTGGGATGATATCTGGGAGTGGTACAGCCCTTGGCTGGAAGACGTAAAACACCGTACAGATCTCAACTATCTGCTGGATATCCTCAGCGGTGAAGTTGCGGTGGGTCACTCCTACGTGAGCGGAGGAGACATGCCGGATCTAGACCGGGTCGCTACGGGCTTGTTGGGAGCAGATTGGACGGTAGAAAACGGTCGCTACCGCTTGACTAAAATTTATACGGGTGAGAGTTGGAACCCCAATTTGCAGGGGCCACTAGCCATTCCCGGGATTGGAGCGGAAGCAGGAGATTACCTTCTGGCAGTTAATGGCCGAGAGCTGACCGCTGCGGATAATATTTACGCTTTGTTTGCAGAGACGGTTGGCCGCCAGACGCGCTTGCGTTTAAGTGCGAATGCTGATGGTAGTAACAGCAGGCTAATTACGGTAGTCCCAATCGCCAGCGAGAGTGGTTTGCGAACTTTTGACTGGATTGAAGGCAATCGTCGCCGGGTTGATGAGCTATCCAATGGCGAGCTGGCCTACGTTTATGTACCCAATACGGGCGGTGGTGGTTTTACCTCCTTTAATCGCTACTATTTTGCCCAGCAGGATCGAAAGGGCGTCGTCATTGACGAACGAAATAATGGCGGTGGGTCAGCTGCAGATTATATGATTGATATTATGAATCGTCAATTATTCGGCTACTTCAACAGTGCAGCAGGTGATCGACGACCCTGGACAACCCCCATTGCTGGTATCTGGGGCCCAAAGGTGATGATTATCAATGAACGCGCTGGTTCTGGCGGAGATTTGTTGCCCTATATGTTCCGTGCGGCGGAGATTGGTCCACTGGTGGGCACCCGGACCTGGGGCGGACTAGTTGGCACCTGGGATACGCCTCGTTTCATCGATGGTGGTCGTTTTGTAGCGCCCCGTGGCGGTTTTTATGATGTAGATGGTGAATGGGCCGTGGAAGGAGAAGGCATTGCCCCGGACATTGAAGTCATTCAAGAACCTAAAATAGTGATGCAAGGAAGAGACCCTCAACTAGAGGCTGCCGTTGAAGAAGCCCTACGCTTGCTGGCGATAGAACGCTTTGAAATGAAACCGGAACCACCGGGGCCGGTACGTTCCAGAAGACCAGAGTAAAATGAAATACCTCCTCTTATCCATCGGAACACGGGGAGATATGGAACCCTTCTTGGCCGTGGGCGAGTTACTAGCTGCCCGCGGCCATGAAGTGGTCTGTGCCATGCCAGAGCAGTTTGGCGAATTGGTAGCGAACACTCCATTGGGATTTAGACCTTTGGATCGCCGTTTTCTGGAATTGATCGAAGGCGAAACTGGCCGGGCCTTTATGGGGCAGCGTGGCAACTGGTTGAAGCGGCTTCGCTTGCTGTGGAAGGTGGGGCGTTCTTCGCTGGGTATTCAGCGCAATCTACTCCAACAACAACGAGACTATGTGCAAGCCTATTCTCCGGATCGGATTTTGTACCATCCCAAATGCCTGTACGGCCGTCATTGGGGAATGGCACATCCTGAGCGGGCCTTTGTGGTCAGTCCAATTCCCAATTGGTTACACCCGGTTCGGGAATATCCCCATATCGCCTTTAGTGGTCGCTATAGCGAACGAGTAAACCTCTGGACCTATCGACTGATCAACTACTTTACGGCCCTAGCCGCTGCTAAATGGAGTAAGGCCTATCGCTCAGATTTTCCTGGGTTGCGCTTTAGCCGTAAAACGGTAAGCCGTCATATGCGAGAGCAGGAGCAGTGCCTGTACCTAGTCGCTCCTCAGCTGTTTGCCCGTCCTGCTTATTGGCCAGGCAGCGCCTGGGTCTTGGGCTACTATGAACGGCAAAAAACACGTAATTGGACGCCTAGATCGGACTTACTGGCCTTTTTGGACCGCTACGCAGCGCAGCCTAAACTGTTCATCACTTTCGGAAGTATGATCAATGCAGATCCAGAGGGGACTACCAGGGAGATCATCAAGGTTTTGGAACAGCACCAAATCCCCGCTATTTTGAATGTGTCTTCCGGCGGATTAGTAGAATTGGCCGCTGCGCCAAAGCATGTATTATTTGTCAATAATATCCCTTACGAATGGATATTTCCTCAAATGCAGGCGGTGATGCATCACGGCGGATCTGGAACTACCCATACTGCGGTAAAGCACGCTTGTGCTAATCTGATTATTCCGCACATCGTAGACCAGTTCTTCTGGAATCGACGCATTGCTGATTTGGGCCTCGGGCCAAAAGGCGTCAAGATCAAACATTTAACAGCTGATCGTTTGACTTCTTTACTGTTAGAGGTAATGGGCAATCCAAATTATAAAGCTAAAGCCCAAGAAGTAGCCAAGGCAATGAAAGATGGTCATGCAGTAGCAGACCTACTCCAACTATTGGAAAAATAGCAATCCTACTCAACTACCCGACTCCGCACCAGACCTCGGAGAGCCTGCGCTCCGCTCCGAGACCTCCTAGGACGTCGCTACCTTACTATCGACTATATTACTACCCAACTATGGATCCTATCGCACTTTTTAACCAATGGTACGCTGAGGAAAAGGAGCAGACACCAGTTCGTATTCCCGCTGCTTGTTGCTTGTCTACCTTAGGCTTGGATGGCTACCCAAACGCTCGTTTTCTCGCCTTAAAGGAGATTGTTGAAGGTGATTTTGTGATTACTGGTCCGCTGGGAGGTCGCAAAGGTCAAGAGGTGGCAGCTCACCCTAAAGTGGCACTTACTTTCTGGTGGACGGCCACGGAGCGTCAAGTACGCCTACAAGGGGATGCGGTACGGATAAGTGATCAGGAAGCCGACCGCTATTTTTTTAAACGGCTGCGACCAGCAAAGGTCGTGAGTCAAACTTTTACCCAAGGGCAGCCTCTGCAAGATACCTGTCTTCTGGAAGAGCAATTTAAGCAAATGACTACTAGGCTGGAGGGGGAGTCAATCGAACGGCCGGCCAACTGGGGTGGTCTGCGTATTCGACCGCTGCGCATCGAATTTTTAGATTTTAAGGTGACCCGGTTGCACGAACGCTTACTTTTTAGCCGAACGGGAGACAATTGGTCAAAAGGCTATTTGCAGCCATAGTTCGAAAAGCTAATTATCTCCTAAGGCTTTATCTTCGCCTGAACCCATTATTTGTCTTCCATGTCTAAAGCCACCAAAATACGGGACCTGATTATTAAAGGGCGCCTGTCAAAAGCTGCTGAAGAATTGCTCAGTACCCTTGATGCTGCCGCCGCAAATGGCCAGCAGGAAATTGACCATGCCCGTAACGAAGCGATTATTTTACTGAGCCGACTTAATGAGCTGAAGCAGGAGGAAAGTCAAGGATTACTCAGCACGGATAATGCCGATCAGGAACGCAACCGGATTAGAAAGTCGCTAATCGATTTGAATAATCGGACGCGGGACTTAGGCAAGCCTGGATTTCGCATAGCACCCCCAGCCGGGGGAGTTGCACAAAACACTGGAGATGGGGGTAAGCCATTCCCTTGGCCCTGGGCCGTTACCGGGCTAGCAGTAGTGGCACTACTAGCATTTATCTTGTGGCCGAAAGCGGAGCCAGATCCAGTGGTTAATCCTAGAGGTGAAGACCCCAGTGTAGAAGACCCTATGACCTATGGTTCAGGTTCTGAGATTGGGACTGATATCAATAATGAGACGAGTGAAGAGAATCAGGAAGAGGAGGATCCAATTATTGAGGATGGAGAGCTTTTTAAGTTGACTATTCTTCCCAATACCCAGGCCATTGGCCAGCCGCGCGGGAAATCGGGGCATTTAGTTAGTACGGGAGGTCGCGCCGCCAGCCCGCCCCAATTTGGTGATACGGCGGATGGTAAAGAAATCCGGGGCTTTTTGACTTTCTCTTTAGAAGACCTTCCACCAAGTGCTGAAATCGTTACTGCTCAGTTTTTCATGGACCATGGTGGAGGCCTTTACCGGGAACTAGATAAAGTCTTTATCAAGATTATGGATGTTGGGGAGAACTTGGAGGAGACGGATTACGATGCAACTGCCCGACCGATCGCAACACTCAACTTAGCCAACTTCGACAATACTAAGTCCTTGGATTTGCGGCAAGAAATTCAACTGGCGAATCGTAATGGTCGTAAGCAAATTACCCTGCGTTTTCAACCCAATGAGGTGATTTTGAATGGGCAGAAGGATGTATTTGCTTTCCGGTACGGGCAAGGGAGAACTCGACTAGAGTTGGAATTTAAGTAAGTGCTTGGGATTTACGGAGAACTTTAAATACCCAAAAGTCGAACATGACGTTAAACCCCCAAGCCTAGACAACGTCTAAGGCCTTAAGACCATTCAACAAATCCTTACGTATGCGCAGCTACCCCCTTGCAGCTTTCACGTCTATTTCCCTTGCCTTATGCTTAACCACCTCTTGCCAGCTCAATGATGATCCCATCGTAATTGACATTGAGTTTCCAACGCCTTCTGCCGTTGAAGCCACCTTCGGTGGGAACCTTGATTTGGATAATTTGCTGAACTACCAAAATCAAGAGATCCCCGACTACATCAATAAAGACAACACAGGACCCAATGGCATCTCTGATGCAGGCGCGACGCTGGGGCGCGTACTCTTTTACGACAAAAACCTATCGGTAGACAATACCATTTCTTGCTCCAGCTGCCATCAGCAGAGCCTCGCCTTTGGGGACGCAGATCTAGCCTCCACCGGTGTGGCCGGTCTGACCGGCCGTCATTCTATGCGATTGGTCAATGCCCGCTTTGGTAATGAAATTAGCTTCTTCTGGGATGAACGGGCCGCAACACTAGAGCAGCAGACTACGATGCCCATTCAGGACCATATTGAAATGGGATTCAGTGGTGCAGATGGCGATCCCGATTTCACGGAATTGATCACTAAGCTAAACGACCTGGCCTACTACCCAGAGCTATTTGAATTTGTCTTCGGTGACCCTGAAATTAACGAAGATCGGATGCAACGTGCCTTGGCACAGTTCATACGTTCGATTCAGTCTTTTGATTCTCGCTACGATGAAGGCCGAGCAATGGTTAATAACGATAATGCACCTTTCCCCAACTTTAGTCAGGAGGAAAATTTGGGCAAACAATTATTCCGGGCTCCGCCACAATTTAACAACCAAGGGCAGCGTACTGGTGGAGGCCTGGGATGTCAGGCCTGCCATTCGGGACCAGAATTCGATATTCAACCCAATTCTGGGAACAATGGCATCATTGGCGTTATTGGAGGTGGTGCTACCGACATTACCATTACTCGTTCTCCTAGCTTACGTGATGTGCTCAACCCTTCGGGAGAAACTAATGGCCCCTTTATGCATACGGGGATCCTGTCAACGCTAAATGATGTAATTAGCCATTACAACAACATGCCGGAAAGTTCCCTTAATCCACGACTGGATAATCGCTTACGGCCCGGCGGCAACCTACAGCGGCTCAACATGACCGATGATGAACGCTCCGCTTTGCTAGCCTTTCTTGCTACTCTGACGGGGAGTAATTTATACGTCGATGAGCGTTGGTCGGATCCGTTTCCAGAATAAGTTGCTGCCTACTTTTCAGTTACTGGGATCAGCGCGCAAAACTTCAGTTTTGGATAGATCCGCTGTACATCCAATGCGACTAACTTTTCCTTGGAAAAAGCCTGTACAACAAACTGATAGGCCTCCTGATCAAAGCCCCAAAGTTGGCCTTGGCCAATATCTGGGACAATCCATGAACATCGGTGTCATCTGCGCCCTAAAAAAGGCTGCGCAGCAGCGCTTTGCCACTAACAACCACTTTGAGACCGGTATATACAGTAAGTTGGATTCTCCATACTCCCTAAAATCAGGGATAACTCTCATTTCTATTTGTGCCAAAAGGCGTATTTTAATGGTCTAGCTGTAAATTAAAATATCCACCAATGTATCGCCTGTTTTGTGTTGTAGTGCTGTATTCTACGGTTGGTTGTTTACCTAGTGAAACGGATGAATCGATTGTCCGTCAAAGTTTACTACAGCGCTTTGTCGAGCAGCCAGATATCAAGGCTACGTTAGCAGAAGAGGGGATATTGGGTATTGCAAAGACAGCCTATTGCGTAACCAATAATTGTGAGCCGCTCTTAGAGGAAATAGGTATCAATTATTATCTGGGCACCAGAGAAGATCTTTTTCAAAGGATGATTACAGCCACTGTTATTCATGATTTTTCCACTGACCCTAAAAATGCCTATCTCCATTACAGCCATTTTAATAGTGGTTTGAAAGTCATTGATTATTAACCCAAAAGCGCCTAATTTTGGCTAACACCCCAACAGTAACCCATGCGCTTTTTCCCTCTTTTGTTGTTGCTCCTCCTTTTGACTTCCTGCCAGGCAGATGCCGTCGAGTTGGTGTCCGTGGAAAAGCAGTTATTGGGTAAGCTACTTAACCAACCAGAGGTAGAAAAGCTGATGGGGGGAGCAGGCGTCTTGGCCATCGACGCTACTTACTACTGCGCAGATCAGGACTGTGCAACCTTATTCGATCAAGCGGAGGCAGAAGTGATCGTTTATAGTCCAGAGGAGGCTTTTGTGCGCAATATCCTTACGCTGCGGATTTACGAGTACTCCGTTACTCAGGATGAAGGCTTTATCCAGTATTCCATTGGCTGGAATGGAAAAATTCGTACTCTGGATTATTAAGCTAAGCTGTCGTTTTCTGCCGTCGAACCGGCATCCATTGTATCTTCCGAGCTCAATTCCGATCTAAAATGAGCAGCAGTCTGGAGGCGGTCGTTTCACTTGTCCGTACACACTACGGATTGGAAGTAGCGGCGAAGCTGCTACCCGGCGAAGTAGATTTGAATTATCGCCTTAGCGATCAGCACGCACAGGATTACATTTTTAAGATAACGGATGCTGGGACCGATCTGGCGCGTCTTGAATTTCAGCACGCTATGCTAGATTGGTTGCGGGAATCCGACTTAACGCTGGATTTGCCAGAGGTGGTCCCGGCGCTAAATGGTGAGTTGGTTCCATTGATCGAGCAATCGGTCGGTCGAGTATACTGCCGCCTACTGCGCTGGGTACCCGGCCGCTGCCTCCGTACCGTCCACCCGCGCACGGTAGACCTCCTCCAGCAATGGGGTGCGCTTTGTGGCCAATTAAGCCGAGTACTCCAGGGCTTCGATCATCCGGCAGCTCATTACGAACAAGCCTGGGATCCTGCCCATGGCAGTAGCAGTCGAGAAGACCGGCAGTATCTGGACCCAGAGCGTTATGACTTGGCCGATTACTGGTGGTCTTATTTTGAGCAAACAGTCCGTGAGCAACGGAAAGACCTGCGGAAGTCCATCAATTACAATGATGCCCACGAAGACAATTTGTTGATCGACCAGACTCCAATTAGCCCGAAAATAACTGGCCTGATTGACCTGGGTGATGCAGTCTATGGCCCCACCGTTTGTGAGCTGGCCATCGCCGCTGCTTATGCCGGGATGGATCAAGATGATCCGCTGGGGGCCATCGCTTTGGTGGTCGGGGCCTACCATCAGGAGTTTCCACTGGTAGAAGCCGAACTAGCCGTTTTACCCGGACTGATTGCCGCTCGCTTATTAAAGACCGTGACTTCAGCCGCAAAAGGCAGGTGCCTCGCACCAGATAACGCTTATCTGAGCGTGCACGAAGCCCCTGCCTGGCGGCTTTTAGCACAGTTAAAAGCTGCGGGCCCAGCATTGTGCCATTACCACTGGCGCACTGCTTGTGGCTGGGAGGCCTGCCCTAAAGTAGTTAATTTTAAGGCTTGGGTGACTGAGGCCTCGGATGAGTTTTGCAGTCCAGTAGAGCTGCGTGAAGATCAAGTGATTCCCCTGGATTTAGGCCTGGCTTCTACTCGTCTAGGTACCTATCAAGACTACGTCGACTTACCGGCTTTTGAGCGCCAATTGCGTCGCTATCTGGAGGATGAGGGGGCTACTGCTGGTTACGGCGGCTATTTAGAGATCAGACCCTTTTATACTACTGATGCCTACCAGCAAATGGGCTTGCAAGGAGTACGCTGGCGAACGATGCATCTGGGGCTGGACATCTGGAAAAAGGCAGGTACGCCCGTGCGCGCCGTCTATCCGGGAACCATCCACACTTTGCACGATAACGACCAGGATCGGGACTACGGCCCCACCATTATTCTAGAGCATGAGCCGGCGAATGGCCCGGTTTTTTATAGCCTCTACGGACACCTCAATAAAGATTGCCTAAAGGATTTACAGCTTGGGCAAGAAGTCGCCGCCGGAGCAGCAATCGCGCAGTTTGGGAATAGTAAAGAAAATGGGGGCTGGCCGCCTCATCTGCATTTTCAGCTGATGCTCGATTTACTGGAGTACAAAAACGATTTTCCTGGAGTGGCCTTTCCTGAAGAACGGGACATTTGGGCCAGTATTTGTCCAGATCCATATTTTCTCTTTCCTGAGCTATCGCCTGTTTCAGCTTCTTTGGCGGACAGTAGCCTGCTCAGTAATAGCCGAAAGAAGCTGTTGGGCCGAAGCCTAAGTCTGAGCTACGACCAACCCTTGACTATGGTCCGAGGTTGGGGCACTTACCTGCTGGATCAAAGCGGAAGGCGCTATCTGGATACTGTCAATAATGTAGCTCACGTCGGCCATGAGCACCCTTGGGTAGTAGCTGCGGGGCAAGCTCAAATGGCGGTACTTAACACGAATACCCGTTATCTGCATCCGGCCATCCTCGAGTATGCTGAAGCTTTACTAGCTACTTTTCCTCCTGAACTGTCGGTCGTACATTTTACCAATTCTGGTAGCGAAGCCAATGAGCTGGCCCTACGTATGCTGCGTACCTGTACCAATCGGCAGGATGTGCTAGCGATGGAGGTGGGCTACCACGGAAATACCCAGGCCGTGCTTGACGTGAGTAGCTATAAGTTTGACGGAAAGGGTGGGGCAGGAGCACCTGCTAGTACGCACCTTTTGCCGCTGCCAGATACTTTTCGGGGGCGGCATCGTGATCTCCTTACGGCTGCGGAAGCATATGCCGCTTACGCTCCGCAATTGATTGCTCACTTGGAGGAAGAAGGCCGTCCAGTGGCAGGTTTCATTGGGGAAAGCATCCTGTCTTGTGGTGGGCAAATTGTACTTCCGCAGGGCTATCTGTCGCGGGTGTATTCAGCGGTCCGGGCGTCGGGTGGACTATGTGTGGCGGATGAGGTACAAACGGGCTTTGGTCGAGTAGGAGATCATTTCTGGGCTTTTGAGCTACAGGGAGTAGTACCGGACATTGTAGTACTCGGCAAGCCTATCGGTAATGGGCATCCACTGGCCGCAGTAGTCTGCACACCGGCAATAGCAGAAGGTTTTGCCAATGGCATGGAATACTTCAACACCTTCGGTGGTAACCCAGTGAGTTGTCGCGTTGGCCAGGCTGTTTTGCAGGTAATCGAAGAAGAGGGCTTGCAGCAAAATGCTCTGGAGACGGGCAATTATCTGCTGAAGGGCCTGCGTAGTTTACAGCAGCAGTATCCCATAATTGGTGATGTACGGGGGCATGGCCTCTTTCTGGGTTTTGAACTGGTAAGGAGACCCGAAGAAAAAGTACCCCATCCAGAAGCAGCCCATTATCTGGCCAATTGGATGCGCCGGAGAGGTATTTTGATGAGTACCGATGGGCCGGACCACAACGTAATCAAGATCAAGCCGCCACTGGTGTTTGGTCGATTCCAGGCCGATTTTTTGCTGGAAGAATTAAGTAATGCCTTCAAACACGATTTCTTGCAGGTGTAGGTAGGAGCGGAAAATTGGAGCCATTTTATTTTATTCACCCAGATAATTGGGCATACCTAAAATAAATTAGGTTAGTATTCGTCTTAGAATTGAAGGCTTCTGCTACCCTTGTATTATTATTTTATGCTAGTCTTCCTTTTCCCATGAGCGCCATATCACTCCAGCGCTAAACTCCTTCATAAGACTTTCCATATTTTTTCTACTGAGAGCTACCTCAGTGGGCTTCCTTGTATTGCTATTTTATGCTGTTTCGACTACCGCATTCTATAGCTGCTAGAGAAGTAGCAACTGGCGTAACTCTTTTCCCAAAAACGACCCATAGTATGACTATCTATACTCGATTTTCCCTTTTTATAGCTTTCTTTCATTTGCTTTTAGCTTCCTCCACGCTTATCGCTCAAACTACTTATCAGGAAACCGATGGCTTGCTGGTGATTGAAATGGAAAACGCGGCGGAACTCAACGGCTGGGAAATTACCAATACCATCGGTGGGGCCAGCGGAAGTGGCTATATCCACTGGACCGATGGCCAATTTCTCAACCAAACGGGCAATGGCCCCTTACTCTACCGTGTACAGATTAATACACCAGGTACCTACCGTTTTGAATGGCGGGTAGCCGTAGGTTTTGGCACCAATAGTACGGAGCATAATGATTCCTGGCTAAAGATTAATGGAAGCAATTTCTATGCTCTGAAGAATAACTCGCAACTACAGCCTAAACCACAGTGTAACAACAGCCCGGACTATGGTTGCCCTAACGGTAGTAGCACGAACGGATTTTTCAAGATCTACGGCGGAGGTGTGAATAGCTTCCAATGGGCTGCACGAACCAGTGATAATGACGCTCACCAGATTTACGCCGATTTCGATCAGCCGGGGATTTACGACATTGAGGTCAACGCACGTTCTACTTTTCATGCGATTGACCGACTGATCCTCTACCATTCCAGTGTAAGTCAAGGAGATGCCCGTAATCTTAATAATCCGGAATCTCCTACTCTTACACCCCCAACTGATGGCGAATTGACTATTTCGGGAGAGTTAAGGCAGTGGCACCGAGTTGCCCTTACTTTCGAAGGGCCGTCAAGCAGTGAAACCGCAACCCCCAATCCTTTCACGGATTACAATTTGGAAGTCACCTTTACCAAAGGCGATAAAACTTACATCGTTCCTGGTTTTTTTGCCGCGGACGGCAATGCTGCGGAAACCAGCGCTACGAGCGGTGACCAGTGGCGGGTTTATTTCGCTCCTGATGAGGTAGGGACTTGGAATTATAGTGTCTCCTTCAAAACTGGCAGTAATGTAGCCATTGATGGCGGTGGGACTTCCGCAGGTTTTATGGATGGCCAAAGCGGCACCATCGAAATTTTGCCAACTAATAAAACGGGCAGGGATAACCGCGGCCGTGGGCGTTTGGAGTACGTCGGAGAACACTACCTGCAGTACGCTGGTACGGGCGAATGGTTTGTCAAAGCAGGAGCAGACGCTCCAGAAAATACCTTAGCCTACGAAGACTTTGACGCGGTGCCCAATGCCGGAAACCGCCGTAAGTCCTGGCAGCCACATCAACAGGATTATGACGCGGGATCCGCCAGTGTATATACCTGGCAGGATGGCAAGGGGACGGAGCTGCTAGGAGTGATCAATTACCTGGCCAATAAAGAAGTCAACGCATTTAGTTTCCTGACTTTTAATGTAGAAGGCGACGACAGGAATGTCTTCCCGCATCTCCTGATCGGTAGTCCGGAAGATTACAACGGTAATGGCCAAAGCTGGGAACAGGAAATCGAACATCTGCGCTTTGATGTTTCCCGCATGGCCCAGTGGGAACGTATTTTCGCCTATGCGGATCTGCGTGGCATGTTCCTGCATTTCAAGACGCAGGAAACAGAAAATGACCAACTGATGGATGGGGGAGATGTCGATCTGGAGCGCAAACTCTACTATCGCGAACTCATTGCCCGCTTCGGCCATCACCTGGCTTTAAACTGGAATATGGGGGAAGAAAATACCCAAACCACCCAGCAGCGCCGTGACATGGCCGACTATTTCGCGGAGACCGACCCTTACAACCACCTAAGAGTCATCCATACTTATCCCGGGCAAAAAGACCAGGTATATACGCCGCTTCTAGGAGATAATTCTGCTTACACTGGTGCCTCACTACAGACCGGTAATGGTAACCAGCAGCAGACTCACCCTGAGACGGCCGACTGGGTAGAAGCTTCGGCTGCCGCCGATCAAAAATGGGTTATTGCTGTGGATGAGCCCGGGAACGCCAGTATCGGTGTTGATAGTGATCCCGATGATCGAAAACTTACCCGGCACCGGGTCGTCTGGGGCAATTTTATGGCCGGAGGAGCTGGTACGGAGTTTTACTACGGCTATCAATCTGGCTGTGGCGATTTGCTTTGTGAAGACCATCGCAGCCGTGATCAAAAATATACGGATGCAGCTTTCGCACTAGACTTTTTTCAACTTCACTTTCAGCCCTATTTGCCCAATGTGGTCAATGCCAATAGCTTGACCCCCGACAATAATGATTATGTATTGACGAATCCTGGAGTAGCCTACGCCGTCTATCGCCCTGATGGAGGAAGTACGACGATTGACCTGCCTGCCGGAGAGTGGCAGCTGCGTTGGTACAACCCCCGCAATGGAGAACTCGGCGCATTGAGCAGCTTTGACAACAATACGCTTGTCGCTCCGGATAATAACGACTGGACAGCCCTGATTACGCTGGGCAATTGTACTGCCGGCACGGCCTGCGATGATGGCGACGACTGTACCGTCAATGATAGTTTTGACGAAGACTGCAACTGCAGTGGTACAATAGCTGATGCTGACGAAGATGGCGTTTGTGACGAGGACGATCAATGCCCGGGCCAGAACGACAATCTGGACGAAGACAACGACGGTATCCCCGATGGCTGCGATGACTGCAACGGTAACTTAGCAGGAACCAGCTGTGACGATGGTAACCCTGAAACGACCAACGATGTTTTTGATGCCAACTGTATCTGTGCCGGACAAGCTCCGCCTGCCCCTGAAGAATACTGGCTAGAAGCGGAATGCGCCGACTACGGTGAGCAATGGGGCGAATTTTCTGACCTAAATGCTTCTGGGGGAGTAGGGCTACAGAGTTTTGAAAGCGCCGCCTTCCTCGACAATCCCCCCAGCGGAGCTGAACACCTGATTCGCTTCAACTTGGAGGTGATTAATTCGGATACCTACGTAATTCTCGCTCGCGTACTGGCCCTCGAAGATGGAGATGACTCCTTCTGGGTGCGGGTCAACGAAGGGGAGTGGTTAAGATGGAATAAAATTAACTTTCCCTATTCGGAGCAGGACTGGGTCTGGGAGCAAGCTGGTAATTGGACCAACGGAGATGAAGTTGATCTCGTGAGCTTTGATCTGGCAGCGGGGCTCACTACGATCGATTTTGTGCATCGGGAGCCCAATGCCAAACTGGATAAAATCGTGTTGCGCGTCTTACCAACGCCACCCGTAGGAACCGGCGCAGCAGCGCAAAATTGTGCCATCAATTGTGCAGGCCAGGCTTGTGATGACGGCAATAGCTGCACGGCCAATGACAGTTTCGACGACAGCTGTAATTGTATTGGAACCTTGCAGGATAGCGATAATGACGGGGTTTGTGATGCTGAAGATCAATGTCCCGGTCAGGACGATAACCTGGATGCCGATCAAGATGGTATTCCCGACGGCTGTGATGCTTGCGATGCCAATCAGGCGGGTACGGCTTGTGACGACGGGGATCAGTCCACCCGCTTTGATGCCCTCACCAATGATTGTAACTGTGAAGGCCAGGGAGTTCCTACACTTAAAGAATATTGGCTGGAAGCTGAATGTGCCAGCCTCGGAGCCTTCTGGTCGGTCGCTAACCTGCCTGCAGCCTCCCTGGGAGAATTAGTACGCTCTCCCCAAACCCAGAGCTTCCCTGACAGCCCCCCAGCAGACGCAGCTTTTCAAGTGCGTTTCCAGCTAAGTGTACCCGATGATGGAGGCTACGCTATTTTTGCTCGACTAAAAGCAGCGAGTGCAGAAAATGACGCCTTCTGGGTAAGGGTTAACAATGGCGAATGGATGAATTGGAATAAGATCAATTATCCCTACACCGACCAAAATTTCAATTGGCACCAGGTCGGGCAGTGGGACGGCGAAGATGCGAGTATCCCGGTGGCTTTTACCTTCCTGCAGGGTATGAACACCATTGATTTCGTCTATCAAGATGCAGGGATAGATCTCGATAAGCTGTTCGTTACCCATATTCCAGAAGCGCCTACTGGATTCGGTGATTTAGCGGTCAATTGCCAAATCACGAGTGTTGAAGACCTGGATTACGCTGACGTAAAGCTCTTCCCCAATCCAACAAGCGGACAGTTTCAACTCACAGGCTGGGACGGACCTGAAAGTAAGTTTTCTTTGTTGGATCTACATGGGAGAGTAGCACGGACTTTCCCTCCTTCCGCCATCCAGGGCAGACGCTTTGACCTTTCTGGTTTAGCGAACGGAGTTTATTTGTTCCAGCTTGAAAACGAAGGCCAAGTGCGTCAATGGCGGATCGTTAAGCAATAAGTCAAATTTATCAAGTAGAGTAGTAAACGGCAAGGCCCGGGTTCAGGTAGCTATATTACGGAGCACAAACCTTAGCTATGTACCGTTTACTACTCCTATCGCTCTTAGTAATCGCCGCCTGTGGTGCTCCAGAAACCTCTTCAAATGAGGAGGCAGCGGAAGTTGGGTCCACTACTCGTGAAACCACCACTCCGGATAAACCGCCGGTAACCACGGAGGTAGAAGAAGTAGCAACTGGTATTTCCTATTTCTATGGCCAAATTGGTGAGTTCGGACCTTTTGTGCATCTGGTGCTTCAGCAAGAAGAGGAATTCGTCTCCGGCCGCTACTTCTACGCCGAGCACCAGCAAGCCTTGGAGTTGGAAGGGACTATTGACGAATCGGGAAGCTATACACTAGATGAGTTTCATGATGGAGAAATGACTGGTCGTTGGAAATTTATCAAGGATGAAAATGGAGGGCTTACTGGCGAATGGGTAAGCAAACCACCTTCCGGCAGGAAGCTCTCCTTAGTCGCCAACGCTGTTTCCGCCGCAACTCATGACCTAACGCAAGAAATGAAATTTGTGAGCTACGCCCATCGCTTTGAAACAGGGATGTTTAACCCAAGCACTCAAACTGAAGAGGTATTCGAAGCAGAAAGCTTGTTGAAAATCGGCTTTTTAGGGGCGCAAGGTTTCTTGTTCTGGTATGATGTTATCGGCACCAATGCGCATATCGGTAATTTGGAGGGTTTTGCTCATATGACCTCGGGCAGTACTGCCGAATTTGCCAGTGATGACGGCTGTATTTTAGGGTTCGTTTTTGATGGGGATAAAGGGACCGTAACCATAACGGAAAAGGACTGTGAAGCCTTTCGTGGTGCACGAGCATTCTTTGAAGGGGAATTGCAAAAAGAGCCTTAAGCAGTCTTATTTAGGGAGAGACCGAAGCAACTTCAAATGACCGTATAGCGCCATTACTGCTTGAGATAAGCCGCCGGGGTTGTCCCGTGCTTTTCTCGAAATACTTTGTAGAGTGAGGTTTTCGATTTAAACCCACACTCACTGGCTACCGCGCTGATGGTGAATTTATGGACATCCGGATCTTTTAAGCGCGCCTCAAAAGCCTGGAGGCGATAGCCGTTTACGTAGGTGTAAAAGTTGGAATTATGATGCTGGGTGAAGACCTGCGAAAGTCTAGACTCCCCAACGGATAAAGCTTTGGCAAGGTCGGCTAGACTTAAATCCGGCCGTAGGTAGGCCGCTTCTTCCTTGAAATATTGATCGATACGCTGGGCCAGCTCAGCCAAGGCAGCACTACTGCCATCCGTTTGATGGTAGGCTCCTTGACTGAGAAAACCCAGGTAGGGAGAGTAGTGAAAGGATTGGTAGACTAGCGCAAAAAGGAGTAAGGCAAATACCGCTAGAATGCTGTATTCAAAGTAGGCACTGTAGCGATCTTGAATGGCCAACCAGATCAGGATCGCCAAGGATAAGAGCATGGCACCTACGAAGGCCAATAGATACCAGCGTAACCAGGCGATGCGTCGCTCCAAACGCGGGGTAAACCGACGGTAGTGCAACTGCCAATAAGCCAGTAAACCAAAGATGGTACCACTAACCAAATAACTGCCCGCATAACACTGAACGTAAAAGCCGGGATCAGTGAATAAAAGATAAGCTCCAAAGTAAATACCCGCCCAGGCCAGTAGCCAGGTGATCAGATTGTAAATGCTCAGGCTAAACCACCACCAGTATCGCGTTTGCCAGCGAAATTCTCTTTCTGTCAGTGCGCGTATATAAAGGTAGAGCGCTGGAGGAATGGCAAACCAGCAAGCGGTAGCTAGGCCATTAAAGGCATATAAGTATGGAGTGTCGTCGGGTAGGGATATTAATACCCCATGATGGAGCAAGACCAGACTAACGTTAACCAACAAGATGGTGAGCAGTTTACGGCCTATCGTTGCTGGCTGACCGCGTCGCCATAGACCAATGATCAACAAGGCGGCTTGCAGAGCGGCGAAAATGAGCAGGATGGAACTCCAACTGAATTGCATAGCCCCAAAGAACGGGCAAAGTCCTGCTATCTCTCGCTAGTTTTTTGGTCACATGGCCGCTATTCGTCCAGCTAAGCTCAGCTGAACGCCCACAACTGTCGATTGCTAAGCAGGTTGCAGTCCGCTGACTACTTTGTCACCTCAAACCAAACCACCTTTCCGTATGCGTTTCCCTTTAATCCTTCTTTGGAGCTTTTTTAGCAGTTTTGGTCTATTAGCCCAAGAAGTTAGTACGCTACAATCTTCACCGGGCACGGGCTACGAAGCCATCGCCTGGAGCCCCAGCGGAAAAATCTATACGGTAGATTTTACTCAAGGCAGGGTCTTCAGTATCGGCTTAGATGGTACGCGCCAATTGCTAGCGGACAACCTGCCTGGTCCGCTGGGTGCAGCCTTTGATAGCGAGGACAACTTCTATTTCTCTGGCTATAATAATGGTAGGATCTACCGCATCGACCCCACGGGTGCCCTGTCAGAAATCGGCAGCGGCTTCGGTGGTCCCGCCGGTATTCTGGTTGACACGGCTCAACAGCGACTTTTTGTCAGCGATTACAACAATAGCCGCATTTATACCTTGGATCTGACTAATGGGCAACGCGGGTTACTCGCCTCTGGAAGTGGACTGAACGGTCCTGATGGAATTGTTTTTGCTCCTAATGGAGACCTTTTAGTCGCCAATTTCAATAACAATCGCATTTCACGGGTCACGCTTTCTGGTACCGTCACTGCTTTTGCCAATCTGACGGATTCCCCCAATAGCGGATACCTGCAAGCCTTTGACGAGGAATACCTCATCGCGGGTTTTAACTCCCATCAAATTTGGAAAATCTCACCCACGGGAACGGTTAGCGTATTTGCAGGTACCGGTAATCCTGGAGGTATTGATGGCCCCCACGATCAAGCCACATTTAGTCAGCCCAATGGCTTGGCTATAAACGCCCTCGGAGATTCGATCTTAGTTACGGAAGGCGCTACGGGTAAAATCCGTTTGATCACGGGTGTTGTGACCAGTACCGGCTGGATCGAAGGCCAGTCAAACAAGCTCAGCCCAATACAAATTTCTCCCAACCCTAGCCAAGGTGCTCTTGGTCTTGTCTTTGACTTGAAGCGGTCGGGGCCCTTGCGCGTACAGCTTTTCGATTCAGCTGGTCGCGACCTGGGCATCATTGCGGAAGGCCAATTCGTACAAGGCTCCCAAAATTGGCCGCTTGAACTACCAGATAGACTGATGCAAGGCCAGTACCAGCTGCTATTGTTGCAGGAGCAACGGCTCATCGGGCGGGCTGAGCTTTTATTCATCGAGTAAGCTTTGTAACACATCCAGGGGTTCATTCGTTAATGCTGCAATGAAACCCCTGGCTTTACTCACCTCTCTTTGCGCCCTCGCTGCCACAGTGCTACTTGTTTACGTCTGGCCACTGACGCAGCAGGTTCAACAGTTGGAATTGGATCGGGCCGAGGCCCTTAACATCAAATACGGCCTGCTTAGTATTGATGAGTGGAAAGAACGCAGCTTTGCCTTTATCAGTGAGCAGGTCGAATCCTTCCAGCTCGATATTTCCGACACCGCCTCCGTAAAAGAACAGACCGAACGATTACTCCTGGTACTGATTGACGAGGCGCAACGTGTAGTCGAAGATAATTCAGATCAAAACTGGGCGATGGCCAGCCTACGCGGCTTTGTGCAGGGCCTAGTGCTGGATTTCGATCAATTGCGAGAAGAAATACCCAACGTTAGTCAGAGCTTATTGGCTGAAGCCAGCGGTATGATCGGAGAATACAGCCTGAAGAAGCTGGCGCTCCATCAACTGGGGCAGCTGTTAGATCTTTCGGCACCCCGACAAGATGAAGGGATTCGGCAGTATTTTCAGTCACAGTATGCTTGCGCTGAGCTGGCGGATTGTGGCCGAGAACTCTCTACAGAAATCGTGAAAAAAGAGCGGAGCATCAACCGCCTCAAACCGGTTTTTTGTCTATTGTTTGTACTCCCGCTGGTGTTTTACCTCCTGAGCTATAAAACGGATCCTAGTCGATTCACCTTGGTGGCGGCTACTATCCTCAGTGCCGTGTTTTTGATCGGTGGACTCTTCTTTCCCATGATTGCCATCGATGCCCGGGTAGAGAATCTACAATTCGAGCTACTGGGCGGTCAGGTAGATTTTGGCGAGCAGGTCTTGTTCTACCAATCCAAAAGTATTTTGCAAGTAACCGGCCTGCTGATTAGCAATGGCAATTTTGATACCTTCTTAGTGGGTTGTTTAGTGGCCATTTTCTCTATTGTTTTTCCTACAGCAAAGCTCCTGGCCACGCTTTTTGTTCGCCCCGGCCGTACTTCTCCTTTTTGGGAATTCTTGACCACTAAGGCTAGTAAATGGTCGATGGCCGATGTCTTTGTGGTCGCCATTTTTATGTCCTTTATTGGCCTGCGGGGCATGGTAGGTAGCCAGATGGACCAACTCTCAAGGGGGAATACTCAGCTAGACCTGGTTGCTACCGACTATACCGCCCTTAAGCTAGGCTTTTTACTGTTTTTGCTCTTTTGCCTGGCTAGTCTGTGGGTCTCACATTTGTTAGAGCGGCGGTTGAAAGTGTAGACTTTTTCACGCAACGAACGCCACGCTTTTTCGCAACGGGCGCAACGGCTTATTTCCTTTAGCATGATCATCAAAATGCAACTTTAAAGCGCTTTAGCTCTTCGTAGCGATCTTGGCTTTCTTTGCGTCCATTGCGTGAAACAAGACTTATCTTCGCCCCATGCGGATCACCTCCAAACTGCCCGAAGTAGGGACTACCATTTTTTCCGTCATGAGCCGCTTGGCCAATAAGCACGGAGCTATAAATCTATCACAGGGCTTTCCCAACTTTCCGGTCGATCAGCAACTCAAATATCTGATCAATCAGTACGTACAGGCTGATTTTAATCAGTACGCTCCGATGATTGGTTTATTGGAGCTGCGTGAAGCTATCGCTACTAAAAAGGAATCCCTCTACGGCATTCAATTGGACCCAGAGACGGAGATTACCATCACCAATGGAGCAACTGAAGGTATCTATAATGCTTTCGCTGCCTTGATCCGCCCCGGTGACGAGGTAATTGTTTTTGAGCCGGCCTATGATTGCTACATCCCTACGATCGAATTACACGGTGGCGTCCCCCGAGTAGTGCGCCTGCAGAGTCCCGATTACGGCATCGATTGGCAGCAAGTCCAGGACTTGATTAATCCCCGCACCCGCATGATCGTCATCAACACCCCCCATAATCCAACGGGCAGTGTACTGAGCAGAGCTGATCTCAAAAATCTGGCTGCTATCACCCAAAATACCGAGGTGCTCGTCCTTTCTGATGAGGTCTACCAGCATTTGATCTACGATGGTGTTCCGCACGAAAGTGTATTTCGCTATCCGGATTTATACCGCCGCTCCATTGTGACCATGTCTTTTGGTAAGACCTTTCACGCTACGGGCTGGCGAGTGGGCTACGTAATTGCCCCGGCTGAGATCACTGCCGAGATTCGTAAGGTGCACCAGTTCAATACTTACAGTATTATCCGCCCATTACAACATGCGCTGGCAGATTACTTGCAGGAACCGGAGCACTACCTGGCGCTTCCTGATTTCTTCCAGCGTAAGCGTGATCTTTTTCGGGCGGCTATGGCCGCTACGCCTTTTCAGCTATTGGAGTGTGGTGGCACCTACTTCCAATGTGCGTCCTATGCCCACCTATCAGATATGGGCGATCACGAATATGCCCGTTGGTTAACTCAAGAGAAAGGGGTGGCCGTCATCCCCATTTCGGCCTTCAATTCCGATGGGACCGATGAACGGATCATCCGCTTCTGCTTCGCCAAGACCGATGATTTGTTGTTGGAGGCTGCGGAAAAGCTGGTCTTTTAGTTTCACGCAATGGACGCAAGGCTAACTTTGCGATCTTTGCGTGAAACAGAAATTTTTCTTGATGCAAGACCTCCGCCTCACGCTGGTACAAATGGATATTCACTGGCAGCAGCCTGCAAAAAACCGGGAAAAAGTAGCTGGTCAGATCAAATCGCTCACTGGTCAAACGGATCTGATTATCCTGCCCGAAATGTTCACTACGGGCTTTAGTATGGACGCAGCCACGCAGGCCGAAAACATGGATGGTGAGACGGTGACCTGGATGCGTAATTGGGCCAGGCAACTGGGGGCAGCGATTACCGGGAGTTTAATTATTGAAGAAGCAGGCCACTACTATAACCGCTTGGTTTGGATGGCGCCCGACGGCGAATTCCAGGCCTACGACAAACGCCACCTCTTTGCCATGGCCGGTGAAGATGCTGCCTATACCCGCGGTCAAGACCGGCTGATTGTCAACTATCGAGGCTGGCGCATTTGCCCCTTAATCTGTTATGACCTGCGCTTCCCCGTCTGGGCCCGCAATGACGATGCTTACGACTTACTCATCTACATTGCCAACTGGCCCGACCGCCGTGCCTACGACTGGCAGACTTTACTAAGGGCGCGCGCCATCGAAAACCAATGTTACGTCGCTGCCGTGAATCGGGTAGGGGAGGACGTCAATGGACTCCACTATCAGGGCGATAGCTGTGTGATTGATCCGGGCTGGCGTAAGGTACTTTATCAACAAAGTCAGCAGGAGGCGGTACAAACCATTAAGCTTTCTGCTGAACAGCTCCAGCGGGTGCGCGAAAAACTGCCTTTTCTTGCGGATCGGGATGAGTTTGTTATCGTGGAATAGTTGGATTATCTTAGTTTAGTAATTCTATAAACACCTAAATAACTAATGAAAAAAACCTATTTCGTTCTTTGTACAGCAGTACTCTTATTGTCAATTCAATCTTGCTTTTTTCTGGCACCTGTAGCGGTTAGCAACAGCATAAAGATTAGAAAACCGACCGATGTGAAGTTTGAGCAGGAGGAGCTTGATCAACTTCAACAAACAACTACGCTCTTTGTCCTGCGGGACCACGATTATGCTCAAAAAGAAGCCTTCGAACGAGCCATTCGCGAGGTTTGGACCTTTACGGATATTGAATTCGTATTTTACGATGAGATTTCGGCTTCTTTTGATGGCTTGTATTCCTACTTCTTTTTAGATAACCGAGTAATCGAATATAATCATTCCCTATTAGGGTTCTTTCGCCTTAACTCGGTGAGACTACAGCTATTCTATCCAAAGATTAAAGAAAAGAAATCTGGAAAAATTAGTGATGATTCTCCGGTGTTTGGCCATGCATATATCCAGCTGGAAGAATCCTTTAGAGACTCCTTGAGTACCTTTGAACCAAACGAAGTCGGGGAGCAGCTTTACCGTTTTGGGGAAATCCCTAATTGGACGCCAGAAATCCTAGCGCTTTACCTCGCAGAAATTAATGCGGAATTGGAGGAAGCGGATTTTCAATACAACTCTTATATAGGCTTTCAAGAGCGGGAAGGTCTTAGGAAATTATCTACAGATACCCTCTATATTCCAGACTATCTCCTTTCAGATAGTCGAATTAATTATTACGACTTAGCGATCGAAAAAGTCATGAAAAAATATAAAAA
The DNA here is from genome assembly GCA_039030655.1 of Bacteroidota bacterium. Taxonomy (GTDB): domain Bacteria; phylum Bacteroidota; class Bacteroidia; order Chitinophagales; family Saprospiraceae; genus Neolewinella. The sequence continues at coordinate 27,671 of JBCCDS010000032.1, read as the reverse complement.
TCCTTATCGGGTTTTAGCTGTAGAGGAATTGGATCAGTTACTACAATCAGGTGAGAATATATATTTTTTGGAATCGGGAACGATTGAATACGACGTTCATTATCAGAGAATTTGGTCTACTGAATATGGTCGGGTGTACAGTAAAATTACACGAGGCTTAGGAAATTATCTGGTGCTGAAAATAAAAGGAATGCCCAAACAGCGGACTAACTAGGATTGTATAGTCAAGACCATTTTGGCGGCTACTTTTTTTGGTGGATCTTCAGCAGCTGCCGCATTCCCTGCTGCTCAATGGCTAGTAGATCATTGGCCAAAGCAGTTTGCAGACCAGCTATCTCGTTTAAGTCCCTTCCCCATGCCGCTTCCCAACCGAGAATTTGGGTAGCCATTTGCTCAAATCCTTCTGGACTCATTTCACATTCTGCCCAGCAGTTTTGCAGGAAGCGGACATTGGCTGGATCGTCCTTTAGCGGTACATCCTGCTCCCCTCGTTTTCCTTGATAGAAATGGATTAGACCTGCGAAAGTCAAAATAAGAGAACTAGGTAAACGCTGGAATTGTGCGTGATAAGCTAAAATGGAAGGCAGGATGCGACTCCGAAATTTGGCCACGGAATTGAGTGAGATGCTGAGCAACTGATGCTGTATGAAGGGGTTGCGGAAGCGATCCAGAACGCTATGGGCGTAGGCCTCTAATTCGGCGGGCTCTCCCTCCAGGCTGGGTAGGATTTCCTCGATGAGGAGTCGCTCCAGAAAACGACGCATTTGCTCGTCTTTCATGCAGGCCCCAACCGTGTCAAGACCCGCCAGATAGCCCACGGCCACCAGGCTGGTGTGGGCGCCATTGAGGATGCGCACCTTACGCTCACGATAGGGCTGAAGATCAGCGGTGAAAACTACGTTTAGACCGGCTCGATGCAGCGGGAGCTCAGCTTCTACCTCTGGCGGTCCTTCGATGGCCCAAAAATGAAAAGCTTCTCCTTCGGTTAACATTTGGTCTTGAAACCCTAATTTTTCCCATTCCCGGGAAAGAGCATCAGAGCTTACGCCCGGTACAATGCGATCCACGAGGCTGTTACAAAAAAGGTTGGCGCTGAGGATCCACTCCTTAAAATCATCTCCTAGTTCCCAGTGTTCGATGTATTGTAATATGCACTTCCGCAGGTGCTGACCGTTTTGCGGGATCAACTCTGTAGGCAGCAGGATACAACCCTTGCTGTGATCCCCCCGGAAGAATTGGAAGCGGCGGTATAGCCAGTGCGTTAACTTGGCGGGAAATTCGGCCGGGGGGTGATCGTTCCACTGGTCCTGCTCCATAAAGCGAATGCCGGCTTCGGTCGTATTAGAAATGATGAAGCGGAGATCTGGGTTTTCGGCTGATGCTAGAAAGCGATCCCAGTCTGGATACAAGTGTAAGACGCGACTAATGCAGCTAACTAGTTGCTGTTCGTCAACGATCTGTCCCTGACTAAAGCCACGGCTAAGTACGTGATAAAGACCTTCCTGTTCTTGCAGCTTTTGGTAGTTACCGCGGGGAGTGGCGCTGACGAGGAGTACGCCCAAATCTGCCTGGCACTTTTGATTATAGATGTTAAGCATCCAGTCGGCAAAGGCTCGCAAGAAGTTACCACCCCCGATTTGCAGCACTTTTTCAGGAAGTGGCGGACCAACTTGGGCGGTAGTACGATTGAGTTGAAGCACGGTCTAAGCTAAGTTTTTGACTAAAGTGAGATGCCCCTTTTCCAGGGAATAAAATCATACTGACCCAGTCGTTCAGCCTGGGTATGAACCTCCCCACTGGCTATCCTGATGAGGAGTTTTAATAGTTCTTCTCCTTTACTTTCGATACTGTCCTGGCCACTGATTATGGTACCCGCATCGATGTCGATCAGGTCGGACATCCGTTGGGCGAGTTCGGTATTGCTTGACATCTTGATCGTAGGGCAAATAGGGTTGCCGGTAGGGGTACCCAAGCCAGTGGTGAACACGATAAGATTGGCGCCTGATCCTGCTAAGCCGGTAGTACTTTCTACGTCGTTGCCGGGCGTACAGAGCAGGTTTAGGCCAGGCTCAGTGGCTGGCTCAGTGTAGTCCAGGACTGCAACCACGGGGGAGCTTCCGCCTTTTCGGGCGGCTCCGGCAGATTTCATGGCATCAGTGATCAGTCCGTCTTTGATGTTGCCTGGCGATGGATTTTGGTCAAAACCGGAACCCGCTTCCTGAGCTCGCCGTGCGTAGGTACGCATTAGTGCAACAAATTTCTCAGCACTCTCCCGACTACGGCAGCGATGGATAAGTGCTTGCTCAACGCCATTGAGTTCAGGGAATTCTGCCAGGATAGCCTTAGCGCCGAGAGCTATTAGCAGGTCGGTGGTATATCCGAGTGCAGGATTGGCAGTAATGCCCGAAAAGCCGTCGGAACCACCGCATTCCAGTCCTAAGCAGAGGTGACTCAAATCAGCGGCCTGACGTTGACAGCGATTAGCTGTCATTAAACCGATAAATGTTTGCTTGACGGCATTAGCGATAAAGGTCCGTTCGGATTTGCTCTGTTGTTGTTCCAGAATGTATAGAGGCTTAGTAAATTTTGGTTGAAGCGCTTGAATAGCGTCCTGTAGCAGCGTGATTTGGGCATTCTGACAGCCCAGACTCAGCACCGTAGCGCCGGCTACGTTGGGGTGGGTGATGTAGCCCGCCAGTAGTCGACACAAGCTTTCTGCATCTTGTCGAATGCCACCGCAACCACCTTCGTGTTGCAGGAAGCGAATGCCATCAACATTGGGAAAGAGTTGCTGCCGCTGTATATCCTGACGCTCGCGCAGGATGTTGGCCTTTTGTAATTCTTCAGTTGTAGCTCCGTTTTGGTAGAGCTGAATTAAGGTCTCCACTTCAATGGAAAAATCACGTTCACTGGCGTAGCCAAGCTTTTCTTCCATGGCCTCGCGGATAACTTGGATATTGCGGTTTTCACAAAAAACCAGTGGTACAACCAGCCAGTAGTTGCGAGTACCTACCCGGCCGTCTGCCCGGTGGTAGCCCATGAAAGTTTGCCCTTGGTAGGCTTGGGTCGACGGGCCTTTCCAGTTAGATGCTTTCGTTTTTAGCTGATAATCGCCGGTGTGGTGGGTGACGTTTTTGGTACTGATCTTACAGCCTTGAGCAATGGGGCGTAGCGTTTTACCAACCACTAGGCCGTACATGATGAGCAGTTCGCCGGTGGTGAAGTCGCGGGCTGCGCATTTGTGTTTGGCGGGAATATCTTCTAGTATCTGGAGCTGACCATCTCGTATTTCGACGAGCTCCCCTGCGGTCAATGAGCGTAGGCAGACGAGAATATTATCTGCGGGGTGAATCTGGAGTAGCGGTTTAAGCATACCGCCAAATTAAGGAATAAAAAAAGCCCGATTGCAGATGCGACCGAGCTTTTTGTGGCTTTAGGAAGCCTGGTGCCGAAGGGGGGATTCGAACCCCCACGCCCGAAGGCACACGCCCCTGAAACGTGCATGTCTACCAGTTTCATCACTTCGGCAAAGTGTAGTTGGCAGGGCTTCTAACAGAAGCGGACGCAAATGTACGTAGCCCTGCAATTATCTGCAAGGCGCAGAGAGAAATCTTTTTGATTGTCTAGAGCTGCCTTAGCTTTGGAGGGTTGGTGATCTAAGTTACATTTTGCCCCTTCAAGACTGACTATATTTACTGTTGAAAGGTCAACGTTTAAATCCGATTGGATGGAGAAGTATTGGGAGCTATTTATACAGGGCTATTCGGGCTATGCTAATTATCTCTGGAAGGCGATCACCAATCCTAGCTGGAATAACTTTTTCTATTGGTTGATTGGGGTATCGCTGTTTTTCTTTTTACTCGAGTTGGCGATCCCCAGCAGAAAGAAGCAAGCGATGATCCGGAAGGATTTTTGGCTAGATGCTTTCTATATGTTTTTCAATTTTTTCCTTTTCTCTCTGATCATTTATACTGCGGCTTCTAATGTGATAGTGGAGCTATTCAATGATGGCATTAAGGCTATTACTGGAGGCTTTGACCTACAGTTGCACAACCCGCTGAACCAATGGCCCTTGTGGTCAATTTTGATTGTTGGATTTCTAGTACGAGATTTTGTGCAGTGGTGGATTCATCGGTTGCTGCATCGATCGGAGCGTTTGTGGGAATTCCATAAGGTTCATCATTCGGTGCAGGAAATGGGCTTTGCGGCGCATCTGCGCTATCACTGGATGGAGAATGTAGTGTACCGGAGCCTGGAGTACATTCCGCTGGCCCTGTTGGGTATCGGTCTTTACGACTTCTTCATTATCCACATTTTTACCTTGTCTTGGGGGCATTATAACCACTCCAATATTTCGGTTAGTGGCCAGGTGACGGGCGGTATCCTGGGCGGATTGATTGGAATCGTAATTGCCAATGGCCTGCTGGAGGTCAATCTTTTACAAGCCCCTAGTTTAATCACCCAACTAGGAGTCGTTGTTCTTGCTGTCGGCCTGGGTATTTTCTTATTGGGTCGTATTATGAAGTACATCTTCAATAGTCCGGAGATGCATATTTGGCATCATGCCTACGAGTTGCCTCCGGATCGCCGCTATGGGGTCAACTTCGGTTTGACGTTGGCTATTTGGGACTACCTCTTTGGTACTGATTATGTACCGCATGATGGTATGGAGATTAAGTTGGGCTTTCCTGGGCTAGATACCTTTCCTGAAGATTTTGGGAGCCAAGCTGTTCATGGTTTTGGGCAGCTTAGAAAATAGAATGCTCTTAAATTGTTAGATTTGCTCTGCGTACTAAACTTATTGTTGGGCTTCTTCTGGCGAGGAGGGTTAAAGAGAAGTGTGTTCTAAAGAAGTTTTGAACCAGTACACTGGTTGAACTGGTACACTGGTTCAAATTTCATTCACCCCTCTAAAATCCTTCGCTAAACGATTTAGTATGAACCCATCTCAAAAGAAAGCCACACCATCTAAACAGCGAGGGCATTCCTCTAGTCGTAGAAGCTTTCTACAGCAGTCCGCTTCGACCGCTATACTCGCCAGCTTGGGTACCTCTATGGTATTTGCCGATTTTTTCCCCGCCGGTTTAACCCCTGTAGGGCTGCTGGACACTGCCCCTTCTTCAGGATTACCTGGAAAGCACGAAGGCCTGACTATCCTCAATGATCGACCCATCAATGCCGAGACCCCGCCGCATTTACTAGATGATGAGCTAACTCCTAACGATCTATTCTTTGTGCGTAATAATGGCCTGCCACCTAGCTTCGAGACGGCTGGACCCGCGGAAGTACAAAACAACTGGACACTTACCGTAGAGGGTGAGTCTGCGCGACAATTGAAACGCTATACGCTAGCGGAGCTGAAAACACGTTTTACTCACCATAGTTATAAGCTGACCCTGGAATGTGGCGGCAACGGCCGTAAAGAGTTTAACCCGCCAGCCAGGGGTAATCAATGGTCGACGGGAGCCGTTGGCTGTGCCACCTGGACGGGTGTACGGCTTAGCGATGTGCTGGAAGATGTGGGGATAAAGGCCGATGCAAAGTACATCGGCTATTACGGGGCGGATAAACATGTTTCCGGCGATCTAGACAAAGTTGTCATCTCACGGGGAGTACCGATCGATAAAGCACTGCAAGCAGAAAGTCTGATAGCCTGGGCGATGAATGGCCAGGACATACCTCTCTTGAATGGTTATCCACTACGCCTCGTTTTTGGAGGTTATCCGGCCTCCTGTTCGGGAAAATGGTTGCAAAAAATTGTGGTTCGAGATCGGGTACACGATGGCCCTAAAATGACGGGCTTTTCTTACCGCGTTCCGCGCAACCCGGTAGCTCCGGGGACGGAAGTTGCTGAAGAGAATATGGTAATCATCGAAAAGATGCCCGTCAAATCTCTGATCAGTTTTCCGAAGTCCGGTGCTATGATTCGGTCAGGCCAACAATTACCGATCCGCGGACACGCTTGGGCTGCGGAAGCCGGTGTATCAGCAGTACATTATTCTATTGACTTTGGCGCTAGCTGGCATGCTTGCCAGTTGACAGAGCGGGCTAACCGCTTTGCTTGGCAGCGTTTTAGTGCGCAGGTATCTTTTCCGCAGGAGGGCTACTATGAAGTCTGGGCCAAGGCGACCGATGGGGATGGCCAGGCGCAACCCATGGTGGTGCCGGCCTGGAATCCCCGTGGATACCTGAACAATGCCTGTCATCGTATTGCAGTAAAAGTGATGGCCTGATGCCTAAGCACAGCTTTAGTTACGCTCCGTTTTTGAATGCGATTTATCTCTTTGTGGTAAGCTGCACTATTGCCCTGTTCTACCTGATTTTTCAGCCTAGCCTGAGTAAGTGGTCGGATACTGAAATCAAGATTGTCGAGCACGCTTCTCCTAATACGCAAGCTTTGGTTAAGGAAGAGGACTCGGATAGGGTAGTGGACGGTATCCATTTGGAGACTGGCCTAATCTATGCCGAGGGCTTCGATATGGTGCGAGGAACTTGTACTGCTTGCCATTCGGCCAAGCTGGTCACTCAAAATCGGGCCACTAAAGAAGGTTGGACGCAGATGATTCGCTGGATGCAGCAGACACAAGGACTCTGGGAGCTGGGTGAAAGCGAATCGACTATCGTAAACTATTTGGCTAAGCATTACGGGCCTCAAGAAGTGGGACGTCGAGCTAATTTGGAAGTGGAGGCGCTTGAGTGGTATGTGTTGGAGTTGGAGGAGTGATGCTGGAGGATTAGGGGCTAAATAAAGAAGGTCCCTTCCAAAAACTAAAAAAGCCCGATCAAAATGATCGAGCTTTTCTTGTACCGACGGCGGGAATCGAACCCGCACTTCCGAAGAAACTGGATTTTGAATCCAGCGCGTCTACCAATTCCGCCACGTCGGCTGTTGGAAGGACGGCAAAATTAAGCTAATGGGGGCAATCTTGCAAGCAAGACTGCTCCCATTAGTAATTTATCTCACAATGGTTAAATCACCCCGGAAGATCAAGCCTTCACCCAGGTCCAACCGTAAGATGTAGTAGTAAGTTCCCTCTGGCAGCTGTGAGCCATCAGATAGGGTACCGTTGAAGTCATTCAGGTAGGGCTTAGCCTCATAGACAATGTCTCCCCAACGGTTGAAGATGATAATCTCATTATCAGGGTAGTCCTCAGCGTTAAACTCCAGTATCTCAAAGACAAAGCGGTCGTTTAGACCATCCTCATTAGGCGTAATGGCATTGTAGATAGGAGCGTCGGTTCCATCGGCTTCGACCCGGATGGTCAGGGTCGCTTGATCGCAGAGACCGTCACAAACACTGCTACAGATTTCGTAGTCGATCGTAAACTGACCACTGATACCGGCTGGCGCCTGGTAAGTAATGCGGCCATTGATGTCGCTTGTGATCGTACCAAACTCCGGTTCATTCAGGAAAGTAACCGTGTATGGACCATTGCGCTGGTCATTGGTAGCTACGTCGATGGTGCCGATGCCGTCTTCGCCGTCAACCAGGAGATTGTCATCAAAGGCTACCGGAGCGGTAGAGACACTAATGGTCACGGTATCTGAGCTATAATCGGGGCAACCAGGAGCCGACAGCGTCCACAACACCACGGCCTCTGAAGTGATTCCCGTTATCGTGGCTTCTGTACCATTGGTACTTAAAGTCGAACCATTGAGTGCGACTCCCGTCCAGAGCCCTGTCGTACCCGGAGGCAGGTTACCCGTCACACTGGTGGAATCGCCACAAATACTCTGATCGATACCACCGTCGGCAGGAATTTCCTCCAGGCCGACTACCACAGTATCGATATCAGAACAGAGGTTGGTCGTATTGGTAACCTCCAACACATAAGTGCCAGGACCATCGACCATCGGCATCGCTAGGGTTGGATCAGATAATATAGTACCGCTTACTGAGGTCCATAGCAAAGTGAATTCAGCTCCTTGAGTACTGCCACTACCATCCAGGCTCGGCATTTCACCACAGATGACGCTGAAGTCCATGCCAGCATCTGCTACGGGCGTGTTTTGATCCGCAGCCACGAATACCGTATCGGTGATCCCACAGGTGCCTACAGCCTCAATATCTACTACGTAGAAACCAGGACCATCTACACTCACAATTAAGGAGCCAGTGGCAGGAGTGATGGTATTGCCTTCCAGGCTCGTCCAGGTAATGACGTCTGGGGTTCCACCGCTGAAGACTGCCTCTAGGGTAACACTGGAAGTCGTACAGTCAAAGGGAGCGGGTTCAATGAATTCAACGGTGGCAGTTGAATCATTTTCACTTTCTACAAAGATATTTCCACTCAGGAAGCAACCCGTAATATTGTTAATAACCACCCAGTTGTAGTTACCGCCTTCGGTTACGGTTGTCGTCTGACCATTAGGCGGGTTCTCACAGTCGGCCCCACAGAACCACTGCACCGTAAAGTCGTTAGGATCACCCTCAAGGTTTAATCCAATGGTGGTCATGGGGTTATCACAAGTAATGGGCGTCACTGCCATAGTATCCGCTACGGGGAATACTCGAGTATCGCGCACGACTACGGTATCCGTAGCTGAGCATTGCGTCACTAGATTGATGACTGTCACTACGTAAGTACCAGCAGTACCGACAATCAAAGTGTCATTACCCTGTTCGTTAGGCATCTCACCAGCTACTACGTTTTCCCAGAAGTAGGTAATGGTATCACCACTGGAAGAAAGCGAGGCATCCAGTATTCGGGTGGGCTGTTCACAGGTCAGCGAAATAGTATCGCGCGTAAGCGCGGCAAATGGTGGCTCGGCAAAGCTGGCATCTACGAAAGTACTCGCGGTGTTGCTACAGCCGGAGTCGTCATTCGTTACTTCTACGGTGTAAGTGCCACCAGCACGGGCAATAAAGCTGCCGTCAGCTTGCTGCTCACCAGGGCCGCCACTCCAGCTGAAACTGTAGTTGCCGTTGGCTGGTACAACAGTCGCATCGAGAATGATGCTATCCACCGCACAGGTCAAAATACCGGCGGTATCGGGTAGGATGACTTCCGGAAATTCGGAAGAAGCAACGATCTCCATACTATCGATGCTACTACAGCCCGTCACGTTGTTCGTAATCTGAATACTGTGGGTGCCCAGACCCTGTGCAAAGACGGTCAGACTGGTAGCGTCCATGATGGAGTCACCTTCGAAATACCATTGGTAATCGAAATCGGCCCCTTCGTCGCCAGTAGCGGTAATCAAAGTCGGATTATTACAGGCCAGTTCTAAAGGTGCGCCGGCATCCACCTGCGGAAGTACAGACGGACCTACTATAACCATACCCGTACCTACACAACCAGCATCGGTCACTTCTACCATATAGGTGCCTTCGGCCAGTACAATAGGTTGAGCCATGTTAAACTGTCCTACCGCAATGTCACCGCCTGTTGTTGTCCAGATATAATTAGCCGAGGGACTGACATTGGTGTAGATCGCAGGGATCAGCGTGCTGTCACTGCTACAGTAGAGCGAAACCTCCGGGATCATCACCTCGGGGTTACCCGTGCTGGCAACTACTTCTACCGTATCGGTAGAGCTACAAGCATTGTTGGTATTGGTTACATCTACTATGTATATGCCGGGCACCGTAGCGTCAAATACTTGCTCGTCACTTAGTTCTGTGCCAGGAGCAGCAATCTCAAACCAGCTGTAGGTGAATTCTGGACCACTTGGGCCAGCATCCAATGAGGCTGGACCTCCATCACAAGCCAGACTGGTCTGGGTGGGTAAGATCAGGTTGGGAAACTCCCGTAGATCGTTGACGATGATCTCATCTGTGCTCTCACAGAAGGTCTGGCTATTAATGACCGTGAGGCGATAACGGCCCGGCATAGTAATCGTAACCGATTGCAAATTGCTGAGGGTATCAACGGGGTTACCCGCTACAATTTGCTCCCACATGTAGGTGAACAGACCATCGGTGCTGGAGCCTTCCCCTGTCAGCACAATGGTCTCGTTGGTACAGGTCAGGGCTGTGTCCACCGGACCCGCTTCCGCGATGGGTAGCGTGGGTGGATTAACCACCACTGTATCAAATGATGAACAGCCAAAGGCATTGATGACCTCCAGAATATAAGTGCCATTTTCTGTGACCCCCTGGGTGAAGGAACCGTCAGCTGCCAAATCACCACATTCGATCTGCGAAAGGTTTTCTCCGACTTCCCGGTAGAAACAGTAGGTTTCTCCCTGGTTACCCACCCCACTAATGGCTACAAAACCTGCGGGCGGACAGCCTAGCGTACGGTCATCGCCAGCACTGGCCACGGGCTCTTGTGATTCATCAAAGGTGACAAATACACTGTCCCGCAGCGATAGGCTAGGGGAGCCATTGTTGAAGATGGTAAAGACCGCCCAACCGGCACAAACGCCTTCCAGGCTCAGATCATCCGCAATGCGGAAGGGCTCTTCGAGGCGCACGAAAATGTCGCCATCACCACCGCTTACCTCAAATTCCAGACGGCCATTGCAAGCATCCGAACACTGGGTAGGCGTCACGGTCAGGTTGTCGAGCTTCAAGCGATCTTCAATACAGATTTCCCCGTCGGTAAAGAGGATACTGCCGTCGCCATTGGTTGTTTGACTAGATGGCTCGGAGGGCGCCGTACCAAAAATCTCGGTGCAACCTGGCATCATCAGGGTATTAAAACAGACCTCAAAGATGATCATATCGTCCATCAAGGCTACGGGCGTTACGCCATCTCCCAGCTCAATGTGGATAATGCCCAGATTGATATCGTCGGTATTGATACTCTGGAGTGGAACTCCCGGTACCGGTACAATATTGACGTATTCCAACTTGGTGGGATCGAAGTTGATGTCAAAGGTGCCAGAGAGAATGTTATCGTAGCTGATGACCGAAACGGGTACGCAAACGGTGCTATCAATGAAGGCTTCTGCAGCATCCCCGATGTTCAAACCAAAGCCTTCTGGGAAGAGCACACAGGTGGAAGCCGGTACGGAGACGATCCCGACGTTTACATCGGGATTTTCACTGGTGTACGCCTGGGCTGGAACCGGGAAAGGCGCATCGATCACGTCGATAATGGCGCAATCTCCCGGTGGTGCATCCGTGAGTGCTTGTAGGCAGATCTCAAAGAGTACCGTTCCGTTGACTAGATCTACAGGGATGTCGTCGTATTCGTAGATGATCACCCCTGAAGTAGCCAGACCATCATTGATAGTTGCACCGGGAATGGCCATGCTCTGGAAGCCGGTGTACTCAAATAGGGCATCATCAAACTGCACGGCGAAAGTCATTTGCTCGATGTCCGTTACGCCATCGGCCGTGATGGGGATACAAACCGGGCTGTTGCTGCTGATGTCAGCGTTTTCGAAGCTGAGGACCACACTCTCAGGCTGAATGACCTCTATTTCACAGTTGGTCGGGTTGATACCGATTAAGCCGGCATCGGGTACGGTTTGAATGTCGGAAGGACTGGACCCAATTATGAAGGTACTGGAACCCACGCCGATGATTTCATAACAGACCTCAAAGACGACGTCGCCGGGCGACAAAGTTTGGGGCCCAAAGGGACTAGAATTATACTCTACTCCTAAAATACCATTGCCAACAGCACTGTCGTCGAAATCACCAACGTTGAAACCCATCCCAGCGGCAAAGTTCTGGACATTTACAAACTGCGCAATTTGGGGGTTGCAGGTAATGAGGTATTCCATAATGGTGATATTCTCAAAGTTATCACCAGCCTGCACCTCTACGCAAACAATATCTCCTAGGTTAGCCGGAGGCGGACAAGAGAAAATCACGTCCAACCCGAATGGATTACAAGTATTGATCCGCACTCGGTCGTTAGTCAGTACCGTGGGGATCAGCTGTAAATTGTTGTTGGTGGCCTCCACCGGTTGACCCAGCGGACCGGTACCTATGGAAACGGTGGTATTGTCCCCACAATCGCCAGTTATCTCAAAACAGACTTGAGCAAAAACGGTATTGGGGTCCAGCGTGACGGGTTCTGCGTCGAAGCCAATGGACCAGACAGCTAAGAATTCGTTGGGGTCAGAGATGTTGTAGACAACTGGAAAGTTGTTGGGTATATCTGAATTGGGAATCACCGATACAACCTGGAGAATATCGGTATCCCATTGCAGTCCGAATTGAAGGCCTTGCAAATTGATGAAACCACTTTCCATAACTACATCTACACAGATCTGATCACCAGGTTGGAAGGCGCCTTGAGGCACGTTCACGGCCATCTGTAGTGGATCTACACAGACGGCAATAGTACCATTTACCGTACCTAATACGGCATCTTCAGTACAGTCGCCATTGGCCAATTTCTTATTGACCATTAAAGGTTGAGGAGCATTAAAGAAGCTGATGGTTTCCTGTTCGCCAATTTCCCCCAGGACTTGGAAGCACATTTCAAAAAGTACCTCGTCATCATCGATGGTGAGACCCGCTCCCAGATCTTCACAAGTGCTATTTTCGGCCCACAGTTGCCAAGTAGAGGTAATAAGGCCTGCACCAGCAAAAGCAGTATTGATGTCAATGGCCATCGCCCCATTAATAATGGGGTTGACGTTTTGGATATTCAGGAAAGTAAGATCTTCTTCGTCCCACACGATGGAAAAACCAAATTCTACCACGTCACTAAAGTCGCGCACGGTAATGGGTACACAGACCGTTTCCCCGGAACAGCCCGAAGTGGCGGGCATTGAGAAAGTGGCGGACTGGCTGTAGGCAGTGGTCGTGAGAGAAACAAAGAAGAGCAGGGAAAAGAGTAAACGTTGCAAATTCATGGGAATGTAGCTTCGTTGGTAGGAGTATGAGAAGAGTACGAAAGGTAGGAAGAGCGGGTATCGATTAGTTGTCAAAGGCCATCGATACCTGGAATTCATGGGTGCCGCCTACGGAAGGGCCGAAGCTGCTAAAGCTGTAGTTGGCAGCATAACCGATGCGGATATTGTTATCTAAGCCTGCGTTTTGACCCAGGTTAACCCCCGCTTCTACGGCAAAATTGCCCGCAGTGGAAATACCCATACCCATGTAGAGCGCATTATTCATTTGGTAGCGCATGTTGAAATCAGCATTGAAGGGTGCGCCCTCTACGTATTTGCCCCAGGTCGATAGCTCCATGAAGCTCTCATTGCGGAAACGCAAAATTGTGCCTGCCATGGCGTAGTAATGCCGCAAGCGCTGCACTTCAAATTCACCCGCTTCGTTGGTATAAGTCAAGTCGAAGCCTAGTATCTGGGGAATCGAAATCCCCAGGTAGACCTGGTTATCGCTGTAGCCCACCGTATTGTAGAAGTAAACCCCTACGCCGACATCTGGATGAGATTGTGTCTGGTCCACCATGCCTAAGATATCACCATCATCGCGCAGGACCAGTTCACTGGCCCGCACCCGATAGCCGACGTAGCCGCCTGAAAGCGCCAGGCTTAATCCACTGTATTCCGGGTCACCCCCCAGCACCGCGCCAATGCGGCCGTAGATACCCGTAAAACCGGTAGGACCGGTCTGGTCGTTTATGACGTAACCGCCAGCTTGCAGCGTAGCGCCGCCGCGATTGGGGTTGACGTAGGAAAATCGGACAGACTGGGTAGTGGGCGAGCCACTGATGCCTGACCACTGTTGACGGTAGCTGGCTCCCACAGTCATATTGTACCCAAAAGCCAGGAAGTCCAGCTCCATAGCAGCTGGATTAATCAAGGTGGCGTTCTCGCGATATTGGGTGAAGAGGGAAAGTTGCTGAGCAGATAACAGACTGGTCCAGCATACGGCCAGGCTCAAGAGCAAGGGGCGCATCATGTTCATGGATTAGCTTTTAGGACAGGGTGAGCGTCGTTCCACCAAAACGGTAGGCCAACGCCACTATTGTTCAAGATACTAACTCAATCGCTCGAGTCAGTGGGGAAGTTAATGCTGAGAATAGCTTAAAATAAAAAACAGGGTCCTTACAAATAGGTGATCAGCACGCAAAGGTAACTCTTGTATTTGTACTTCCGCAGGTCGGAATGTATGGTTTAGCAAAAGGTAGCGTATTTAACATAAACGGTTTTGAACATTGTTCGACGACACTTCGTGTCGGGCAACGTTCGACGACACTCTGTGTCGGGCATTGTTCAACGACACAGAGTGTCGACAAAACCCCAACCCGTCACCGCCTACAACGATTCTCCTCTATATCCCAGCACCCATCAATGGGGTTCCAGAAGATGCCGTAGCAACGGCCGCGATCCAGGAAATAGCGTTTTTCGATCTTTTTCTCACTGCTATAACTGGTGATCAATCGGGCGATACAACCTGGCTGCCCCTTCATATTGAAGAAGCTGCTGTAGCGCGGCCCCAGGGCATAGTTGGCCCAACGCTGTCCGTCAAAACTCAGCGAAATGGATACATTAGCCGATTCAAAGCGATTAGTGAGTAAGACCGAACGCGCCTGCAACTGCGTGCCCGGATCCAACTGCGCCAATTGATCGGGTCCGGTAGCCGGAAAATAGTTTTCGCGTTCTGGCTGGGCGGCCAAAGAAAGGCAGAGCACTGAAAGCAAGGGAAGTAGAAGTATTTTCAAGATGGGGCTAGTTTATTCGCGCAGGTAGCTTTGGCCTATCCCTAGGAGAGGGACTGCCAATTTTGCTCCCCTCTCCCTCGGAGAGGGGCCGGGGGAGAGGCCAAGACATCAATTTATTTTCCATTCCTACCCATCAAATAACCTGCAATGGTACCCATCAGACCGATAATGGGCGCAATTTGCTCATTGCCGTAGCCGGCCGTGACCAAGAAAATACCAGAAACGATAATTACGACCACCACGGGTAGTTTCAGGGCATCGACCAGATCGCTGGTCTGCTTGATTTCCATCCTGCGCAGAATGGCCCAGAGCATACCGATAACCACCACTAAACCAAAGAGTAGGACCCCCAGAGAAAGATAGATTTCACTACGAGAGCGAGTGGGTATCGCAGTATCGTTAAAAGCCGGCCGCTCTAGCGGCACATTGGCTGTTGGTGGTGGGTTTTCATTTGTTACGGGTGCTGGAGGCGCTGCCGTAGTGACCGGCGGCGAGCTATCGGGCGGGGAATTTTGCCCAATCAGGGGTAAAACTATCAGACTGAGTACACAGAGGGCGAGTAGGGGGAAGCGGTATTTCATAGTATCGATTTTCTTTTATTGCTGCTGTTGACCCAGCAGCAATAAAAACATTACCTACAGGCCTGCAAACTACGCTGATAATTCTGTTCGTGTTCTTCCATCATTTCTGCGCGTTCACGGCGTTGGCGGGCAATTACCAGCCGCCTTTGACTGCGTTCAGCTCGGTTGGCTCGCATGGCCTGCATTTCTCGCCGATGTTTACGGCGAAGTTCCTTCAAGAAGACCCGTTGGTCTCGGCGTAGCTGACGTACCGCCAATACACAATTGCGCCCGGAGTTGGGCGCTGCGGCAGCCAGTACTTCCGGTGAACGACTCGTAGACATGAAAATATTGTATCGGCACAGCGGATGTTGGTTTAGCCCCTGCTCCTGTGAGCGCAAAAAAGTGCGTTGTTCGATGTTCTGACAGACCTGATCCCAGTTGCGTAGATTGAGATCGGTAAAGATTTCCATGAAGGTGTAGAGGATCTCACTAAAAAAAATGCCCCCATCACGCGTCAGGAAGGTGAAGCGCTCCGGCTTAGCACTGATCAGGTCGACCACTTTAGTATAGCCGGTCTGGTCAGCAAAGAGTTGCATATAGGGCTCATCCCGACGCGGTGCCTTGATCGACAAGGACGCAATGGGCGGAGCATTACCGTCTGCTTGGTAATCAGGGGGGCGGTTCATGTCGTACTGGGTGACATTACAAGCCACGATCATGTTGATGAGCATTGAGGGGTTCATGTCAATGAGGCGCATGCGCAGCTCCTCAAACTCAATTGCACTATCATAACCGTTGAAGTATAATTTGGGGTAGGGGGTCACACTGCTGGCTTCGCGATAGCCGTGGCCAGCGTAGACCAGTACGATAATGTCTCTTTCCTGATACTGGATTTCGTGCGTTAAAACTTCTTCCAGGCGAGACCTGCGGAAGTCCAAACCACTTACATCGTAATAGTGAATATCGGTGATGCCGAGATGATCACGCATGAGTTGCACCTCCTGGTCCAGGCCGTATTCAATACTACGGCAACCATCAACAATAACGGCATTGGGGGAATGGGAATCCAGGACCTTAATAACGTGAATGTGTCGGGTTTCTACTGTTTCGGCAAAAAGGGAAAGCTGAATAGTGAGCGAAAGAAATAAGACTGCAAAGCTCCGCATGAATGATTTTTGAGATTCGGTTTTGAGATAGCTGCTGCGGAGTAGCTTGAATCGGGTGCTGCTTAAACGATCATAGTAAGAAAGATAGTATTTGAGATGTGGTGTGGGCGGCCGGCAAATGTTACCTTTGCGAAATGTCAGTATATCTATTCCCGGGCCAGGGTGCCCAATTTGCCGGCATGGGCAAGGATTTGTATGAGAACAACCCCCGTGCTAAAAACTATTTTCGTCAAGCTGATGAAGTACTCGGTTATTCCCTGACCGACGTAATGTTCAACGGCAGCGAGGAAGATTTGAAGGCCACTAAGATTACTCAACCCGCCATTTTTGTGCATTCTATTGCCACCCTCTTCGGTTCGGAAGAGCGGGAGGAGCCCGAAGCGGTGGCTGGGCACAGCCTGGGCGAGTTTTCTGCCTTGGTCGCAGCTGGTGCCATTGATTTTGCTTCGGCTCTGCGACTGGTCAGTGAGCGGGCTCTGGCTATGCAGGAAGCCTGCGACCTGGTGCCCGGTACCATGGCTGCTATTCTGGGCCTGGAAGATGATAAAGTAGAGGCTGTCTGCGAAAAGGTAGAAGCCGTAGTGGTAGCTGCCAACTACAATAGCCCTGGCCAATTGGTGATCAGTGGCTCTAAAGAAGGCGTTGCTGAGGCCGGCGAAATGCTGACTAGCCTGGGCGCACGCCGTGTAGTACCCCTGCCAGTAGGAGGTGCTTTCCACAGCCCGCTTATGCAGCCTGCCCAAGATCGCCTCAAAGCGGCCATCGATGATACTTTCCTGCGCCCGCCTTCCTGTCCGATCTTTCAGAATTTCGATGCCCAACCCAGCGTGGATCCCGACGAAATTCGCCAAAAGCTGATCGCTCAACTGACTGGACCGGTACGCTGGACGCAGACCATCCTCAATATGAAAGCGGCTGGCCATACCCAATTTGAAGAGGTTGGGGGTAAAGGCAAGATTTTAGCTGGCCTCATGCGTAAAATTGACCGGGAGCTCAGCATCGAGCAGATGACGGTGCCGATGGAAGGAGGTAATCTGGTGTAAGTACTATTTGCAGGGTTTCGATTTATCCAGTTTGACCTCTCCCCCCGGCCCCTCTCCGCGGGAGAGGGGAGCCGTGGATTTGATTCGATTAAAGCCGAAATGCTTACTACCTGGAGTCCTTTTGTGAAAATAGTCTTTAAAGCATTTCCCTCTCCTTCGGAGAGGGCTAGGGAGAGGCCTCAAAGCACCGCTTATTCCAAGATCGCTTTATCCTCTCCGCTAAATTCTACCAGAATGTTATCCTGAATGGTAGTGGAAAGCTGCAGCCC
Source organism: Bacteroidota bacterium (assembly GCA_039030655.1). GTDB lineage: Bacteria > Bacteroidota > Bacteroidia > Chitinophagales > Saprospiraceae > Neolewinella. The sequence goes on along the minus strand of JBCCDS010000032.1, from coordinate 10,092 downwards.
CACGTAAGTCGTCTGTACTGGAAAAAGCTTATGTTCTCGGTCGACCAGCACGGCCACCTCAATCTTTTTAGGCAGTACCTCCATCATGGGTAGCAAGGCATAGAAAAGTGTACGACCCGTATTGGCGACATCATCCACCAGCAACACGGGTTTGCCGGCTAGCTGTTGGATATCCTTGTCAAAGACGACTGGCTCCGACATCGGATCGGCAGGACTAAGACGAACGTTCCACAAATGCAGTTGGCCAGAAGCCAGCTTTTTGATCTCTTGCTGTAAGCGGCGGGCCAGCTCCATGCCTCGATTGTTGATACCAACCAGGTAGAGTTCTGATTCCTCGGTATTGCGTTCCATGATTTCCATGGCCAGGCGCTTTATTTTATCCTGAATCTGCGTGGGATTGAGCAATTGCATAGGCGTAAAATAAGGAGATTTAAATTGCTGCCGTGGTTTCTGAGAGTGCTGGCTGCCTGGTGACTATAGATTAAGGGGACGTCCTATTATTCCTGTATTCCTTGCAATAATCGTCGCACTTGTTCAAGGATACTTACCTTCTGCGTACTGGACTTGCGGGCACGTAATCTCAGCAAAACCAGGGTGCGAGGCCCTAATTGGTAGGCCTCCTTGGCCAGTACTGTTTTTCCTAGTGGGATCTGAGTAGAGTTAGTGTCGATTATTCTTTCCCAGCGACTCATACTGCGTACTCCGGGCAAGATGAAGTCCTGGCTTTCCCAATAACTGTTGATCAGCATCAGAAAGATATCGTCGCAGATTTGCTGCCCGCGCTCATCGTATTCTGACATGGCCTCCCCGTTGAGTAGCATACCTAAACAGCGCTGATGACCGGATTGCCATTTCTCGTCGGTCATTTCTTCTCCATCGGTATCGATCCAGAGGATATCTCCGATATCCTGACCGTGAATGGCCCGTCCCGAAAAGAAGCGGCGACGATGAAAAACGGGATTATTCATCCGTAGCTGGATCATTTCACGGGTGAAGTCGAAGAGCTCTTGTTGTTCTTCGGTCCATTCCCAACTCATCCAACTGATCTCATTGTCCTGCGCATAGGCGTTGTTGTTGCCGTGTTGAGTACGGCCGTATTCATCGCCCATGAGTAGCATCGGCACTCCCTGGCTCAAAAAGAGGGTAGCTAGAAAGTTGCGTTGCATTCGGGCTCGGGTAGCGTTGATCTCCGCATCCTCCGTTGGACCCTCGTGGCCATAGTTGAAGCTGTGGTTGTTATTGTCACCGTCCTGGTTATTTTCTCCATTGGCCTCATTATGCTTGTCGTTGTAGGAGACCAAATCACGCAACGTGAAGCCATCGTGGGCAGTTACAAAATTGATACTGGCACTTGGACTACGACCACCGTAGGCATATAGATCGCTGGAGCCACTAAGGCGATAGGCGAGCTCGGCTACTCCAACTTCGTCGCCTCGCCAGTAGGAGCGGACGTTGTCGCGGTACTTGCCGTTCCATTCCGACCAAAGGACGGGGAAGTTACCTACTTGATACCCACCCGGCCCTACATCCCAGGGCTCCGCAATAAGTTTCACCTGAGAGATGACCGGATCTTGGTGAATGGTGTCCAAAAAGGTACTCAGTTTGCCGACCTCATAGAGACCTCTTGCCAAAGCAGCTGCAAGGTCAAAACGGAAGCCATCTACGTGCATTTCTGTTACCCAGTAGCGCAGGCTATCCATCACGAGTTGTAGACTTCGCGGGTGGACCATATTGAGCGTATTACCCGTTCCGGTATAATCCATGAAATATTGTGGCTGATCTTTTACCAGCCGGTAGTAAGAACGATTATCAATACCCTTCATGGATAACATCGGGCCATAGTGGTTGCCCTCGGCCGTATGGTTGTAAACCACATCTAGAATGACTTCAATTCCCGCAGCGTGGAGGTTTTTGACCATCGCCTTGAACTCCTGCACCTGCTCTCCCTGAGTGCCCGAGGAGCAGTAATCAGCATGGGGCGCGAAGTAGCCTAGGCTGTTGTAGCCCCAGTAGTTGCGCAATCCTTTCTGGAATAAAAAATCGTCTTGCACGAAGTGATGAACCGGCATTAACTCAACGGCAGTAACCCCTAATTTTTTGAAGTATTGAATCGTAATTGGATGGCCCAGACCTGCGTAAGTACCCCTAAATTTTTCCGGCAGGTCAACCGCCAACTGGGTCATGCCCTTTACGTGCAATTCGTAGATGACCGTCTGGTGCATGGGGGTTTCTGGGCGCTGGTCCATGCCCCAATCGAAAGCGGTATCCACAATGACTCCTTTGCAGACATAGGGCGCAGAATCGCTATCGTCGCGCTGCAAAAAGCGATCCTCGGTTTGATCGTGGATAGGGTAACTGTAGAGCTCATCTCGCCATTCTACGATACCGGTTATGGCCCTGGCGTAGGGGTCAACTAGTAATTTTGCGGGATTGTACAGTAGTCCCTCTTTAGGCTTCCAATCTCCATTAATTCGATAGCCGTACAACCAGCCGGCTTCCAGTCGCGGCAAAAAGCAGTGCCAGACCAGATCGGTCTGTTCAATCAAGCGGATGCGATGGACTTCCTGATTAGGGGCATCCGGGTGGAAAAGGCATAGCTCTACCTGCTGAGCATGTTCACTGAAGAGGGCGAAATTGACGCCTTCTTGTGAATAGCTAGCGCCCAGAGGGTAGGGTTTACCCGGCCAGATTTCTATATCCTTAAACCGACCGTAAGGGCGGGTATCTTGCTGTTGAGCAATGGTTTTCATGGAATGAGGTTTGCTTTTCTGCACTTAAGAGTTTGTCTAAATTTGGCTTTTGAGGCGATTGCTGCAAAATTTTATGCTGAACAAGGCGCAAAGAAGGAGCTTAGCCAAAGCTAAGTGACTGATGAAGCAACGCGGTGTAGCGTAAAATTTGGCGCAAGTAGCCCAAAGTGTTAAACTTAGACAAGCTCTATGCACAGAAAAGCAAACCTACAACTTCCTATAAAGTTCCGCGTTGTTCCTGTTCACGTTCAATGGCTTCAAATAAAGCTTTGAAGTTTCCTTTACCGAAGGAAGTAGCACCTTTGCGCTGGATAATCTCGAAAAACATCGTAGGGCGTGGCTCAATCGGTTTAGTGAAAATCTGGAGCAGATAACCTTCGTCATCTCGGTCTACTAGAATGCCCAACTCGCGCAGCGGAGCTATATCCTCGTCGATTTCACCCACCCGGTCCAGCAATACATCGTAGTAATGATCAGGAACGCGTAAGAACTCGATGCCCCGTGCCCGGAGTTCCTTCACTGTGCTGATGATATCATCCGTAGCTACGGCCAGGTGCTGTACGCCTTCGCCTTCGTAGAAGTCGAGATACTCCTCGATTTGGGACTTCTTTCGACCGTCGGCCGGCTCATTAATCGGAAACTTGATGCGGCCATTGCCGTTGCTCATGACTTTTGACATCAAGGCGGTGTACTCCGTTGAAATATCCTTGTCATCGAAGCTGATGATTTGGGCAAACCCTAGCACATCACGGTAGAAGTTGACCCAGTGGTTCATCCGACCCAGGCCGACATTACCCACCATGTGATCAATGAATTTCAGACCAACTGACGCTGGATTGTAATCAGTCTTCCATTCGACGAAGCCCGGCAAGAAAGTACCGTGATAATCTTTACGCTCCACAAAAATATGGACCGTCTCCCCGTAGGTGTAGATACCCGAGCGGACTACTTTTCCCTGTGCGTCTTCTTCCACAGTGGGCTCGAGGTAGCTTTTGGCACCTCGCTCTACGGCTGCGTTATAGGCGTAAGTAGCGTCGTCCACCCAGAGAGCAACAACCTTGACCCCATCTCCGTGCAGGTCGATGTGACGACCTACTTCGGTGCCAGATTTTAGCGGAGAAGTAAGCACCAGACGGATTTTGTCCTGCACCACAACGTAGGACTCATAATCCGTCTTCCCAGTACGCAGGCCAGCATAAGCCAGCGATTGAAAACCCATGGCGGATTTATAAAAATGGGCAGCCTGCCAGGCGTTGGAAACATATAATTCAACGTAGTCAGTGCCGAGTAGCGGCATGAAATCCTGCGCTTCATCGTAGAGCTTTGGCAAATCGAGGGTGCTGGTACTAGTCATGGCAGCTATTTTGTGGATTTTATCTTGGTAATTGGTAATAAAACAAAGGGCTGAGATAGAATAGTTGTCATGGCAACTATTTGTGTGGCAAAAGTAGTCCTATTTCTCTAAACTTCCTAGGGGCAGGGGGGGCAGCAAAGAAAATTTATCTTAGCTGAATGTCAAAATCAGCGCGCAGTATCGATGATGTTATTCGGGAGTTGGAATTTATCGTCCAGGATTGTAGAGATCGGGAAGACCCGAGTGGGTATTTTGCAGCCCTTTACTATAGAGTGACGGTCCGGGTGAAGCAAGGTATTGAGGCTGGCTATTTTGAAGATGGACCACGCATGGAGCGCCTAGACGTCATTTTCGCTCAACGCTATCTTGAGGCCTATAATGCCTATCAGAGACAGGAAAAACTACGCGATTCCTGGAAGATAGCCTTTACCACTGCAGACCGCTACTGGCCAATTGTCTTACAGCATTTGCTGTTGGGAATTAACGCTCATATCAACTTAGATCTGGGCATTGCCGCAGCACAAATAAGTAGAGGAACCGAAATCAATGCCCTCAAGGGGGATTTTGATAAGATCAATGAGCTACTGTCGGCCATGGTGAATGAGGTAGAAGCCGAATTGGCGGCTATTTGGCCAACAATGGGTAAACTCATCAAATGGCTGGACGGTACGGAGAACTTGATAATGGATTTCAGTATGCAGCTAGCGAGAGATGGTGCCTGGAAGTTTGCCGGGGAATTAAGCCTGTTGCCCATCAAGTTGGTCCCGAGTAAAATAGCGGCCCGCGATCTGAAAATCCAACAACTCGGTCAGACCATTGCCGTTCGCAAATGGTACATTAGGCTACTGCTCAATATCATCCGCCTGGGAGAACGCGGCAGCGTGCGAGACAAGATCGACCGGCTCAGTGCAAGCCCGCGCTAGGCTAAATCATGGATAAACAACTATCTTAGGCACTCCGTAATTTACCAAAACCCAAGAATGATGCGCACCCTCCTAATGCTGGGGCTGCTCTACGCCTTTAGCAGCCCCCTATTCAGCCAAATCAATTTCAGCTGTAACTACCGCGAAGTATGCGAGTGGAATGCTAAAGTTGAGGACTTCATCAATTGCAATAAACAGGAAGAAAATTCCCTGTTTCGTATGAACGAAGCGGAGACCATGTTTACGCACACCACGCCCACCATTGAATCCGCTTACTACATCAACAAAAAGGAGAAGCTGGAAGACAACGACGTTTGGCGACTGGATGTCACCAGTGACGTCGGCAATGAGTACATCTATTTTCTAGACATTCCCAATGATGAAATCAGGGTGCTCGTCGACCAGGGAAACGATGATTTCCTATTGATTCGCTTCTACGTCAAGCAGATGTGGAGTGGCAACTAATCCAGCCATTCAATACCGTCTTCCGTCTTTCTGAAACGACAGACCTGGGCCGTGGACCCTCTTTGGGTAGATCCAAAGAATTGGCGGTTTACCCCTGCTCCGTTAATGGTCACTACAAAGTTGCTCAATTGGGGTGACTCACTATAATCATTGACCGATATGGCGTACTCACCATTGGGGGCACGGTCTAACCAGAAGATGTTTTCAGGCCCAAAGCCGTCTACATCATCACGATCCAGTTCGCCACCACCGGAGGATTCTGGGGTTTGGTAATTGATGAGATCGCCACTTGGCGTAAGTAGGTATAGATCCTGATCGGTATCTGTGTCCCAGGAAAGACTGATCTGTAACTTTCCCGTACCGAGTCGTTCCATCCTGACGCTTAGGGTGTCAAATGGGCTAAACTCGCCCGCGTCATTAACGAGGCGGGCTACAATGTCGAAGCTGCCTTCTCCCAAATTAGTGGGTAAGGCTATCGGAATGTTTAAGCGCCCGACCTGGCGTGTCACTTCCATCGGGACCTCAAAAAAACTATTGGCTCCACTGGTCTGTAATAAGACCCCACGAGGCCGGCTTTCCCCACTGTTGTAGCCATAAGTCACCATTACAGTAGCTCCATTGGCACCGATGATTTCGTCCTCCAGGGATCGTAAGTCGAGTCCAGCTTTAGCCGGAGCAGCCGGTAATTCTCGCTCAATCAAGCGGGCATTTTCTGGCAGGCTGAAACTTTGTAATAAATCGTCGGCCTGTTCATCTTCGTAGATAGAATCATCTAGTGGTGCTGCTTCGTTGCTTGTGTTGCCATTGCCGAAACTGATCTCTACGCGGCGGTTTTGGGAGCGGCCGGCTTCCGTGGAGTTATCAGCTTGAGGTTGGTCTTCTCCCAGGGCTAAGGTTTCCAATAATTCAGTCGGAGCGCCAGCTCTGAGTAGGATGGTCTTTACCGCTTCTGCTCTGCGGCGAGCCAGGCTTAAATTGGCGGCAGATTGCCCTACATCATCGGTGTAACCAAAGATTTGAACCTTCTCTTCTTGGCTAGCAATCTGGTTGGCCAATCGTTCTAGATCAGTCTGATAGTTGTCCGCAACGGTAGCGGAACCCGTCGGGAAAAAGACCAAAAAAGAGCTACAGGTCTCCGACGCTGGGTTGGTAAGCAGACTATCTGTTTTGGGTGCTTCTTGTGCAAGGAGTTGTAGGCCACACAATAGGAGCAATAGCGTATTAATTAGGTGTCGCATTTTAAACGGTGCTTTGTCTGACTTAAAAATATAGATTCTGCTGATTAAGTTTCTCGACTAGACCTATAGTCATAGTTCGCAAAGTAATTTTGATAGGTACTCCCGCAGGTCTTAACCGAAACTAGGGACTGCCCCTGTTTACTGAAAAGGCGAAAAAAGTAACAGCTGACTCACTCAATCGAAGTCGCCCCCTGTCATCGAGTCCCAGATATTCTTCAGTGCTACTGAAGTGGCAGCCCACCAGATCGGCATAAATGGTAGATGGGCAATCCTGTGGGCGAAGAAATAAGGCCTCATCTAGACAACTAGCCGTAACCTTTAACTCACCATCGATTGATCGGCCTAGGTATCGACCATTGTTAAGACAAAGAAGTGATAGCTTACCGGCCGATCCTGTCTGTATGGAAAACTGTGCACGCTCTCCAGCTTCAGCCGGTCCGATCATTAGTTGATCTTGATCATTGAGTAATAAAAATCCTTTACCTCTGATGTATAGCTCAATCAGAGGAGCTTGTCCCCCAATTCCCTGAGCTGGGAGAGCTTGAAAATTCCCACTTTGACTACTCCAAAAGGTTTGATTGTCCTTCGTAGAACGACTTTGGCCGATACTGGGGTAGGCCGCCGGCCAAACAAAGAAGCCGACGCCTAATGGGTGTTCGGCTACTAAGGCCCTTGCATTAGTGTACCAGAGATAAGCCGCTAAAGGATTACGCCCGTACGTAGACGCTTCAAAGCGACTGGTGTTAGCCAGCTCGTCAAATTCAGCGGGACTCCAGGGAGTAGAGGTTTCCACGATCATGAAGTCTTTTCCGTAGCGGGCGAGCTGCTCTATTATCTGTGGCAAATCTTCTACGTACCCACCCCAGTGAGGGTAAAAAGAAACCCCGATGATGTCAAAATCTACTTGATGCTCTCTTAGTCCCCGCAAAAATCGCTGGTTGTCCTTCGGCACGTAGGAGTGTTGAATAATGCGGATGCTCGGATCGTAATCTCTGACGGCCTGACAACCTATAGCCAGCAGTTCATAAAATTTGGCACTGTAAATCGCTCCGTGGGGGAGTAGGAATCCACCCTTGTCGGCATGGTCTACCTCATTACCCACTTTGACCACCCTGGGTAGTAGACCGGCTGAGTCGAAGGTGGCCAAGGTTTGATAGGTATAATCGTACAGCTTGCTTTTTAATGCTTCATAATCTTCGGGCCAGCCAGCAGGAATTCGGCGATTGCCCAAACCATCTCCGTATAGAAAATTTAGGGCGATCTCCATTCCAGCATTTTTCGCTCGCTGGGCTAATCTCAAATTGGCTGCAATATCATGTTGTGCTTTATTGGTTAATAATTCTAAGCCTGCGAATGACCAGCCCCGATCATGAAGCGATTGAAAGCAATCTCGGACTTGACCATTCTCCAGGTAGATGAATCCCGCCTCCTCTTTCTCCAATACGTGATAAAACCAGCCTCCGTCAATGAAGGGTAAGGAAGACTGTGCACTGATCGTGATATAACCAACCAATACTAGGAGTGAAAAAAAGTATCTCATACTACAAGTTATAATCCATGTCTGAAACGCCGTAATCGTGAGCGTTCATAATCCGGAGCTTCGCTATGATTGACAAGGTATAAGGGTCAAAACCTTTGAAGAACGTTTGGTCCTGCGGAAGTACAAAACCTCACTTCCTATTTAGCCTACGAAACTCAGCCAATCAGATCCAGCCTTGCTCTACTTTTTCTACGCCACGTAAGGAGACGAAAACTCCCTCCGTACACCAGTGGCACCCCCCCCCCCAAGCCAATTTTTGCCAACACAATTTTGTATATTTAGCTACTGATATTGTGAGAACACCCTAAACCCAGATACGAATGAAAACTAGTTGTATATTTTTTCTATTGACTTTAGGCTACAGCTGCTGGGCCCAGGATACCAGTGCTAGCCGGGTAGACTTACAGCTGATGGTCGGATTGACCCAGGCTTACGTAGAAGAGGATGCCCCCGATCAGTTTGGTGGTTTGGACTACGTTCTTGGGCTTAGCCTCTCACCTCAATGGTCGATTGGTCGATCCTTGGAAGGATTTGCTGGCTTCGGTGCTCGGCTCTTTAACGTATCTACGCAGCGGAGGAATATGAGGCGCCGTTGTGGTCCTGGCGCCAATGATTTTGATAATACCACCCTGGCCAATACCTCCGTTACCTTGTTTAGTTTTCAGCTGCCCCTTGGTTTAAAGTACTACCCTGGCCGTGCCAAGAATCTCTATTTGAAGGCTGGAGCAACACCGAGCTTTCATATCTCTGAGTGGGAACGTAGTCGCTTATTTTCTTGTGGTAATGATGAAGGCAGCGGTTTTCCTACGGGGGATGTAGATCCGACACGCTTCAATTTGTTCTTCGATGCAGGGCTCGGCTATCGCTTTGTGGGGACCGATGGCAAGGTTGGTTATTTTGAAGCCTATTTCAGTCGTGGTACGACTAATCTACTCAACGAAGTTGAACCGCGAGATGCCATCAACCGTGAGAATTTGAGTGTTGCTGCTTCGGCCATTCATTTCGGACTCCTCATGGGCATAGAATTGAACTAATCAATATAGATTAACATGCAGAGTACCGTAGTTCCTTCTTTAATCAGCCCTGAGGAATTAGCCGCTTTATTGGAAAACCCGCTTGATCTGATCGTGCTTGACGTTAGTCCAACCTCCAATAAATCCGGTCTGCAAACGGCCCATCCCGGTCTGCAAATACCTGGGGCTCGCAAAGCCGATCTTAAAGCACAGTTCAGCGATCCTGATCGTCCCTGGCCCAATACCGTACCCATCGCTGCCGCCTTTAGTCATGCTGCTCAGGCCCTGGGGGTAAATCACGAAAGCAGGGTAGTGGTCTACGATAATTTGGGGATCTACAGCGCCCCGCGCCTGTGGTGGCTTTTTCGCAGCATGGGCCACCAACAGGTGAGTGTGCTTGATGGCGGTCTGCCTGCCTGGATAGCAGCTGGTCTTCCGACTAGCCCTCAAGAGGAAAACAACAATTATGAAGCGGGCAATTTTGAGGCCAGTCTGGACGAAGCGTCCGTCTGGAGTCGTGATCAGGTGACTGCTAATCTAGCCGCTCCCAAGGCCTTAGTGATAGACGCCCGCTCCGCTGGCCGCTTTGCCGGTACGGCAGCTGAGCCTAGAATTGGGCTGCCTAGCGGCCATATTCCGGCTTCTTGCAGCCTCCCCTTCAAATCGGTGCTGCAAGGAATGAAAATGAAAAGCAAGGAAGAACTAACGCAACTTTTTGCTGAGTTGGAGCTGGGTGATCAACCGCTGGTTTTTAGCTGTGGTTCAGGGCTTACTGCCTGCATTACCCTCCTGGCTGCCGATCAGGTATT
>JBCCDS010000031.1:0-72711 GCA_039030655.1 Bacteroidota bacterium | reverse complement strand
CACGAAGTGGACGATGCGGAGCTAACGGACGTACGCAAGACGCTTAAGGCCCAGCTACTCGCTTATGTGCGCGAAAAGCTACAGGTGGATATGCGTCGTCGCGGAGATAGCCCACGCGCTATCTTCAACGTGCTTAACAACATTCAAGAAGACGCTTTGGTGTTTGGTTTCGCCCGTCGTTTTGCTACCTACAAGCGCGCTACCTTGCTATTTAGCAATCGGGAACGCCTGCGCGAATTGGTCAATCAGGCTGGTCGCCCGGTATTGTTCCTTTTCGCCGGTAAAGCACACCCTGCCGATCAACCCGGACAAGACCTCATCCGCCAGATCCTGAAAATCAGCAATGAGCCCGAATTTGCCGGTAAGATCATCTTTCTCGAGGATTACAACATGGAAATGGCCAAGTTGCTGGTCCGTGGTGTAGACGTTTGGTTAAATACCCCGACCCGCCCACTGGAGGCCTCTGGTACTTCTGGGATGAAAGCGGCGCTTAACGGCTCGATCAACTTTAGTGTACTGGACGGCTGGTGGGCCGAAGGCTACCGCCCGGATGCTGGTTGGTGCCTACCCATTGAAAGGACTTACGAAGATCAGGAGCTGCAGAATGAACTGGACGCTGAGACCATTTACAATATCCTGGAGGAAGAGATCATCCCGACCTTCTTCGATCAGGACGAAAACGGTGTGTCCGCTTCCTGGATGAGTTACGTTAAGCAGATCATTGCTGAAGTTGCTCCTCAGTTCACCATGAAGCGCATGCTGGACGATTATTACGATCGTTTCTACGACCCACTCAATGAATCTGCTCAGCAAATCCAGAAGAAGGATTTTCAGGCAGCTCGCGATCTCGCCGCCTGGAAACAACAGGTGAATGCCGCCTGGTCGGGTATTCAAGTGGTAGAGCTACATGCTCCAGATACGGCCAACCACCCGCTCCCGGTGGGAGAGCCCTTCCGTGCTCAGGTGGTGCTGGACCTTAATGGTATTGCTGCGACTGAAATGACTCTTGAAACGGTTTTCTTTAAGCGCTACGATGACGAAAAGCTAGAGTTGCGCCGCAAGCAAGCCTTTGAATTGACGCGCGCTGAAGGTAATCGCGCTACCTTCGATATCGTATTAGATCCCCAGCTCGCTGGTGTCTATGAGTACGGTTTCCGACTGCGACCCAATCACCCGCTCATGGTGCATGAGCAGGAGTTGAACCTGGTTTACTGGGTATAAAGTTTTTGAAAAGGCCGGTGCTAGCACCGGCCTTTCTTATTTTTGGGCTTGAAAAGCGCAAGAACTTGAAGAAATACCACGATTTACTACAGTATATTTTAAGAGAAGGTACTCCAAAAGGGGATCGTACCGGAACTGGAACCCTTTCCGTTTTTGGTTACCAGCTGCGCTTTGATCTGTCGGAGGGCTTTCCTTTGCTGACGACTAAGAAAGTGCACTGGAAAAGTGTTGCCCACGAGCTACTCTGGTTCATCAGTGGGGACACCAACATCCGCTACCTGGTGCAAAACGGGGTGAGAATTTGGAATGAGTGGCCCTACCAGCACTATCTCCGCGAACAAGGCTTGGATAGCAAGCTGGAAAAATATAGCCCCGATTGGAAGGCAGGCATGAAAACCTTTGTGGAGAACATAAAAACGGATGCCCAATTTGCCGAGCAATGGGGCAATCTAGGGCCAGTCTATGGTCGCCAGTGGCGCAACTTTAGTGGGGTCGATCAATTGGCAGAAGTCGTAGAGAACATCAAGCGCAATCCAGACTCTAGGCGCCACATCGTTACGGCCTGGAACCCCGTTGAGATACCGGAAATGGTGAAAGCGGGTCTACCACCCTGCCATACGATCTTTCAGTTTTATGTAGCGGAGGGTAAACTGAGTTGTCAGTTGTATCAGCGCTCGGCGGATGTGTTCCTGGGCGTGCCTTTCAACATTGCCTCCTACGCTTTATTGACCCATCTCGTAGCCCATGATTGTGGCTTGGAGGTAGGCGATTTTGTCCACACTTTCGGCGATGCTCACCTCTACAGTAATCACCTGGAGCAGACGCAAATCCAGTTGGCCCGTACACCTGGTGAGTTGCCGAAACTACGGCTGAACCCAGCGATCAAGTCGGTTTTTGACTTCCGCTTTGAAGATATCGAGCTGCTCAACTACGAACCGCAGGCAGCCATCAAGGCTCCGGTAGCAGTTTAGTTTTTTCTTTTTTGTACTTCCGCAGGTGTTAACCAGAGTCGAGATCATCCCGACATGGTCGGGATTGCGAGAGTCGAGACTAACTATTGTCGTCTTGACTCTCGATTCTCGGAGTTTCGCATTTGTGCGAAACGTTCTCGTTTCTAGTTTAACACCTGCGGAAGTACAAATCAAATAACAGTACTAACTATCGTGAAACCACGATGGTCTCGGTCAGATAGTAAGCCGCTCCGCGCACACTGAGGAAGTAGATGCCACTGCTCAGGCCCATTTCCTGTGCATCAAAGGTGATTTCCTGACTTACGCCCGCATTCAAGCTGAAGTTATTCCAGCTTCGTACCGGCCGGCCGATGGCGTCGTATAGCTGAACGTTTAGTTGTTGGTTGTCGACGCTCTGTAGCCGTAAGCTGGCTTGCTCTTGCATGGGATTAGGGCCAAAGCTCCAATTCAGGTTTTCCGTAGCAGTAGGGGAGTGGGCTGAAGTAGGTAAAAGATCATCACCGAATACGTAGCGACGATCTATCATATAATCTGCCAAGATGTTGGATTGATTGTCATTGGTGATCCGAAAACGGATCTGGTCGACGATGCGACTGCCATTGATGGTAAAAAAATCAGTGGCTTCTCCCCCTCCTGGTGCATAAGATGGAGAGCCTGAGGCACTATAGCCTGGCGTCAGATCATCTTCGGTAAAAGGACGCGGGAAGATGCGCGAATTGGCCTCGCTGCTATTGATGTAATTGGTGGTGATATTGACCCTTTCTCCCGGCATAAGACGGGCAGGTGCAGGCGGACAGGTCTGTACCGAGCGTAAGGGGAAATTGCCGAAGTAGCGATTGACGGGGAACAGAATCTCCAGATAAGCAGTGGTCTGGTCGGGATTAGTCGCCAGAAACCGGATGTGATCTACCCGCTGATTAGCGGCGCTGATGTTGAAGTTGCAGTCGTCGGAGCCAGTCCCTTCAAATATGGGCGAACCACAGGCGCCGTAATTGGGAGTTAGGCCTCCGTTGGTAAAGGGACGAGGAAAAATACGTACGCCACCGGCCTGGCTGGTGCTGTAGTCGAAGCTGACCGTTACGTTTTCTCCATTGGTGGGAAAAGCGGGGCCACTCAGCACGAAATCGTCGATCGCTACTGAGCTCCAATACCAGTTGACGGGCACGAACAGCTCGGCCAGTAGGATATTCTGGTCAGGATTGACCATGCGTACCCGCAGATAGTCTACCCGAACGTTGTTGCCACTATTGATGGTGAAATTGGCAGTAGAGCTGCCTTCTCCATTATAAACCGGAGAGCCAGAAGCGCCGTAGCCGGGTGTTAAATCTCCATTGGTAAAGGGCCGGATAAAAATACGTGCTCCTTGCTCCCAAGTGACCTTGTAATCAAAATCGATGGTGACTTGATCGCCGTGGAGGAAAGAGGCGATTTTTTGATCAGCGGAGAAACCAAAATCGTGGACGCCATTTTCACCGAAGTGGTACTTGACGGGGATCCAGAACTCACGCAAAATCGCGGATTGGTCAGCAGTGGTCACGCGTACGCGGATTTCATCAACGATCTGCACGCCACTGTTGATGGTAAACCAGCCAGTGGCGGTACCATTCTCGTTGGAGTAAACGCCGGAGCCATGACCACCGTAACCTGTCGTTAAAGCGCCGTTGGTAAAGGGGCGGCCGAAGATGCGCACCCCATCGAGTTCATCCTGGGAATAGTCCAATTCAAATTCAACCCGCTCGCCGTGAGCGAAGGCACCGTGTTCGCCTTGCAGAAGGTCAATGCCGCAGATGTCAGCATCAGCCAGGAGGCTGCCAAAAAATAATAAGCATAGAAAGGTAATACTCGCTTTCATAGAAATGGGTTTTTAGATCGGCCGGAGTCTGTGGCCGGTGGATGGATACCCATTTATTCTATCAATTGGCATTCCGTTACGCACTAAGCCCATTTATAGGGACGGCTCAGCCTGCTAGCTTATCGGGGCCGTCCCTATCTAGGCTACTTACTGAATGATCAAGCGTTCTACTAGATGATAGCCCGCTCCACGAACCAGCAGGAAGTAGCTGCCACTGCTTAGCCCAAGGGTAGTGCGGTCGATGGTGATCGTTTGGGTAGCCCCAGCAGTAAGTTGTACTACTGGCCATTGGTGGAGAGGTCTTCCACTTAGGTCATACAGTTCCAGCTGTAGTTGTTGATCCTGTAAAGCTTCCAAGCGGAACTGACTCTGGTCACTAGTTGGGTTAGGGCCTAAATTCCAGTCCAGCTTTTGGCGTGTACCGGGAGAGTAAGTTGATGAGACCATAGGGTCTCCCCAGAAGAAACTGCTACTATACCTAAAATCAGCGAGGCGAGTGCCGTCGGGTATAGTGGGTAAAGCTCGGTGGCCAAAACTGGTTCTGGGCCCATCCACTCGAGTAAGGAAGAAAACGGTATGGTCGCCTGGCTCTACTAATTGCGCGCCAGAAAAGCCGATTCCAGTACCGGAAACTCTGGCTCGGACAAACATCCGCACAGAATCATTACTAATGTTGGAATAGTCCATGAAGCCACGCGAAAATCCGCCGGGAAGTAGTCGGGCCGGACTAGGCGGACAGTAGGTCAAGTTACTGACGAAGAAATCGCCGAAGTATAGATCGACCGGATAATCGGCAGAGAGTAGCAGCGTATTGTCATCATTACTGCGAATTTTCAGTTGGATAGCATTAATGCGTTGATTGGTGGAATCGACCGTAAAGTGGGTACTACTGCTGAGGTTGCCACTAGCTGCCAGTGGCAGATTGCCACTGTTGGAAGAGGACATGGTGGGATCACCATCGGAATAGGGGAGGGCAGTCAACTGCAGTTCGCCGTTTCCGGCATTGCCGCTGTAATCGAATGCGAAGCTCAGATCTTCTCCGTTGCTATATAGATCACTGGAAGGTGCTGATACATTAGTCAGTTTTACGGAAGACCAGACGTAATTGACTGGGAGGGAAAACCCGGCTACCTCTCCGAGGTTGTCGGAAATCACTTGAATAAATATGGCGTCAGCTTTCTGATTGATACCCGCGTCGACGGCGAAACTTTGACTGTGGGTCCCGCTACCACTGAGGGTAGTTTCATTAGTGGCACTAATGTCAGACAAAAGCTGACCTTCGTAGGAAGGGCGTGTCAGTACTTGGATGGCATCGCCAGCAGCTACTTCATAATCGAAGCTTAGCTCAACGGTTTCGCCCGTTAGAAAACTGCTAAAGTCCCGGTTGGCGCTGAACTGGAAATTGGAGACACTGGCTGGCCCAAAGTAAAAGCGTAGAGGGATGGCAAAAACCAGAATCTCTTCGCTGCCGTCTTCATTGAGTAGCTGGACAAGCAGCTCGTCAACAATCTGAATGTCAGGGCCGCTTACCCTGAAGGAACGGTTTATGGTGCCTTCGCCACTTTCCAAGCCGGGCGTGTCCAATAGGCTAACATTAGGAGTTGGTACTCCCTCAGATAGAGGAGTAATGAGAATTTGGGCTTGTGTATTGAGGAGGTCGTAGTCCAGCTCGAAACTGACGGTTTCTTCAAAGGTGAAAGCGGCTGAAGTACTACCGACTGTAGGGTCAACACGACAAACGTAGACCGTTTGTGCAGCGAGGGTCGTGAAGAAAAGAGCATTAAGGCAGGTAAAAAGTAAGGATCTCATACATCAGAATTTGTGGTTAAGAGTCCCTTTATGTCAAACTAGAGGCTAGCGTTGCGCTCAAAGGCAAAAATTCTGGTTTGTGTCATTTGTGTAGAACAATTCTAAATAAACAGTCCGTAGCCTTGGAAGGCAGCAATAGTAGGCTTACATTTGCGGCTGTCTTTAAGTAGACTAATTCTATACTAAAAAAAGAAAATGAAAACTAGTAACCTTACCTTCCTACTGTTACTGCTCACTTGCCTGGTTTACACAGGTTGTGACGATGACGATGGTCCCTCGATTATGGAGCCGACTACTTACAGCTTTGAGCGTGACGGTCAGACCACTGTTTCTTTCAGTGGCCAAACTGCTCGTATTCAAATGGGAGAGGAGTTGATCTCAGCCATGAAAAATCCTGCTGTATCTGCGGCTACTTTACTGGAAATGTTCCGCAATCAGACGGAGAGCGGTGGTGATGCTAACCCATTCAGTAGCGCTGCTTTGAATGATGAGACTAAGAGTATTGCTTCTAAGGTGGCTGCCTCCGAGGACTTCTTTAGCTCAAATACTGCTACCCAGGCTGCTATCCGTGCTGAATTCGAAGCCTGGATTAATGCCCAGGTAAGCGAAGTTTACCCACGTTGGGAAGAATTGGCTACTGCTGGTATTGCCGGACAGATTGCCGATGGTTCTTCTACACGCTACGTAAATGCTCAAGGACTGGAGTATAATCAGTTAGTCAACAAAAGTTTGATCGGTGCGCTAATGCTGGACCAGGCTCTAAATAACTATCTGGGAACTGCCGTACTTGATGCTGGTATGAACCGTGATGAAAATAACGACGGTATTGTCGCTACTGACAAGAACTACACTACCATGGAGCACAAGTGGGATGAAGCCTACGGTTATCTGTACGGCACCAGCCCAAGTGAAGCTAGCCCGGTTGCTACTACTGGTGATGATGATAGCTTCCTCAATAAGTACGTCGGTCGCGTAGAAGGCGATGATGACTTTGCGGGAATCAGCCAGCGTATTTTTGACGCTTTCAAGCGTGGTCGTGCTGCTATTGTAGCAGGAGATTATGACGAGCGTGATGTGCAGGCTCAGCTGCTACGGGAGGAGTTGTCCAAAGTTATCGGCGTGCGTGCGGTTTACTACCTACAGCAAGGAAAGAATGCATTAGCTCAGGCTACGCCTGATTTCGGTGGTGGTTTCCACGATATTTCTGAAGGCTATGGTTTCATCTTTAGCCTACAGTTCACCCGTCAGCCTGACAGCCGTGACCCTTACTTCACGCACGAGGAAGTCAACAGCATGTTGGATGACTTACTGGGAGACGGATCTAATGGTTTGTGGGACGTTACTTCAACCACTCTAGATAATCTATCCAACATGATTGCTGACCGTTTTGACTTTACTGTTGAGCAAGCGGGAAGCTAAATTTTTAGCTATTTCCCTTACGCAACGTCCATTAGTAAATTGAAAACCATGCGCTTCCTTTTTTCACTGCTTATCCTTGCTTCCTTGCTAAGCTATTCATCTTGTGATGATGATGGAGGTGGCAGCAGTACGGATAATTTCGACCGAGCTGCCATGCTACTTAGCTGGGCAGATCAAGTTATTCTGCCAGCTTATGCTGATTTCCTAGAAAAAAGTTCTGAGCTGCAGACTAGTGCCCAGGCACTATTTGATGAACCGGATGCTACTACCCTGGCTGCTCTCAAATCGAGTTTTGCAGAAGCCTACCTTGGTTGGCAGAGCATCTCTTTGTTTCAGATTGGTCCTGCGGAGCAAGTTGGTCTGCGTGAGCAAGTGAATGCTTATCCTACTAATACAGATGGTATTGAGGCGAATATGCAGTCGGGAAGCTACAATTTTGAACTTCCTAGTCAACGAAGCCGCCAAGGCTTTCCTGCACTGGACTACTTGCTTTATGGTTCAGCGGCGGACGAAACTGCTGTCTTGGATCGTATTGTCAATGAGGCTGCACTTCGGGAGTATATATTAGCTACGAGTGAACGCATTCATCAATTGGTCAGTACCGTTCGTGAAACTTGGGTGAGTAGTTATCGCCAGGAATTCGTGAGCTTAAGTGATAACACAGCTACCTCTTCCGTTAATCGTATGACCAATGATTACGTTTTCTATTACGAAAAGTTCCTCCGTGCAGGTAAGGTAGGAATCCCCGCCGGTATTTTTTCGGGCACTCCACTGCCCGGTCACGTAGAAGCACTCTACAACAAAGCACTAGGGAAGCAACTCTTACTGGCAGCTTTGGAGAGCGCGCAGGGATTCTTTAACGGCCTTGATAATAGTGGGGTGGCACATGGTAATGGATTTACGGATTATCTAGATTTCTTAAACACCGTTAAAGATGGTGCTGATCTTAGCCAACTGATCAACACCCAGTTTGAGGCTGCTCGCCAAGCCATCAATAATCTTGATGATGATTTGTCGGATCAGGTTAGAGAGGATAACCTCCTGATGTTAACAGCCTACGATGAGTTGCAACGAAATGTAGTGTTAATCAAAGTAGATATGCTACAGGCGTTCAATATCAGCGTAGATTTTGTGGATGCCGACGGTGATTAAATTAGATTTGAAAAGCTGCAAAGGTCGACGGACTTTTGCGGCTTTTCAAATTCTAGAATGAGTAGGCTAAAAACATATTTGCAAGAACCGTTAGATGCAGCTCCGCTGGCTTTCTTTCGGATCGGCTTCGGCCTGATGATGGTTTTTGCAGTTTTGCGATTCTGGTTAAATGGCTGGATTGAGAGCCTCTACCTGGAGCCCAGTTTTCACTTCTCTTATTTTGGTTTTTCCTGGGTAAACGTTCCTCCAGCTTGGGGTACCTACGGCCTCTTTGTGCTGTGCGGGCTTTCAGCTTTTAGTTTAGCCTTAGGGTACCGAACGCGCTGGAGCGCACTTTCACTTTTTTTGAGCTTTACCTACATCGAGTTACTGGATAAAACTACCTATCTCAACCACTATTATTTCGTAAGTATAATCGCCTTTTTATTGATTTGGCTGCCGGCGGGTCGATATTTTTCGATCGATGCTACTCGCTGCGGAGAAAGAGCACGGCAATTCGTCCCTCGTTATACTATTGGAGCGCTAAGGCTTATGGTAGGGATCGTGTATTGCTACGCCGGATTAGCCAAGTTAAACTCTGATTGGTTGCTGGAAGCTATGCCTTTAAAGATATGGCTGATGCCCAAATCTGAATTGCCTTTGATTGGTAGCTGGTTGCAGTTGGAGTGGGTCCATTATGCTTTTAGTTGGGCAGGTACCGCTTTCGACTTATGCATTCCTTTTCTTTTGTTGTGGGCACCTAGCCGTATCTGGGCCTATCTAGCAGTTGTTGTTTTTCATGTACTTACGCGGGTGTTATTCCCTATCGGAATTTTTCCGTTTGTCATGATCCTGGCTGCTGCCGTTTATTTCCCGGCTGATACCCAAAGGAAGTGGTTGAAAAGGCTAAGCCATCTATTGGCAAAGCCACAGTGGTTGACTGCCAATAAACTACTGTGGCGACCAAGGCGCCCTAATCTATTGGCGATTATGCTTAGCTGCTTCTTTTTGATTCAACTACTTTTCCCTTTCAGATACCTACTCAAGCCAGGAGAATTATTCTGGCACGAAGATGGCTATCGTTTCAGTTGGCGAGTCATGCTGATGGAAAAAGCGGGTTACGCTAACTTTAAGATAGTCGACCCGGATACGGGCCAGCGTTTTTACGTAGACAACTCCAGCTTTCTGACGCCCTTTCAGGAAAAACAGATGGCTACACAAACCGACTTTATTGTGGAATATGCCCATTATTTGGAACAGCACTACCAAGAGCAAGGAATTGCTCAGCCCGAGATATATGTAGAAAGTTACGTTGCGCTAAACGGGCGACAATCTCAGCTTTACGTTAATCCCGACATCGACCTAACTAAAGTGGATCGTACCTTTGCGCCCGCTGATCTTCTTCTTCCTTTCGGGGATACAATAGGCGGACTTTGATATGAAAGAACTGGGTGTTTGGAGCGAGGGTTTATGGATAATTGGATATTTGGATTTATCCAAATATCCAATTATCCTAAGCTGCTGCCTGTTCCTCTTCACCAGCACTATCCTATCGGCTCAGGCTAGTTTGTCTGGGCAGGTCTTCAACACCGAGGGCATTCCGCAGGAAGGGGTAGAAATACTGCTCACGCCTGTGGATGCACCCAGGTTGTTGCACCAGGAATTGATCTTTACGGATGGAGAAGGGAGGTTCTTAATCACGGATTTACCGCTAGGCCCGGTACGCTTATACAGTCGGCATCCCGATTTTATCTCCACTGACCGCCTGGTAGAATTGCGGGCGGATGGACCCCGTTCCGAGGGAATACCTGCGGAAGTACAAATCATCCTAACGCCGCTGAGCTATAACTTAACGGCGGTTGAAGTCAATAGCGAACGCGACCGTCAGTACGATTTGCTGCGCCTCAGAGCAGTGGAAGGGACAGCCATTTACGCGGGTAAAAAGACAGAGGTGGTCGATTTAAGTCGCTTGACGATCAATCGCGCGGCCAATAACCCGCGCCAGGTCTACGGTACCGTGGCAGGGCTGAACATCTACGAAAGCGATGATGCTGGCCTGCAACTCAGTATCGGTGGCCGTGGACTGGACCCCAACCGCACCGCCAGTTTTAACGTACGGCAGAACGGCTACGATATCAGCGCCGATGTACTGGGCTATCCAGAAAGTTACTACAGCCCTCCGGCCGAAGGGATCGAAAGGATACAGGTGGTGCGCGGAGCAGCCTCTCTGCAATATGGCACGCAGTTTGGCGGCCTACTGAATTTTGTTCTGCCGAGTCCAGATCCTAATCGACGAATCGGCGCCCGACTAAGACAGACGGTAGGTAGCTATGGCCTACTCAATACTTTTGCCAGCTTTACAGGAACTAGCGGAAAACTGGGCTACTACGGTCACGCCAACTATAAACGTGGAGATGGCTTTCGCCCCAATTCAGAATACGAGTCGAAGCACGTCTACCTAAGGCTGGACTGGGCGACCGGGCGAAATTCCCGTCTGGTCGGCGAGCTGACCTGGTTGGATTATCTGGCCCAACAGGCTGGCGGATTAACCGACGCAGAGTTTGAGCGTGGAATCAACTTTAGTAACCGCAGTCGAAATTGGTTTGCAGTTGATTGGCAGCTCTACGCCCTACGATTTGAAAGTCAGCTGGCCGCGACTACAGATTTAACTGTCCAGCTTTCTGTCCTCAATGCCAGCCGCAAAGCAGTAGGTTTTCGCACCAATCGGGTCTCGCAAGTAGATGATGTAACGGCGCCCCGCGACTTGCTCATCGGTGAGTTTGCTAATCTTTCCCTCGAGACCCGTCTCTTGCATCGCTATGAGCTGGGCACACGCCCTGCTGTACTGCTAGTGGGGGCAAAGGTATATCGAGCTAATAACCAAGCTCTACAGGGGCCAGGGACGAATGGCGCAGGTGCAGATTTCAGCTTAGCTACCAGTGAATTTCCAGCCTACCCCAACCAATCAGCCTTTGACTTTCCCAACTTTAACCTGGCCTTTTTCGCTGAGCACATTTTTTATCTCTCCGAGAAAACCAGTCTCACCCCTGGACTGCGCCTGGAAGTGATTGATACCCGTTCGGAAGGAAGCTTTCGCCGTATCGACTTTGACTTGGTAGGCAATCCGATCCGGGATGAAACCTTTGCTGATAATCGGGAGTTTCAACGGTCTTTTCTATTGGCGGGTATCGGTCTGAGTCATCGCCTGAGCCCGGAAGTTGAGCTGTACGCGAATGCGAGTCAGAATTACCGCTCAGTCACTTTCAATGATATCCGCATTGTCAACCCGAGCTTTCAGGTGGATCCTGATATCGATGATGAACGCGGCTATACACTAGACCTGGGCCTACGCGGAAAGCAAGGTCGATTGGCGTTTGATCTGACGGCTTATACCTTACGCTATCAGCAACGACTAGGTGAAGTACTACGTCCCGAAACCCGGATTAATGCGGAAGGCGAGGAAGTAGAAACCGGGCGGATCGTACGCTTCCGCGGAAATATCGGAGATGCATTGATCTATGGGATGGAAAGCCTGACCCAGTATGATTTTATCCCACAGTCAGATAGTAGCCAGTTTCGCTTGCAGGCTTTCGTCAATCTGGCTTACGCTAATTCTACCTATCTGGAGTCGGCCATTGCCGGAGTCGAAGGGCGAGAGGTAGAGTTTATCCCCCGCTGGAATTTGCGCACCGGCTTGCGTTTTGGCTATCGCAACCTGTTAGGCAGTATTCAATACAGCTTTTTATCAGAGCAATTTACTGATGCCAGTAATGCCCCCCGCAACCCACTCGATAATGTGAGTGGAATCGTGGGGAGCATTCCGGCTTATGGCGTTCTGGATTTCTCCCTGAGCTATCGCCTCGGTCGTTTTCAGCTGGAGGGAGGAATCAATAATTTACTGGACCGCCAATATTTTACGCGTCGAGCCACGGGCTATCCTGGGCCGGGTATCATTCCGGCCTTGCCCCAAACCTGGTACCTGGGGGTAGAGATTCAGTTGGCCCAATAGGTCTATCTGACTAGTGCATCAATTTTGTTGTAGCCAGCCAGCGCCCAGCTCGGTCAAAGACGGCAAGGTTGTAGGTGCCTGCTGCTAAGTCGCCTAAGGATAAGCGCTCCGAATTACTAGCCATCGGTAAAGTCAGTAGCTTGCGGCCGAGGGCATCCATCACCACCACTAAATAGGGTCCCGTAATACTCGATTCTAAATCAAGTCGGAACTGCCCGTCAAGGGTAGGATTTGGACTTACCGTTAGCCTAGCTAATGCCTGGGGAGGACTAAATACGGAAGAAGGTGAGCGGACAAAGCCCGTGTCAACCGTGTGGAAAACCGTGTTGGTGATTACTGGCTCGTTGAAGTCGAAGTAGATGCCTGCTGTGTTCTCAATCAGGCTGGGTAACGGCAGCTCGGGATAAGGGATAATGGTGAACTGCACAAAGCCCTGAGAGCCGGCCAAATCTACGTTACTATCGGGCAACATGATGTTGTCGAAGCGAATGTCTAGTGTACGGTTGCTGTCGATGCTGGCGTGATAGTCGTGGCTACTAGCGCCCATTCGCAAGCTTTCAGTATCAAGCAGCGGGCTGATCTCATCGAGAATGTAAACGTTGAATGCCGTATCAGTACCCGTATTTTGAAAACGGATGGTGTACTCAATCGGCGTTGCGGGTTCAATGTAGTGTGGGGTACCGTAGCCAATCGGAATAGCCTGCTTATCATTAGGGTCATAGGCACCGATATTGGCCAGGCAGCGTTGTTCATACCAGGGCAGGTCATCACCATCGAAGAACTGATTAGCAAAGCCTGTACTGAACCCCCCGTTTTGGTCAAAGCTACAATTCTCTAAAAAGGCAGTAGGCATGCTAGCGCCAGGGCTGAGTGGCTCCTGGTTGGTCTGGATCCAGTAGCTGGCCCCCTCGCCGGGGAGTTCTACTAAAATTTCTTGTCCGACGGCCAGCGGTTCGATCGTAACCAACTCTGGCATTAGAATAACCCCGTCTTCTACGATGATGTACTGCAAGGGGACGGACATATTACCGAAGCCGGTGTTCTCTACGATAAAGGCGGGTTGGTTATCCTCATTACAAACCGGACGGACGTTGACGATGGCACCATCCCATTCTTCACTCGGTAAGGGGCAAGGATCGTTGGGCGTCGCAACTACTTCTACGCAATGGCTCTGTCCCAGGACGGCTTCACAGCTGGTCAGTACGTTGATTTGAATCTGACCACAGGCGAAAGGATCCAGGTCGCCTACTTCATAAGTGAGGAGGTTGCCGTCGACACTACTCGGGGCAGGAGTGGAAGATTGGAAAAACAGGAAGTCATCCAATTCAACCGTAATGCTAGCATCCTCGGCTGGGCTGGTCCCCTCATTGCAGTACTGTACGTAAACATTGCTGGTAAAACAACGACGCAGCAAAGGAATAGCGAGGTCGACATTAATGCGGGGGCAGTCTTCGATGGCGGTTACCAGCAACTCGACAAAAGGCGTTGGGCCAGACGGTGTAATTGTTACTTCAAAAGGTGGGGCACAAGCCAGATATAGTCCATCCACGTAGGGTAAAAACTGAATAGCATAAGTGCCATAAGGTATGAAGGCTGACCAGTTACCACTAAAGTCGGTGTAGGCATATTGTACGCCCGCAGGATTGCCGTCAATAGGTAGAATCTCGATGCGCCCGTTGGGGATGGGAGTTTCCCCTTCGCCGGTCAGACAGTTGCCTTCATCCAGTTGCAAGCTGCCACCGATGAAGTTGCAATTGGGAGGGGTGATGAAAATCGAGTCGGCGATCGGGCATTCTCCGGTTATATCGGTTGCACTCAAGGTGTACCAGCCCAGTAGGTCAGTTACAATAGTCTGGTCAAAAGTTTCAATGGGTAAACCGTCAGGGCCCGTCCATTGGTAATTGTAGTAAAGTCCATTGGGTGGGCCGAGTACCATTGGAGCGCAGGGCAAGCCAGGGGCCACGGCAATCTGGAAATCGGCCCGGGTACTGTGGATGAAGAAGGTCTCCACACCCGTACAATCAGGATCGTCTTCGGAAGTAATTAATGCGCTGATTGTCTGCCCGGTCAGACTTTCATCAACCATGATGGAGTTGCCGGTCCCGAGTTGGATGTCGCCGGATACCCAATCGACAGTAATGTTGGAACTACCATTGTACTGCAGATTTAGGGTCACAAAGTCCTCACATAGGAAACTGCCGGTTTGGACAATGGTGGCGTCTATCTCGTTGGTAACGTTGATCTGGAAACTTTGCTCGGCGCCACATCCGGCGTTGTCCGTAACCGTAACGCTGTATAATCCAGGATCAAGACCGTTGAGGTCTTCAGCGGCTACACCATTACTCCAGCTGTATTCGTAAGGAGCAGTACCACCTACCACAATCAAATCTATGGAGCCGTTACTCTGGCCGCAGCTGGCGTCAGTAACTTGACCAAAGACGGCCAAAGTGCTATTGCTACCTACGGCCTGAGTGTGTACCTGGCTACAACCGCTGCCGGACTGGATCGTAACCGAATAGGTGCCAGGGAGCACGCTTTGTAACTCGGGACCGGTTGTGCCATTGTCCCAAAAGTAGCTGTAGGGCGGGTCAGATCCTGGAATGATCAGCAGGCCCCCGTCAGGCGTATCGGGACAGCTGGCATTCGTGACCTGAACACTACTGAACAGAGGAGCTTGATTAACGGCACTTTGTACGCTTATCGAACAGCCGAACAGATCGGTAGCTTCAACCAGATAGGCACCGATAGGTAGATCAGTAAAAACAAGACTACCTCCATCGTCCTGAATGACTCCCGCATTGAAGCCATTGAAAGAAATATTGTAAGGAGGAGTACCGCTAGCAACGGTGACGGTAAGCGTTCCGGCTTCTTGGTTGCAGGGTGATAAACCACTAGCTACTTCGATAATCGGGAAAGAATTGCGGACAAATAAAAAGACTTGCTCTGTATTGCTGCAACCGGGGCGCGTAACGCTCAAGATGTGAGATCCAGGCTCCAGATTGTCGATACAAGGGTCCGAAATCGGTGTCCCGTCGAGCTCATAGGACTGTGTCGCATCCCAGGGGTCAAGACAGACTTGGTAATCACCACTACATGGTACGTTGAAGGTGCGCTCCTGCGGGAGTACAAAATCACTAAATGCCAGGTAGAAAGAAGCAGAGGCTGTGCAACCTAAACCGTTACCTGCAAAAATGGTGGCCGTGTAGCGGCCAGGAATATCCGTACTGAAGCTAGGGTTTCCTCCGATGATGATGGAGATGCCATCCAGTGATACGTCCATTGCGACACCCTCGGTAGGACTCTGAACAAAGTCAACCGTTATACTGGGATTGTCACAAGTGGCGAAAATAGTATCGGGAATATCATTGAGCACCAGATTGATAATGGGAAACTCAAAGGGCTCACTGATTTGCAAGCAGGGGCTATTATAATCGGGTTCGCCGTTGGCTAGCATCGGGGCTATGGCAGAATACAAATAGTAGGTGCCCTCGGGCAAGGTGTCGTCGAAAATAGCCTGTACGTGACTTTGGTAAACCACCTCCGCGAAAGAAAAGACGTCGCTGGTGGTCATTAATAATTGGAAGGCGTAGCCCTCCGGCAATTCCAGGCCTAGAACATCAATATCAGCCTGGCTACCCTGGCAAATTGAAGTGGGGAAGGCAGGTATACCCACCTCGCCAACACACTGGGCACCCAAGGGATTATTGAGGAAAGAGCAACAGAGCAATAGGGGTAAAATGAGCTTGAATGGTCGCATATTCGCAGGGATTAGTCTGGTTACGATACAAATATTGAGCTATTGTTGGGAGGGAGCAAGTTGATTGTTATTAGTTTGTAGATTGAAATTTAGCGTATTTTTGGAGTTCAAGCTCTGTTTTAATAAGTTTATATAGTCTTGATTTTAAATTTGTAGTTCTGAGTTCTGAGTTCTGAGTTCTGAGTTCTGAGTTCTGAGTTCTGAGTTCTGAGTTCTGAGTTCTGAGTTCTGAGTTCTGAGTTCTGAGTTCTGAGTTCTCAATACTCAATACGCTGTACTCAATACGCTGTACTCAATACGCTGTACCCAATACGCTGTACCCAATACGCTGTACTCAATACGCTGTACCCAATACCCTCCACCATGAAACGCAGCTCCTTACTTTTCGACCTTATCAAAGACCTTTCTTCAGAGGAGTTAAGGGAAGCGGCTCAGTGGCTGGACTGTGAAGTACACAATCAGCGAGCGGACTTACGTCGCTTATTTGCTTGCTACCGATCGAACACTCAAGAAGATGGACCTGCCTTTTGGGCTACGCTATACCCTGATACTGCCTTTAATGATCAGAACTGGCGGCTGCTTAAATCTTACTTGCTCGAGCGTATCGAGGATTGGTTGAGTTATCGGCGTTGGTCTTCCTTTAGACTTCCGCAGGTTGACCCCTGGCTCGTGGAGGCCTACCGGGAGCGAGGTTTGGACCGACATCTGCGCAATCGACTGGGCCGTGCCCGACGAGCATTGGCTAAACAGGCGACCCCCGACTTATGGACGGCCTACCGCCTGGAGCGGCAATATTTCGATTTGGAAGCAGCGCGTCGGCGACTGGAGGCGCATAATCTGCATGACCGTGATCAGTTATTAGACGCCGCCGTACTGCGGACTAAGTTGCGCGCTGCTTGCCAGACTTTGTCTTCCTTGCGACTGCAGCAAAAAGATCCGGATATCCTTTTGCTGGAAGAGTGTTTGGAAATAGCTGCGGGAGCGCCCTACTGTGATTTGCCGGGGGTTGCGCCTTACCGACTGGCCTGCCTAATGCTACTACAGCCCGAAGAAGCAGAAGCGGAATTCTTACAATTGATGGAGCTGCTGTCGAATAAATTAAACCATTATCCGGTAGACGAGCAGCGAGATCTACTGCGTATCGGGATCAACCATTGTGTGGGGCGCATCAATAAAGATGATCACTCCTTCTTGGCACCGGCTTTGGCGCTTTACCGGCAGGCCATTGACCAAAAGTTACACTACGAGGGCGGACAGCTTTCGACCTTCACCTTTAATAATGTAATTGGTATTGCGCTACGCCTGGGTGAGATCGACTGGGCAGAAGCTTTTCTAGAGCAGGAAGCCGAGTTTTTACCAGAGGTGGAGCGAGAACCCCTCCTGGGCCTCAATACTGCCCGCATGGCGCTTGCTCGACAAGACTATAATGGCGTGTTGGTGGCGTTGCGCAGTAGCGAGTACCGGGATTTTATCCACCAGATGAGTGCCCGCACCCTCCAGCTAAAAGCCTATTGGGCGCTGGAGCTGAATTTCCTGCTGGAAACGCACCTGCGCAACACCCGTGCCATCCTGCGTCGGAAAAAGGATAAGAGTTACCACGTGGTCAATTTTCGCAACCTCTTCGATTTGGCAGATCAACTACTACGCTTATCACCTGGCGCAACTACAGCACGCGAGCGATTGGAGAAAATGATCAACCAGACCGAGCCGCTACCCGAACGCGACTGGTTGCTTAGTCGCCTCCACCATAAAGCTTGAATATTGCCCTACCTCAAGAGCCAAATTATTTCTTTGTACTTCCGGAGCAGCCGCCAATTCCCGGTATTCAATGCTACGAAAGAACAACTCCGCTCATTCCGGTTGCTAGGCTAGTGAGCAGCAAGTACTAACAAAACATAGCAGCAGCACGTGACAAATAAAACGAAAAACAACTGACATTTTTGGAGATACTTAGTGAGAAAAATCAATACTACCTTTCAGTCATTCTCCAGTCGGAAGAGGACATGTAATTTACCAGATAACATGACTTGCGCTTGACGTAACTCAGCTTTTGCATAGACTCAATCTAAATAAGGAACAGTATCTACCAAAACGTTTGTTATAAGAATGTCACAAAAGTATCTTTGCGGACACATAGCAGAGGAGCTTTTTCTTCTGTCTACGTAACTCCTTAAAGGTCAGTCAGTAATGACAAAGTATACCAATATCACCCGTTTGTTGTCGCTCGTATTTGCGCTCGTTTTAGCGCTCAATCTGTCGGCACAGGAGGGTTCAGGCGATCCCGATCTCGGAAAATCGGTTTGGAACGCTAATGTTTGTGGTTCTTGCCACAATAAAAATATGAGGGCCGATATGACTGGCCCTGCCCTGGGTGGCGTCGAAGAACGCTGGGCAGATTACCCCCGCGAGGACCTCTATGCTTGGATTCGGAACTCACAGGCACTGATCGCTACTGGTCATCCTCGCGCCAATGAGCTGTGGGACCAGTGGAAGCCGACGCTGATGTCTGCCTATACCGCCCTGACGGATGAGGAGATTGAAGGCTTGTTGGCCTACATCAAAGGAGTTTACGAAGGTACCTATGGTGTAGTAACAGAAATACCTGGTCCAAATGATCCAGAGGCTGAGGAAACCGACAACACCTGGCTCTTCATCGTACTAGCGGGTATCCTCGGCCTGCTGGCCTTGATCCTGGCTCGCGTAACGAGCAACCTTAACTACATGTCTAAGGTGAAGGATGGTAGCGCCCCGGCCCAACGTCGCACCCTCGGCCAGGTACTGACCAGCCGCGGCATGATTGCCTTCGCCATCTTCGCCCTGGTCGTACTCGGCGGTTACACCACGGTCAACAGTGCGGTCGACATGGGCCGTCAGCAAGACTACAAGCCTGAGCAACCCATCAAGTTCTCCCACGTTACGCACGCTGGCTTGAATCAAATCGAGTGTCAGTACTGCCACGACGGCGCGCGTCGCTCTAAGCACTCGGTCATTCCTGCAGCTAACACTTGTATTAACTGTCACGCTGCCATTAAGTACGGCAGCCAGTACGGTACGGCTGAAATCTCTAAGATCTACGCTTCGGTTGGTTTCAATCCTACCGATGGTACCTACATCGAAGGTTACGAAGACATGACGATGGATGAGGTCAAGCGCATTTACAGCAGCTGGATCGCCAACCAATACCAGGAAAACGACGGTAATATGGACCGCGTTGAGGAAGTCATCGAAGAGCAGTGGGAAGGCATCGTTGCCTCCATCGGCCACGGTGACGCTACGCCTTCAGCTGACGAGACCAACAACCTCTACGGCCCCATCGAATGGGTACGCATCCACAACCTGCCTGACCATGCCTACTTCAACCATGCTCAGCACGTAACGGTAGGCCAGCTCGACTGCCAAAACTGTCACGGCCCCGTCGAAGAGATGGAGGTCGTCTACCAGTACTCTCCACTCAGTATGGGCTGGTGTATTAACTGTCACCGTCAGACGGAGGTTGCCGCCTTCGACGATAACGAGTACTACCAATCTTACGAGCAGTACCACCAGGAGCTGCAAGAAGGTACCCGTGATCAGGTAACAGTAGAAGACATTGGTGGCTTGAGCTGCCAACGCTGCCACTACTAAAAAGCGACACTCCCACCGGGAGTCTAATCAAAAGAAAAGCATAAACGCCTCGGCGTTTTCTTTATAGGGCAACAAGCCCATGTGTTTCAAACACGATTTAAATGAAAGACCACAAGGACATCTGGATCGGAACCGATCAACTCAATGCCGAGCCAGATTACGTTGCCCGCGAAAATGAAGAGTTCCAATCGGCTCCCGAAGTGGAGAATCCCCGCTTGGAAGCCAGTCGCCGCGACTTTTTGAAGTATTTAGGTTTTGGTATGGGAGCAGCCACAATTGCTGCCTGTGATATTCCCGTACGCAACGCCATTCCTTACGTCTCTAAGCCGGATGCAATAGTTCCAGGAGTTGCTTCCTACTATGCTTCGACTTTCGTTCAAGGTGGTGATGTCATCCCCGTACTCGTTAAGACAAGAGAAGGGCGCCCTATCAAAGTGGAAGGTAATAGCTTGGCTACTCCAATCACCGGTGGTGGTACTAGTGCACGTGCCCAGGCCGCAGTACTCAGTCTCTACGATACTAGCCGTTTTGACGGTCCTTACCGCGTAGCAGAGGGAGATATCTCTTACAGCGATAAAGATCGTCCGGACTGGGCTGAGATTGATGCGGAAATTGTTCGCAATTTAAGCTCAAATAGTCGCATCAGAATTCTCGGTCATACTGAGACAAGCTGTTCAACCAGAAGAGCAGTTGAGGAATTTAAATCGGCTTTCCCTAATGCAGAACACGTTCAGTATGATCCGGTTTCTGTTACGGCACTGCTGAAAGCAAATGAAGCCATGTTCGGCCACTATGCTATTCCTCAGTATCGTTTTGATCAAGCAGATGTCATTGTTGGTATCAATTGTGACTTCTTGGGAGCTTGGATTGATCCTGTTCAATTCGGCCGTCAATACGGTATTACCCGGAAGGCCCTAAGTGGCAAGATGTCCCGCTTTATTCAAGTAGAAGGACATATGAGCTTAACTGGCTCTAATGCCGACAATCGGGTTTTATTAAAGCCTTCGGAATTAGGTCAGGCCGTTGTCCACTTACACTACCTTTTAGTAGGTGAAGGTCCCGAGGGACAACTCCCCGAAAGAGCCAAAGAAAAGCTCAGCGTAGTAGCTGGACAACTGCGCTCTGCAGTTGGTAAAGCCCTGGTAGTTTGTGGAAACAATAACTTGGCCGAGCAGCTAATGGTTATCCGGATTAACCAAGCTCTACAATCTTATGGCCATACCATTGAAACCAACCGTTGGTGGACTAAGCGGCAAGGAGATGATTTAGCCCTCAAAGCTCTCGTAGAAGAGCTAGAGGCAGGCCAGGTTGATGCGCTAGTCGTTATGAATGGTGCTAATCCAGCTTACGATACTCCCTACGCCGCCAGGATTAAGGCCGCGTTGTCGCAAGTTGGACTAAAGATCAGTATGGCGGCAAGTCCAAACGAGACCGCTCTATTGTGTGATTACATTGCTCCGGATTCCAACTGGTTAGAAAGCTGGAGTGATGCCAATGTCGCTGATGGTATTTACAGCCTTATTCAGCCAACGATTACTCCCATCTTCGCTGCATTAGGAAGACCAGGTACTCGTCAGGCCGGTGAAAGTTTCTTGCGCTGGTCCAATAGTGCACTACTCGATGCGGAAAGTGATCAGCCCTACCTTGGGTTCGTGAAGGAAACCTGGCGTGAATCTGTATTCCAACAGCAGTCGGAGTTCAGCAACTTCGATATGTTCTGGGACAGCGCATTGCACGACGGTATCCTGTTTATTGAATCAGCTGAATCAAGCACTGAAGTCGAAGCAGCAGCTACCACAGCAGTTAGTATTGATTTCAGCCGTGCCACACAACCTCTTAGTGGTGGTCAGGAAATCACTTTCTACGAAACGGTCAATATTGGTAACGGGGTTTATGCCGACAACCCTTGGCTGCAAGAAATGCCTGACCCTGTACTGCGTACAACCTGGGGTAACTACCTGTCTATTCCTATAAGTTGGGATGGTGGCAATTCTTTTGATGCCTACCAAGGGCTTAACCAAGAGGAATACAAAGGCAAGGCCGATAAAGTAGAAATTAGCTTAGGCGATACTTCCCTTGTGACTACCACTGTTCGTCAGTTCGGTCAGTTGGCTGATACCTTCGCTATTGCAGTAGGCTATGGCCGTACCGTCACTGGTACAGCAGGAAGAGCTTTAGCCGATAATATTGGTACCGACGTATATCCAGTACTTCCGATTGATGAGGACGGTTACGTGCAGTACTACGCCCCTGTAACTGTAAGTGGTAAGGTCGGAGAGGAAAAGCAATTCGCTAGTGTGCAATACCACCACTCGATGGGACTTACCACACGTGATGAGTCGGGCAATATGCTCTATTACAACAACCGCACGGGTGAAACCATCGCTTTAGACCGTGAATTAACGGCCGAAGAGAAGGAATACATGGACCCCTACCACGTCGACGAGCAAACCGTCATGACGTTGGGTGCCGGTATGCAGGGTGGTTTGACCAAGCGTTCGATTATCTACCAAGGGAATCTGGATGAATTGTCTGACCTGGAGCACGAAATCCAGCACAATCGGGAGCACGCTCAGCACCTGAACGATCAGACGCTCTATCCATTTGAGACCTACACTAAAGACATTTACAGCCAAGGGCACTGGTGGGCTATGCATATTGACCTTAGCGCTTGTTTCGGTTGCGGGGCCTGTGAAGTAGCCTGTGTCGCGGAAAATAACGTACCCGTCGTCGGTAAGTACGAAGTCTGGCGCCACCATGAAATGAAGTGGTTGCGCATTGACCGCTACTACTATGGCGACTATGAAAACCCCAAGACAGTTTACCAGCCGATGATGTGTCAGCACTGTGATAACGCTCCTTGTGAGAACGTATGTCCAGTAGCTGCTACACCCCACAGCGACGAAGGTCTGAACCAGATGACCTACAACCGCTGTATTGGTACGCGTTACTGTGCGAACAACTGTCCGTACAAAGTGCGCCGTTTCAACTGGCTGGACTATACTACTGCTGACTTGTTCGCCAACAACGAACCTGCGCTAGGTAGTGAAGAAGGTTTGACCTTTGGTGCGGATAACCTGACACGGATGGTGTTGAACCCAGACGTAACGGTGCGTAGCCGTGGGGTAATCGAGAAGTGTTCTTTCTGTGCTCAGCGCTTACAGGCTGGTAAACTGACGGCTAAAGCTGAAGGTCGCCGCCTTCGTGACGCTGACGTACGCCCTGCTTGTCAGACGGCTTGTCCGGGAGATGCGATCACCTTTGGTGACCGTAATGCCCAGGGTGAAGTCTCTGCTGCCATTGAGAATCCACTCAACTACCTGGTTCTGGAAGAAACCAACGTTCAACCTTCTGTTTTCTACGCTGCCCGCGTGAACAACAGTGTGGAAGAACTGGATGTGTTGTAAAACTTCTTGCTGTTGCTGCAAGAGTGAAAACAAAAAATTAAAGAAATGCAATTGATTTAGTCTTTAGTCAGTAGTCGATAGTCAGTAGTAAAGCAACTACAGACTGCCGACTAAATACTACCGACTAGCCAAGCGCATTTTCGACAATAAATTTTTAGATAATGAGCGGACACGTATCGCCAATTCGCGAACCGCTGATCACCGGAGGGAAAACCTACCACCAGATCACTGAAGACATCTGTGCTCCTACGGAGCGCACGCCCAGCACTGCCTGGATTATTGCCTTCATTATCAGTGTGCTTTGCCTGGGCCTCTTCGTTTTCACCGTAGCTTGGACCATCTGGGTCGGTATCGGTTCCTGGAACCTAAACCGGACCATCAACTGGAGCTGGGACATTACCAACTTCGTTTGGTGGGTAGGTATTGGTCACGCCGGTACCTTGATCTCAGCCATCCTTTTGCTATTCCGGCAGAAATGGCGGACGGGGGTAAACCGAGCGGCGGAAGCCATGACCATCTTCGCGGTAATCTGTGCGGGCCAGTTCCCGCTGATTCACATGGGGCGGCTGTGGTTGGCTTTCTTCATCTTCCCTTACCCCAACACCCGGGGGCCGCTGTGGGTGAACTTTAACTCTCCGCTGCTCTGGGACGTATTCGCCATCTCGACCTACTTCACGGTATCGCTGGTGTTCTGGTACACCGGCCTGGTTCCTGACTTTGCTACGGTACGTGATCGCGCCAAGGGCTTCCGTAAGAAACTCTATTCCGTGCTTAGCTTCGGCTGGACGGGTAGCGCCAAGCACTGGCAGCGCTGGGAAAGCCTTTCATTGGTATTAGCCGGTCTGGCTACGCCGCTGGTACTTTCGGTACATACCATTGTATCCTTTGACTTCGCCACCTCGGTCATTCCTGGCTGGCACACCACCATCTTCCCACCCTACTTCGTAGCGGGGGCCATCTTCTCGGGTTTCGCCATGGTACAAACCCTGATGCTGATCTCGCGGAAGGTGCTCAATTTGAAAGACTACATCACCTTGCAACACATCGAATCGATGAACAAGGTGATTCTGTTGACAGGCTCTATTGTAGGTGTAGCCTACCTGACGGAGCTCTTCATCGCGTGGTACTCGGGCTACATCTACGAGCAGTTCGCCTTTATGAACCGCGTAATGGGCCCCTACTACTGGAGCTACATCGGAATGATGCTCTGTAACGTACTCTCTCCCCAGATCTTCTGGAGTAAGAAAATGCGTCGCAGCATCTTCTGGACTTTCTTCATGTCGATCTTTATCAATATCGGTATGTGGTTTGAGCGCTTCGTAATTATTGCCACTACCCTGGCGCGTGACTACCTCCCATCTAGCTGGAGTTACTACACGCCAACTTGGGTAGAGATCGGTATTTTCATTGGCTCTCTTGGGCTCTTCTTCACCCTCTTCCTGGCCTTTACTCGGATTGCTCCGGTAGTGGCTATCGCTGAGGTGAAGTCTATTCTTAAGACCAGTGGCGACCAGTATATCGGAAAAGATGCCCACCATGGGCATACCCATAAACCCAAGGACATTCAGGCCGGTGGTACGGTCGATATTGATGACCCCATTTCCGGCCAGGGCGCCGATCACTAATTGACCTATCGATAAGCATCATGGCAGACCACAATCAAAATACAGAAGTCCTTTTTGGACTTTACACTGATGAGGAAATCTTGCTGGACGCCGTTAAGGAGGCCAACAACGATCATCTCGACATCATGGATGTCTACACGCCCTTCCCCGTTCACGGACTGGACCCGCTGCTGGGCCTAGCCGAAAGCCGCCTGCACCAGGCTGGTTTCGTCTATGGTCTGATCGGAGCCACCCTTGGTTTCGGGTTTATGACCTGGGTATTTACTCGCGACTGGCCCATCATTTTTGGGGGCAAGCCGTACTGGTCGGTACCCGCCTTTATCCCCATCACCTTCGAGCTGACGGTACTATTCGCCGCCGTGGGTATGGTGATTACCTTCTACATTGTCTGTGGCCTCGGTCCTGGCGCGGCACCACCTCGGCTGCACGATCGTATCACGGACGATAAATTCTGTATTGCTTTCGATGTAACCGGAGCCAGTTCAGAAAAGGTAAACCAGTTGCGTAGTTTCTTCTCCTCTACGGGTGTAGAAAGCGTACACACTAAGACCATCTAAATTTAGTTTTTGCACTTCCGCAGGTCTTACCCTCAGGGTAAGACCTGCGGAAGTCCCAACTCATCCTCGATGAAAAGCATAAAAATATTCATCTGTAGCTTGGCGCTGGCCTATCTCGTTGCTTCCTGTGGAGGCCCGGATGGCAATTTCCCCGGCAGTGAGTATATGCCAGATATGGCACACTCCGTAGCCTACGAAGCCAATACATTGGATCCCTATTACTACAATACCTGGGACGAAGAGTCACGGGCTACGGTATACGATCTGGCAATGCTCAATCAGCCAGTAGAAGGAACCATCCCTCGCGGTTATGCCGGGGTAGCACTTTCTGCTAACGCGGAAGCTGCTGCTGAGGTAATTGAAATGATGAATGGTACGACCGGCTCCAATGTCCAGGCTATTACTATGAACGGAAGCGCACCTTACTACTACGCCAACACGCCTGAGGGCCGCCTCAATGCGATGGCCAACCTGACGGAAAATCCTTTCCCTATTACCGAAGCGGGATTGGAACAGGGTGAGTTCCTCTACAATACTTTCTGTGGCATCTGTCATGGTGAGTCGGGCAACGGCCTGGGCTACCTCTACAATGAGGAGGAAAACCCCAATGCCAAGTACCCGGCTGCACCAGCAAGCTTCCTGACGGACGAGTTCCTGGCCGCTACTAACGGTCGGTACTACCACGCTATTATGTACGGCTACAACGTGATGGGTGCTTACGCTGACAAGATGAGCTACGAGGAGCGTTGGCAGGTCATTCACTACATCCGCAGTTTGCAAGCAGATGCGCAAGAGCTGGAATACAGCGCAGAAGCCAATACGCTCAATCCTAGCTTCGGTACGCCAGCTTCCATCTTCGATCCGCTAGCAGCACGTGAACTGAGCAATTTCAGTGAGCAGCTAGGTGCTGCTGGCTCTGCGGAGACGGAAGTCACTGACGAAGGCTTGAACCGCAAATAGAAAGACACACAAAGAACAATCGCCAAATGCCGCAGCTGCGGCGCTGGAAAGACAATATCATGGAGAACTTCGTATTCTCATCGCGGGCAAAAATGGTCACCTTAGGATTCGGCGTCCTGGGCGTCATCTGCCTCATTGCGACTTACCTTTTCTACCCGGAAGGCCATCATATGCGCTTCTGGACGAATTTCCTGCATAACTCGGTCTTCTTCCTGGGGATCGCCTTTATGGCAGGCTTCGTTTTAGCCGCCTTTACTACGGCTTATGCCGGCTGGTACGTTACCTTCAAGCGGGTTTGGGAATCCTTCTCGCTCTGGATGCTACCCGCCTTGTTTACCATGGGAGTACTCATTGTAGGCTTAATCCTGGGCAGCCACCACCTCTACCACTGGAATGATCCTGAGGTAGTGCTGAGTGATCCCATCCTGACCCATAAGTCGGCTTTTCTTAACCAGCCCTGGTACATCGGCGGCACGATCATTTTCGGCGCCATCTGGTACTTCTTCATCTCACGCATGCGTCAAATCAGCGTTGATGAGGATGTAAACGGTGGCGATGCCAACTTCAGCCATCACCGGAAGTACCGCAAGTATGCGGCCATCTTCCTGCCAATTGCTGGTTTCACCAGTGCAGCATTGATCTGGCAGTGGATCATGTCTATGGACAGCCACTGGTACTCTACGATGTTTGCCTGGTACGCGACCGCTAGTTGGTTCGTGGCGATGGTTTCCCTGACGATCATGTTGATGATCTACCTGAAGAGCCGCGGCTACTTCCCTAACGTAACGATGGAGCACTTCCACGACCTGGGTAAGTATATGTTTGCCATTTCCATCTTCTGGATGTACCTCTGGTTCAGCCAGTACATGCTGATCTGGTACGCCAACGTCGGGGAAGAAACGATTTACTTCCGCGAGCGTCTGGACAACTACCGGGTGCTCTTCTATGCGAATCTGATCATCAACTTCTTGTTGCCGTTGCTGATTCTGATGCGTAATGATACCAAACGGAAGTACGGTACGCTGTTCTTTGTATCAGCTATTCTGTTTGTTGGCCACTGGGTTGACTACTTCCTGATGATCAAGCCTGCTGCTCGTATTACTATCGATGAGCACTCTGGTCACGGAGATCATGGCGATCACGGCGACGAGCATACCTACAATCTCTCAGCAGAAGACCTGGACGAAAGTCCACAGTTTGCTTCAGCAAATAATAGCTATATCGTTGACCAGCAGGAAGGCGATCAGCACGATGGTGAAGCCCATGATCAGGGTGATCAGCACGCTGATGACCACAGCCACGATGGTGAACATGCGGATGACCATAGTCACGCTGATGATCACAGTCATGATGGCGAACATGCGGATGACCATAGTCACGCTGGTGATCACGGTCACGACGATGAACATGCTGCTGCTCATGGTGGTGGTGAACACGGCGATCATGGCGGCGGCGGCCATCATGGTGGCGTTGATCCTACCAATCGTGGGTTCAAAGCGGGCTACACTTTACCAGGCTTTCTGGAAATCGGAACCTTCCTGGGTTTCTTAGGCTTCTTCCTCTTTTTTGCGCTGAGTCGCCTGGAGAAAGCAGCCCTGATCCCTAAGAATGATCCTTACTTGGTGGAGAGCGATCACCACCACACCTAGGCCTTGTCAACACTCTGTTATTTGGATAAAATCTAAATAGCTATCAATACACAAACAACCGTATCGTACGGTCCTTTATAGAGTAGTAACTTTGGAAGCATCGGTATTTTCCGGAGATTTTAAAGTTAGCTACGAAAACTTCGAAAGGGAATGAAGACCTTATTGATCTTACTCTGTTTAGCTTTACTGATGCTCATCATCGTGCAGATCTCGAAAGTTCGGGAACTGGCCGCTGGTCTGCGTGGCGAAGAGGAAATTGAAGCTCGACGTACTAATGTCGTTGGTTATGGCTTGCTGTTCTTTATGGTGGCCTTCCTGGTGCTTACGCTGGGGACTGCCCTGGTGTATAAAAATTACTACCTGGGTTACGGACCTCACGAATCAGCCTCTGCCGGTGGAGCTGAAATCGATTCGATGTTTCATTCCACGCTGCTGATTACCTACATCGTGTTTGTGGTGACACACATCCTGTTGTTTTGGTATGCTTTCAAATTTCGTTACCGTAAGGAGCGCAAGGCGCAATTCATCTCCCACAATAATATGGTGGAGGTCGTCTGGACGGTAATTCCTGCGATCGTTTTGAGCTTCTTAGTAATTAAAGGGCTTGATGGCTGGAATCGCATTATGGGAGACGTTGGCAGTGATGAAGAATTTGTCGAAATCGAGGCCACTGGTTACCAGTTCGCTTGGCAGATGCGTTACCCAGGGGCAGATGGCCTGCTTGGTCGCAAAGACTTCCGCCTGATTGGTGGTGCCAACCAACTGGGACAAGACTGGGAAGATCGTCAGAATTTGGACGATGTTCTGCTCAATGATGTCTACCTGGCTAAAGGTCGCAAAGTACGGGTGCGGATCACGGCACGTGACGTATTGCATGATTTCTACCTGCCGCAATTCCGGGTAAAAATGGACGCGGTTCCTGGTCTACCGACCTACTTCGTATTCACCCCGACTAAGACGACGGAAGAGTGGCGTCAGGGTTTGAGCCAGTATCCTGAATACCAGGTTCCCGACCCTGAAGATCCAAGTAAGCAACTTTGGGAGACCATTAATATGGAGTTGGCTTGTGCTGAGCTCTGTGGTATTGGCCACTGGTCGATGAAGCGTAATGTCTACGTGATGGAGCCAGAAGAATATGACCGCTTCATGGCGGAACAACAGTCCTTCTACATGGGAAGTATCCGCGGAACTGCTGATGACCCCTGGACGGACGAGCTCTTCCCCGAAGAAATCGCTGCTCGTTCAGAAGCATTCAATGGTCTGGTTGACGCTGCCCTGGAAACTGAGGATACTGCTGATGACACCTTCGTTCTGGAGCACCTCAAGTTTCAAACGGGGTCAGCTGAACTGACTACGCTATCTCGCTATCAGATCGCTGATGTAGTTAGTCGTATGGAGAATGACGAATCATTGACCATCTTGCTAGGCGGTCATACGGATGCAACGGGAGATGCTGACGCCAATATGGCGCTGAGTATCAGCCGGGCAGAAGCCGTATACAATGCAATCATTGCAGGTGGGATTGACGCCGGTCGCCTCGGTTTCGAAGGTTACGGTCAGACCCGCCCAATTGATACAAATGACACTGATGCCGGTCGGGCTAACAACCGTAGGACCGAAATCACTGTTAGGCACACAGCCAACTTATAAACAAACAGAAAGCCAAGCTGTAGTAATCTATCAAGGATAACCATCCAATTAAAAAGCTGAGGAAAAATGGCTAATGTAGCAGTTGCGGATACTTTGACTCAGGACGATGTCCTGATCCGGGAATTCGGTTATGACGACCACTTTCACGAGCACCACCACGGTGACAAGTATCAGTCGAACTTTATCACACACTATATTTTCAGTCAAGATCACAAGATGATCGCCAAACAGTTCCTGATTACGGGAATGATGTGGGCCATCATCGGTGGATTGATGTCACTGGTATTCCGTCTCCAACTGGGTTTTCCTGAGGAGAGTATCGCCTGGCTGAAGCCAGTCTTAGGTAAGTGGATTACCATTGAAGCAGAAACTGGCATTGGTACACTTTCACAGGACTTTTATTATGCCCTGGTGACTATGCACGGTACGATTCTGGTCTTCTTCGTTTTGACGGCGGGCCTGAGTGGTACCTTTTCGAACCTGCTGATACCCTTGATGGTCGGTGCACGCGATATGGCCAGTCCGATGCTTAACATGTTGTCTTATTGGTTCTTCTTCCTCTCCGGTATGGTGATGTTTTCGTCCTTGTTCCTCAGCACAGGACCTTTCGCCGGTGGATGGGTAGCTTATCCTCCGCTATCCGCACTCCCGCAAGCTATGGATGGATCGGGTGCCGGTATGACACTGTGGACCTTATCCCTGGTTCTATTCGTAGTCTCAGTATTACTGGGTGGTATCAACTATGTAACGACGGTTCTGAACCTACGGACTAAGGGGATGAGTATGTGGCGCCTGCCACTGCCGATCTGGGCCTTTTTCGTGACGGCTATTATTGGTCTGTTATCCTTCCCCGTACTGGCTTCTGCTTTCTTCCTGATGGTCTGTGACCGTTCTTTAGGAACCAGCTTTTATCTGTCAGAGATTTACATCGGTGGCGCGGCACTTGACCACGTTGGGGGTAGCCCGATTCTTTACCAGCACTTGTTCTGGTTCCTCGGGCACCCGGAGGTGTACATCATTATCCTGCCAGCGATGGGTATCGTGTCGGAAGTACTATCGGTACACGCCCGCAAGCCCATCTTCGGTTACAAGGCGATGGTCTACTCCATTCTGGCTATTGCCTTCCTTTCGTTCATCGTATGGGCACACCATATGTTTATGTCAGGGGTGAATCCATTCATCTCTAACTTCTTCGTGATCTTTACCCTGATTATTGCCATACCCTCGGCGGTCAAGGTATTCAACTGGATTGCGACGGTATACGGTGGTAACTTCCGCTTCAACGCAGCCTCTCTCTTCGGTTTGGGCTTCGTTTCCATGTTCATCTCCGGTGGTTTGACGGGTATCTTCCTGGGTAACTCTACGATTGATATCCAGTTGCACGATACCTATTTCGTGGTAGCTCACTTCCACATTGTGATGGGGGTAGCCGCCTTCTTCGGAATGTATGCTGGTGTTTACCACTGGTTCCCGAAGATGTACGGTCGCTTCATGAATAGCACGATGGGCAAACTGCATTTCTGGGGTACTCTGATTGGTGCTTACTGTGTCTTCTGGCCGATGCACTACATCGGTATGGCCGGTGTGCCTCGTCGTTACTATAACTTCGATAACTTCAGCACTTTCGGTCACTTTGCGGAGCTGAATCAGTTCATCACCATCGCGGCGATGGTCACCTTCGCTTTCCAGCTGCTCTTTGTGATTAACTTCTTCTACAGCATCTGGAACGGTAAGAAACTGAAGGTAAAGAATCCTTACAATGCCAACACCCTTGAGTGGACTACTCCGATCAATACGGGACACGGCAACTGGCCGGGTAAACTACCTACGGTACAGCGCTGGGCTTACGACTACGGTAAGGACGGTCGCGAATTCATCCCGCAGATCCAACCGGTGGGTGAAAATGAAAGTGAATCCCATTAGGATTGATGATTCGATAAAATAATCCGCAGGGGAGGTGATGTCGCCATTACTTCCCCTGCGTTTATAATAGCAATGAAACCAACTCCCCCAATCACGGCATCCGGTACGCTTCAGGACGTGAACATCAGCTTCTGGCAAGATGTGGCGCAACTGGTGAAGTTTCGCCTTTCTGCTACCGTAGTGCTTTCCTCCGTGTTGGCATTTTTGATTGCTTTAAGCCCGGGGGCTTTCTCTTGGTGGTCATTAGTGGTATTGACCTTGGGTGGCTTGCTGACTACTGGAGCAGCCAATGTTCTCAACGAGGTGCTGGAAAAAGATTATGATCGCCAGATGGCCCGCACGGAGAATCGTCCGTTGGCTAGTGGTCGTTGGACGACTAGTGATGCCGTTATGGCAGCTGGCTTTATGAGTCTGATCGGGATCAGCCTGTTGGCTTTATTTAATCCCTGGACGGCCTTCCTTGGTACTTTCTCTTTGGTTAGCTATGCTTTCGTTTATACTCCAATGAAGAGGGTAGGACCTGCGGCAGTACTAATTGGCGCAATCCCTGGTGCATTACCGGCACTCATTGGTTGTGCGGCTGCAGAAGGCTACATCAGCTGGTTGGGCATCACCTTATTTGTGATCCAGTTTTTCTGGCAGCTTCCCCACTTCTATGCCATTGGCTACCTCGGCTACGGCGATTATAAGCGGGCGGGTTTCAAATTAGTACCTGAGTATCGTGGCGATGTTGATGGCACCCGCCTAGGGCGTGATGCCTTCTGGGCAGCTATGGCTTTGATTCCACTGGCTTTTGCTCCTTACTTTTTAGGACACAGCAGTCTAATTGCGGCGATTATCGTAGCGCTCTTGGGGGGCTTCTTCAGTGCCGTTGCTTATCGCTTTTGGGTTCGACCTGAACGCCCTACGGCCTTACACACTATGTTCACCTCTTTCCTTTACATTCCACTGGCCTTTTCCATTTTCTGGATTGATCAGCTGCTCTAAATGATGGATGAGATGGATAATACACTAAATACGCCGCTGCAAAATGCGACCCGCCGTAATAAGGTGCATCCTTATAAGATGGCGTTATGGGTGGGATTGGCCAGCTTATTTATGCTTTTTTCTGCGCTAACATCGGCCTACGTGGTGCGTCAGGCTGGAGGAAACTGGCTGGAGTTTGCGATTCCCAATATTTTCTATTGGAACACCTTGGTCATTGTAGTGAGTAGCGTAACTTTGCACCTTTCTTACACGGCTTTCAAACGGGGAGCCGAAGGAATGTATAAAGGTTTACTAGTAGTGACCTTTGTACTGGGTTTACTCTTTTTGTATTTCCAGTATGTGGGTTGGCAGGATATGGCCGCTATGGGCGTACCTTTAAAGACGAATCCAAGTGGTGATTTTGTCTATGTACTGAGCTGGCTACACGCCGCTCACGTCATTGGCGGAATTGCTATTTTAATTGTGGCTCTGTTGGTTGCTTTTATGCGTCCCTTCCGAGTTACACCAGTGCGAAAGCTGCGCTTCTCACTTACCTTGACTTACTGGCATTTTATTGACCTTCTGTGGATTTATCTACTGGTCTTTATCAGCCTGCAACGCTAAATACTTGCTTTACCCTTTTGGGTAACAAGTTTTTAAACTACCTATCAAAATGACCGAAGAAACGGACATCCTCATCGAAGAAGAGCACGGCCATGACGACGCGTGGTCGGGTGCTAAGGAGCCCTTTAAGGCCTCTTATGGTAAGCTGATGATGTGGTACTTTTTGGTAACGGATGCCTTCACCTTTGCGGGCTTCCTGATTGCCTACGGTGCCCTCCGCTTCAGCAGCCCCACCTGGCCGGTTCCTGACTTTGTATTCTCTACGGCTCCCTTTGGGATCCACGGAATGCCACTGATCTTCGTAACCATTATGTCGTTCCTGCTGATCATCAGTTCCGTAACGATGGTACGTGCCGTACAGGAAGGCCACCGCGAAAAC
Source organism: Bacteroidota bacterium (assembly GCA_039030655.1). Taxonomy (GTDB): domain Bacteria; phylum Bacteroidota; class Bacteroidia; order Chitinophagales; family Saprospiraceae; genus Neolewinella. Next base: position 39,178 of record JBCCDS010000031.1, on the reverse strand, counting down.
AAGCGTGGCGTCATGTTCTGGATGCTACTGACCATTCTGGGCGGTGCTGGTTTCCTGGGCTGTCAGGCCTGGGAGTGGAACAACCTGATCAGCACGGAGAAAATGACAGTTACCCGTAACCCCTTCGGTACGCACGTAGAAGACGGCGTATACCTCGGCTTGACGGGTGAGCCCAGCGCAGCTGAAGATGATGCTTTCTACGCTGGCGAATCCTATCTGATCCATCAGGCCGGCCACGTTGGTCACCACGGTGGGGAAGGGCATGAATTGACTGCCGAAGAAGCCTTTTTGGAAGGTGCTAATGAAGAAATCGATGCTGCGGGCATCAGTATGGCCGCTATTCCTGAAGCTGGCCTTGACTTCCCTGGCTTTACGTTGGACGAAGGAGGCTTCATTCACCGGAAATTTATGGTTGGTGAAGGAAGCGACCAACTTCCTGGCCAGCAGAGCTTTGGCCCTAAAGCTTTCGGTGCCCTCTTTTTCTGGGTAACTGGCTTCCACGGTTTCCACGTATTCTCCGGAGTTGTATTCCTGACGATCATTCTGATCAATGTGGGCGGTGGTGTTTACGTTGCCCGTAAGAATGGTTACGAAATGGTAGAGAAAATTGGCCTCTACTGGCACTTTGTAGACCTCGTATGGGTATTCGTATTCCTCGTATTTTACCTACTCTAAAAGTCTAGAAGGACTAAAATACTAACAGAACTAACAGACTAAAAGAACAAACATGGGAGACCATAAATCATACGAAGAATCAATCAAGGGTGTCTATTTTGGACTAGGCCTTTTGGCCGTTGTTACCCTGGTTGAAGTTGGTTTTTCTCTATTCGGTAAAGGCCACATCCTAGGAGGCACTGGTTTACACGAAATGCCAGTAACGGTTTACATTATAGGGCTGATTCTGATCGGACTTTCGATTTACAAGGCTTACTTCATCATTTTCGAGTTCATGCACATGGGCTATGAAGTGAAAGGCTTAGCCATGAGTGTACTGCTTCCGGTTATCTTATTGGTCTGGGCAATCATCGCTTTCTTTATGGAAGGAGATTATTGGAAAGACAATCGTGATCGCGTCCGCGAACTCAACGAGCGGAGTCTGGAGCAAGGAAGTGAAGAGTCTACCTCTGAAGTGCTCGATCTGTACGAAGAATTGAATAAGGGATAGCTCTAGATCTTCCAGCTTATCACAAGCTTGTAAAAACACGCCAGACCTTGAGCAATTCGGGGTCTGGCGTGTTTGGTTTTAAATCATGTTTTCGCTTATAGCGAAACACAACTCACTATTATGAAAAAGTGGTTTGGCTACCTCATTCTCACGGCGGTCCTTGCGGGCTTTCCGATGGTGTCTTATTTCTATTTAAAGGGGGGCTACAATTACCGTAAAGCCGCCATCGAAATGATGGAAGACCACGGTAAGATGCCAAGTCTGCAAGGAATGGAAAGGGTACGTGGGCAGCTACCTGACTCTCTACGAGGCAATATGGTGGTGGTCGGCTGGCTTTCCCCTTCCACTCCGCAGGCTGCTACCGTTTACGGTCGGGTTTTGGACAGCCTTTATGACCAGTTCGCCGACTCCCCTCACCTCTATTTTACGACCATTGTCGACAGCAGTATGACGGAAGCTTCAATTGATAAATGGTTAGCTGATTTTGGACTTCCGCAGGAGGATCCCATGCTCAGTATCATACGCCCTACCACTACTTCTTATGATGGACGCAAGACGGCCTTTGACATCCCTGCCAATGATCAAAATCCAATGGTTGCCTTAGTAGACAGCTCTATGACGATCATTAAGCATTACGATTTGGTAGAGCGGGAAGAAACCATCGACTTAGTACAGCTGGTTTCGCTCTTCATCCCACTGCCGGAGGAAGAAGATATCATCCTCGCTCGCGATAAAGAACTTTAAATGAAGCTTGAGAACGAATACGCAAAACTGGAAACATTCCCGGATAAAGAACGCTCGCTGAAGATTGGAGCCATTGTAGTTTCAGTAGTCGTGCTTTTACTAGTGGGGTTGATGCGACGCGTTAAATTGGAGGTTGACCTCGATCTCAGTTTTTTACCGGCCGCCAATGCTATTATCAATAGCCTGACTGCCCTGATGCTCCTACTTTCTCTCTACTTCGTCAAGCAAGGAAAACTATTGGCACACCGCAATGCTAATATGGCGGCTCTGGGGCTTTCCGTGGTTTTCCTCGCCTGTTATGTGGCCTACCATTTTACTTCTCCCGAAGTGATCTACGGAGATGCTAATCACAACGGCCTATTGGAAGCTGCTGAAGCCGCGGCCGTAGCCGGTAGTCGCACGCTCTACTTGGTTATTCTGTTTAGCCACATTGGCCTGGCGGGCATCATTTTACCCTTTATTCTGTACACGGCTATCTACGCCATTAGCGGTAAGTATCAGCAACACAAAAAAATGGCGCGTTACGTCTGGCCGCTTTGGTTTTACGTGGCTTTGACTGGCCCTATCGTATATTTGTTGTTGAAAGACTACTATTGAGTAAATACCCAATAGTAGTCTCTCAAAAATTGGAAAAATTATGAGAAAGACATTCTCAATTCTCCTTTTGGTGCTTGTACTACTGGCCTTTACAGCGCCAGATCTCTACGCACAGTGCCCCATGTGTCGAGCCACTGCTGAGAGCAATCTGGCCAATGGTGGTACCGAAGGAAGAGGACTCAATAACGGGATTCTATACCTCCTGGCGACGCCTTACGTCTTGATTTTTACCATCTACTACTTCTGGAAGCGTGGCCGCAAGCCTGAAATAGACGAAGCTTAGAAACTGTAGCCCAGGCCTAACTGAATGACCCGATGCTTGAGGGTAGTACCTTCATCATCTGGCATCTCCTTATTCAAGGCAGATAGGGAAAACCCTAAACGTGCTTCCACACTAATCCGACCGCCGGGGCCAAATGCCAGACCTGTACCGATTTCCAGTGATACATCGGTGCGATTCAACTCTTCGGCATCGAAATCTACGTCACTGCTGACTCCTGATTCTTTGCGCACCCCATTGATCGCATGGCCAACTACAGGGCCAGCCAGGAAATAGACGTGAGCAGGAGCTAGCGAGTTGATGTCGTAGCGGTAAAGTAAACCTAGCTCCAGTACGTCAAAGTTCAAAGAAGAGGAGCCGCTGCTTCCGCCAAAAATACTACCGAAACCAATCTCAAAACCACGACCACTATATCCTCCTTCAATTTGGAGGCTAGAGCCAGGTCCGATGGGATTGATGTAAAAGGCACGGGCAAATAACTTCGTGCTGTTACCGAAGGAAACGCTAATACCTTCAGCATTGGCCGTATAGGTACTGAGGCCTAAACCGGCGCGTAGGCCAAAAGTAGATTCGATTTGAGCAGTAAGACCGAGTGCAAGGCCAAAGCAGGCCAGGAAAAGAAACAATTGCTTTTTCATGATAAAGGGGTTTTGCGAAATTGAAGATCGCGATTATTTATGGGACTTATAGCTACCAAACAGCGGCGAGCCTGAATGCTAGCCATAAGGTCAGGAGAATTTATTAAAAGCGGTAAATCAGGCCAAGGGAAAGTTGCTGGTGGAATGCCCGAGACTAACCCCGCCTCGTAAGCCGAATTGTCCACTATTTTGTGCTTGAGCAAAAGTGATGAATGCGAAAAAAGAGCAGAGGGCAATGAGATGTTTTTTCATAATGAAAGGTTGTACGTTCTTGAATTTGACCGCCTAGACGGAAACTCCTTCTCAGCCGTTACTGATTGGTAACACTTTGCAATTTTCTTAACGTAAAATCACCCTTTGCATTGGAATCTTAAGTCCTCCTTAACTTGCAGCTCCTAGTATGCCAGCTATGCAAAACTTCCTTTCTTCGCTAACCGTGATCGAGTTAGCCTCAGTATTAGCTGGTCCCGCTGTGGGGCAGTTTTTTGCAGAGCTGGGTGCCAAAGTGATCAAAATTGAGAATGCTCGCACTCAGGGTGATGTCACTCGCTCTTGGAAATTACCCACGGAGGATTCTGCTTCTGAGGAATCGGCCTATTACCGGGCAGTTAACTGGGGCAAATCGACGCAACTATTAGACCTGCGGAAGTCCAAAGATCAAACTATTGTACACGAGTTGGTGAAAGAAGCGGATGTGGTAATCAGTAATTTCTCTCCTGCGGCCGGTCGCAAATTGGCGATGGATGGACCTACTCTACGTGCGCTCAACCCACAGCTGATCTTTGCCCGTTTGGATGCCTTTAGCCCCGAGAGTCGTCGTCCCGCTTACGACATCGTACTGCAGGCAGAAACGGGCTTTCTATCGATGAATGGTACGGCCGCCGGGCAACTATGCCGTATGCCGGTTGCCTTGATCGATATCCTGGCCGCGCACCAGCTTAAAGAAGGCATTTTATTAGCTTTACTACGACGTGCCACTAGCCAAAAAGGCGCCACCGTTACGGCTTCACTTTACCATTCGGCTCTGGCTTCCTTAGCCAATCAGGCGACGAATTATCTCATCGCCGATCAAATCGCTCAACCCATGGGCTGCCAACATCCCAATATCGCTCCTTACGGAGATATTTTTGAGCTGGCGGATGGAGCACGTATCGTACTAGCAATCGGCAGCGATCAGCAATTTTCCGCATTATGTGATTTGTTAGGACTTCCGCAGGTGGAGCGCTTCCAGGACAATCAACTACGTGTTCAAAATCGATCGGCTTTGATCGATTATCTACAACTAGGATTAGCCAAACGTCAATACGAAGAGCTGGCCGCCGCTGCTGAAGCTGCCCGCATCCCCATTGGCCGCATCCGTAATATGGCAGAAGTATTTGCGCTGGCTGCGGCACAATCTCAATTGCTCCATTATCCTAATGGTGACCGTGCTGTAAAAACCGTAAGCTTTCAACTGGAAGATTAGGCTACCTGTTTAGGTGGGCGTTTGATTTCGCTCCAGGCCTCCGATGCCTTGCGCAGCAGTCATCGGAGGACAGCTATCGGTAACTCCACGCTCCGTGTGGATAGCGCTAATGTCACTAGACGTGAGCTAGCATTTAGCCTCCCGCGCGGAGCTCGGGAGTACCGTGTGAATTCGAGTAGTGATCAGTTTTAAAGTGGAAGATTAGTTCCGGTAAAAGACGAGATCCCCGCTCTAGCCGGCAAGCGCCCCTACGGTTATCACTTCGTTCTTCCCGCGGTAGCCGCTTGGCGGCTTCGCTACCCAACTACCCCCTAAAAGACTACCCGACTACCTCCTACCCATCTAAAAATAATACCCTCCGTGTAGAAAATAATTCATCCGGCGGTTGTCGATTTGATATTCTGCCGAAAACTGGAAAGGGCCAAAGGCGGTGAGTGTGCCGAGCTGTACACCGATACCTTGCAACTGACGATTAAGTCGGTTGGGATCCAGGCGTAGAAACTGATCGGGGAGTAAAATCGGTCCCTGACTGATAGCCACTTGAGCGAAGTCGTAGCCAACACTCAAAAAATTATCTTTTCCAAACTCAAAACGCAGATCCGCGCCCAGCTGGAAGAAAGCACTTACGGGAGCCTCCATATAGCGGTAGCCATACTGATCGAAAAAGGCTAAGTCGTCAGTAACCTGACGCCCGAGATACAATTGGTTGGTCAGGTTAAAGGTCGGGGAGTTGATGAGCCCCAGCTTTGCTCCACCGTTCAGGGCGATCTTACTACCTAGGGCGAAAATTTTATCCACCCGACCGATTAATCGCCAGTTGTCGCCCAGCGCTTCTTCCAGGGGGGCGGCGTCTGTAGCTGCCGTTTTAAGTTGCCCTCCTACGGCCAGCTTTACTTCAATAATGGATAAGGACCCACTGTGAGGGAAGAAGGTCCGATCGTAAGTATCTCGGGTCAGCAGAGCGCTGACGGCCGTTTGTCGGCGGAGATCTGTGCTGCCCGACAGGCGGAAGAAGCGTGGGTTTTGGCTCAAACGCTCAGAGCTGATCCCTATCTCCAGCGAGCGATTGTTTCCCAGGCTCAACAAACCTGATAGTTGTAAACGGGATTCGTGAAATTTGAATTCATTGGCGAGTTCACTGCCCTGGTATTCGCGGCCAGGGTAGAAACGCACATCGCCTTGTAGACGCAGTCCTATCCTGGGTTTAGAGCGCGTAAAGAGTAAATACTCGAAGCTAGCAGCGGGATTCTCGGCGATTTTTAAATCCAAGGCCAGCAAACTACCGCGCGCGCCTACGTTGCGGCCGGTCATATTTACCAGTAGGGCTGCGTCATAGTCACTATCGTAGTTGATGCTATAGCGATTACGCCATTGTGGCCGCCCCAAAGCGTGGAGGTGTAGCTCCCTACCATTGAGCACTGGCCGAAGTTCAAAATCAATGAGGTCGAAGAAGCCCGACCCATAAAGGAGGTTGATTTGGTGCTCCAGTTGCTCTTTGGTCAACAGGCCAGGTGCCTGGATGTCCAGTAGCCGCCTCAGAATAGTTTCGGTAGTCGTAGTATCTCCACTCAAAACAATATCGGTGATGAAAAAACTATCGCGACTTTCTCGCTGAAAATCTGGCTGCTTGAGGGGACGCTCAATACCCAGGCTATCCAGCGCCCGGATTAAACCCGGCAAAGCAGCCCTAGCCGCCGCCGCACCTCGATTAATGATGCTATCGGCTGATTGGTAGCTCAAGGTGGTGTAGGGATCCAGCGGAGGATCAATGATGAAGTCTGCCCGGGCGCGTTCTTCCTTTATGGAGATGGCGCCCACAAAGCTGGAGGTTTGCCCGACGATAGCTAGTAGAGAAGTCAGTTCCTCACGGGTGAAGAGCGGCGCACCTACATCTACAGCGATCAGAAAATCAGCCCCCATTGCTTCGGCATCCTGCACGGGTAAATTGCGTACGACTAAGCCATCAACCAATAGTCGATCATCGCTAGTTAGCACCGGAGCAAAAACAGAGGGAATAGCCATGCTGGCTCGGATGGCCTCCCGTAGATCTCCCCTTTCGAAAACGAAAGCCTCGCCCGTCTCCAAATCAGTAGCTACGGCGCGGAAGGGATAGCGGAAATCATCAAAATCATCAATGCCGTGAGCATCAACGGTGAGCTGGCCCAGTAAAGTTTGAATGCGGCGGCCACGTAGTAGCCCCAGTGGTAGCTGTAGTCCGCCATCTACAATGGGAAAACTAAGTTGGTAGCGGTCAGAGCGCTGTCGTTCCTCAATGGGGACAAACTCCCGGGGATAAACATCCGTGAAGTAGCTGTCCCAGTCCAAAGTAGTGGCAAATTCTCGCAATTCTGCGGGGCTGTAACCAATGGCATATAGTCCACCTACGATAGACCCCATACTGGTACCACTAACGACCTGGGGGTAAATACCTGCTTTTTCGAATTCTTCTAAAACCCCAATGTGTGCCAGACCTTTTGCCCCACCACCGGAAAGAGTCAGGCCAATCGTCTGCGCAGAAAGACTAGTAAGTAACAGGGAAGAAAAAAGAAAGATAAGGGTCAGTTTTCTCATGTGTAGGTGTTTGATGCGAACTAAGCAGTGACTAGCCTCTGGATATTGATCATCATTTACTATTTGCGGACCACAAATACCAAATTCCTTGTACCCAGTACCTAAATCAGACTCCTCCCATCTTTGATCATGACGAAGGCTTCGGGGGTGTCGAGTCGTCTGCGAACGTCTTCAAGTAGACGTTGGAGCTCAGCTTCTGTTTCGTAAGTAACCGCTACGCCAACTCGGGTCAGACTACCATTTCGACGACTGTAGAGCTGGAAACCTGCCGCTTCTACCCGCCGCTCGGCTCGGCTTACGTTACTGGGCTGACCATATTGACCAATGGCGATGATCGCTGAATGAGTGACTGCTGCTGGCGGGCTAGGCGCTACTGGGGGATTGCTGCTGTTATTATTGTCAACAGCTGGGTTCTCGGTAGCCGTATTCTCGTTGGCGATAGTAGCGGGATCAGGGTCATAAGTGCGTTGCTCGCCCTCTGGGATACGGGTGAAAGCATCATCGCTGGGGTCAGTGACTGTAGGTCGATCTGGTCCGGATAGATCGGAGCTATTATTGCGAGAAGCCCGGTCGATGAGCAGCCCAGCTGCAACGAGTAAGATCGTTAGTCCCAATAGCCAAAGGGCAATTCTTTGTAGGCGACTTTTTTCTTCGTCCTGTTGCCGGATGGGAGTGGGTGGAGCCACGGGCTTACTGGCGGCGCTAGCTACCGGAATGCTAGGTGGACTAAGGGGCCTACTGCTAGCCGGAGTAGTAGTGGGAATCGTCGTATAATCACCATTCGGCCGGATAATCGGCTCCAGCGGGACTTCCGGTAGTCCAAAATGGGCTTTGTCAAAACGGTTACGCCCAGGGGCGAACTGGAAAGACCCGCGGTAGTCCTTTCTCAAATGACCTAAGCCGGGAAGGGCTACGTTTTCTCCCGCTTCAATGCGCTGGAGTAATTGCTGGCAAAAGTCATTGACTTCTTGGGTAGCTGCTGCTACTGACAACTGGCTGTGGTCGCGCAGATATTGAACGAGCCGCCCATCATCCAAAACCAAATTGGGGTTGAAAGTCACGCTGCTATCCGGCGGGAGTGCCTTGCGGTCGATAGGGTCCACCAAAGCTTCTTGTGGGGCCAATTGAAAGGTACCCAGCCCGGGTAGACTCACCCGTCCGGCATCGATCAAGACTTTAACGATGGCCTGGCTCCAGTCTTTTGCCATAGCCCACAAGATAGGAAGACTTTTTGGAGACTCAAGATCGGCCAGCCTATGGCATGGCCTGCTAGACTCAAGATCGTTCAGCAGGCTGAACTGCTAGAGCTGAATACGACATTCAGCGCCTGGCGGCGACTGAAATTGGATGGTGCTAGAAGAAAATGATAATTGGAAAGCAAGTCTTGATTCTTGACTCTAGCAGGCGAGCGGAGCGATGCCGATCTTGAGTCTAAATACTATCATCTTTTTTTGAATACTTTTCTCTTCCCAAGGAAGCTAGCATCTTTGCAATATGGACTACACGCAGCGCATTCCCCGCGAAAAATCGACCCGCCTTTTTGAAGAAGCCAAAAAGTGTTTTCCCGGGGGGGTCAACTCTCCGGTTAGAGCATTCAAATCGGTATCGGGGCCGCCGCTGTTTATCCGGGAGGGAAAGGGTAGCCGCATGACCGATGAAGACGGAAATACCTACCTGGATTTTTGTGGCAGCTGGGGCCCCTTGATCCACGGCCATAACCATGATTATATCCGGGAGCGCGTGTTGGATACGGTAAGTCGGGGCACCAGCTTTGGTACGCCCACTCGCTTGGGTAATGAGATCGGCGAGTTGATTTTGGCCAACCATCCTTACCTGGAAAAACTACGCTTCGTCAGTTCAGGAACCGAGGCGGTAATGTCGGCCATTCGGCTGGCTCGTGGTTTTACGGGGCGCAATAAGATCATTAAATTCGAAGGTTGCTACCATGGTCATGTCGACAGCCTGCTGGTAAAGGCCGGGAGTGGTTTGGCTACTTTTGGAACTAGTACTTCCGCAGGTGTTCCCGCTCACTGGGCTAAAGACACTTTAGTGCTACCGCTTAGCGATCGGGAAGCCTTGGAAACCACCCTGGCTGAGCATGCTGAAGATATTGCCGCCATCATTGTCGAGCCCATTCCAGCAAATAACGGACTCCTACTGCAGGATCAAAGCTGGCTGGAGTGCCTGCGGATAAAGGCCTGGAAGCACAATGTGCTCCTGATTTTTGATGAGGTGATTTCGGGCTTTCGCGTTGGATTTACCGGCGCTACGGGTTATTACCAGGTAAAACCCGATATCATCACCTTTGGTAAGATCGTTGGTGGCGGTTTCCCGGTAGGTGCCTACGGTGCCAGCGCAGAAATTATGGGGCAAATCGCCCCCGAAGGCCCCGTCTATCAGGCAGGTACCCTTAGTGCCAACCCAGTAGCAATGGCCGCTGGTAAGGCCGCTCTGGAGTTGTGCTTACAAGCCGGCTTCTATGAAGGGCTCGCTGAAAAAACGGAACGCCTGGCTAGGAGCCTGGAAGCCCATGCTGATGCTAAAGAGTATCCACTACAGGTAGTCCGGGTTGGATCGATCTTTTGGCTGGCCTTCGGTAAAGACCGCATTGAACGGGCCGACCAAATTGATCCAGCCAGTATGGAGTACTTCAAGCAATTGCACCATGAGTTACTGCAAACGGGTATTTATTTGGGCCCCAGCGGTTACGAGGTAGGCTTCGTTTCCGGAGCGCATACGGACGCTGATATTGACGAAGCTATCCAGAAGATCTGTCTGGCCTTTGACAAGGTGTTTGGCTAAATACTCCCTCAGCAGTGATTTGTTTTCACTATTTTTGTATTGCAGATACTGAGCAAGAGAGCACTATCTACAATTGTAAAATTAGTAGCTTGGTTTCGATGGCAGAAAACGACTCCGCACGCTTATTACTGAATATCCGCTACCCCATCAAACCGATGTGGTCGCGCTTGCTAGTTGTCCTCAACTGGCTGGCCTTTGGCTGTGCAGCTCTCTTTGTATTGGGATATGCCACGGGCTGGATTGCAGGGGCTACCTTAAAGCTAATCGCACAAATTGCGGCACCACTCTTATTGCTAGCCGTGGTTTTCCGCTTGATCGCCGAACGACGACAAGCCAAAGACCAAATTGCTATTGCTAAGGATGCTGTCGTCTTTCAGAATGAACAGTTGGGCGTTAACCGGACTGAAATCGACTATCTCCAGATTCGGGCCAAAGCCTACCGTGGCATGAAGAGTGGCCGGCTATTGAGGTATTCTGGCTGGGAAAATCAATTGGATCTACTTCTGACCGATGGCCGTCGCTGTGAAGCGGAGCTGTTGATTCCTTCGGCGGAAGAGGCCGCTTACTTGGCCAAGCTAGAAACCGAATTGGGCTACCTGGCCGTAGAGCGTGACCATCAGTAGTCGCTCCAGCTTTAGAGGCAGGCATTAGGCTCGAAGCGACTATCCAATGGTCTGAACGCTCAATTCATTGTATCAAGATGCTGAAAGTAGCAGCCTGACTGGCCGTTTTTATCACCAGCTGATAACTACCAGCGGCTAACTCTTGCTGAGCTTGGATTCGAATTTGGTGTTCACCTACGGGGTAGAAGGCGGGAGCCATTTGCTCAACTAACCTTCCCAGTGGATCAAAGAGCTGTACTTCGATAGTGTTGGCCGTGTGCAGGCTGATGCGGAAATTAATGGTCTGAGCGCCATCGATCGGATTGGGGAAAGGAGGATAGAGATTAAACTCTGGCTGGACAATTGGGCCGATACTGTTGGGGGCGGGTAGGCCAATATAGTGGGGCTCATTACCTACGATTCCATCGGTTGCAGCAAAATAGAGCCGATCACCAAAAGGGAAAAAATAAGCAGGACCTGACCCATTCGGCCCACTAACGAAATCGGCTACGATTTGGGTACCCTGAGCGGTACCGTCGGTCTGAAAGAGCTCAAGGCCGCCAGAACCGGAGGTGGCACCGTCGGCTCCAGCGAAATAAAAGATGCCATCTACCACTGCAAAGCACGAGGCATCACAGCCACTGAAGATACCGTCGAAATCTCCGGGGTAGAGATCAATTAGCTGTTGCGTACCGGAGGCCGTACCGTCGCTGGTCCATAATTCACGGCCGGAACCTGCGGAAGTGGCAGAAAAAATAAGGATATCTCCTAACGCATAAAGCTCCTGCGGGAAGATGGGGGTCTCTCCGGAAATGACGATAGGTTCGCCCTGGTGATTATAGGTCCAGAGCTCGTTGCCAGCTGGTGCTATTCCGTCTGCCACGAAGAAGAGCTGACCATTCAGATCGGTTAGCTCAAAAGGGTTACTGGAATCGGTAGTGCCGTCTCCCTCGCCAATTATCTGGTCTGAACCCTGTTGGCCGGAGGTACGGTGTAGCTCTCGTCCGGATCCTTCGGCGAGCGCCGAGTAATAAATCCAATCACCAGATTTGGTGAAAAAGGCCGGGCCAGAGCCAAATTCTTCGGGATTGACTTCGGCGATTTTCCAGCTGCCAGCGGCGGTGCCGTTAGTGCGCCAAGGCTCGGTATTGTCCGCCATATCGATTCCGCGAAAGAAGAGCAGGCTGTCGTCGATCACCGTGGCTTCGCCATCGTAGCCATCGTTTGGTCCGGGAAATACGTCTAGTAGTAGCTCGGTGCCTTCCTCCGTACCATCGGTAATCCAGAGCTCTCTACCCAGCTCCTCGGTCTCGGCAGCGAAAATTACCTGATCTCCTAGTCGGCGAAAATCACTTGGCTCCGACCAGCCGTCGGGATGGATATCTTTGACGAGCACGGTGCCTTCCTCGGTACCATCGGTTCGCCACAACTCACGGCCTTCTGACCCGGAACCATTAAAGAGAACGATGTTGCCCAATTGAATGAATTCGCGGGCTACCTCAATATCGGAGAGTCGAAAAGTACCTTCCTCCGTACCGTCACTTACCCAAGCTCTTGCGGGGAAAATGCCAGTACTGATGGGTCCAGCTGCACCGAATACGAAGCGATTTTCATCGAGTGCGACCCAAGCACGGGGAGCCGAAGAATTGGCACCGCCTCCAGATTGATTAAGGTTGCTGAGTAGACTGATCTGGGCCATCAGGCTACAGCAAAGGCTACTAGCCAGGAAAACCAGGAGGATACGAATATTGAACATATTAGTGGTGTTTTGATGACAAACCTAGCGTGATTTCAAGGCTTTGACTATCCTACAAATGGGTGATAATTGCGCAAAAAAACAGGGGTGAATAGCCGTTAGGCTAGTCGAGTTTTTGCTGGGGCACTAGCAACTAGTGACCTATCTTTGCCGCTCCTGAAAAACCACTTATCCCATGTCTGAATATTCATCATCGGGCTTCTCCACGGCTGCTATCCGGCAGCAGGCGGAGCGGTCTGGCCACCATGAACACAGCGTTCCACTTTACCTGACGAGTAGTTTCGTTTTCGATTCTGCGGAGTCGATGGCGGCTACTTTTCAAGGCGAGGGGGAGCAGCCCATTTATAGTCGCTACAACAACCCGAATGTGGATGAGCTGATTCAGAAGGTAGCGACCATGGAAGGCCTGGAGACGGGCTTTGCTACCGCTTCCGGTATGGCCGCCGTTTTCAGCAGTTTGGCGGCTCTGCTACAGTCAGGAGATCACCTCATCGCGACGCGCGCCCTTTTTGGTTCTACGCATCAGTTATTGACCCAAATATTGCCACGCTGGGGGGTGAGTTGTACTTACGTAGATCCCAACGATACTGCTAATTGGTCGCAGGCCGTGCAGAAAAATACCCGACTTTTTTTAGTGGAAACACCTTCCAACCCTGGGCTGGCGCTGGTTGATCTGGAAGTAGCAGGCAGGTTTTGCCGGGAAAACCAGCTGCTTTTTCTGGTCGATAACTGCTTTGCAACGCCCTATCTACAGCAACCCGCTAAATATGGTGCCGACTTAGTCATCCACTCCGCTACTAAGTGGATGGACGGACAAGGACGCGTACTCGGTGGACTGATTTTAGCCAATGAAGAGCTGCTGGCACCGATTCGTTTCTTCTGCCGACATACTGGCCCGGCTATGTCGCCCTTCAACGCCTGGGTGCTGAGTCGGAGCCTGGAAACGCTACACTTACGAATGGAAGCCCACTGCGCAGCGGCTTTAGAGCTGGCTCAATGGCTGGAAACCCGGCCGGAAGTGAGCAGTGTGCGCTATCCATTTCTAGAGAGCCACCCCCAGCAAACGCTGGCCCGCCGACAAATGCGCCTGGGCGGCGGTTTACTTTGCTTTGAGCTGGCAGCTGGAGCAGCAGCGGCAGCCCGTTTTTTGAATCGCTTACAAGTCTGTAGTCGCTCCAGTAATTTGGGTGATACCCGCACGATTTTAACCCACCCTACGACTACAACCCACGCCAAATTATCGGAAGCAGAGCGCCAGCAGGTGGGGATTACACCAGGGCTGTTGCGCATGAGTGTGGGGTTAGAAACGGTGGCCGATATTAAGTCGGATTTAAAACAGGCATTAGGTTGAATGAAGAATGGTAAATCAGTAAACTAATAAACTAGTTTACCGGTAAACTAGTTGGTTGATTCCTTGCTCTTTCGTCCGAAATCATCTGCTTAACAATTGACCTTTGTTACCATTGGAATATGCCAAAGTCAACCGCTAAAGTCTCTCCCTCGCCGCCTGGAATAGGGCACGGATCTTCACCGATTTAAGGGATGGTAGCGGATTTTAACTCGTGCTACTTAGTCGCTGGACGAGCGTTAGTCGGCCAGCGACAAAAGAGCTACCTTTCATAGCTTTGCTCCATGAGTTCAAGCAAAGCACGCATCTCTTTCTGGGAAGCCGAAACTTTTATCGGCCGACCCGATGTGGTCATTGTCGGAGCTGGCTTTACGGGCCTGCGCGCTGCCCTGGCCCTTAAGGAACAGGCAGCCGACAAATCGGTATTGGTGGTTGACCGCCACCCTTTTGGCCTGGGAGCTTCAACACGCAATGCTGGTTTTGCCTGTTTTGGTAGCCCAACAGAATTGTTAGCCGATCTGGCGGTAAGCCCGGCCGAGACGGTTTGGGATACCGTGGCCAAGCGCTATGCCGGAGTCAGACGCTTAGCGCAGGAAGCAGCGAGCTTACCGCAGCTATTTCAGTGGGACGGTGGCTACGAAGTCTTTGACAATCGGGAAAAATACGAGGCGGTAGTCGCTCAACTTCCCGCTTTAAACGCTGAGTTAAGTCGCTGCTGCGGCCCAGACGCTATCTGGCAGGAAACCAAAGCTCCCGCTAGCTTACGACCAGGTATTTCCGTACTCTATAACGCCGCCGAAGGGAAGCTACAGCCTGCCGCTTTATTGGCTGATTTACAAGCGCGTTGCCGGGCCGCTGGCGTACAGTTGGCCTATGGCTGTACCGTCGATTCTTTTAGTGGTCGGGCGGGTAATATGCAGCTTCATACCCAGCCCTTGGGGACCATTAACTGCGACCAAATTTTGCTGGCCACCAATGCTTTTAGCAATGAGTTAGGGCTAGAATTGGACGTAGTACCCTGCCGAAATCTGGTGGTCTTAACCCAAGTAGTGCCCGACCTCCAGCTGCCGGGAACTTACCACCATCACGAAGGCTACGTTTACTTTAGAACGGTGGACCGGCCGGAGGGCCCAAGACTGCTGATGGGTGGAGCCCGCCACCTGGCCCGAGCGGCCGAACAGACCGCTGAATTTGGGATAGGGGAAGACCTGCGGAAGTCCTTAAAAAAATATTTACAAGATTTTATTCAGCTGCCTGAAGACAGCTTGAAAATGGAGTACAGTTGGAGTGGAATCATTGCTCAAGGCAGGGAAAAATCGCCGATTGTACGCCGTTTACACGAGGGTTTAGTGGTGGCCGTGCGCTTATCAGGAATGGGTGTCGCACTCAGTGCAGAAGTAGGAGAACAGGCCGCAAAATTGCTCTGCGAATAGGCGTGTTAACAATATTTTGGTCCAAAAAAACATTCTTATGCACGTCTAACTACCAATTCAAGGACATGAACCTATTACGCCCTGGCCTACTCGGCCTTCTCCTCGTTTCAAGTCTTATTTCGCTAAATGCTCAGCAATTTGGCGGTATTTTTCAACCTACTGATGCCGAATTAGATTACACGACCAGCGTAGGCTGGGAGGCATTGGTTGCAGAGCAACAGCAGCAGTCTACAAATGGCTTCCGGATGATTGACCTGGAATCGGTACGCAGTACCAACGGTGGCGAGCGTACCTTCTACGCCATCTTCACCGAAAGCAGCCTACAGGACTCAGTCGGTACTTTTCTGGGCTGGCCGGAATTCGTCAAAGCTAAGCGCCAAATGTACTCCGCTGGCTGGATGATCGTGGACGTACACGGCTACGCGCTCAACGAAAGCGATACGCAGTACATCGGGGTTTGGGTCAAAGATGATAACCCGCATAAGATAGCGCGTTTGAGCACCCGGGAAGGGCTCGATAATCGGATCCGGGCCATGGGCCGTCAACGCTTTAAACTCAAGCGGGTACACGTGATCAATTCACCCAGTGGGGAGCCAGAATTCATCGCTCTTTTCCACTATTCACCCGTCTACGAGTACAATTTCGTGTACTACAGCGATGATGCTGAAGACTTTCGTCGCGAGTACCAAGAGCGCTACCAAAGCAACACCCGTTTGATAGATTTTGCCTCCTTCTTTGACGAGGGCAAGACCTGGCAATTGGGTATCTTTCAGGCAGCGGATTATGATGTGGACTTCCGCAGGTCCAGCACCAAATCCGAACTAGATTCGACGACCATGGCGCTCAATAACGAATCGGGGCTTTCCCTCTTGAATCTAAATATCTGGTAAGGACGTTTTCATTTTGTCTTACCCACAAAATGAAAATGGCTAACATCCTTTTTGCCGACCAGGCCGCCCATCCTGCTTTAGGTCAACTTTTGGAAACCGCTGGTCACAATTGGGTCGACGGTGCGTCCTGGCCGCGCGAGCGCGTCCTGGCCGAACTAGCCACTTTCGACGCCTTGATGATTCGCAGTCGCCTCAAAATCGACGAAGAATTATTGCTGGCTGGGCAGACACGCCTCAAAGCGATAGCTCGCTGGGGAGTCGGCCTGGAGCATATTGACTTGGAGACTGCTGCGCGGCTCCAAATTGCGGTCCTAAATTCTCCCGAAGGCTCCATGCATACCGTGGCGGAGCACAGTCTCGGAATGATGTTGATGCTCATGAACCAACTGGGGCGGGCCGCCCAAGAAGTTCGGGAAGGGAAATGGATACGTCGGCCCAATACCGGAGTCGAACTACGGGGAAAAACCGTCGGCCTGATCGGTTATGGTAACATGGGGCAACAAACGGCTCGCCGCCTTAGCGGCTTTGGCTGTCGGGTGCTGACCCACGATGAGTATCGCACGGATTATGGAGATGAGTTTGCTCAGGCCGTTTCCCTAGCAGAACTACAAGCAGCGGCTGATGTAGTCAGTCTGCACATCTATGCTGAAGGGAATCACTACTACGCTGATGCTGCTTGGTTTGCGGCTTTTGCCAAGCCTATTTACTTTATCAATACGGCAAGGGGTCTTGTTTGCAATACGGCTGATTTAGCAGCGGCCATTGAAGCCGGCCAAGTAGCCGGAGCTGCGTTGGATGTGCACGAGTACGAATCGCAGAGTTTTGTGGCACTGAATCCAGCAGAGCAACCCGCTCCTTTTCAATACCTGCTACAATCGGAAAAAGTCATCATGACACCGCACATTGCCGGCTGGAGTTTTGAGGCAGAGCAGGGACATGCCGAGACCTTAGCTAAGAAGTTACTCCCCATTTTAGCAACCTGCTGATCGGTACTCTGGCAACTAAGTACTAGCTTAGCTGTTTGACAAGCAGATAATCTGAAAATCCCCACTGTGAAATCCCTGAAATTCCTCAACCAATTCTTTTGGCGCTACCGCTGGCGTTTCCTGTTGGGGATCATTTTTATTGCGGTTTCGAATTACTTCCGGGTCCTGCAGCCGCAGGTCATTCGCGAAGCGCTGGATTTGGTGATTGAGCAGATTAATATGTATCGCCTCTATCGCGGCTTCGAGTTGCAGGACCAGTACTTTGGAGTACTAGCTAAAACATTGATGTTTTTCGGCGGGCTGGTGTTGGTACTGGCCTTGTTGATGGGGTTTTTCCTCTACCTTACGCGGCAGACGATCATCGTAATGTCGCGTTTGATCGAGTATGATCTACGCAAGTTACTTTACGACCACTATCAGGATTTAGGCCTGGATTTCTATAAGCGTAATAATACCGGTGACTTGATGAGTCGCATTACCGAAGACGTCAATAAGGTGAGGATGTATCTCGGGCCGGCGGTGATGTACCTAGCTAATCTGATTTCGACCATAGCGCTGGTCATTTTTGCGATGCTGGCGGTGAGCCCAAGGCTTACGCTCTACACTTTGCTGCCGCTGCCTTTACTGGCCATTAGTATCTATTACGTGAGTAATCTGATTCATACTCGCTCGACTCAAATCCAGCAGCAACTGTCTAAATTAACCAGTATTGCCCAGGAGGTATACAGCGGTATTCGGGTGGTGAAAAGCTACGTGCGAGAACCTCAACAAGTAGAATATTTCGCTAAGGAAGCCGAAGAGTATAAGGAGCAAAGTATGGGGCTGGCCCGGATCGATGCCTGGTTTTTTCCCTTGATGATCTTTATGATCGGGGCCTCTACGATACTGACGGTTTACATCGGCGGCCGACAGGTCGTGGCGGGTGAAATCACCGCAGGGAATATTGCCGAATTTGTGATTTACGTCAATATGCTGACCTGGCCAGTTACGGCCATTGGCTGGATCGCCAGTATCGTGCAGCAGGCGGCAGCTAGTCAGAAACGGATCAATGAATTTCTGGAAGCCAAACCTTCGATCAAGGGAGAGCGGACGGAAAGCTACCCGCTGCAGGGTATTGTACGCTTTGAAGAGGTGGGCTTTGTTTATCCCGATACGGGCATCCGAGCATTGAAAGACCTTAATTTCGAGTTGCAAGCGGGTGAACGCCTGGCCATCATCGGTCGTACGGGCTCCGGAAAAACTACCGTAGCGGATTTATTGGTAAGGATGTACGACCCGACCGAAGGGCGGATTCTAATCGACGGCAAAGATTTGCGGGAGCATGATCTGGCTAATCTCCGTTCCAAAATGGGCTACGTGCCGCAGGATGTTTTCCTTTTCTCCGACACCATCTCCAAGAACATAGCCTTCGGCCTGGCGGAAGTGCCTCCCCAAGATAAGATCGAAGAATTTGCGCGTTACGCTGCGATCCACGACGAGATTAAGGGCTTAAACAATGGCTACGACACCCTCGTCGGTGAACGGGGGGTAACCCTTTCCGGTGGCCAAAAACAACGGGTGAGTATTGCTCGGGCGCTGATTAAAATGCCGGACTTAATCTTACTGGATGACTGCCTTTCCGCAGTGGATACAACTACCGAGCAGCAAATCCTCAGTTACCTCAACGAAGCGCTGGCGGATAAGACCGCGATCATCATCACGCACCGGATCTACGGCCATTTGAAGTTTGACAAAATCATCGTACTGGACGATGGTGGCATTGCCGAAATGGGCACCCACGAAGAGCTGGTCAAGCAAGGCGGCTACTATGCTGAAATCTTTGAACGACAGTTGGCCGAGGAGGATGCGGAGTAGGTTAGTCTGTAGTCTGTAGTCTGTAGTCTTTTAGGGGGTAGTTGGGTAGTAAGATAGTCGGTAGTCGGGTAGTCGATAGGTAGCGACGTCCTTTCGAGGCTTATGCGGTTATTCGGTTCTGGGTTCTTGTGCGTTCAAATAAGAAGTGGCACTAAATCACGTACCATTGATAGCTAGGTGATAGAATTTGTTGTCTTCTAGATTAAATAATACTCCCCAAAAGCTGATATTACCATCGCAGTAATTAATTAGGTGTGCTTGAAGTTGCTCTTCAATTGAGCCATCATGTGTTTGTAAAATCCGTGAAGCAACGGCGTTTAGGTACAAATATCTTTTTTGGCGAATTATTAATCCGAGTACTTGAAAACCATACCTATTTAAAGTCACTTTGGCTCCGGTGTAACAACACTCAACGGCTTTGATAGCTTCGAGATGCTTGAAGTTCAAATAGAGTTCATTCAAATCTTCTATAGAAGGAGTAAAAAATGATTTACTCCTGTAGGATACCAACGGGAGCACGCGGTCAAATCTTTGGGTTGGTAGTTAGTTGGAAGAATTGCAATGTATTCTGGATAATAGGGCTCGACCCCTGCGCGCAAGGATTGCTCTAATGCTTTATTATTCTCCTGTTCTAAGTGCAGGATATATGGTGATTTTTGATAAGCACAGCTTGTGAGTAAGACGATAACTAAACAAAGCAAATAGCACTTCATCTTTAACCTTTAGCTAACAATCTTAAGGAGTTGATTACAAAATTAGTGCTGTAGAGTAATTAGCCTATTTACGTGGACAGGTGTTTAAGGCTCTTGTGACAAATTGCCTAATTTATGATGATGCGCTTCACTCCAGTCCATTCTGAGGAGGCAACGCGCAGCAGGTAAACACCATTGGGCAGATCGCTTAAGTTGAGTTGGTTGGTAATGCCTGGGAGGAATTCCTGCCGCCAATTTTGTAAACGCCGCCCTTGCAAATCAATTAACTCAATATTTGCATCTCCATCCAATTCTGTACTTAGGAATAACTCCGTTTGAGTGGGATTGGGAAAGACGTCAATCTGCGCTGAACGGTCGGGTATGTTGGACGTACTAACCAGGGTAGGATCAGTAATGTCGGAATTGAAATAGGTAACTCCGCCCCGTAAATTGCCCATAATAACCTCCAACTCGGGGTCGGTATCAAACTGTGCCATTAAAAGGGTGCCTTGTTCACCTACATCTACATTACTGACCTTGGGGTCCAGTAGGGTGGCGGTGGCCGTTAAATCATTGGCTGGTAAACGGTAGGCTGCCAGGAAGCCTTCGATGGTCGTCGTATAGATTAGCCAGTCTTCTCCATCGGGCACGAACCAGGGAGACGAATAACCGGTGAAGAAGCCGACGGCGCGGGTGTCAATGCCTCCGAGCTGTAGTTGGTTGCCAGGAGCCATGACGTCGGAATCGAAAGCCGGATCATTAGCCGTACCAATATTGCGGAAGTAATCAATCGAGCCTTTACGCGTGCCAAAGGCAAGATCGGGCAGGCCATCCCGATCCAGATCGACGATGCGGGGCTGTGCGTACTTGCCAATGTCGATATTTTGCCAGGGATAGACAGGATTAGCCCACTGGGGCACATTGCCGGCACCAGCCGTATTTTCAAAGAAGAAGAGTTGGCCATTTTCGGCACCGACCAGGGCATCTTGATCACCGTCTAAATCGATATCACCAAAGGTAGGCGCAAAGGCAAAAGACGTATTATTAAATTCTTGCATCCCTAAATAATCCAGGTCGGTAGGTCGGAAGGCTGGACTTCCGCTGGTCCCCACGTTCAGGTATAATTCCAGGTGGCTATTGGTGACAAAATCAGGCGTGTAGAAATCAATATTACTCAGTACTAAATCCATTAAGCCGTCGGCGTTGGCATCTACCGCAGCGGCGAAGGAGCCTGTTCCCAAGTCGATCATGTCTCCTACAACGGCCTCGTTATCGCGGTAGCTGAAGTTGGGTACATCGTCGGTCCCGATATTTTCGTAGTACCACATGACCTGCCGGTCTTCAGCATTGCGTTTTTGATTGGGCGCTCCGATCAGGTCACGCTTCCCATCCTGGTTGAAATCGAGATAAAAGCCAGCGGGGAAGAAGTTTACATTGACTGGTGTGGTGTTTTGGGGGTAAAAGGCTTCCTGATCGTCGAACCAGGCCTGGTCACAATCACCACCATTATGGAGCAGGTTGAGGTCGGAAAAGGAAATGTCACCTAACATCAATTCTTTTACGCCGTCCCCATCCTCATCAAAAGTCAGTAGAGTAGAGCCGGCATGGCGCGCTCCTCCCTGATTATCTTGAAAACCATCCGTATTGGAGCAATCGCCGGGTTGAGAAGCTAGCTCGACTTCGCTGGAAACACCAGGTTCAAAGATGCCTCCATAGCAATTGTCTTCTAAGACGAAGTTGAGCTCATTTAGCCCATTCCCGTCTTCTACTGAGGTGTTACGGAAGAATTCCACAAAGCCGCCCCCGATATTAAAAGTGAGAATGTCAAAATCTCCATCACAGTCCACATCAGCCACTTCGGGATAATCGGCGCCGCTTACGTAGATGTTGGCGCGGGTGCCATTTTGCAAGGGGAAATAGAGTAGGGGTAGTGGGTCGGCCGGCCAGGTTTGACGTTCAAATTCCAGGAGACCATCCTGGCGCCGCACACCTTTGTAGACGAGAATCCCATCGGCCAGAGTGGTGTCAGAATAAGCGAAGATGTCCGCGGCACCGTCCTGATTGTAGTCTCGCAGTACTACCCAGTTGGTTATTCCTGCGGGCCAGTGCTCCATCAATTCCGGTGCAGGTTCATAGTTACCGTCTTCCAAGGCCCTGAAAAGCAAAGGAACATCACCCATACGGTCAAAAATGAAGAGGTCGTCCAGACCATCTCCGTCCCAATCGGCCTTGGCGGGTTGTGGCGCGTTGAGGCCTCCTTCCCAAGCAAAGTTGAATTCTTCTTCGCCGGTGCTGACGACGGGGTAATCTCTACTGAGGGTAAATTGAGCAGCTAAGGGATTCAGCAGTTGAGCGCAACAAAGGAGTAGTGCGTAGCGGAGGAAAGAGGCGTGATGATTCATTGACAGATGCATAGGACCACAAAATAACGTCCAGACGTTAATGCCCGTTCGCAATGATGGATAATCTACCGACTTTGGTCTGCTGCCTGTCGTTTAATAGGAGTACGTAAGACCTTTTGCCGTTGCTGGCTGAGTTCCTACGGCTGTTAATCTCCAACCTACTCCTACGGGGCCTCGGAGGAACTTGCTGTGCTCGCTGCTTCCGAGGACCAGCTAGTGTGGCGGTGCCTACTTACTCGCAAGACGAACCAGCTCCTTTTGTCGCTGGGATTCGGCCAGCGAGGAAAGTTACTTGGCTAGTTGGCGAATCTTAATGTTCATGGCCGCAAAGAAGAGCGTCATGAAAGGACTCAGGTAGTTGAAGATGGCGTAGAAGAAGTATTGCCCGACATCAACACCTAAGGTAGCGGATTGATAAGCGCCACAGGTATTCCAGGGGATGAGGACCGAGGTGACGGTACCGGAATCTTCCAGTGTGCGACTGAGGTTTTCAGGGGCCAAGCCGCGGTCTTCGTAGGCCTGAGCAAACATTTTACCAGGAACGACAATGGCTAGATACTGATCCGAGGCAGTGATGTTCAAAGCCAGGCAGCTGGCAACGGTACTGGCGAAAAGCCCGAAGACAGTGGTAGCCAGCTGTAGCAATGATTTAGTAATGCGGGCCAGGGCACCGATACCGTCCATGATGCCGCCAAAAACCATGGCAGCAACGATGAGGAGAATGGTCCAGAGCATGCCGAGCATACCTCCTGCACTGAAAAGATCACTCAGGTCTAATTCTTCAACTTCTCCCGCCCCATTCGTGATACTTACTGGGTCAATAGCGATAGCAGAATCCGTAAAGATCGCCTGAATGATGGATTGCGAATTAGAACCCGAAAGTTCCTGAAGGATTGGAGCCTGAAAGAGGATGGCAAAAATGGCTGCCGCGAGTACACCAGCTGCTAGAGCAATCAGTGGCTTCGTCTTCATAACAATCAGACCAACCACCAGTGCCGGCACGATAAATAACAGTGGACTGATATTGAAGGTGTCCTGAATGACCGCCTGGATTCGGCTAACGTCAGCCGAGCCGGAACTATCAATTGTAAAGCTGAGGATACCGAAAATGACCAGGGTAATCAGGATGCTAGGCACCGTAGTGATGGTCATATAACGAATGTGGGTAAACAGATCGGTACCTGCCATGGCCGGTGCGAGGTTGGTCGTATCGCTTAGGGGCGACATCTTATCACCAAAATAGGCACCAGAGATAACAGCCCCGGCAATCATGCCCGGGGGGATGCTCATGGCACTACCAATAGCAATTAGTGCAATACCTACTGTCGCGGAAGTGGTCCAGGAACTACCGGTGGCAATAGAAATAATGGCCGCGATAACCACCGAAGCTGGCAGGAAAATGGCCGGACTCAGCACCTCCAGTCCATAGTAGACCATGCCGGGTATGATACCGCTCACCAGCCAAGTTCCAGCTAGGGCACCGACCAGGCAAAGAATCAGAATAGGAACGACTACGCTGTTGAGATTAGCAATAACCTCCTGAATCATCGTTGCCAGACTAGTGCGGTTGAAAAAACCCATAACAGCAGCCACGAGCCCCGAAAATAGCAGGATATACTGATTGGAATAATCCCCGAGCATGGCTCCATCATATATAAAGATATTAGCGGCCAATAAGGCAATAAGCACAAGCACGGGCACCAGGGCTTCGCCTAAACTCAATTCCCGGTTTTCGACGATTCTACTGTTGTCATTCATGGCAGGGAAGATACGTAAACTGTGATTACTCGGCTAGCGCCTCGTGTGATGCTTCGCTTCGCTCAGGGGTGATTACTCGGCCAGCGCCTCGTGTGATACTTCGCTTCGCTCAGGGTGACTACTCGGCTAGCGCCTCGTGTGATACAAGCGAGTCATCACTGAGACCGAGAGGGAGCTCATCACATCCGTTCCCACTCTACCAGGTCTCCCGGCTGAAGGCCATGGCGCTCCGCGTAGCCGGCGACGGTCTCTAAAACGTAGGTGGCGGGGCCAGTACTGGGGATTCGATCCGTGGAGCGTGGGGTACAGTTAGCGGCGACGTTGACAATTCGCTGGTTTTCGTCGAGGAAGATGATATCCAGTGAAATGTAGGTGTTGAGCATGTGGAAGGTCTGGATTCTAGTGTCTCCGAGCAGAAAAATCATGCCCTGGTTTTCCTCCATTGAAGTGCGATACATCAGGCCCATAGCCTGGGACTCCTGGTCTTCGGCAAACTCAATATCCAATTGGCTCAGGGTTTCGCCATCGCGGCTGATGGTGGCATAGCCTTCATGGGTAAAGCGAGGGGCACCGGGGCGGTCGGGCATGCTACTGTTATTGCCAGCAGGGATACCCGCTGCGGATGGAGGAGCTTTAGGAATAGAGGTCCAGATAAAAGCCACGATGGCCAGCCCGATAATAATGAGCATGGGCCAGTTGGTCTTACTTTTGATCTTGTGAGAAGCCGGTTTGTTGCGGTGATGGTCAGCTACGGATGGTCGCGATTTACGCTTGGGGCGATTGGGCATGGGACTAATATTTTTTGCAAAGATAAAACGAGCCTTAAAATGCTTGTAAGCCAGTTTTGATCATCAACCCTGCCACCATTTAATTGTTAGCAGTAGGTATGTCCCGATTGTCCTCTCTAGACCAGCTCATTGATGGTGCACCACTGGTGCGCCAGGCAGAAGCTGTTTTACCTACGCCTTACGGCGATTTCCGAATGATTGCCTACAGCAGCGAACAGGGAGAGTATGCTCCTCACCTGGCACTGGCACATCCCGATTTGGATCCTACTTCCGACGTAGTTGTGCGGTTACACAGCGAGTGTATTACCGGCGATTTATTCGGGTCGCAGCGCTGTGATTGTGGCGCCCAGCTCAATTTTGCACTGCGGACGGCAGCTGAACAGCGAGGAGTGGTGCTGTACCTACGGCAAGAAGGGCGAGGAATTGGGATCATCAACAAGCTGAAGGCCTATCAGCTCCAGGATAAAGGCATGGATACGATTGAGGCTAATCTGCACCTAGGACTGGAGATCGATGCACGCCATTACGATACCGCCCAGCAGATGCTGCTGGATTTGGCGATTGAGAAAATTCAATTGCTGACCAATAATCCAGAGAAAATTCACGCTTTCGATGATGGGCCCATCCAGTTAATCCGCCGCTTACCCATCATCATCGATGCCAACGAGGATAATGCTGCCTACCTGGAGACGAAGCGGAAGGATATGGGGCATTTGTTGTAGTGGGGTATCTTGTAGTCTGTAGTCTGTAGTCTGTAGTCTGTAGTCTGTAGTCTGTAGTCTGTAGTCGGGTAGGACCTCGAAGTGTTTGAAATGAAGTGAAAAACCTTTGAGCGTCCAGCGGCTACCAGTGCCTTAGTGGGTAGTTGAGTAGCGAGGTCCTCCGAGATCTCGGAATGTAACGTAGACTATTGAAGGTCTGAGCGGGAGGATTAGTAGATAGTCTTTCAGTTGGGTAGGAGGTAGTTAGGTAGGTCTGGAGCAGGGACTAATCCAGATCTACGATCAGGGCGCAGTGATCGGAGTGTATGGCATCTTTATCGTGGTAGGCTCCGGTCAAGCGATCTACCAGACCTTCACTAACGGCCAGGTGATCGATCCGCCAGCCTTTGTTATTAGCCCGAGAATTGGCGCGTAAACTCCACCAACTATAGGCGACTTTTTCGGGATGGACGTGGCGAAAGGCATCGGTGAAGCCCAGTTCGCCGTACCAACGATCGAGCCAGGCTCGCTCTTCGGGTAGGAAGCCAGATGTTTTTTTGTTGCGTACGGGGTCGTGGATATCGATGGGAGTGTGAGCAATGTTGTAGTCTCCTAAAACAATGATTTCCTGTTGAGGGTGGGACCTGCGGAAGTCCAAAACAAAGGCTTCAAAATCCTGCAAGAAATCCATTTTAAAGGCCTGTCGCTCCTCTCCTGAAGTGCCACTAGGGAAATAACAACTGAAGATGCTGAGCTGGCCAAAATCAGTACGAATGATGCGCCCTTCTTCGTCGTATTTATGAATACCACAGCCGATTTCTACCTGATCAGGAGGCGTTTTGCTGAGGGTAAGCACGCCGCTGTAACCTTTGCGCCTGGTAGCACTGTGCCAGTGGGCGTGATAACCCATTGCTTCGATCTCCGTTAGGTCGACCTGCTCGGGATGCGCTTTAGTTTCCTGAATACCGATAAAATCAGGATCGGTTGCTTGGATCCATTCGGTAAATCCTTTGCGCAGGGCCGCGCGAATGCCATTGAGGTTGTAGGAGACGATACGCATAGGGAGTATTTTAGTCTGTAGTCTGTAGTCTGTAGTCTGTAGTCTACACTATAAGAAATGCGGGGCGAAGATACTAAGTTCTGATGGGCACCAACGTCGAAGGGGTATTTGAACGTCCCACGAAGGAAATAGATCATTTATGTTTCGTTACCGGGTACTCTTAGGCTTGATTTTAGGGGGATTGATGAGCTGTGAAGACGGCCTTGAAACTGACCAAGCACTAGCCATAGCTACTTGTAACTGGTCGGACCTACCTACTCAGACCGTTCAGGAGGCGGGGTTAGATGAAGCCGATTATCTGACGGAGATCCGAGGCAGCTGGCGAGCGATCAAGTACGATTGTAGTGATGCTTTCGTGGCTGAAGAGGATCGCTGTCCACTAATCTCTAATGATGCGGTTATTCACTATAATTTTTTCAGTGATACGGAGGTGCGGGTCACTAATCCCAGGCTCAATCTTGAAGAGGTCGACTTGACTTATCTAATCAGAGCAGACGCCAGAATTGGATACTTGATTAGCATCCGATTGCCAGCTGATTTGACGGCGAATGGAGACAATCAGGAGGTAAATCTATACTGGAATGATTTCATTTTTGGTGAATTAGTGATCGATGACTCTTCGGATGTAATTGCTGATGTATGTAGAGTGCTCTACCAAAAGGAATAATAAATTGTCTGCTGCTTGCCTAATGGATATGGCTGACAAGGGCTACCTTTGGGGCCGAAATTAAGCAACCACCATGCGCCGTTTTTTTGCTCTTTGTTTATGCCTGGCTGTTTTAAATAGCTGTCGCGACGATTTTAGTCTGGAAGCTCCCGCAGCCGATATTCCGGTAATTTACGCTTATCTGGACGCCAGTGCTACGGATAATTTCGTCCGGGTAGAGCGGGTTTTTGTGGAGTCAGGTGGCAATGCCAACGAAGTGGCACAGATTGCCGATTCCTTGTTTTACGACGTAGAAGATGCTGTTGTTAGTATCACTTCCGCAGGTGAAACCGTGGAACTGGAAAGAGTGAACGGAGACGATCTGGGCCTAGAACGGGAGCCGGGCGCTTTCATCGAATCGCCCAACATACTTTACCGTCTATCGGATGAGGATATGAATTTGATCGCGGGCCGTACGGCTGTACTAACGGTCGCTACCAGCTCTGGCGTAGAAGCTACGGGCTCTACTGTTCTAATACCCGAGGTTAACATTACTACGCCTAGTGTAGCTACGATGGGACTCAATCCTGGCAACTACGCGCGTAGCACGGTAGTACGCTGGCAGATCGGTGAAGAAGGACGGGTATTTGATATCCGTTTTTACTTCAACATCCGCGAATTCAGCTTGAGTAACCCCGGTCAGGTAACAGAAAAGCGCCTGGAGATGGTGATAGATAATGCGTTTGTGCGTCCTCAGCGTCTAGAAAATGCGCTGAGTTATTCCATCGACAATGAGTTGTTTTGGCAGTTCCTCAACAGCCAGTTAGAGCCTGATCCTGACATTCGTAGATCGCTGGATAATATCGATTTGGTCTTAGCTGCCGTTGGTAGCGAGGTAGAAGATCTGCTGGAAGTAGCACAGGCTAATGCGGGGATCACCAGCTCTCAGGTTATTCCGGTATTCAGTAATGTCGAAAATGGCTTGGGAATAGTAACCAGCCGCTCCATTGCTACGGAATTGGAGATGCCTCTGAATCCTGCCAGTCGGGATACGCTGCGTAATGGTATTTATACACGGGATTTAGGCTTTCAGTAGGGTTTAGGTCGTCGGCAGGGCCTCCTTCGTTTGCTCGGCTGCGCCATTGTGGTTTAGGTCGTTGGCAGGGCCTCCTCCGTTTGCTCGGCTGCACCATCGTGGTTTAGCCTCGGCCGTGGGCCTCGGCGGTTGAGAGCTTGCTCGGCTTCGCCGTCGCACCTTGGGGAAGAGGAAAGAAAATAGAGAAAAGGAAATCTAAGTGATGCTCCCGCAGTACTGCGGGAAGCCCCTTTACAACTTCTGGCGGCTTGCCGCCAGAATAAACCCTTTCCGCATTGCGGAAGGTAAACCCCGCTGCCGCAAGGCAGTGGTAAACCCATTTTCCTCCTCTGGACGGTAAACCCAGGCTGCAAGCCAACTGCCAATTTGTCTTAATTTCTTCATTTATCTGACAAACAGCGCTTTAACTGCCATTCATTACTGACAAAAGGCCCAAACTTTTGTGTGACCAAATAGATGGCACGGAGCTTGCTTAGTAGAAGGTGTCAACATTGACGAATAACATTTAAAAAGATCTATCCACATGAGCAAGATAATTGGTATCGATTTGGGTACAACTAACTCTTGCGTGGCGGTAATGGAGGGCAATGAGCCCACCGTGATCTACAACGATGAGGGCCGTAACACGACGCCTTCTGTTGTGGCCTTCCTGGACGGCGGCGAGCGTAAGATCGGCGATCCGGCCAAGCGGCAGGCAATCACGAACCCCACGCGTACAGTTGCCTCGATTAAGCGATTTATGGGCCAGCGTTTCGACGAAGTCAAAGGCGAAGTTGAAATGAGCCCTTATAAGGTAGTCAAAGGCGACAACGGCACGGCCCGCGTCGACATTGATGGCCGTTTATATACGCCGCAGGAAATCAGCGCGATGGTCCTGCAGAAAATGAAGAAGACCGCTGAAGACTTCCTTGGAAGTGAGGTGACAGAGGCGGTAGTCACCGTACCTGCCTACTTCAACGATAGCCAACGTCAGGCGACGAAGGAAGCTGGGGAAGTAGCTGGTCTGAAGGTGCGTCGCATCATTAACGAGCCTACTGCTGCTGCTCTGGCTTACGGTATGGATAAGCGCTCGCAAGACATGACTATTGCCGTCTATGACTTAGGCGGTGGTACCTTCGATATTTCCATTTTGGAATTAGGAGAAGGTGTCTTCGAAGTGAAGTCTACCAATGGTGATACCCACCTGGGTGGTGACGACTTTGACCGCGTGGTCATCGACTACCTGGCTGATGAATTTAAAGGCCAGGAGAATATCGACCTACGCAAAGATCCCATGGCCCTGCAGCGTCTAAAGGAAGCAGCAGAGAAGGCTAAGATCGAGCTGTCGAGCAGCACGGAAGCTGAAATTAACCTACCTTATATCACAGCGGTAGACGGTGTGCCTAAGCACTTGGTCTTGAAGCTGAGCCGGGCCAAATTTGAGCAGCTGGCGGACGATCTGGTTCAGCGCACGCTCAAGCCTTGTCAGGAAGCTCTGAAAGATTCTGGTTTGAATAAGAGCGAAATCGACGAGGTCATTCTGGTCGGTGGTTCAACTCGTATCCCCGCTATTCAGGAAGCCGTGGAGAAATTCTTCGGCAAGAAGCCCAACAAAGGCGTAAACCCTGATGAAGTAGTAGCCATTGGTGCTGCTATTCAGGGTGGTGTACTGAGTGGTGATGTACAGGATGTACTACTGCTGGATGTAACGCCCTTATCTCTGGGTATCGAGACGATGGGCGGTGTCTATGACGTCGTGATTGAGTCTAATTCTACGATTCCGATCAAGAAAAATAAGGTTTACTCCACAGCATCGGATAACCAGCCTTCGGTAGAGATTCATATCTTACAAGGTGAGCGGCCGATGGCACGCGATAACCGGCCAGTAGGTAAGTTTCAGCTGACGGATATTCCACCAGCACCTCGCGGTGTACCTCAAATCGAAGTCACCTTCGATATGGACGCCAATGGCATCCTGAATGTATCTGCTAAGGACAAAGGGACTGGTAAGGAGCAATCCATTCGTATTGAGGCCAGCACTGGCCTGAGTAAGGAAGAGATTGCCCGGATGAAGGCCGAGGCGGAAGCCAATGCTGATGCTGATGCCGCTGCCCGCGATAAGGTAGACAAGCTCAACGCTGCTGACCAGCTGATTTTCCAGACTGACAAGCAACTCAAAGAGTTTGGTGAGAAGCTAAGCGAAGGCAACAAGACGGCCATTGAGGCGGAATTGGAGAAGCTGCGCGAAGCGCACAAAGCCGAAGATCTCGCTGGCATCGAATCTGCAACGGAAGCACTGACCGCTGCCTGGAATGCTGCTAGTCAGGAAATCTACCAGGCGCAGCAAGAAGCCAACCCTGGTGCCGATGCAACGGCTGATGCCGGAGCTGGTGCTGAAGGTGGAGCTACCGAAGGCGGAGCTGATGAGGCAGAAGACGTCGAGTTTGAAGAAGTAGAGGAGAAGTAAGCTGAGTAAGCACTTGACTGGCGTACTTTTTGTTACGCTATTCTTTTTAAGGAATAAGGGTGTCAGCCGGATGGTTGGCGCCCTTTTTTGGTAATTTTTTGGATTTTTGGATATTTCCAAAAATCCAAAAAATTACACCTACAATTTAATAATCATCCGCCTTCGGTACATTGCCAGTGCTGCTAGATAAATCACGCCAACCATCAGCAGTGCTTGAACCAGCGACCCCGATTTATCGCCAAAAACGGGCTGTAGCCAATGGCTATAAACGTAGCCCCAACTAGTTTGGTCACCGATTTTGATGCGGAACATCAATTTTGCTACAACGCCCGAAAGGACGAAGGCGGCCAGTGGATTAAGCCCGAAAACCCGGAAGGGAAAGGCCCATTTACGGACTTGAACGACATCTAACAAATAGAGTAAAGTAGCTAGAGTCAATGTGGCCCAGCCAGCGGTATAGAGGACGTAGCTGGAGGTCCAGATGGGCTTGTTGATGGGGTAGTCTAGATAATTCCAGGCCAGACCTAAGCTTAGACCGATTAGACCAACAAGTAGTAGCTTCGGGATGATCTTGACCACTCCTGTTGTACTAAATCCGTCTGCCGTTTTTACCGTACGATACAGCCGTAAGCCAATTAAATAGCCTAGCATAATATGTGCAGCTGCTGAGATGGTACCGAGGATACCCTCAGGATCGAAAGAGATACCGAACCCACCATATAATCGGTCGGCGGGCAGGATGGCCAAATCGGCTTGAAGGTTAATGTTGCCCTCCAGGCTGAGGGACCCGCCAAAATATTGTATTGCCCAATACGCAAGGAGTAGACCTGCGGAAGTGAAAACCAAAAGGCGCTCCTTACGGATCAAAATGACGAGGGTGGCTGCTAATCCATATGCCAGACCAATGCGCTGCAAGACGCCGAAGATGCGAACGTCGCTGATGTGGCGGTCGTAAAAAGGAAACCAGTTGAGCAGGAAGCCGACCAGTACTATCAAGATCGCCCGGTTGAGGGCTTTACTGAGTAGGAAGCCGTTGGTCTTGTCCTGATTTTTACCTAGAGAAAAGGCCATCGAAAGGCCGACGGTGAAGATAAAGAAAGGGAAGACCAGGTCGGTAGGAGTACAGCCATGCCAGGAGGCGTGTAGAAAAGGCGCGTAGACGTGGCCCCAGCTGCCCGGGTTGTTGACTAAAATCATGAGGGCGATGGTCATGCCGCGTAGGACATCTATCGCCAGCAGGCGGTTTTTCATAAAAGAAAGGTAGCCTTTCTCCCGGATACGAGTGAAAGGCTACCTGAGGATTCAAGCAGAATATCCCATTATTTTTCCTTGCTGGCCTGGATGGCTTCAGAGTAGGCGGGTAATAATCTGCCGGTGCGCACTGCGCTGGGATCGCCCAAAATTTGCTGGACTTTTTCATCCCAGGCTTCTACCTCATCTCCAGCCATTAATTCCCTGTTTAATTCTTGGCGTCGCTCCATGTCAGCGGCATCCTTGGCGAACTGATGGATGATGATCTGGCCGGCTGGCGCTCCGAATACGTTGAAGTAAACGTTGTTAGACATAGTCGCACCTTTTTCCGTCTGCATTTGCTTCATTTGAGCGGCTAACTCCATGACCGTTCCATAGTCCTCCATATCGAAGTCAAAAAATATCCAACGCTGGTATAGGGCTTCTTCGGTGCTCAGGGCGTGTTCACCCGTAGCGGAGTAGGACAGATCCAGATTCGCTTCAATCACGAAGTCATAGGTGTTGTCTGCAATGCTGAGCCACTGGTTCATGAGGTCGGGCCATTTATCGCCCATAAATTCCCGGTCCTTGTCGGAGCTGGCATTTAAGACATCGATATCCGCCATGCTGCTGATCTGCTCGGAGTGGTAGATGACGTTGTCGTCGGTGGCATAGGTGAAATCAGGGAAGTTGTGTCCATCGCGCGCCCTAACGTTTTCCATGTAGGTCTGCATCAGGTCGATGTAGGCGTCAGCTGCACCATCCTCCAGTTGGACCATGGTGATTAAGTAGAGTGGGTCTCCAACATCTCCCTGGCTTTGTAACAGGAAAGGTGTGGCAAAAATGAGGATTAAACCACATAGGTAGTTTTTCATAGTAGTAGGTTCTAGTTAAATGAAAGGGACCAAAACACTACTAAAGTACTAGAATTCAGTGATTTAAGCTTCGGTTTGGGTGAAAACGGGTATTTCTACCTAGGCCAGCGTAGGTAGAAGTGCTGTGTAGACGCTCCAATTATATGGCTTATTGCTTTTCCCCGCCGAAGTTACCATCGGGCGTTTCGACATCGACGCGCGTAGCTTGTCCGTCAGCTATTTTGAAAGTCAGTTTAGCTTCACGAGTAGTGAGAAAGAACTGATGATTACCAAGTGGGAAAAGGTCTTCGAGAGAAGACTGGTCGGTATGCAGCTGTAATTTCTCCCCATTGGTACTTAAGTGAATCGTCATGCCCACGGCACTGAGATTGTAGGAACCCACGTATGCTTCGAGTTCAGCAGGACTTAATTGAATGCCTTCTTCACCGGCTTGAAGCTTTTGCAGCGCTACAACTGCCGACTGATTGTCGGGGTTAAGCTCGATAGCTTTTTCGATGGCTGTTATAGCAGCCTCTTGTTGACCGGTTAGCCCCAGACACTCTCCGTAGAGGTGCCAGGCGCGGTCTGATTCAGGGAAGAGCTCCGTTATTTTTTTATAGATGGGTGCAGCATCGGTAAAGTTACCTAGGTCATAGTGGTGTTGTGCAGTGCGCATCAGGTCGGCTTCGTCCCAGGGTAGGGGCAGATTATAGAGCGTCTGGATTTCCTCTTCGTAGCCTTGTAGACCAGCAATGCCCAAGTCACGCACGGCGCGACGACGCTTGTCCCAGTTCCAGTCGGCGAAGATGAATTCCAGTCCCTGGCGAGTAGAGCGATAGGGAACGGTGCCGTGGTTTTCTTCCTTCATGACTTCATAATGCCAGCGGAAATTAGGGTTGGCTTTCTCTTCCAGACGGGCGGCCAGCTTCCAACCACCGCCTACCATAGTGCCACCTTCATCACCCATGGTCATGTAGAGGTGGCCGCTTTGATCGTGGGGCTCGGTGAAAAATGCATCGGCCTGTTCGGTGGCCAGTTTTTGCTCATCCCACCACAGACTAGGGCTGATGGCTAGGTAACTATTGAATATTTCCGGATGGTGAATCATAGCGTGGATGACAAACAGGCCGCCGAAGGAGTGGCCGATGATGCTGCTGTAGTCAGCCGTTCGGTATTGCTGATTGACCCAGGGCATGAGCTCGGTAGAAATGAAACTAATCATTTGATCTGCCCCGCCAGCGTTGGGGAAGTTTTCGGTTTGAGCGGTAGGAGGAGTGAGATCGCGCGTACGATGATCTTCGGTATTGGGAATGCCAATCACAATCATCTGGGGCATACGGCGGTTGCGTGCTAGAAACTGCACACAGGCGGTGGTGTGGTGAAAATGACCTCGGCCGTCCAGTACGTAGAGGACTGGGTAATTCTTGGCTTCGTCTTCTTCATAATCGTCAGGTAAGTAGACCAAAACGGGGCGCTCTTCCCCGAGGATGTCGGAGGTCACGCTATATTCCTGGCCAATGGTAATGGGGGATTGGGCGGGGAGAGCCGTGAGTGCACAAAGGCAAAAAAAGAATAATGTGAATCGCATGGTGGAGTTATTTTAGTCGGTAGTCATGTCTGTTTATGGGAATAATGGGAAGGATTCTTCTGCATGTAAGTCAGAATCTTTCCAACTTCCTCTGCTTGTCTTGTAAGTTGACTGTACATACTTTGATCAAGATAAGCCGAATCTAAAGCAAAGTCTAACCAAGTTTGGGTTTCATAATTTTCAGCTGCTGAATCACTTATTTTGGCAACGAAGTGTTTCGGGTAAATACGTTTGGCGAAGGCCTCGGCAAGATTTGCACAGACGGATCTAGAAGAACGCCTGATTTGATCCGTTAGGCTATATCGCTCTTCTTTAGGGAAGTTTTTGCTGATTAAGAAAATTTGTTTAGCTAAAGCATAGCTCTTTTGGTAAGCCGCCCAGCTCTTAAAATTGCTGTATGAATGCATGTGCTAATAGGGTGTTGTTGGTATAAAATTACTGATTTGGGCCGGAATTATTTTTTACTACAAAGCCGTCTAAATACTACCCACTACCCGCTACCGACTACGATACTCTTCCCCTCCTGTCAACTTCCTTACTCATCAACTGTTGAAAAGAAAGCAACTTTAAGACCGCTAAAAGCCCTACTTTCGTCCGCCAAAATAGATAAGGCCGCATGGCTATTGTAAAATTCACCTTCGAGGATCCCAACATCGCTCCCAAGACCGTAGAAAACGTGTTGCCGGGGGTGCAAATCGTGGAAGTCACGGAAGATCATGATATCCACCTCAATCACAATTGTGGCGAGGTCTGTGCTTGTAGTACCTGTCACGTTTATATTGAGGCTGGGGAGGAATTCTTGCCTGATATTACTGACCGGGAGGAAGATTTCATCGACCGTGCGATCAACCCCCGCATTGAAAGTCGGCTGGCCTGTCAGTGTATAATCGAAGACGATGAAGCAGTGATCGAAGTCCATATTCCGGACCAAAGCCGCATCATTGGTCACGAGCACTAATTAGCACTTTAGACCTTTAGCTTAACTAACAGACTAAAGAACTAAAACACTTCAAGACTAAAGAACTAAAAGACTAAGCAAAGCATGGCATTTGAAGCTTACGACAACTTTCCCATCAACTGGCCTGACCACGAGGACATTGCCATGGCGCTCTATGATCGCTTCGGAGATGAATTTAACGAAGGAAAGATCTATCGAATTCGCTTTACGGATCTGCTGGATTGGATTTTAGAAATCCCCAATTTTGAAGGAAAGCGAGAAGGATCTTCTGAAGAGCATCTGGAACAGATTCAGGCCAAATGGGTCTACGAATGGCGGGATAATCAGTAATGAACGAACTCGAAAAATTTCACGAGATAGATACCTTCCTCTTTGATGTAGACGGGGTGTTTACCGATAGCCAGTTACTGGTGACGGAAAATGGAGAGTTACTGCGGCAGATGAACGTACGAGACGGCTATGCCGTCAAGCTGGCCATTCGTCAGGGCTACCGGGTTGGTATCATAACCGGGGGAAGCAGTGAAGGCGTGAAGCTGCGCCTGCAAGGGCTGGGTGTGCGAGATATTTTTTTGGGTATCTCTGAGAAAATAGCAGCCTACGAGACCTACCTGGAACGCTACCAGATCAATCTCAATGGAGAAGGGCGTATTCTCTATATGGGCGATGATATGCCCGATTACGAAGTCATGCGTCGGGTGGGTTTACCCTGTTGCCCTAGTGACGCTGCGGCTGAGATTGTAGGCATTTGTAAATACATCAGCCCGCGGGAAGGCGGTAAGGGTTGCGTGCGCGACGTAATTGAAAAGGTGCTAAAGATTCAGGGAAAGTGGGCGTAAGTGTGGGGTTCTTTTCAACCGAGATGGTTTTCCCATCGAATTCGATCGTGATAGTCAAACTACTTATTATCGCAAGGAGCCCTCCTTTGGATTTTACGGGGGCTTGCGTGTTGAATATCGCTTCACCGATTATATCTCTACCATTTTAAGGGTGGCCTATTTTGCCCGCAGCGAGAATGAACTGAATAGTCAGGTAGCTAAAGGCCTTCTGAAGACTTCGAGTATACAATTGCGCCTGGGAGTGAGCTATGCCTTATTTTGCTACCCTTAAGCGCGCTGACTAACATTCGGTATATTTATAGACGTCTTGCGCTATAAATTATCGCCCCATGCGCCTCCTTTATCGCTATTTGTTGTTACTTACAGGCTTCTTTGCTTTAGTTCCCAAGACTGAAGCTTGTTCCTGTTTTTGGACGGAAACCTTTTGTGATTACGTACGCGAAATTCCAGAATGGCAGTTCTATCCACGCGTCATTCGGGGAGAGGTGCTGGAGTGTTACAGCTTCCCCTTGGATACCCTTCACGATGGCTGGGTTTGGACGGCCCCCTTGGTAGATGTGTGGGTAAAAGAATTGATCTATGGTGAAGAAGTCAGCAGTGATACCCTCACTTTTTATGGACAAGATGGACTTAATTGCGCGGCCTCATTAGGATGGCTGGGCAACCATTCCGAATTTGTGATTTACGTAGCCGGGCTCGACGAAGCAGGGCTCTACGAAGGTCGGCAGGTAACGAACTACCCTCTGGCAGAGCTGCCGGGTTGTGGACCGAGTTTTCTGGCAGTAGTAGGGGAGCAACTCGAGGGGCTAATCTACCCCAACATCAACGAAATGAGCCTCAGTGAATTCCGCGACGAGATCAATAATTGTGTGGGCTTTACCGAGACGGAAGAGCCAGAGCCATCGGCAGAATTACGGATTTTCCCCAATCCCGCTACCGATCAATTGTGGGTGCGGCATGCACCTGCGGAAGTACAAAAGATCCAACTGCTGGACCTGCACGGGCGAATAGTAAAGGAGGTTAGGACTTCCGCAGGTCTGACCACTGAGCACGAATTGATGGTTAGTGAACTACCGGCAGGGGTTTATCTACTCAGCCTGACCAGTAATGGGCAGCGGATGACGAGAAGGATCGTGAAGCGGTAATTTAGTCGGTAGTCTGTAGTAGGTTTGCGAGGCGGCCAGGCGGCTACTGCGATAAAATACATAATACTTCCCGCAGGGCTGCTTGCCGGCTGGAGCGATTACCTGACCAGCGTTAACCCTCCTTTTAGTTCTTGCACACTACCGTCCTGAAGACGCACCTTCAAGAAGTAAACATAAACTGCCGGTGGAGCTGATTGGCCCCTAAAGTTACCATCCCAACCAGCAGTGAGGTCATTTAAGGGAAAGTCTTCCACTTGAAAGACGATTTCCCCCCAGCGATTAGCGATGATGAGATAGTCAATGGCGGCCACCTCTTCATTGGCCAACGGCAGGAATAAATCGTTAACCCCATCTCCATTCGGTGAAAAAGCAGTAGGAATATATACAGCTGGAAGAGGAATTCTCCGCACCAGAATGTCGGCTGAGGCACTACAACCGTTTTGATCGGCTACGAAGAGCGTGAAACGCTGGTCTTCAGTATTCAGTGCTCGGGTTTGCAGGCAGCTGTCGCAGCTTACCAAGTCGGCAGGATTCCACTGAATTAAATCCAGCTCTTCGGCGGGGATAGAAGTACTAGCAGTAAGCAGGAAAGGCTCATTTTGATTAGCTTCTACTTCCGTAACCAAATTAATTTGTAAAGGGACAGCAGGATTAATCAGGATGGTGTCGAGGTTTTGACAGCCATTGTCACGATCCGTTAGCTGAAGGTAATAGGTGCCTGATTGAGAGATACTTAGTTGATTTTGAGTAGCTCCCGAGATGGGTTGCAGAGCGTCGTCTAGCCATTGGTAGTCGATCGTACTGCCTTGCTGGGAACCACTGGCATCGATGGTGAAACTGCCAGAATTACAGTCTAGAGTAGCCTCTCTGGCTAGATCGATGAAGGGGTATTCGGTTAAGTCTTCGATGGCAATGCTGGCGCTATTACTACAGCCATTGATCGTATCAATAGCTACGAGATTGTAGGTGCCTGCCTGGTTAACTTGGAGCTGTGTCGCCTGTACACTTCCTTCTGCGGTTTCCCAACTGTATACCACGTCACTTTCGGGAATAGTGCTTAGCGAAATGCTGCTAGCTACGCAATTGAGCACACTATCTGGATTGGCCAGGATTAAGACCAAGGGGGCATCTTGATCGGCAAATACACTGGTAGTGGCAGTCGCCGTGCAGCCATCGGGGAAAATGGCAGTAAACAGGTAGCTTCCAGCCTGCTGAACAAGGGTAGTAGAGCTGGTAGCAATCACTTGCCCGTCTGGGTTAGTCCAGCTGACTGCTACGGCACCGGGCGCTGATCCAAATAACTCCCAGTTGGGTTCAGTGCAGGATATCGTCCCGTCTGGCCCCAGTTCGATGGATGGGTTACAGAATGAGCAAGCTGCTGGAGCACTTACACTAAAGCCGATCGTACAGCTTGCATCACCGCCGTCAACGATGATGATGTTCAGATCGCCGCCGCTGATGGGGTAGGGTCCGAAAATGATGGGCGTATCGTAGCTGCCATTAGTAGCATTAGGATCGTCGGCAGACCAGCTAGTCCCAGTATTGTTACCACTGATGGTGGCGGAGAAGGAGAAGGTATCGTCGGTTGGATCGTTGGGGGTACCGTTGTCGTTGCAAGTGGGCTGTCCGACGTTGGCGCTGACGTCACAGACGGGTACGGAGCAGGTTGTGGGTGCGGTAACGGAAAAGGTAGTGGTACAGCCGGCATCGCTGCCGTCAGTGATGGTGATATTTAGATCGCCGCCGCTGATGGGGTAGGGTCCGAAAATGATGGGCGTATCGTAGCTGCCATTAGTAGCATTAGGATCGTCGGCAGACCAGCTAGTCCCAGTATTGTTACCACTGAT
>JBCCDS010000030.1:0-73221 GCA_039030655.1 Bacteroidota bacterium | reverse complement strand
TTTGGTCCTACCTCAAGGGAGAGAATTATGACCTGGCTCAAGCCGATAACCGCACCCCCAGCCTTCCTCCCGTGATCACTAATTATGAGGTACCTCAAGGGATGTCTCCACCTCGCTATCTCTACGGTCAGGAAGCGCTGGGTAAAATTACCGTACCGGAAGGCTACAATATCGAGCTTTTTGCCTCAGAGCGAGAATTCCCTGATCTGGCCAACCCCGTTCAAATCAGCTTCGATAATCAGGGTCGCTTGTGGGTAGCTGTCATGCCTTCTTATCCCCATTACCGCCCTGGAGACGACCGGCCCAATGATAAATTACTGATTCTGGAAGATACCGATCAGGATGGTAAGGCTGATCGACAGATTGTATTCGCCGACAGCCTGCATCTACCCATTGGATTTGAGCTAGCCCCCGAAGGCGTCTATATTTCCCAGGGGACCCATCTGATGCTGCTTAGCGATACCGATGGTGACGACCAAGCCGACCACCGGGAAATACTGCTCAGCGGTTTTGATGACCACGATACCCATCACGCTATATCTGCCTTTTGTGCAGACCCTTCCGGAGCCATTTATATGGGCGAAGGCATTTTTCTACATTCTAATGTGGAGACGGCCTACGGACCGGTACGGGCCAGCTGGGGTGGTTTTATGCGTTTTAATCCACAACGCCGGCAGCTGGAAAATACCGCACAGATCTCCATACCCAATCCTTGGGGAATTGCCTTTGACGACTGGGGGCAGCCTTTCTATGCCGAAACCTCTAATCCCAATGTCCGTTGGATGCTACCCAGCACCATCGCTCCCCGCTACGGGGTCTTTGCTCCGCTGGGGCCGCAGCTGATCGAAAAAGACCACCAGGTGCGCCCCACCTCGGGTCTGGAATTTCTACACAGTCGCCATTTCCCAGCGGAGATGCAGGGTGATCTATTAATCAACAATACCATTGGCTATCTGGGCACCAAACAGCATCGGGTCTGGGATGATACCACCGGGTTTTTGACGGAACATCGGCAGGATCTCATCCGCAGCGACGACCCTAATTTCCGTCCGGTCGACCTGGAGATTGCACCCGATGGTTCCCTTTACATTGCTGATTGGCACAATGTCTTAATCGGGCACATGCAGCACAACGCTCGTGACCCGCTGCGCGATCATGTGCACGGTCGAATCTATCGCTTGACTTGCAAAGATCGACCATTGGTTGAGCCGGCAGTAATTGCTGGTGCCAGCCTGGAACAGCTTTTTGAAAACCTAAAATTGCCAGAATACCGGAGTAGATACCGTAGCCGTCGAGAATTGCGGGGGCGCACACCTGCGGAAGTGCTCAACTACCTGACCAATTGGGTAGAGGGTTTGGATAAAAATGACCCTGGCTATGAGCATCACTTGCTGGAGGCGCTCTGGGTTAGTTGGGGAGCTAATCAAATAGACCTTAATCTGTTGCAGCGCTGTTTATTCGGTGAAGACTACCGCTTGCGAGCAGCCGCTACGACGGTACTGCGCTATAGTGGTCATCAAATAGTAGACCAGGAAGACTTCATTCTTGCTGCCGCTTCTGATCCGCATCCACGGGTACGGCTTGCGGGCGTAGTTGCCGCCAGCTGGTTAGCCGACGGAGCGGGCAGACAAATCATTAGTCTGGCTAATCAACAACCCAAGCAGGCCTGGGTGGCAGAAATTTATCGGGCAGCTTTGGCCCATAGCAGTGGTGTAGATTACATACCCGCTACCCAGGAAACTCCCCCCGCTCTACTGGCCTCCGAAAAACTAGCCGTCTTTGAATTAGGGCGGGAAATTTATGAACGTGATGGTTCCTGCAGTACTTGTCACCAGCCGGATGGCCTGGGGCTAAGCGCAGCAGACTATCCGCCCCTGGCGGGTACCCGCTGGGCGAATGGCGATGAGGAGCGGCTGATTAAACTTACGCTACATGGGCTGATTGGTCCCGTAGAAGTAGATGGCAGGACCTACCCCGGTCAGGTACCGATGACCCCTTACGGCAAATTATTGAGCGACGAAGAAGTGGCAGCGGTACTGACTTATGTGCGCAATAGTTTCGGCAATTCAGCTAGCTCTATTGAGACAGAGACCGTAGCGCGGGTGCGGGAGGCTACCGCTTCGAGAAACGCGTATTACCAAGCGGAGGAATTGT
Source organism: Bacteroidota bacterium (assembly GCA_039030655.1). GTDB lineage: Bacteria > Bacteroidota > Bacteroidia > Chitinophagales > Saprospiraceae > Neolewinella. Next base: position 71,067 of record JBCCDS010000030.1, on the reverse strand, counting down.
TGAATGAGCACCCCTTTCCCGCTTTAAACCAGTAACGATGAAGCACTTTTCGACTGCTGTATTTTGGCTATTACTCAGTTTTGTACTTCCGCAGGTGTTCACCGCCTGCAGTAAATCAGCGGAAGAAGAAGTTCCTTCGGATGCCCCCCTAATCGTATTTGTGACGGGTGATGAAGAATACCGCTCAGAGGAATCCATGCCGATGTTGGCCAGGATTGTGCAACGAGAACTGGGAGCTAAAGTCAAAGTTTGCTACTCCTTGGATAGTGCCGGTATCGTAGCCCCAAATCGCACCGAAAGCATCAGCGGTCTAGAGGCGCTGGAGACGGCTGATTTAATGGTTCTTTTCATTCGATTTCGAAATTTGCCGGATTCCCAAAGGGCGTTTATCAGCGACTATGCCGAGTCGGGTCGGCCGATGGTCGGCTTTCGTACTGCTACGCATGCTTTTTATTATGAAGATTCCACCAGGCAATTTTGGAACGATGAGTGGCCGACCCAGGTCTTTGGGCAGCAGTGGATCACCCATCATGGTCATTTTGAAGATGGGCAGGCACCACTGACCCAGGTTAGTCTATTGGAAGGTGCTGAGGAGCATTCTATTCTTCACGGCTTGGAAGAATTTGATGCTTTTTCGTGGCTGTATCACGTTGATGGAGGTGAGTGGTCCTTAGCAGGAGATAGTGCTCCTCTACTCTACGGCCATGCTATACGTTCGAATCATGAGGCAGCCGGTCGTTTGGAGCAATTCCCGCTGGATCAGCCCGTAGCATGGACCAAGACCTACACTGGGAATAGTGGTCAATCTGCGCGGGTCTTTTTTACCACTCTGGGCCATCCTTACGATTTTAAACTGGAGTCGATGCGGCGTTTAGCGTTGCAGGGGATTTACTGGGCACTGGGTCAGGAAACAGCGATACCAGAGGACGGTTTGAACGTGGAGGTAGTAGGAAGTTATGCGCCGAATAATTCGGGTTTTGGTCGGATATATAAACAGGGGTTGCGGCCGGTTTTGTTCGAATAAATTAAACCATTCGAAGATTTTAGCTCGAAATCTCTCCCTTCTTTCCTCCCTAATTACTTTCAGTAAATTACAGTTATATCTATCCTACTTTTCACTCACAATCACAACTCCCCAAAACCTAAAAGGTGTTTTCTTCATTCTACTCCCGGATAACGCCCAACTAGATGAATCATACTTTTACACTCCGACTTCTACTTTGCACTGCTTTATTACTACTAACACTCCAGCTCGATGCCCAACGCCCAGGCGGCGGTCGACCAGGGGGCGGTTTCGGTGGCCGCGGTGGCGGTCCACAAATAAAAGGTACCATCCGGGGAGAAGTCGTTGATGCTGAAACCGGGGCTGCAGTAGAATTTGCAACGGTTGTATTACTCAATGCGCTAGACAGCAGTCAGATCGACGGCACCCTAACCGAGATCGATGGAAAATTCCGCATGACAGAAGTAGCCACAGGCAATTACTTGTTGAAAGTCAGCTTTATCGGTTACGACGACCTCATTATCGGAGAAGTCAGTACAAGTAATCGACGGCCTGACAAGGACCTAGAAAAGATCCAGCTACGAACCAGTGCTGTGGCACTAAACGCTGTAGAAGTAACCGGCCAAGCAGCCACTATCGAAAACCGGATCGACAAAATCGTTTATAATGCCGATCAGGATATCACTAATGCCGGTGGGGATGCCGCAGATGTACTGCGTAAAGTCCCATTATTGAGTGTGGACTTGGAAGGAAACGTCAGTTTGCGAGGAAGTGAAAATATCCAGGTACTGATCAATGGGCGCCCCTCCGCCATTTTTGCGGGCAGCATTGCGGATGCGCTACAATCCATTCCCGGCGACCAGATCAAAAAAGTTGAGGTCATCACTTCGCCCGGAGCCCGCTACGATGGTGAGGGGTCTGGTGGGATTATTAATATCATCACTAAACGCGGAGAAGCCCAGGGATTTACGGGTACTGCCCGTACCAGTATCGGTAATCGGCAAAATAACGCCAGCCTAAACATTAATGCGGTTAAAGGCCGCTTTGGTCTTAACGCCAGTGCAAACAGTTTCTGGAGTTGGAGACGGGTAGGTGAGTTTGGTTTTAACCGCACGAATTTTGACGCAGATGGTAACACCAGCGGAAGTCTAATCCAAAATGGAGATAATGGCAGCCGGGTATTGGGAATCAATGGCTCCGGTGGGGCGTTCTATGATTTCAACGCTTACAATAGCATCAATTTCAGTGCGCGAGTCAACAGTTTCGATCGCTTCCGAGATGGTTTGATCACCGGAGAATTACTGGACGAAGGCTCCCTCTTCAACTTCAACCGAGATTCGGATTCTGAGAGCGGCAGAACGGGCTACGATTTCAATCTAGACTACCGCAAAACCTTTCCTGAGCAAGAAGAGCGGGAATTAATCTTCGCAGTGCAAGTCAGTGGAAATGACAACAATGCCGAAGACATCTCCCTGCAGGACGGCGACCTACCCATTTACCAAAATGACATCTTTAATTTCAATGACGGTCTCAATTTGGAATATACCGGACAGCTAGACTACGTTCATCCGATCAGCCAAAAGGTAAAAATGGAAACGGGCATAAAGGCCGTGCTGCGCAGAATCGATAGCGACTACCGGACCGCTACTCGCTCTTCAGATAGCGACCCGCTAATCGATGTACCGCTCCTAACCGATTTATTCTTCTACGATCAGGATGTTTTGGCTGGTTACTTAAGCTTTAATTTCAAGCTGGGTGATAAGTGGGGTTTAGTTACTGGTGCCCGCTATGAAGCTACCGTAATTGGAGGAGAGTTCGCCTCAGAAAACCCCTCCTTTGAGCAGGACTACAACAACTTCCTGCCCAATCTGATCCTGAACTATAAACTCAGTCGTTTCTCGGGCCTGAAATTGAGCTATAGTCAACGGATTCAACGACCGAGCCTACGGTTCATTAATCCTTATTCCAATGTTTCCGACCCCAATAATATTAGCATTGGCAATCCGGACCTGGAGCCTGAGCGAGTGGATCAGGTAGAACTAGCTTATAACACCTATATCAAAGGAGTCGTCCTGAACGGTGCGGTTTACTATCGGAGAACCAGCGATGTGATCGAGAGCTTTTTAGACTTTGATCCCGACACCGATGTGGGCCAGACCACCTTCCTGAATATCGGAGAGAGCGAAAACTTTGGTTTCAACTTTTTTACTTCGGCTACCCTACTCAAAAAGCTTACGCTTCGTGGTGGTTTCAATATTTTCAGTTATTCAGCCACTGGACAACGAAATGGACAAGCATTGAGTAGGAATGCTACCCTCTGGAATGCTAACCTGAATGGTTCACTTGATCTAGGGAATGATTGGACGGTAGAAACCTTTGGCTTTTTCCGTTCTCCACGACAAACCCTACAGGGTACCACCCCTGCTTTCTCTATTTTTAGCATGGGCATCCAGAAGAAGCTGAGCGAACGCACCACCCTGGGCATTCGAGCTGTAGAGCCATTTGTAGAAAACAAACCCTTTGAGAGTGAGTTACAAGGGCAGAATTTTGAACAAACCAACTTCTTTACCATCCCCTTCCGTAGTATTGGGATCAGCTTCTCTCATCGCTTTGGGCAGATCGACTTCCGTGAGCGACAACGTCGTAGCCGCATTCGCAATGACGACCAAAAGAGCGATGGTTCGAGTAATCAATTCTAATTGGCCAATACAGCGAATGACCGAATGAATTGATCATTCGCTGTATAAGTGCAATAGATCTGGATCATCCGCAATGCGAAACTCTTTGACGAATTTCATTCCCAGCTTAGTCAATAGGCCAATGCTGGCTTGATTGGAGGGCAGGCAATAACCACAAAGTGGTTGGATTCCTTGACGGTGGGCCCAGGCCTGCACAGCAGTACTGGCTTCGTAGGCGTAGCCTTGCCGGTAGTAATCCGGTAGAATGGAGAAGCCAATGTCGACTTCTTCCTGAAAGTCACGTACGCTTAAAGAAACCGTTCCGAAGGGCAAGATCGCCCCTTTCAGAACCATCATAAAGGGGCCAAAACCGTGCTTTTCCCAATGAGCTATACCTTTTGCGCGCAGGTATTGCACAGCTGCATCTAAATCATGTATCCCACGATCTCCGATATTGGCCAGCCAATCCGGAGTATTCATAATAGCGAGAAAATAGGCAGCATCCTCCACCCTAGGTGGGCGCAACGATAACCGATCTGTATGCAGGACAAGCCCTTCTTTCATAATTACCAGTCGGTGCGATATTCCCTACTGATAAACTGATTGGCAAATTCCAGGTTAGTCACCTTCATATTGGCTCCATCCCAGAGCAGCTTCGTCCGGCCAGGTAGAGAGAATTCTCCTTCTTCGTCAAATTCACGGTGGTTGTAGGAACGGATCGCCAGATTACCCATTAAGATGGCTTCGGTCAGCGGACCGGCCTTACCGAGATGGCTACTAGGCTGATAGCCATTTACGATGCCTCCGATCCAGTCCATTTCGTGATTGGTAGTTACCCGAGGCAGGCTGGGCTCTGGCAAGGTTTCCTGCTCATTGCGACTTAGCGGTAACAGTCGGGGGTTACGGCCGTAGGTCTCTGACATCATTTTACCTTTAGTGCCTTCCATGAGGATACCACCTCCCCAATCGCCCATCTGTTCGTTGGGTTCTAGCTCATCTGGTCTGCGCGGCAAGATGCCACCATCCATCCAGACCATTTCAACGGCTGGCTTGGTGCCTCGAGCGGGGAATTGGATGTGGACTTTGGAGGCAGGAGGACAACTCTCAGGGGTATAATCTGCGCGCCAATTCTGGCTAAACACCTGACTTACGCTGGCTTCTGCTGAGGTAGGATAGCCTAGCTGTAGGGTATAAAAGGGCGAATCGATGATGTGACAGCCCATGTCTCCCAGCGCACCGGTGCCATAGTCCCAGTAACCCCGCCAAGCGAAGGGGTGGAAAGCTTCGTTATAGCCGCGTTCGGGGGCAGGCCCCAGCCATAAATTCCAGTCGAGATAGTCAGGAACTGGCTGAACTTCGGTAGGGATAGGATTACCTTGGGGCCAGATGGGCCGGTTGGTCCAAACGTATACCTTGGTTACTTCCCCGATCAAGCCCGATTCGTACAATTCCTGAAACCGGCGGATACCTTCTCCACTGGCACCTTGATTTCCCATCTGAGTCACCAGATGAGGTTTGGAGGCGGCCATCTCGGTTAATGCTCTTACCTCCGCAATATTGTGTGCCAATGGCTTCTCGATGTAGACGTGCTTATCCAGCTCCATCGCAGCCAGACCGGAAATAGCGTGCGTATGGTCGGGCGTAGAGATGATAACGGCATCGATCTCATTAGCCTGAGCGTCGAACATCTTCCGAAAGTCTCGATATTTGGTAGCTTCAGGGTGCTCGTTGAATCCTTCCGCGGCTCGATTCCAGTCGACGTCACACTGTGCAACGATATTCTGGCTTTTCAGATTCTGTAGGGTACTATAGCCCTTACCCCCTACCCCAATAAAGGCCAGATTGACTTTGTCGCTGGGCGCAATTTGCCCAGAGCCAGCCACACAGTGGCGGGGCACAATCATGAAGGATAATGCTGCCGCGCTCGCCTCCTTGACGAATTGGCGGCGGTTTTTAAGTTTTTGCTTCGCCATCTCTTGAATTAAGCTTTAAGAATGGGAAGATAATAGAATGCTGCTATTCAAAGCGGTTAAGCATCAGAATAATATCGACTAAATCAGCAATCAGGAAGCGCGTTTGCTATTGCGACGGTTTTTTCCACCAGCGGAACGCTTTTTAGTCCACTTTTGACTATTGACTAATGCCTTGGGATAATGGCCCCCAATTTTCACCCCAAACTCCTGCTGTTTATGGGGGACTAGTTGATCGGGACGATGTACCCATTCAGCGGGTAAAGGCTCTAGTTCTGGGCACCATAGTTTTACATACTCCCCTTTTGGATCGTAACGGCAAGCCTGGGTGTGAATATTGAAGTAGCGGTTTTCCCTTGGGTCACTACCAATTCCGGCTACGTAGTTCCAATTGCCCCAATTGGAGGTTACGTCATAATCAATCAATATACTTTCGAAGTACTCTGCGCCCATTTGCCAATTCAGCAATAGGTCTTTGACCAGAAAGCTAGCTACATTCTGTCGGCCACGGTTAGACATAAAGCCAGTATTGGCCAGCTCGCGCATATTGGCATCAATGAAAGGCACCCCCGTCTGGCCATCTATCCACTTTTCTAAAAGACGCTCATCTTCTCGCCAACGGCTATCAATTTCCTCCTTAGGTCCACCTTTCAGAAAGATGCTATTGAGGTGTTTTTTACCCATGAAACGGAAAAAATCGCGCCAGAGTAATTCAAAGATGACCCAGTAGGTACTGTCGTTGGCCAGTTCCTGTTCCTCAAAAGCCTTGATTTCCTGGTATATCCGCTTAGGCGACAAACAGCCTTGAGCTAACCAAGGGCTGAATTTTGTGCTGTAATCTGCCCCCATTAATCCGTTGCGGGTCTTTTTGTAGGTCGCTACAGCTTTTGTTTCCCATAAATAATGCTCCAGGCGCTCCAGTGCGGCGCTTTCGCCACCCCGGAATGCTATTGCTTGTCGCTCTTCTGGTTCAGGCTCTTTGAGTCCAAAATCTGCCAGAGTAGGTATTTCGCCAAAATCCAGGCTTTCCTGCTGAAAGCCGGGTATTTTACTCGGCGTTGGGAGCGGATCTCGTACCGGAACAATTTTTTCTACTTCTTTTCTGAATTGGGTAAAGACATCAGGTGTTTGGGTTACGGGAAAAGGCAGGTCAGAAGTATAGTATAGCATTTTACCCCGACTATAGCGTATTTCCCGACCGATGGTCCAGAGTTCTTGCTCGACCGCGTCCTGTATCGCTAATTCTTCCTGCGTTCGCTCTCGGTTGCAGTAAACCCAACTGGCTTTCGTCTCCAAGGTAAGCGCGGGTAATACCTCTTCGGGCCGGCCGATACGAATCAGCAGATTGCTACCACGTTTACGAAGGTTTCGACGAAGGTCCGCTACCGATTCTATAATAAAACGTGCTCGATGATTCCCCGTTTTGGGGAAACCATACTTACGGGTAGTACCCCCAAACACTCGAGGATCGAAGATATAAACCGGCAACAGTTCATCCGCTTGATGGAAAGCATCGGTCAGGGCTTCATTATCGTGGAGCCTTAAATCTTGACGAAACCAAATAATTGCGGCGCGTTTAGCCATACCTCTGTCGAATATTTGCTAACCTAACCGCAGAAAATCTTGTGTGTTTAGCAAAAGGCGGGCAAAGCCCGCCTTTTGCTAAATTTTTACTCTTGTCGGAAGAAAATCTTACTAACCACCTTCCATTCGCCCTCAATTTTGAGCAAATTCATGTAGTCGACAAAGGTGAAATTTTCGTAGGCTGCTTCCACCCGAGCACTGGCTGCATTCCCGGCGATGTTAATCGACACGATGCGTGTCGTCCGATTACTAGGGGGGCGATTAGGATCCATACCATTGCGGAAAAACTCCAGGGCATTTACCTCTACGTACTCTCTATTTCGGATGTACTTCATAGTAGCCGTTTCGTGAAATGCCCGGCTGAGCATATCGAAATTGTTGTTGGTCCCTCCTTGGAGGTAATAGTTGAGAGTTTGTTCCACCAGGGCGTATTCCGATTCTGCCGAAGCAATGGCCAGACGGATAGGTTCTTCCATATCCAAAGGGCGGGCTTCGTCACTTACTGCTGGAGTAGGAGCTGGAGCAGCTCCTTGGGCAAAAAGCGAGCCTGTGTACGTTAAAATTGATACTAAAAACAAGAATGATGGTTTCATGGTAATTGAGGTTTTCATGAATGAACTGGTCTTAGAATGACCAGGTGAAATACGGGGTTTAGTAAGTAATAATACCCGTTTTAGCTCGACTTATTGGCATTTTTCTCCAGAAAATTCCTTCTTGCAATGGTCTTAAATAACCCTAAAATCAGTAGTCCTTCATTGATGACTACTGACTATTATCACCTAATCCCTTCATGTTACAAGCACAAAAACCTCCCAGTCAATCTGCATCTGCTATAGTAGAAGTAGACTACAATCGCAGCTCAGTCCGACAGCTGTTCAAACAGTATGACCGCATTGGATTTATCTACCCCAAGAAGCGGCAACTATTGGCCCCCTTTTGGCAGAAAATTCAGGACAACTGGAATAAACTCTTAAATACCCAGGAAGAGTTGCTCTGGATATTTACCAAAGAAGAAGAACAGCAAAATCACTTCGCCTCCATTTGCAGTTGGCAGCAATCCAATCATGGATTGATAGCACAACACTTGGTCTCAAGCGGAAACCCCTTTCAGTCCCTACAAGTAATGCTGGCAGCCCAATACCGAGCAGAACATCACCCCTTAGCGCAGGAGATCCAATCCAGTCAAAACTGGTTTAGACCAGACAATCGCTATGCTTATCGGGTTTTTGCCTCCATGTACGAAAAGTTGGGAGCCGAAAATGCCTCCCTGCTTTCTTTCCAGTATCTCCACTTACCCCTTGGTAAAGGCCTACCTACCGCTGTGTCAACTAAGTACCAACTAGAAGAGGTCAAGGGGATTGACTCAGCTTTCGTCAATTTCGTTTCCGGCCGTTATGGTCAAGTATTTACTACCGCTGAGGAACTCGACCAAGAGGACATCCAATTACGGAAAATTGGTGCCACCTATGCTAAGTATGGTCTCAGTCGTAGTCGAAGGATCTTTAAGCTAAGCAATGCGCAGGGGCAGGTAATGGCAGCTGTTGTCGCTAACCGAGCTCCTTTGGGACTCAATTTTAGCTACCTGGAAAATCGGGCTTATTACATTCTTGATAGTGAGCTAGGCTTAGACCAACGAATTGAACTCGTTCAATTACTGAACGCCGCCATCCAGGATTATTATCAGGATTTTCCGCTTGCCGCCTTACCCATCGTAACCGATACCGAAACCGGAGCAGTATTGCAAGCTCTAAGTGCTCGACTATTTCGTACCTACATACAAAGTATCTGGCTACGAGCAGGCTTTAGTCAGTGGTACGATCATATCGCTTCGTTTTGGGAGCGGATCGCTCGTCGGACCAGACTTGATTAAGCTAGGAACGAGCCATGATAAATCATTCATCTACAGCGACCAACTGTTGAGCAACCAGTTCGGCAGCCCATTCCATAACCTGAGTTCTAGCAGCTTCTAATTGGAGCTTTGATTGGTCATCACTGTCATTGGGACGAGCCAAACTAAAGGAGCGAGCATCCAGTAAGAAGCCTCCGGCCTTATTTATCTTACATTCCAGAGTTCGTTGTGCTCGGGCAGTCGCGCCTGCCCCTACACAAATACCCACTACAGCTTTACCGCTTAGATCAATTTCACTGCGTAGGTAGTGACTGATGGTCCAGTCTGGCTCCCCGTTATAGGTATTGGCGCAAAAAACGTAGAGGTCATAATCGAAGAGGGGTTCCTTTCTGATGGCCTTGACGGTGCTTACCGTAGCATTCCAACCTCGATTAGTCAGACCACTGGCAAAAGCAGTACTAAGTTGTTGATCTAAATTGTCAAAGGGATCGGCATCGTAGAGAATCAGCGCACGTTGAGGTGCCGTATCCGGACCGAAGCTCGCTATATAGTGGCCATTAGGCATTTGGACGTACATGGTTAGTCCCAGCCAGATTAGGACACCTGTGAATAGGGTGAAAAACAATCCTCTAAGCCATTTATTATTGCTAGTCATAGGCTTATTTTAGTAGGAAACAGCAAGGCCTTGAAAGACATTCAACTTTTAGGAATCGACTGTATTTCCCAGTATATCAGCAAAGTTATTCTCCCCTTATACAGCTCTTGTTGACCATCATCAATGAGGCGACTGATTTAAATCAGCAGCAGCTACAGTGGCCGCGAAACGAATGGTATATAGGCCACAGAGTAGTCCACCTCCGCTAATCGAGGATAAAACGCAGGTAAGTCGTGCCTTCAGGCTGCTCAATAACGAAAAAGTAAAGTCCCGAAGACCAATCTAAAGTTAGACGCTCTCCTCGTCGGTATTCCCCAGCTTTACGCAGTCTTCCCCGGCTGTCAAAAATTTGGTAGCCCACCACTTCGGCTCCCGTGTCTAACCATATTTCGCCACCGCTAGGGTTAGGATATAGCCGGCCGTTCAAACTGATCTCAAGATTGGTCGGCGTACTACTTGGTCCCCCAGCGCAAGCATCCAGTAAGAAGGAAATGGTCCGCTGGTTGTGGGCAGCAAAGAATTGGTGTTCTGCGCCGGCTACTGCCAGCAGATTACCTACCGCAGCCCTCTCCATCGTCGACAAGCTGAGCAAAGAAGGCCACTGAGCCGGAGCCAGCTGAAAAGCTACTTGTAACTCCGCCACCGTACCTACAAAATAGGAAGCATCATTAATCCATTCATTAGTCTGTAGGTCTTGAAAAATCGCCATTGAAGCCTCCGCTGTTAGCCCTACTCGTTGAAAATAGGCCGGATAAAACGCATAGCCAGAGTGCAAATAATAGCTACTGCAAATACCGCGGTCATTGAGTTGCTGACTGTAACTGGCCGCTAGCTCATCATCTCCAGGATCGAGAATCGCATCATTTTCCATCAGACAAAACTGAATAGGAATCTCCGTAGTGGCCACTAAATTGGGCTGGCTGGTAGCCCCATAAATCACCGTGGATTGGGCCGCAAATGCCTGAGAAACAGTACCGGCAAAACTGCCCCCGGCAGACATTCCGATAGCATGTAATTGGTGGGCATCTAGCCCAAACTCCTCAACGAAATAGTTGTTCGTCTGTATCCTGATATTCGATATTGTTCTCCAAATCGATCGGATAGGACAACCAGCGGATTTTACCATCGCCGTTCAAATCCTCATTCAGGCTGCTCTCCCGACTTTCAATCACCAGAACGGCAAAACCAGCAGCGTAGAGCTCCTTTAACAGGCTGAAATTTTGATCCCGATTAGTTCCGACCCAGCCATTGACGCTTCCTCCCGTGCCGTGCAGTAGCATTACCGTCGCTAGCGGGTCCTCAGGAATAGCGTAGTAAACCGGCTTAGTAATGCCGTTGATCGGCAATTCGACATATTCCAAAAAATCTGGGGGCAGCGTAGCTATCTGAGCCGTAAAAATCACTGCTTCGGTTGGCATGATGAATCGGGTCATCCATTCCCGCTCGTCTTGTACAAACTCCAAATTAGCGGGACTAAAGGACCAGCCCTGAAAAGCCTCAGCGTAAGCCAGCTCCCGGGAAAAGACACTAACGGTATCTCCGGCAGCAAAGACCCCATCACCGTAGCCTTCCAAAACCGTCAGCGCAGAAGACTGCGCCCATAAGTTGATCGACAAGCCCGGCAAACACCAAAAACACAACAGCAGTGGCGAAATAGAAAAGCACAATAATCTCATAAATCCATGATGCAAGCGATCAAAATCGGTTGTCTGAAAGATCGCAGTATTTGTTGGGTACTTCCGCAGGTGTTTTACTTACTAGCAAAACGATAGGACCTGCGGAAGTACAAATAAAAAAGAAGAAAAAATTCCACCCATTAAAGTAAAGCGAAAAACTCAACGTCTTCCTTAGTGATGAGACCTAGCAGTGAAGATCAATTTCAATCCTATCTGGATCGCTACGAGACGGAGTTGGCGGCCTTTGCCGCTGATCGTGTCTCGGAAGCGGAAGCCGAGGATGTGCTGCAGGACGTCTGGAGCAGCTTTGCTACGACCCTCGATGCCGAAGTCATCGAAAATCCACGTGCCTGGCTTTTCCGGGCCACTCGCAACCGGCTGGCAGATAGCTACCGCTCGCAGGAGCGACGCCCGAGCGTCCCTTTGGACCCCGATGCCTACAACTGGATCGCCGAAGTGGAGGAAGAGCTCGATCTGGATCTGGATCCGGAAGAGTTTTGGTCCATTATGGAGGAGGCACTGGAAGAGCTGCCGGCACCACAGCGCACGGTCTTCGTACGCAATGAACTGGAAGGGGAAACCCTCCAAGAAATTGCTAACTCACTCGGAGAAAAGCTAAAAACCATCATTTCTCGCAAACAATACGCCCGCCAAAAACTCCAGGATTATCTGGCGGATTATTACGATCAACTTTTTGAATAAAACATCAATACAATGGGATATTATCATCGTCGCCGCCGTAGAGCGGCCCACCAACATCCAGGCCACGGAAGAGGGCATCGCGCTCACCGTCGCGCTAAATTCAACGTGCCCGTCAACATCATCGAATACGATGATCGTTTCGAGTGTCACCTTTATGCTACTGGCTTTAGCCGCGACCAAATCAGCATCACGATTTCCGATGATGTGATCTACGTGAGCGGGCGCCGGGAGCCGGAAGAAGATCGGCCCAATTTCCTGCTGCACGAATTTCCGATCCGAGTCTTTGAACGCAGCTTTGAGTTAAGTGAGGCCGTAGATCAGGCTGCCGTTTCTGCTAAACAGGAAAACGGTGTGCTGATTATTCACGCGCCAAAAATTGCCGAAGCTCAACGGCCCGATATCCAAATCAAAGTCGGCTAAGCTGATGTTTGCCGATTATCGCGCAGATGTTGGTCAGAGCCAACGGTTGCACTACATTTTGGCCTCTCCCTAAACCTCTCCGAAGGAGAGGGAATTGCTTTCCAGGTAGCTTGCTGGATTACCGTTACTACCAGTAGGGTCAAGCCTACTAAAGGTGTTTTGACAGCTCCCCTCTCCTTCGCAGAGGGGCTGGGGGAGAGGCCAAAGTAGTCCTCACCTTAAACTTACAATTTGAATAGAACCACCCACCAAAATCCGTGGAACGAACCGTAGGTGAGTGGTCATCTGTTCCAATGCTGCTACCCACTATTGGCTGAGCACACCGGCGTTTTGACCAAAAACTGCCCCAAGCATTGCCCTCCCCAATAGAAAAAATCTGTGTCCAAAAAAGACTGTTGGCGGTGGCAGAGCGCTGCTGCGCAGCCTTTTTTTGTGCGCGGATGTCCCCTGTTTTTGTAACCTTTCCTCGAGGAGCGTTACTATAATATAAACGCTAAACATATGGCCACCGCAAAATTGGAGCCGCAAACAGCCTTCCTGGAATGGTACCGCCCGTTGCATAAGCAGTTTCTACGCTATTGTGACAGCCGCTGTATGGGGCTCGACAGCGCTGAAGATTTGGTACAAGATGCCATACTGAGCGCCTTGGAAAGCTGGGATCGACTAAAGGATAAGGATAAGCTCCTGGCCTACATGATCGGCATCGTAAATAATCAGCTGCGTAACCGGCTGCGGTCAAAGACGGTACATCAGCGCTACCTCGACAACCGTCGTCAACAGTTAAACGACCGGCTAGAGACCCGGCCAGAATTGGCGCTGGATTTGGAGTACTTATTGCGCGCTATGGATGATCTGCCAGCCGCTCAGCGAGAAGCACTACTACTCCAGGCGGTCAGTGGGTTTAGCATTGAACGCATTGCCAAGATTCAAAACGCCAGTCCTGCGGCGGTGAAAACCCGCATCAGCAGGGCGCGAAAAACGCTGCGCCAATTAATAGCCGAAGATGGTCGTGCGCTAAGTCTTAGCCAACGATTAGTGACCCTAAGCAGCATTCTCCTATGAAACAGTCATCTTCTACTTCATTACGCTGGTTGGCTAAGCAACCACCTTCTGTTTCACTTACGCAGGTGGAAAGCTGGGTCCAACTTGGTCGAAAACGTCCCAAAAATCATCTATTCATCTGGCTGAGCCGGGTAAAACCCTGGCGGCTGAATTAAGACCATATGTATACTACTGAATTTTTACGCTACGCCCAGCTGGACCACCAGCTATCCGGGGCGTCCCTGGAGGGTTATGCCCGCTCTCAAGCTGCCTCCTTGCAGGCTACGATTAACCCTACGATTATCGAAGAGCGCTCACTCAACGTCGCTCAGCTGGATGTCTTCAGTCGACTGATGATGGATAGGATCATCTTTCTAGGCGTGCCCATCAATGATTACGTTGCCAACGTTATTCAGGCACAATTGCTATTCTTGAACTCTGTCGATCCTCAACGAGACATTACGATGTACATCAACTCTCCGGGGGGCTCCGTGACCGCAGGTTTAGGGATTTATGACACCATGCAGCTCATTACACCTGACGTTGCCACCACTTGTACCAGTATGGCCGCCAGTATGGCATCGGTACTGCTTTGTGCCGGTACGGCTGGAAAACGCACCGCCTTACCCCATAGTCGGGTTATGATCCACCAGCCCAGTGGTGGTATGCAGGGCCAAGTTTCGGATATGGAGATTACTTACCAATTGTTTTTGGAGATGCAGGACGAACTCTACGCCATCATGAGTAGTCATTCCGGGCAGGATAAGGCCACCATCCGCAAGGATGCCGATCGTGATCACTGGATGCGGGCCAAGGAAGCAAAAGCCTATGGTTTTGTAGATGAAATATTACAAAAGGATTAAGCTTGGCTCCATGCTGGTCGTAGTTGTAAAATTTGGGAATAGATGGGGCAGTTCTCTTCGTGGCAGCCCGGCAAATAGCCGGTGCTCATGAGAAATTCGTTGGTAATCTCTCCTCCGGTAAACTTGAAGGTCTTTTTAAATAACTTGACCCATTGCTCCCGATTTAAAGGGTGGTGGTGATCCAGCCAAAGTCGAAAGCTGCCAAAGTCTTGCTGCAAAAGAAGAATTTGCTGGGCATTATGAATGGCAGCGTTTACCTTCAATTTATTGCGAATAATACCCGCGTCTGCCAAGAGTCGTGCCCGGTCAACTTCGGTAAAAGCAGCGACCGCAGCTATAGAATAGTTAGCGTAGGCTTGGCGAAAATTGGCTTTTTTGTTCAGAATCGTGGCCCAGGACAAGCCGGCCTGATTAATTTCTAATAGAAGTCGGCCGAACAGTTCATCATCTTCCTCGATCGGGAATCCATATTCGGTGTCGTGGTAAATCCGGTGAGGGTTATCGAGCGACAGATCCGCGACGAATTGGCAATAAGTTGACATGCTGCAAAATAGTAAGCGTCTGTTGGAAAATCAATATTTTCCAACAGACGCTACCAGTGGGTCCCAGCCCTGCACTTTCTAGTAATTACCTCAAGACGTAGGCGCGTACTTGAGTCGGCGACTGAAAAGCGTTGGAGGTCATCGAGGCCACCAGATTATTTTCCGTGTAGAGCAGGTAGCCATCTAAATCTAAAATAAGGGGTACACAGCTTACCACCTTCAGGTTTTCCATGCTATGTCCTTCTACTTCAAAACTGGGTGTACTGGCTACGTATTCCCCCACGAATTTATCGCTGCCGTCAAAGAAGACACAATCTCGCTGAAGCACGGTTGCCGTTGGTTCGGCGGTAAGTCGAAGGTTATCGTCTCCGTAAAAGAATAGGAGATTGGACTGGACACGGTTTTCCTGACTGATACTAATGCCACCTTCGAGGCGTTCAGCAGTAAATTCAAAATCTTGCAAGCCGAAGCCGGATTCCAGAAAGGTAATCGTAGTTGGGCTTACCGCCGTTATTTCCAGCCGAAGATCGGCGTTGTCATCGGCGCTGGGTTCGCCGCAGGTAAAAGTTATAAATTCGTAGACATTAAACTGCCCGACTTGCGGGTCCATAAAGTTGACCCGTTCGGGATCAATCGGCTCAATGATTGGACCTTCTGGTTCACTGCGTTCGCAGGCCAGTAGGAGGGTCAATGGCAACAGGTAAACTAGCATTCGAAACTGAAACATGGATTTGGTTTTTTGTTCTGAATGTTTTAGACGGGGTTACACTTCTAAGTGTTAGTAAATATCCTATTTTATTTTGAGCCCAACCCTTCCGACGCGCAGCTAACTCCCATAGCCCATAAAAGACTGGCTAATTTAATCAGCAGCAGCAGCAGCAGTAGGGAAGTTGATTTAGCTAGATTCAGGCGAAACCAGCTTACTGGTTGCGCTGTAGCTAACTAAAACAACCGTTCTGGAAAGAGAACGAGCTGAATGAAATTGAACTCAATAGCATCAAAATCCAATCTTCTTCCAGAAGGGTGCTCCAAAAATAAGTTGGGGAAATAACGAAGATTGGTTCGCAGAATAAAGGACTGTATTCGGTTGGGCCGAACGTCCCAGCCAAAGGCGATTCCAAAAGCCGTTTTACGCTCCTGAAGACTAATGTCAACTCCCTGACTATCCCGCTCATTAAAGGAGAGGGTTTCCCGGCTTACCACTGGCCCCAGAAAAGGAACGAAGCCGTTGTAATCAAATAAATTCTTGGTGAGTTCCAATCCAATGGACTGGCGTTTAGATTGATTAAAGACGCCAAAGGCCCGATGAGAGGATGCATAAGCACGGTAGCTAAGCGCCAGCTGTAAATCGGGCTGGTGCAGATAATAGCCCAGAGAAAAATCGGGCATGATGGCGGTATTGTATCCTGGCAAGAAGGGCCGTTCCTCCTCAACGTAGTCTGATCTTCCCAACCACCAGGCGGAGGACAGGCCTATTCCCACAAAGAAATCGTTCAGTCCTCCGTTTTCGGCCAGGCGATCCGTCAACTCTTGGGTGCTACCATTCTCCCAGCCACGCTCTGCGCTCAGCGTGGTTTCTAATTGATAGCGATAGGATACATGAGCAAAGAGTGGTGCTGTGCTTATTTCCGTATTCAGCTCAGGGGAAAGTGGATAATCAATAGTATTGGCGTAGTTATAAGTCAGTCCTAAATCAAAAAGATGGTTGGCTAGACTAAAGGTCAGACCAGTTTTGAGCGGCAGACGTACGTAGGTCCGACTGGGGCCTTCCCCCAACGCCAGATTGCTATTGTCCTGGAAGAAAGTGTAGGGCGCCAGGGAAAAACCCAGATAAGGACGGATTCCTCCCCGGCGCACGGCTATTGGGTAATACTTGAAGATGGTTTCTACCCCACTCAGGGCTGCCAAATTCAGATTACTAGTTCGTTGCTCGGGGTAGCTAAGCGGGAATGCAATAGAAAAATCAGCGTGGCCCCAAAAATGCATCCCGCCAATTAAGATCCGCGGACGGATAGTAGATGCCAGCTCTTGCGTTAACATGCTACCATCGGTAGCGAGATAGCTCGTCTGACCTCCCCAACCACTTTCCAGTTCTACACCTAAAGTCAACTGCGCAAAGCGATGACGGCTAGCTTGCTCGTAATACACCTGAGCTTGAAGCACAGAAGAGCAACATAACAAGCATAGTAATCGCCAACAGAACTGCATAAGCAACGAAACCTTATATAGGGTTTTAAACAAGCCAGTATAGTGCATGCTTGCTATAACAGTCGATAAAAACTGAGTACGAAATGCACCTTGTACTTGCAAAAGGTAATAAACCCCTGCTTTCATCTTTACCCTAGGGTAGGGTAATTAATACATTTCCCGTTCTTCCATCCGCTCACAGGATTCGTTAATCGATTCCGGTTTTCCGTAACCTTTAATTGTCCAGTGGTCTCCTAGCAATGAAGAGTAGCAGAGCATAAAATCTAGATCACCTAGCTGGCTTTGTAGCAATCTAGACGCGGGCGTCCAGTTTGCATACACGAGTTCGATTTTTTCTCCAGGGGAAATTATCGTGTTTTGAATGTTGTTCATTCTCATCACATCATAGCCTAAGGAAAGACTATCCGGCAAGTAATGATTCGCTAGCTCTAGCCAGTTCGTGAAATACTGTGAATTATCGAATACCTGAAAGGAATTAATGCTGGCTGGGCCAATCCCCTTGTTGTGCAGGTAGAGACCATAGCCGACCTCATTGTAGCTCTGACCAATAGTTAGGTAGGGATATAGACTAGCTTTCTGCTGACTACGCATAATCCTCACTTCAGCGAAGGATACAAACAGTGCACATAAACTAATAACTACCGCGGTAATGGTCATAGCCATATTAGCATCAAAGCGGGAAAATCCTTTGAAGAATTTGGACATTGGGGCACGTTTTCAGATCCGAAATTTAAAGGAATAGCAGCGAGCGAAGCTTCTACTGCAAGTATTAGGACAAATTCTTATCGCTCGGGATGGATGCCCTGACCAGCGCTTGCCCTATGACAAGAAGTCAAACCTGCTTAAATTAACTTACGACCAGCTTCATTCCTATACCTATACGACCCTTCTATGGTCTGGCAATTTCTTTGCGAATGCGACTCAACGAGCTATCCGTAACGCCGAGAAAACTTGCTACATATTTTAAGGGAGCTTCTTGTAAAATTTGCGGGTGACCGCGTAGTAATTGCAAGTATCGCTCCTGAGCAGAGTCTGTAATCATGGAGAGGGAACGACCCTTTAGTCGAACAAATTTGCGCACCAAACGACCACGAGCAAATTCACGGAAGTTTTCTAAGCCGTGGAATAATTGCTGGAAAGCCTCAAAGTCTAACTGCCACCCCGTACAATCACTCAGCGCATGGATATTTTCGCTAGTCGGCATCCGGAGAAAAAAGGAGTTCACCTCAATGGCAATCTGGCCACGACCATAGAAATTGGTAGTGATCTCCTTGCCTTTTTGGTCGATGGCATAAGCACGCATCAAGCCTGATTCCAGCACAAAAATATGGTTAGCCTGCTGCCCTTCTGCTAACCAATAATCGCCTTTATCTAAGCGGCAAAACTGGTAGGCTTCCAGCACCCGTTCTAGCTCAGTTGGATGGAGTTCGGACTCCTGAAAGAGTTGTTGGAGTATATTCATAAAAAGTAGTGAGCCATAAGCCTTGTAAGCTAAGCTTTTTTGTAGCGTAGGGCAGCTTAGTCGCTTTCGAAAAGCGCTTGAAGAGGAATCGTTTTTTCTTCCTCTCCCTCCAGAATAATTAAATGCATGCCTTCAAGTCGGTAATCGGGGGCTACCAACTCCATACTCGCTTCGTCGTAACGCAAACCGTAGAGGTCTTCTCTTATCTTGCCGAGGCGACCGCTCGGAATGTCAATTACCCAGAGATGAGCCTCCTGACTTACCGAAAATTGCTGCTCCAATAGGGCATAATCACCAGCAAGTTGCACGGAAGAAATCGAAGGCCAGCGCAATTTCATCGGCGCACGCGTAATACCAGGCTGACTGATAAACAACCACTTATAATCTCCATTGGGGCGCTGAGCGATTAGTCCGTGTGCGCTGCTCAAAATCCGGTAGTTTTCATTGGCAGCCAGTTCGGTAAAGTCTGGATTTTCTCTACTGAAGTGATTATGTCCGTAGTAGATCAGGAAAAAACTGTAGGCATCCGCAGCCAGCTGACTGGTATCCAGAGCAAACTGGTACATCAAGGCTCCTAAGCGAGGGTGAATATCGATGGAAGTGCTTATCCCGGGTCGAATCAGACTATCTGTTTCCCAAAGCTCGTAGCCCCCTAAAAAGCGATCAAAATAAGGATGATCATTTGTACTTCCGCAGGTCAGAGCGTAGCGGAGATCCTCAGCCCTCGGGATCCAAACATCCCCCGGAGGTTTGGGTCCGCGCGCCGTATCCTGTAGCAAATTCGTCGCCATCTGGCCTAACCAACTCAGACTAGGATCAGTACCTACCCTGGCCCGACCTCCCGCTAATGCCTGAAGTATCGGAGCGAGGAAGGCGTAGTATCGATCGTAGATATCTTCCGCGATCGGAATAATCTGCACAAAGTTGCCGAAGGAGCCACAACTATTAAAGCTTAATTGTTCGCCACTTTGGCCATCGGTCATTTCGACAAATCGGCCACCGGCTCCACTCCCTCCACTGTACCAGGAACGCAGACTATCGGGATAACCATCCTCATTATAATCTGCAACCAAGAGCGTAGTGTCACGCTGGGCCGACAAACTGAGTACGGAAAAAACCAAGCCAATAAATAAAGGAAGACGCATTATGGTCTGTTTAGGTGCGGGTAGGAAAGCGCAACTTATCGCTATGTCCAAAACGGTTGCCCAGCATTGCTTATTTTACGACCAAAGTTGATGAGAACCATGCGTTATTTACTGCCAATACTATTGTTATTTGCTTGTCAGGGACAAGAAAAGATCGAGGATCATTCTGATGATGAATCAGCTACCGGGACCACCGAGCAAGCAGCCGACAATCCCCATAACACGAACAACAGTAGTGAATCGTCAGCAGTGGATACACCTGCGGAAGTACAAGAGCTCCCTCCTACTCCCTCCTATCCCAGTCGAGACATTCCTGTCATTTTTGATACCGATGCCAATAATGAAATCGACGACCAGCATGCGCTGGCCTACTTATTGCTCAACGAAGCCACCTTTAATGTGCTGGGCATAACGGTCAATGCAACTAGGAATGGAGGTCAAATCGAGCAGCACTACGAAGAAGCGGAACGCGTCATCCAGTTATGCGGACATGCGCCAGAGGAATTGCTCTATACTGGTGCCAACGCTGATTTCAATACGATACGCTCACAGACTGCTCAAGGCAGCTACGACGGTCAGGAGGCTGTAGAGTTTATCATCGCAACAGCCCGCCAGTATGACGACCATCGTCTAGCTCTGGTACCGGTCGGCAAGTTGACCAATATTGCTCTGGCCCTGATGCTGGCCCCCGACATCAAGGACAAAGTGCGTATTGTCTGGCTAGGCGCCAATTACCCAGGCCCAGGAGAATATAACCTGGATAATGACATACCTGCCATGAATTATGTGCTGGAACAAGACGTTCCCTTCGAAATGGTGACGGTACGCTATAGTGACGGTACGGGCTCGGCCGCGGTGCGCGTAACCCCAGCGGAAATGCAAGCGAGGATGCCGGGATTGGGGCCAAGAGTAGCCACCGCCGTGCCTGGTCGCAACGGTGGTGAATTCCAGCACTTTGGGGATTATTCCATCAGCCTCTTTGAAAACCTGGAATTGCACGGCACTCCTCCGGGGCGCTCGCTCTTTGACGTGGTGGCACTGGCCATTATGAAGAACCCAGAATGGGGAAAGCAGTACTTATTGAGCTCGCCTACTTACGTAGACGGGCAGTGGGTAGATCGGCCGGAAAACGAACGACTGATTACCGTCTGGGAAAATTTTGACAAAGCGGCTATCCTTGATGATTTCTTCAATTCTCTCCAGGTAGAAGCCCCGCAATGATCTTGATCATTTAGAGGGTTTATTCCCACTAATGTGGCGCTGCATCCTGCTTTTGAAGCGTTGGACTTCTTCTTCTCGTTGGCGCAAATGCTTGGTTTTTCGGCCCTGTACCCGGGCGCGCCAGTTGCGAAACGATTTAGGTTTCAATTCCCGACGCATGAGTTTGATGACTTCGGCTTCAGACAGGTTAAATTGCAATTTGATGGCATCGAAGGGTGTCCGATCTTCCCAGGCCATTTCGATAATGCGATCTATATCTCGGTCTACCAACATAGGGGCGAAACGTAAGGGAAAGACAATAGTTCAGCCTCCAACAAAGCTCCGGCCAGTTTTTGACTCGTTGGGTAACCGACGACGACCTAGGTCGTGATTGTTACGCTTTAGAGGATTGATATGACAAAATCTATACTTTTTGACCGATTGATCTCAGGATTAATTCCTTACATTTGGAGAGTATCAAATTAAGATACGATTTGTCATGAGAAGCTTGGCCCGACTTATCTGGCCAGGCTTTTCTGTTTTAATCTTCCCTTTTACGGATCACCAAGATTTTTTGGACCGGCCTTATCCCTTGGCAAAAGCTTAACTAGCTCATGGCGGCAGAACGACGCTTACTGCCCAGACGGTTGACCGTCCAAACTCGCTGCAGCTTATGCCGCATAATGGCCAGCATACCCAGTACACTATGGTGCCGCTCTCCTCGGAATATGAAAGTGGGCTTGCCTTTTACCCGGTCCTCATGAAAAGGAACAGAGCGATGGGTCTGACTGTAGAGGCGAGCTAGAGAAGGGGAATTGGTGCCGAATAGAAGCTGCTTTTTACCATAACGACGAATGGCATAGGTCATACCCAGCCAGGTGGAGAAGTTCAGGAAGGTATTCGTACGGAATTGCTTTTTGATGAAAAAGCAAGTGATCTCCGTATACTGATCTAGGGAGCCCATTTCGTCATAAAGAGCAGCCTGGTGCTCTGCCGCAGCGAAAAACTGGATCGTACGGAAGTCCGTTTGGCTGCCCAAAACGAAGCCTCCTATTAATTCTCCTTGGTAGAAGAGGCCAAACACTCGGTTTTTAGCAGCTTGCAGGTAGTCAGCAGGAATGGGGAGGCCCGAGCAAGCTTCGTACTCGGTACTATAAGCCTGAAGTTGTGCGGGTGTTTGGATTTGCTTTAAACGAGGTAGGTAAAACATAACTAGATGGGTTGGGTGTTGAGGACTTTAGGTGTTAAAGTGCACTTATTCTTTTCCTCATTAAAAGGAACTGCGAATCAGCGACCAGACAAAGGTGGGGGGATGAAAAGGCAGTCTAAACCACATTTTGATGCGGCCTGTCCAAAAACTGCGAGAGGAAGGGCTAAAAAAGGAATGGGCGCCGGAGAATCCTGGTGGATTCCCGAGCGCCCAAATTCTCAATAGTGAGGGGAGTTTTAGCTGTCTAGCTCCTAGGCTGTAATGGATTTTATTGGTTGTGATGAACTCTTAAACCAAAGGTCCTAAAATAATGTGGGCCCTCCTTCCACATGATGATGTGGGTACCTCCACATCGCCGCCACATGCAAATGTGGATTGGTAGCCTTCTAATTAGTCCGTACTTTGAACTATGGAAAAGATTAACCTTTGTATCGTAGAAGATGACCCTGTAATCCGCGAAAGCTTGACCAACTATTTCGAAGCTAATCCAGCCATCGAAATAAAAATTGTCGGTAAAAGCGTAGAAGATTTTTTAGAACAGGCCGAAGCAAGCCGTACTCTGGACGCCAACCTGCTGCTCTTGGATATTGGCCTGCCCGGCATGAGTGGTCTCGAAGGGATTCGCCACATCCGGCAGCATTTACCTGAGGCCGACATCGTGATGCTAACCACTTACGAAGAAGAAGACTACATTTTCAACGCCCTTTGTGCTGGTGCTTGCTCGTACATCTCTAAACGGACGTCCCTGGCTAAAATCCAGGAAGCCCTCTTTACCGTGCATCGTGGTGGTTCCTTCATGTCCCCCTCCATCGCTCGTAAGATTGCTAAGCACTTTATGCCCCAAGCCGCCAAGCAGGAAGACCTGCTTACGCCCCGACAGCAACAAATTGTCGACGGCCTTGTAGAAGGACTCAGCTATAAACTGATCGCTGACAAGCTCAATATTTCTATCGATACCGTTCGCGACCACATCAAAAGGATCTATCGCGCCCTCGAAGTCAATTCCAAGGCCGAAGTCATTCGTAAGTCGTTAAAAGGAGAAATCTAGTCACTTAATTACGCTTGGCCCGATCTCGCTCAATCACCTGACTAACCTGGGAAGGTTTCAGGTTTTTACCGATGATGATCCGCTCCGGATTGAGGAGGTATAACTCTGGCGTTACGTCCACATAATACTGACCGTAGATACTACGATTAGTGGGGTCGTAAACGTTCGTCCAGGCCTGAATATCGTATTGATGCACAAAGCCTCGCCAGGCATCCTCATCGGTATCGATGGCGATGGCAAACACATCAATGTCATTTCTAGCCTGCACTAAATCACGTAGGGGTGGCGTCTCTGCCATACAGTGCTCACAGGTAGGATTGTACATATACACGACCAAGTAAGGCGCGTCCTCGTCGTAGAGGGTATGAGCTTGTCCATCTAAACCCGGCACTGTAATATTGGGCCCTTGCCGCCCTACCAGACTATTGGCCATTTCTCCCGCCCGCTGCTGTAAGCCATAGACAGTCATGGTGTCCGACCAGAATGCCAGTTCCGGCGTGAAGTAGTTCTGGATCATGTGTACGTAAACCGCTTCGGAATCCATCAAATCTGTTTTTCCCGGTTCAAAGCGCAGGGTAATCCAATTGGCGAAAAAACGCAGGTACTCGGGTTCACTAATCACCTTATCTAACAGAAAATCAGCCGAGGCAATGATGGAATCTGGATTCTTGGGGGTGAGTTGATCAAAGTAGCGCTCCAGCTTATTCGCTATGACGGGTGTACGTAAGAGGCTGCTGTCTGAAAAATCAACATTCTCCCAAAGGTCACGGCGATAGTGAAATATCTGGGCCGTATTATCGGGGCTCCCATCGGGCAAAGTCAGCTCAGAACGGATGGCCGGATTCTGCCCCGCACGCTTAAAGCGGACGAAGAAATTATTGGGATGCTCCGTGAAAATCTGGTTCAGGAAATTGGTTCGATCTTGTACCAGGGCATTTTGCGCTGCTTTGGCGCTGTCATATTCGGCGGTTCCCGGCGTAGCCGCACTTACCCGGCTATTAGCTTGTGTAAAGCGAGGCTGAATATCCGCTTCAAACCTCAGTGAATTGTACAGTAGTTCATTGGCTAAACTCCCACTTACGGCCATCTGCCCAGCAATATCTTGTTTATTCGTTATCAGCTGAAACTCTTGATCCTCATCCAGTAAAAGCTGGATGGCCGTATTGTCTTGGTAAACGGCAAAGTAGAAACCCGTTGGATAGGGCGTTGCTTTGGCAAAAGTTAAACTCCCATTAGCGTCGGCCTGGGTAGAGTCTATCCGAAAGCGGCGTTGATCAATCGTACCAATTAAATAGGCAGTTCCAGCTGGTGCACCAGCACAGCTTACTTCAATTTTCGCTGGTCCGCTAGCTACAGTGGCTGCCGATTGGCTACTGTTACCACAGCCCAGCAGCACCAAAAAAACTAGGGCTACCACAGATAAGATAAGTCGCATCATTACGCTAGTATGGGTGAAGCTACAAAGCTACGTAACCCACCACATAAAAGCACGATCTTAAGGGCTAGCTTAATCGCTTAAGCCAAGAACCTCCACTCCCTGTTCGAAAACGATATCAACGGGAATTCCAGCGGCGGTATCATTTGCTTACTGGCCGCCGATAGCTGACTGACATCAGTCGTTAGACGTACCGTGGCGTACTGATCGACCAGATCCTACATGCTTTGGTTTTGTACTTCCGCAGGCGTAGCCGTTCCGCTTTCTTCAGCGGTGACCGTGCCTTCAGAGCCACAGCCCAACAGGCCTAATGACAGTATCCCAGGAATGAGCAACTGCTTTATCATAGTGGTGATTGGTTAGTTCTACCAACCAATATACGGCGAGCCCGGTTAAGCCAGCTTCAGCTGGCACTAGCTTGCGCAGACTTCAGTCTACTCAAAAGCAAGCGCGAG
This sequence comes from Bacteroidota bacterium, assembly GCA_039030655.1. GTDB lineage: Bacteria > Bacteroidota > Bacteroidia > Chitinophagales > Saprospiraceae > Neolewinella. The sequence goes on along the minus strand of JBCCDS010000030.1, from coordinate 45,921 downwards.
CTAAAGCCCGCATTACCCAGCGCGGACTCAAGTCCGCTTAACCCTTACTTCCCCACTCGCTTCAACTCAACACGCTCCCACCAACCATCTGGATGGGGAATTCTTCGGCAGCGTTCAATCACTAATTCCTCTTCACTTACCTCCAGAATACGCAAGTAATTATCCCAAGGGATCAACTGGTTTTCACAGATAATAGTCTTTCCCAATGGACTTAAAGCGTATTCAAAAGTATCTCTGAAAAAATGGCGATGATAGATCATCCTATCTTCATTGAAGCTAATTTCGTAACCTGGATAAAAATCTCCGATTTCTTCCCATTCATAAAGCAGCTGTTCATCGATTCGGGTAGAATCGGTGAAAGCCCAAGTCCCATACAACTGCTCGGGATGGATTACTGGTTCAAACTTTTGGGTAAAGGTGACCATTTCATCTACCCCTGGTGCAAACCATCGGCCACGAAGGCTCCCTTTCTCCCAATTTTTTAGTTGGAGAATAAATGCTTGATTCAGAGCAGAAATCTCTATAAATAGATCATCCCCGACAAATTGAAATCTCCACTTCTCATGATTGTAAGTAGGTTGATTAGCCGTAAATATTTCGCCATAGCTTCCAAATTCCAGGAGTGCTCCTAATTGCTCCTCAACCCAATATCCCTCCTTAAGATTTTCAATCAGAGCTTCCAAGTCTTCGGTATCGGCTTCGGCCAAATAATTAAAAGGTCGATAAGGGCCAAAACTGAAACGCCGACTAACTCCTCGCGAAAGATCACAATCAAGGACCAAAGTTTTTGCTGAGGCTTCTAAAATTTCACAGTCTCCTCCAAACCTATCATCTAAAAGTGTGAATCGGCCTTCAGTCAAGCTATAGAACATCGTATCCTCATAATAATGGTCGAGGCCATCAAATCGCTTCATAAAGATCGAATCAGCTCGGATAGACCACATCATTGATCCTCCAGGATTAGCTTTTCCTAAAGTATCCCCTTCAATAGGATGCCAAGACTGCAAAATCCAATCTTTTTGCAAATAATCTTCTTGACTATTACAAGCATACAAAATCAAGCCGAGGCCCAGGATGAATTGGTAGAAGCGCATAGCTAGAAAAACTGGATTGCCTTTAATTTACCGCCTAGGCAGCCTTAGCATCAACAAATTCGACCAAAGGCCGCCAATTGGCGGTTAGGCAGGGTTAAGCAGGCTTTAGCAGGCTTTAGCCTGCGCCGAGTTGCGCAGACTTCAGTCTGCCCAAAAGCAAGCGCGAGCTGAAGCTCGCTGCACCCGGCGCGGACTCAAGTCCGCTTAACCGTTGGACCTGCGGAAGCCTGCCTGCCGACTGCAGGAAGGCAGGTACAAATCATCCTACTCCCAACTCATCCATTTTAGGGTCGAATGACTCCCGTGCTAAACATCTCTACTCATTGCTTTTACCGCACCTCCAACTCCACTTCCTGATCTTCTCCACCCAGGCTGAAGTAGAGCACGTAAGTACCTTTGGCCAGGTAATATTTTCCACTATCTGCTTCTTTGACTCGGATGGGACGCTCGTCCTCCTCTTGCTCAGCTTGTAGTGCCGCTTCCAGGTTTTCCGCTTGCTCAGCCATGATGGACAAATTGTAACTAAAATGGCTTAATCCCAACGGAACCTCTGCGGAACCGGTGTAAACAGTCGGACCATCCTTCAGCTGCACTTTAAAGTCCATTTGGCCAGGTGCAGGTGCGTAGATCGGTATTTCTAGCTCTGGCTCCGTATCACCAAACCAACTATCACGGCCCCAGCGACTACTGGCTCGTACCTTAGCAGGCTCAAAAACAGTGAAGGCCTGGTTGCGAGCACTGAGCTGCTGCAGTTGCTCCAGATCTGCCCGGTAAAAAGAGCGGCCGTGGGTCCCCACCAGCAGATCATTGGCTGTGGCCTGAATAGCCAGATCGTGCACCGCTACGCGTGGCAGATGACTGGCTTGATGAAAGTAACGACCACCGTCCAAACTGATGTACAAACCGTGATCCGTACCTACGTACAACAGGTCTGGATTAACCGGGTCTTCTTTAATCACATTGACCGGCTCCAGCGGCAAGTTTTGCCCGATCGCCGTCCAGGTTTTACCGTAATCTTCGGAGCGATAGACGTAAGCCTGAAAGTCATCATTGCGGTAGCCATTCAAGCTGGCGTAAACGCGGCCCTCTTCGTGGGCGCTGGCCTGTACGCGGCTTACCCAGCGATCGGCGGGTAGCCCCTCCGAGACATTCTGCCATTCGTAGCCACCATCCATACTGCAATAGATCAGTCCATCGTCGCTGCCCGTGTACAACAAGCCAAAGCGCAACGGACTTTCGTGGATCGTGGCTAGGGTGCCGTAGGGCACATCACCCGCTAAGCCACCCTGGGTCAGGTCTTCGCTGATGAGCGTCCAATCGTCTCCCTGATTCATCGAACGGTGCAAATGATTGGAGCCAAAGTATACGATATCAGGATTGTGTACGGACAGATGAATGGGCGACTGCCAGTTCCAGCGGTAAGGGCGCTCCCCTAGCTCGTGTTTGGGCGTGATGTAGCTGCGTTCCCCTTTCGCGGGGTTGATCCGGAAGTAGTTCCCAAATTGGAAACCGGTGTAGAGGGTCTCATTATCCCGGGGATCAATTATGACCTGCATGCCATCGCCGCCCATTATTCGCTCATAAGGATATTGCCCTTCTTCGTGCCAACCAACGTTTTCTTCGTAGGTATGCGGACCGCGCCAAACGCCATTATCCTGCAAGCCGCCGTAGACGCGGTAGCCGTCAGGATGGTCATCCACCGCAACGGTATAAAACTGCCCTACGCTGGGCGTATTACACTTCACCCAGTGCTGCCCGGCATCGTAACTAATATTGACGCCTCCGTCGTTGCCGTTAATGACGTGCATGGGGTTGGCGGGATTGATCCACAATTCATGGTGATCGACGTGCTGATTAGGCGCGTTTACGCCTTCCCAGCTAGCCCCGCCATCGGTAGAGCGCAAAATCGGTACACCCATCACGTAGAGTTCATTCGCATCTTGCGGATTCACCCTGATTTGGCCGAAGTAGTAACCATAGCTGTTGTACACACTTTCGATGTAGCCCTCGTGGGTTTTGGTCCATCGACTACTGGCACTACCGTCTGCTACGTAAACTTCCAGGCCCACTACTGGTGTATCAAACAACTGGCGGTTAGCATCTTCCAGATAGTTGACCATTTGCTCGATCGTCAAACTGCCACCCTCCAGGCGTTCACGCAGTAACTCTGCCGTCAGCTCTTCTGGAAAGCCATTGCCGCGTAAAAATCCCTCCAGTTGGTAATCGGGTAGATTTTGTACTTCCGCAGCTGTCATCGTTTTAAGTTCATTTTTGGTCAGTACTTCCGGGTCGTCTTCCTCCGCCGGACGGCGGGCATAGTTATCCAGCGCAGCGTACAAACGTCGTTCTCCTGCTGCCGTATAGCTTACCGCCAAGCCCAAGCGGCCATCGGTGGCTCGTTCTGGCCAGTCAAAGTCCTCCCCGGTGATCAGCTGCCAACTAGCCCCGTAATCCGTACTGTGCCAGATGCCCGATCCTGGCCCGGCTTCGGTAAAGTCCCAGGCTTTGCGGTCTCGCTCCCAGCTGGCCGCCCAAAACTCATTGGGGTGGCGGGGATCCCGCACCAGGTCGACTACGCCGCTGCGCTCATCGATATATAGCGTCTTTTCCCAGCTCTTTCCACCATCTATGGAGCGAAAGACACCCCGCTCCTCATTTTGGGTGTAGAGATGGCCCAAGGCAGCTACCCAAATGGTATCGCCCTCCGACTGATCCACGATCACCCGACCGATGTGGTGGGTTTCTTCCAGCCCCAGGTGGGTCCAGCTCTCTCCCCCGTCATCACTGCGCCACATGCCGTTGCCAGCATAGCTAGATCGGCTGCTGTTTACTTCACCACTACCCAGATATACGGTGCCAGTGTTCCAGTTCACATCGATGGCTCCAATGGTCATCACTTCTTGCTGCTGAAAAAGTGGACGAAAGCTGGTCCCATTATTCTCCGTCACCCATAATCCACCCGAGGCGTAGGCCGTATAAAAATGCGTGGGTTGCTCGGGGTTGACGGCAATATCCGTTACGCGTCCCGACATAATCGTAGGTCCGATATTCGTGAAAGGCAGCTGCCCCACTATCGAACTTTCAGCCTGATACATCAGGCGTTCGTAGCCGGCTCGGCGATCATCAGCGGTGGTCTGGGCGATTATGGAAATAGAAAGTAAGCTAAACAGGCTGCTTAGTACAAGGCTTCTCATTGGCTTTATGCTGTTTACAGCAAGGTATAAAATACCTTTAACACCTTATGCAATGGATGTGGCAACCTATCGGAAAGGAGTAGTGTTAGCCCACCACAGTTTTTATATTTTTGCGCCATGAGTCAACGAAAAACCATTCTTTCCGGCATCCAGCCTACGGGCAAGCTGCATTTCGGTCGCTACTTCGGAGCCGTCGAAAACTGGCGCAAGCTGCAGGAGGAACACGATTGTCTGTATATGGTGGTGAATTATCACGCTATGACCATGCCTTTCCAAGCCCGGAAAATGCAGGAAAACAGCTGGGAACTGGTTTTCAACCTCTTAGCCTGCGGCATTAAAGCGGAAAACATCTTCATCCAGAGCCTGGTTCCGGAACATACTGAGCTCGGCTGGATGCTGGGTTGCTTCACCAGCTACGGCCAGCTAACGCGGATGACACAATTCAAGGACAAAAGCGCCCAGAATGAAGCCAGCGGCAAAGAAGGTTTCATCAGCGCGGGGCTTTTCACTTACCCGGCTTTACAGGCGGCTGACATTCTGATCTACCGAGCCACGCACGTCCCCGTTGGTAAAGACCAGGAGCAACACCTCGAGCTGACCCGCAATATCGCCACCCGCTTCAACAATTTTGCCGGCAAGGAGTACTTTGAACTGCCCGAGCCATTGTTTACCAAAGTGCCCAAGGTAATGTCCACCGCCGATCCCAATCGTAAAATGAGTGCCAGCTTGGGCGATAAGCACAACATCGACGTCTTTGCCGATGAGGCACGCATCCGCAAGCAGATCCGCTCTGCAGTAACGGATACGGGCGATACGCCCGCCGGGCAGATGAGCCCCGGCGTAGAAAACCTGTTCAGTTTGCTGGATGCCAGCGGCCGCCAGCAAGAACACGACCAGCTACTGGCGGCTTACCAAGACGGCCATCTGCAATACTCCGCCTTGAAAGAGGCAGTGGCCGATGGCCTGGTCGCCATCAGCAGCCAATGCCGCGAACGACTGGCTGAGTTAAAAGCCGATCGTAAAGCCATCAAAAACCAGATTAAGGTGAGTAGTGCCGCTATCCGAGAACGTGCCCAGGCAACCGTACGGGAAGTGAAGGAATTATGCGGCTTGCCTAACGTTCGTCGGTAGAACGAGGGGGTCGGCCCGAGGATTGGGTCGACCCCCTTAAATAAAGCGCTCTCTCTAAAACTCTTGGTGGGAACATCATTGAAGCGTTCCACTAACACAAATAATAGTGTTTAGGCATCTAATATAACCTCTTCCTTCCATTTTTTGAAATCTAATATGACTTACGAAGCTGCACTCGCTGAATTAAATCAACTGCTAGAGGAATTAGAGCAACCTCCCGGGAATATTGATCAGCTAGGAAAGCGAGTCAAACGCGCTAAAGAATTGATACAGTTCTGCCGCAATAAACTGCGAGATCTAGCAGTAGAAATTGAAGAAGATTAAGCAGAGCTCCCAAATGTATTTACCTTTGCGCCCCGAAGAGTAATCCTATGAAATTTGCACTTGTCACCGGAGGTAGCCAGGGAATCGGACGAGCCATGGCGCGCGAATGTCTCCGCCACGGACTATCCGTCGCTATTGTTGCCCTACCCAATGAGCATCTCGATGCAGCCCGCGAGGAGTTAAGCCAATTAGGGGAGGTTCGTACCCTGGGGCTCAACCTGATTGCCCCCACCGCTGCCCAACAAATCGACGATTGGTTGACGGAACAAGATATTGAGCTTCACTACCTGATCAACAACGCAGGTTTTGGCCGCGGTGGTCGCTTCGAAGACGTCGATTTCAGCGAGTATGCCATCATGATGCCACTCAATACTCAGGTAGGCGTCGCCCTGACCTATCAGCTTCTCCCCCGACTCAAAAAAAACAAAGGCGGTATCCTCAACGTCAGTAGCATGGAGGCCACCCTTCCCCTACCCTACAAGGCAGTCTATACCGGCACTAAAGGATTCATTTACAATTTTTCGCTGGCCATTCGGGAAGAATTCCGCTATCACGACATCTCCGTCTCTATCCTCTGCCCAGGTCCAGTACTGACCAACGAGGATGGTCTGAAACGCCTAGAAGCCAAAGGCCGCCAGGCCAAGCTGATCGTTAAAATGCCCGAAGAAGTAGCCGTACCCGCCATCAAGGGGATGCTTAAAGGCAAAGCGGTGATCATCCCCGGTTGGTTACCCAAAACACTCGTTCGTGTAGGCCACTACCTGCCGCGTAGCTGGCGGCTTAAGCTCCTAGAACGCACCTTCCGCGAATACCGGGATAACCCTAGCTAGGCTATCCCCCCTTCTGTATTTAACCAGCAACTCCAATCCGTGGAACGAACCGTAGGTGAGTGGACATCCGCTCAACTCTGAGGAGGCACGACGGTTACTGAAGGTAAATGCTGCTGCGCAGCCTTTTTAGTCCGCAGATTTGGCGCAGATGTTGGCCTGGGCCAACTTATGGGCAGCGAGCGGGAGGCCCACTGACTTTTTATGGGTTTCTTTCAAAGGGAAGTTAGCCGCATTGGTTGTAGAGCTGATCAATATAAAACTGAAGTTTTATGCGCATATCTTCCCCACTGAATAAACGGATAAACTGACAAGTTACGAGCAACCAAAATCTGTGCAACGAACCGCAGGTGAGTGATGATCCGCTCAACTCTGAGGAGGTACGACGATCACCGAAGGTAAATGCAGCTCTATACCATTAGCTCAGCTCACTGACGCTTTGACCGTCAAATACACCAAGCACACCCCCCAAATAAAAAAGATCCGCGGCCCAAAAAAGAATATCCAAATCATCCTAAGGTGCTGCTGCGCAGTCTTTTCCTGCACATAGTTGCTGACAAAGTCTTAACCAAAGTAATGTTCAATCCCGCACTTCTCCAGACTCCATTCCCAAAGGCGACGAGCTTCTTCCTCATCATAGGAAGAACTAAAGCTCTGCTTGGGCTTACAGTCATCGAAGTATTTTCCAGAATCCTGGCGCGCGCTGGGGTCCGTAGCCAGAAAAATGTTGCTGGAGGCGCCTTCTAGCGGCGTCTTGTTACCACTCATCCGACGGCGAACCCGCCAGGCCAGGCGGTGCAGCCAGGTATTTCCCTTTAGACCGATATCGGTCCGTACCAAACCCGGCTGAACGGCGAAAATGGACAAACTAGTCGAGGGCTTACGCCGCTCAAATTCATAGACAAACAGAACGTTCGCCAACTTAGACTGGGCATAAGAACGTAGGCCGTGATAATTTTTCGTCAGATTGAGATCGTCCCAGAACATCCCTTTGATCTGGCGATGGGAGTCACTGGCTACATTGATAATGCGAGCGTCTTTGGCCTTATTCAGCAGCGGCAGCAGCAAGTGGGTCAGTTGAAAATAAGCCAGGTGATTGACCGCTAGTACCTTTTCTACGCCGCGGCTGTCCAGTTCCTGTACAGAATTCCAAATCCCGGCATTGTTGATGAGGTTATCCAGGCGGTCATACTTCTGGAGCAGCTGCTGAGCCATCGCCTCGATGGCCTGGGGATCCACCAGATCAGCGATCAGGCAGTCGACCTTAGCTGCTGGGTGCGCAGCCAGAATTCTGGCCTTCGTCGCTTCAGCCTTGGCCGTGTTACGGGCATGCAATAAAACATGGTGGCCCTGGCGAGCTAAATCCTGAGCAGTTGCCAGACCAATACCACTGGTAGCACCGGTGATGAGAGAGATTTTTGACATGGCGGCAAAGGTACAACTTCATCACGGTCAATGCTGGCAATTGGCTTACCTTTGCCGAGCAAAAAATGAGCCAATGATTGTCGTCACCGGAGCCGCAGGATTTATCGGAAGCTGCCTCGTAGCTTACCTCAACGAACTCGGTCATAACGACCTTTGGCTAGTCGACGATTTCCAGCAATATCCCGCCAAGACTCCCAATCTAGAAGGCAAGAATTTTCAACGCAAAAGCGAACGAACCACTTTCCTGCAGGACCTGCGGGAGTCCTCCTCCCCACCCAGCTTAATCTTCCACATGGGTGCCCGAACGGACACTGCCGAACAAGACGTGGCCCTCTTTGAAGAGTTGAACCTGAATTACACTAAAGCCCTCTGGAATTATTGCGTGGAATTTGGACTTCCGCTGGTCTATGCCTCCAGCGCAGCTACCTACGGTGGCGGAGAATTGGGCTACGATGATCGTCACGATGTGGTGGAGCAGCTGCAACCGCTCAATCCCTACGGCCGTTCTAAAAACGATTTTGACAAATGGGCTCTGGCTCAGGATAGCCAACCACCACGCTGGTTTGGCCTGAAATTTTTCAACATCTACGGCCCTAATGAATACCATAAAGGGCGGATGGCCTCCGTGGTCTGGCACGCCTTCCGGCAGATCAAGGCAAGCGGAGAGATGAAATTATTCCGTTCCCATCGGGCGGATATCGCCGATGGCCAACAATCTCGGGATTTCGTCTACGTCAAAGACCTTTGTCGGGTTTTGACCTGGCTCGCCTTCGAAGCCAATAACCAGGCAAAAAATGGCTTATACAACCTGGGGACGGGTCAAGCTAGGCCCTTTATTGATTTGGTCCATGCCGTTTTCAAGGCCATGGATCAATCACCCAAAATCAGCTTTATAGATACACCTGCCGACATCCGAGACACTTATCAGTATTATACCCAAGCAGAGATGCGTAAATTGCAGGCGGCTGGTTATCCTCATGCCTTTCATAGCCTGGAGGCCGGCGTTGAAGACTACGTAAAGCAATATTTAATACCCACAAAGTACTATTAGTAAGTCCAGTTGATTGCAAGTTCACAATCGACTATAGAATTTTGTTTTTATGCCTTTGCTGCGCTTGATCAAGCTCTTGATCTTTCCTATCCTCCTATTAACAGCTGCCACTACTCAGGCTAGCCCTTATCAACTAAACGGTAAACGACTATCCAATCCGTCCGTATCCGCACAAGGCCCACTGGACTGGATCGTCAATCACCCCGCGACCATCCGCTATTCACTGGATCTACAAGATGTGCAACAACACCTACTCCACATCACCATAGACTTCCCGGCCGTTCCAACTGGTGTGTTCTCCGTCAAAATGCCGACCGCCTCACCGGGGCGCTACGCGGAGCATAATTTTGCTAAAAACGTCTATGATGTAAGTGCCACGAGCGAAAATGGAATGCCACTGCTCGTTAGTAAAAGCAGCATTAATCAGTGGGATATCACTGGGCACCAAGGGCGGGTCATTCTACGCTACACCCTTTTTGCCAATGATGGCGACGGCACCTACGCCGGGATTGATATTCGCAAGCTACACCTCAATATGCCCGCAGTTTTCCTCTACGGTGAAGGGCTGAATGACCGCCCGGTACTGCTACAACTACCGACGAACCAAATGCCTAGCTGGACCGTGGCCACCCAGTTAGTTGACCTCGGACTACGCCGTTACGGAGCGCCGAATTACTACTATTTTTTCGACTCCCCTACCCTGGTCGGCAACATTGATTTGCGGCGCTGGACCGTCAATTCAAATGGCCGTATCGATACCATTGAAGTGGCTATGATGCACCAAGGAAGCCCCGAAGAAGTGGACCGCTATCAGGAAATGGTAAGGCGTGTCGTAGCTGAACAACAACGGGTTTATGGAGAGTTACCGGCCTTTGATTATGGCCGCTATACTTTTCTGTGCAGCTACAATCCCTACATCGGCGGTGACGGTATGGAGCATCGCAACTCTACCGTCTGCTCCGCTCCAGTGGGGCTAGCCGATTATGCGGAGCAGCTGATCGGGACCGTTTCCCATGAATTTTTTCACGCCTGGAATGTAGAGCGCATCCGCCCGGCGATGCTAGAGCCTTTTGACTTTGACCACGCCAATATGTCGGACGAACTTTGGTTTGCCGAAGGCTTCACCAGCTATTACGATGACCTAACGCTGGTTCGGACCGGCATTATGAGCCTTGAAGATTATTGTGACGACTTAGTCGGAGATCTCAATTACGTCATCCACCAACCGGGGCGCCGCCACCGCAACCCTATTGAAATGAGTCAAATGGCACCTTTTGTCGATGCCGCCACCGCTAATGATGAAGACAATTTCCACAATACCTTCACCAGCTATTATCCCTATGGGGCCATCCTGGGTTTGACCCTCGACCTTGAATTGAGACAGCGTGGGCAGAATCTGGACGATTATATGCGTTGGGTTTGGCAGCGCTACGGAAAGACAGAAATTCCCTACCACATCCAGGATTTAGAAACGACCCTAGGCGACTATTGTGGAGATCCCAACTGGGCCGATGAGTGGTTTAATCAATATGTATATCAAAGTGCCCTGCCGGACTTCCCCGTTTTGCTGCGACAATTTGGGTTACGACTCACGGTAGAGCGGCCCGATTCTGCGGCTTTTTACGGACTTAATCTCTCCGAAGTTGCGGAAGGTATGGAAGTACTTTCCAATGTGCTGGAAAACAGCGTACTCTACGGCAGTGGTTTGGACCGCGGCAGTATAATTACGGCCATCAACGGCCAATCGATCACCAATCGAACAGCTTGGGAGCAGGTCGTTGCCGGTTTACAAATCGGGCAGGCCTATACCATCCATTTCTTACAATTAGGGCTGGAACAGCGAGGGCAATTCGTCGCGCAAGCTTCTCCTAAACTCGTACTGGCCCCTTTGGTCAATGCCGATCCCTACGAAATCGAACAGCGGAAAAGCTGGCTGGGGCAGTAAGCGATCATCGGGTAGCCAAGCGCCGGTACATCCGCAATACTCGGGTCTGCGCCCAGTTGGGAATACTGTAGATAAAAGACCTGATGGGCTCGATCCATTGTATCATAAATACATGCGCCAGTACGAAGAGCAACGCTCCAGCGGCGGCAGTGGGGCCATCTAAACCTCCTTGCCAATAACGGGAGATCCCGATTCCGAACCAAGTACTGTAGAGGATCACGTAGTGAACACAGTAAATTGTCAGGGTTTCGGAACCTACTTTAGGCAAGAGGGCAGGAATGTTTTTCACTCGAGGAACGACCCACATAAACAGCGCAAAACAAAGCCAAACTTGCCCCAGTCGAATGAAGAGGTAGTTGTTGTAGGCCACGTTCCTAAAAACTGGCCAGTCCGTCAGCTGATAGAGCTGATTCAGGGCCCAACTTGAATGGAAAAAACAGCACCAGCCTACTAGTAAGAATACCAAAGGCAGCCAGTGCCCTAAGGCTAACTGGGGGCGCACCTTAAGCAAACAGCCTACTGCCCCGCCGAAGAGGCAATACCCTAGCCAAGGAAAGATGGTGAACTGCGACCCGTATTCGTTGGTAAACAGATTGGCTAAGACCTGCGGAAGTACAGAAAAATCTAAACTCAATCGCCATGGATCCAGTAGAAAGATACCTATTCCCAGTACTAAAAACAAAGGCCAGAGTGGTAAGCGAAGTCGGTGACCAAGGGCAAATAGCCCACAGATGGCCAGCAAACTGAGTCCGATACAGTGCAGAACGTCCAGGCTGTAGTACCAAGCCGGTAAATGACCAGCCATAAGGACGAAAACATTGACCTTGAGTAATGTTCCCCAAAGTAGTAGCATCCAAGCTCTGCGCAGACCTTTGCGAAAGCGCTTACTCTCACTAGGCGGCTTGTTTTCCCGCAGCAAAAGAAAAGTAAAAACCAGTCCGGTGATGCTAAAAAATACGGGTGCGGTGAGTCCACGCATGAAGCGCCAACTCCAGTAAATGAGGTTGTTTTCGTCGCGTGCGGTTTCTACTAGGGTGGTATCGATGAAGTGTCCCTGCAGCATCATCAGAATAGCAAAGGCCCGAAGCAGATCAATAAAAATTAGCCGCCCTACCGGCCGGGGGGTTGGCCGGGGCAAGCTCGAAGACTTGATGTTCAAAAAAATAGTGATTTCTTACAAAAAGCGTGTCTGAGTTCGACTGGACTTCCTCTTGTTGGTTGCATTTAGAAGGTCCGGCGAGCTGCAAAGATAGTCCTAAAACGCATGCCTTAAAAGCTTCGTATGTGATTGAGACTCAAAATAATGGCTGTTCCTACAGCGGCTAAATAACAAAGCCGCTGCTGACTCATAGTCAACAGCGGCTTTTGTCTATCTAGAAAAGCGGGGCCAATTAGCCATTGCCGCCACCCATCGCGTTTTTAATGGCACCGACGATACCCATAAGAGCACCACCACCGACACCACCACCGGCAACGCTGCCAAGGATACTGCCAATGTCCATGCTGCTGGAAGCCGCAGCGTTAGCGACATCGCCCATTCCGAACTGGGACAAAGCCCATCCACCAAGGCCACCTCCGGCGATACCTAAGATGCTGTTCAGTAGAGGCCCCATGCTCAGTTTCTTTAAAAGGGAGCCAGCCAGGTTGCCACCAAGGGCACCGCTAGCTAATTGGATAAGGGTTGGTAACCAACTCATAATTGTGTGGGAGTTTTGTTTGAATAAGAGTGTGTAATGATTGGAACCAGGCCAATAAAAGACCTAATTCCTGGCTAGCAATTTATACAAAATTTGGGCAATCCAACAATACTCCCACATTTTATTCTGAAAGCAAGCCTAGACAAAGCCACTCCGCCAGCAATTGACGATTGCGTTCTACCACGATCCGACGCTGGTCCGCAGGGTTCTTGATATTTGCCAGTTCGATATATACGGAGCGGGGCTGCGTCTCCCGCAGCATGTGCAAATCACGTGCAGATACCGTGCCCTGATAATCCCGTCCGGGCTGAAATCGATCGTACTGCCGCCCCATGACCGTTTGCATTTTTTGGGCCAGTTCCAATCCGCTGGGATCATCCTGGTGGTAATAGAAAAACAGATCAATACGCTGATTGCTGTTGCGGCTATCCACGTGAATGGCAATTACCGTCTGGTCGCGGCGACCACTGCTTAAATTTTCCCGGTACAAGCCGTTGATGATATCCGATCGCTGAAAGAGTCGCAAGCGTTGAGAGCGTTGCATGGCCAGGCCGCCCCAATAAACTTCGTCGGTATCACAAGGCAAATATTGACCATCTCTAATCCCATCGTTGGGGTCTCGGGTAACCATATAAGCCACCCCCCCGTGGGCAATGATCTGCCGACACAGTCGCAGGGCCACGTCGTAAGCATATTCATCTTCACATAGGCGGTTGCCCGATCGACGCCCGATCGCTCCGGGGTCTGGCCCACCGTGGCCAGCCACTAAGTAATAGACCTTACCTGCCAGCTGGTTATCGATAAGCGGTACCCGCGCCAGCTCTGGCCCGAAAATATCGAAGGTACGTGGTCCGGTAGTCGTATTTTGCTCACCGACGGGCGTCAGTTCCCGCTCTAAAACGGGCGGCGTTTCATCAGCGACTTCCTCTTCCTTAGGCTCCGGGCAATTCACCAGATGGTGCGGCACCCACAGAATTTTATCCTCCCGATAATCGCTTTCCCGGCGTTTAGCACTGAGCATCGCCTCATTGTAGCTTTGGATACTCACGGCCTGGTCCCAGTCATTATCGTTAATCGTCGAACGGATACTTTCTCCATTGTAAGTATACAGCTTGATCGGCAGCTGATAAGCGCGACCGACCTGCAATTGATCCGTACGTTGTAGGGTATTCAAACGGCAAAACTCCTCAATGTTGCAGGCAGCGGTTGCCAAATCGTAGCGCCGTAATAGACTGTAGATGCCATCACCACGTACGGCTTCTGCTTCCAATGCTGAAGTCTGAGCAAAGAGATCAGGTACCAAGCAATAACTGAGGAATAGTAGCCAAAAAAATGTGCGAAAGCTAGGGTTCAATACTACAGGCTGTCGGGATGGTTATGGGGCGAAGATAAGTGTAGTGTTCTAAACCTGCCAGTTCGGGCTTTATTGTAAGACTAAAGCTTTAAGCCGATGCATAGTACCTTTGCCCCATGCAGACCATCCGACAAATGGGAGAGTTGTTGCGCCAAGAACTTCGCACTGAATGGCGCGACCGTTCTACGATCGTTGGCGTTTTGCTATACGTAGCCGCCTCGGTCGTCCTGGTATACAGTGCACTCAACCAGTTTTCACCGCTGATTTGGAACGCCCTTTTTTGGGTACTGCTTTTCTTTGCTGCAGTCAGCAGTGTTGGCCGGGCCTTTCGCAAAGAAAGTGGCCGGCGTCATCTCTACTGGTATAGCCTGGTTGCGCCGGAGGCGCTGCTCGTCAGCAAGTTAATCTACAATAGCCTTTTTCTGTTTGGACTGGGTAGCTTCATTTGGTTGTTACTAGGTCTGTTTAGTGGCGGGAATCCCGTTGCTCATCCTCAGATATTTTTAACGGCATTGGCCCTAGGCAGCCTGGGATTAGCTACTACTTTTTCTTTTTTGGCGGCTATCGGTATGCGGGCCGGAGGAGGAGCTACTCTTTTGACGGTGCTGGCTTTCCCGTTGCTGATTCCCTTACTTTTTTTACTGGTTCGGGCCGGCTTACACAGTCTTGATCCGGCTCAGGCCGGCAGCGACGGTCCCTTTCTTAGCCGCTTACAAATTGAAGGAGGACTCCCGCAGGTCTTCACTTTTCTGCTAGGCTTAGACCTGATCTTACTAGCAGTAGCCCTACTGCTCTTCCCCTTTGTTTGGCGGGATTGAGCAGCCTCCAAGTTGGTTACCATCTGCGATAAGCCTCAAAATATCCTTAAATATCCCTTAAAGCACGTACTCGTATAACCTCTACCCTATTAGAGCCGTTATCTTTCAAGCGTTTTATGGGAAGGCCCTATTTTGTCGCCCAACTACTCCATGGATAGCAACCAACCGTCCAAACCGCCTATCGGGCAAAGTAATTCCCCTCGCCGCCGCCGGCGAGCCTGGACAATCGTGCGACGAACGATCCTCTATCTACTGGCTTTTATTTTCCTGGTCTTCATTTTGCTACAGTTGCCATTTTTCCAAAACTGGTTAGCTCGGCAGGTTACCAACTCGCTGAGTAATACCCTCCAGACAGAGGTAAAGGTAGATCGGGTTTATTTGGCCTGGTTGGACCAGCTTGATATCGAAGGCTTGTACATTGAAGACAAATACGGCGATACGCTGCTCTTCAGTGAGCATATAAATGCCAACCTCAACCTACTTAATTTTCTCGGTGGAGGTGGGTTGGAAGTAGAATCGCTGGGCTTGGAAAAAACCCGCTTTCAGATACGCCGGGCACTTGGTGATCCGGAAAGCAATTTGGAATATGCACTTGACCGTCTTTTTCCACCTAAGAACAGCCCTTCTAAACCATTCCGACTCAACCTTAAACGACTTGATTTTGAGGATATCAGCTTCGTGCAATCGGATAGTGTACGCGGACAAATATTCGACACCCATTTGCAGGATGGCGTTATTCGTATTCGGCGATTAGATCTGCCAGCCAACCTTATTGAAATCAGTAGTGGGGAGCTTTTCCATCCCAGAGTGATTCAAACCAGCTTTGCCCCTAGTCCATTGGATAGTGTACTGCGCTATGAGCTGGAGTTAGCCGATACGGCTACTGCTGTTGCCCCAGCAGCTAATCCGCTACAACTCATTGCGGATAATCTGGAGATCATCAATGGTGAGTTTCAACTTTTCAACTACCGTAAAGAGGTCATTGAAGAAGGAGACATCTCCGCTATCGATTTTGCGCGTTTACGGGTCGAAGATATTGATCTGGAACTGACAGAATTGGATTTCCGGCAAGACTCCCTAGCAGGTCGCTTAAAGCATTTGAGTCTCACCGAGCAATCAGGTTTCGTTCTGGATCGACTCAGCAGTCAGGATTTACTGATCACTCCAACTAGCCTACAGCTCTACGATCTCGAGCTCATCACCGCCAATAGTCAGCTAGGTGATTCTCTGGCCTTCGATTTCCGTCGCGGCTGGGAAAGCTGGAGTGATTTCGACAACCAGGTGAGAATGGATCTTCGCCTGGATGAAAGTAGAATCTCTATTCGGGATCTGCTTTACTTTGCCCGCAGCTTGCGATTCAATCAATATTTTAGAGATAATCGCAACCGACAACTAACCATTTCTGGGAGATTACGTGACCGCGTCAATCGATTGCGAGGAGAAGATATAGAGCTCCAGCTTGACCGGCAGAATTACTTACGGGGCAGTTTCCGCTCCCGTAACTTCAGTAATACTGATCCTACGGCCCTTAACCTGGAGATGGAAGAGCTCGTAACGAGCATGAACAGCCTGCGGAGGATCTTCGGCACCTTCAATCCTCCTCCCAATTTCAATAAGCTGGGGCGGCTGCGCTTTACGGGTAAATTTGATGGATTCCTGAATAACTTTCTGGCCAATGGCGACCTAAGAACCAACATCGGTAGTGTCCTTTTTACCGATATGGGTATGACCTTACCGGGTAGTGTAGACGAAGCGACTTACCACGGAAAAATCAATCTCGAGGATTTCGATTTAGGCGCCTGGACGGATAATGAAGAGATTGGCCTCGTCAACTTTTTCGCCGAGGTGGCCAATGGCAAAAGTTTGCAGGCAGAATCTGCCGAAGCTGATTTAAGCGCCGTCATCAGAGATTTGAGTTTTCGGGATTACACCTACCGAAATGCCGAAATCGCAGGGCGATTGAATCGCAACTTCTTCAACGGAGATTTCACCATT
The DNA here is from genome assembly GCA_039030655.1 of Bacteroidota bacterium. Classification (GTDB taxonomy): domain Bacteria; phylum Bacteroidota; class Bacteroidia; order Chitinophagales; family Saprospiraceae; genus Neolewinella. Next base: position 29,066 of record JBCCDS010000030.1, on the reverse strand, counting down.
GAGGATCAGAACATCGACCTTAGTTTTACGGGGGAATTAGACTTCAGAGACACTATCGCCCACTTTGATTTTGCGGCCGATGTGAGTAAGGTAGACCTACAAGCCTTGAACCTTAGTCCTGCTAATTTACAGTTATCCGGTCAGGTGGATTTAAATCTAATCGATACTAGGATTAATGAATTAGAAGGGCGCGTACTGGTTAAAGACCTAGAATTGACTAAGGACGATAGTCTGCGCTACCATATCGATAGTATTTTGGCCTATTCAACCTTTGATAACCAAGGCCGGAAAGTCGCAGTTCTCGATTCTGACATTGCTAACGGGAAAGTAGTGGGGCAATTTGACATCAACCAAATGGTGCCAAGTTTGAAGCAGTTCCTGGTTACTCATTTCCCTGGCTACGCCCGTCGATTGGGAATCACCGCCCCTCGCTTGGCATTGACCGACAATCAATTCTCTTTTGATCTGGAGCTCAAAGATTCCAAAGGACTGCAGTACCTCCTGCATCCTCAACTTGGGATAATAAAAGACTTGGCAATTAATGGTGGCTACAATTCACTACTGGATCAACTGGAGCTGGAAGTTGACATGCCTAATTTTGAGTTTGCAAGCTTACGTTTAGTGGACCTTATCCTGAAGGCTGAGGCAGAACGCGATGAAGGAGAGTTGGATATTGCAGTAGATTCAACCTACATTAATGATAAGCCTCAGCTAGGCCTGGTTACCTTCCTAAGTCTGGTGGAAGGAGACAGTATCACCTTCGGCCTTACTTACGCACCTGATCGTCAGGCTTTGCTCGATGAACTCAACTTAAACGGTCTGCTGTTCTTGCCAGACAGTCAGAATTACCGCATCCAGTTTGACGCAAGCAACCTGGTACTATTTCAGGAGCCTTGGAATATCTCTGATGAGAATAGTATCACCTTTGGCAAACGCTTCTTTAACACGCGCAATTTTGCCCTCAGCAGTGGTGAACGGCGGATTCGACTGCGGCCTCAGGGGCGGGAGGGATTAAGTCTCGGACTGGAAAATTTCCAATTGAGTTTAATCGATTCGCTCTGGTCTTATGAACAATTGGACTTTTCTGGTCCCTTTAGTGCTGAAATCAATGTGCTTGACATATTTGAACAAGAAGGTATTACGGCCAATATACGGGCAGATAGCTTCTTAATCAATGGAGATGATTTTGGCTGGATGCGTCTAGACTTGGCTCTGCCTAAGCTTAGAGACCAACTCAGCGCTTATCTCAGTATCAATCAGGACACCTCCCAGCTAATCGTAGAAACGACCTACAACTTAGCGGATTTAGTGGACCGTCCGCAACGCCTGGAAGACCAAAAGGACTACATGGACCTGGACGTCAATATTGTCGGCTATCCACTCAGCATGGCCGACTATTGGGTAGGGGGGTCCATATCCGGGGTAAAAGGCTGGTTTGATGCTAAATTGGAAGTAAAAGGTCTAAAGGACGAACCGGAAATTGATGGCTACATTCTAGCCAGGGATGGTCGCTTTACCATAGATTATTTACAAACTACCTATAGTTTTCAAAGATCCTTGGTCGATATCGATAATGAGTTATTCGATCTTGGTGGCACGATCATTTATGATCGAGACGGTAATACCTCCGAACTAAGCGGTGGCGTCACGCACAATCGCTTGAAAGATTTGGGGCTAAGTGCCCGATCGACTACTGATCGATTCCTTAGTCTAGATCTAAAGGAAGGAGACAATGAGCTCTTTTACGGTACTGCTTATGGGGCCGGACAAATCGATTTTACCGGCAATTTCCGACAGCCTGATATTTACGTTAGGGCTACGGTAGGGCAAGGTTCATCCCTCTTTATTCCGGTAAACAGTAGCAGCTCTGCCGGCCCAATTGATAATGTACGCTTCGTTAACCGCCAAGTTTACGTGGAGGAAGAACCAGAGACCATTGAGGCCCCGAGAGGAGTTGCCCTGGAAATGGACCTGATTGTTACTGATGAAGCCCAGGTAGAAATTATTTTCGACAAGGAAGTAGGCGACCTGATTAGAGGGCAAGGTCGAGGAGATCTGCGCATTGAACTCCCCCGGGGTGAGAATATGAGTATGTTTGGCCGCTACATCATTGAGCAAGGTAATTACCTGTTTACTTTCTACCGGGTGGTCAATAAGGAGTTTAGCGTACGACCGGGAGGGTCTATCGTTTGGTCAGGCGACCCCTTCGACGCCCAGATCAATATCGAAGCCGATTACGAAAACCTGCGTACTCCCATCAATAACTTTATCCAGGAATACTTATTGGCCACTGCGGGTAACGAAGCCCTCGCACAAGAAGCAGCCAATCCTACAGAGGTGGATCTTAAACTACAGTTGCGAGGGGATTTACAGCGACCCGACATCTCTTTTGATTTGGACTTCCCGGACCTCACCGGGCAATTGCAAACCTACGCCGATAACAAAAGGCGCCTATTACTGCTGGACCAAAATGAGTTAAATCGCCAGGCCTTTGGTCTCATCGTTGTTGGCCAGTTTCTGCCTGCCGACTTGAGTTTTAGCGGCACGGACGTAGCCGTAAATACACTCAGTGAATGGTTGTCTAATTATTTCAGCCTGTTATTGAACGACTTCTTCACTAACACTTTTGGTGAAGATGCCTTCTTGGGGGACATCCAGTTTGGATTAGCTTATGAACGCTTCCGTTCTGCTGATTTTTCTCAGGGGAACGTAGTAGGGAATGCGCTGGAGGTGACCTTTCGCAAAGATCTATCCAACCGTTGGACCTTAAGTGGAGATGTTAACTTCCTGACCAATAATCAGCTGACCTCGGGTAATTCTGGCACTTTCGTGGGAAACGATGTCGTTCTGGAATATGTCCTTAATGATGCTCGGACCCTTAAATGGCGCATTTACCAGCGACGGCAGCCCGATATAGCTGGTGGTCGCAGATTACAATTCGGAACAGGTTTCAGCTGGCGCAGAGAATTTAATACTCTGGGAGAATTTTTCCGGTCTTTTAAAAAAGATGCAGAGAGCAACTAGTACTTTACTAGTCTGCTAGCTGTAGTAGTTCTTTGACCGTTCCTTCCCAGTCTTCCTTAGCACGGTAGATGGGTAAATCATAGATAGCGAAACCCGCTGCGATTAAATCTGCCTGGCGTAAGCACTCTTCCGCCGCCGTTGCGGCTCCGTTTAGTTGACCATCGACCAGAATAACCGTTTGCTGTCCGCTACTGGCAGATTGCACCACCATTGGCAAATAAGTATCGCGCCAAGGTTCATTTAGGCGATAGGTATGTGGTGTCAAGGCAACGGCCAGCGTCTCTAGCAGCGGGTGTGGCTTTGTGGCTTTGATTCCCAGTCGTAATCTTGATTCGGACAACATGGCCTGCCAACCCTTCAAATCCTGATCTTCGATACACTCTGTAGCGCGGATAATGGCGGCTACTAGAAAGGATAGTTGAAAGCCGTCTCCGAGCAACATCTGTGTTAATTCCCGCTCAGAAAGTTGGTGAACGATCTCCATACTGTGCGGCAGTTGTAGCAATTGGACTAGTTGGCCCAAACCCGGGCTGTTGGCCGCAATCCGACCAATAAACAATTGCAGTCGTCCTTCTGGAGGCGACCATAAATCCGGTAATGGATCTGGCCATTTTCCGCTAAAGTCTACCGGAGCTCGCCCCAGTGAAAAAGCATACTTACCGGCGTTTGGCCAGGCAGCTCTTAATCGCCAGGCGGGAAATGCCCGACTATAAGCAGTTTGCAAAAAGCCCAGAGCCGGCAACTGAACCGGGCCAGCTAGTAAGTGATAATTAGTATCCGCTGTAGCAGGTACCCAACTGGCATAGATTTTTCCATCTCTTACTTGTTCCTGCTCTTCGACGGGAAGTAACGAGAAGCGGATCCGGAAATCAGTAGTAGGATGGCTTTCTCGAGAATCCCCAACTACTAGGGAAACGCTTTTAAAGGGTAACAACCTAAATCGCCAAGCATGCAGTTGCTCTGCCAGTTCTTGTCGATTGGCAGAAGGAATCAAAGGAGTGATGAGTTGCAGCCCACCTTGCAAGCATTTTTCCAGATACCAGCTACTAAATAAGTTGGCCCAATCTTCTTCGGGAAATTGGAGCAGTGGGCTGACAATACGCCGGGCAGGTGGCAACAATTGAAACCAATTCTGCTGCCAACGAAAGTTGGGAGGATAGTTGTCGAGTAGATATTTGGTTCTTTGCAGCTGCTCCTGAAGTTGTTCTAGCAGTTTTTGTTGTCGCAGACTAGTAGCAACATCAGCACTGAGTGGCAAATGGTATACACCTGCCTCGTTGATCTCCGCCACCAGTTTTTCAAGCCGCTCGGCCAGCTGCTCTAATTCCGCTTTCAAAGGGTGATCAGTGGCCAAAGAGCCTGGGCTTAATCCCACTGAAGCTTCCCGGGTTCTGCGAGTCTGACCAGCATACCAGACCTCCAACTGTTTCCCGTATTTTAACAATAGGTCTTTCAGGTCGATCACTGTTAATTTATCGGGACGATCAGGAAGCGAAAACTCAAAAAGATCTTGCCGATCTAACTGCTTTTTCCAGGCCTTCCAAAGGGGTAACCAAGCCGGTCGAAATTTTTCTTTTTTAGCAGCTGGAATACGGCCCAATTGGGCCAGTTCCTTTTCGAGTGGTTCAGTACTTGAAAGTAATTGACGGAAGGTAAAATCTGCAGCCTCTAATTGCTGACGGCTGAAGCGGTCTAGGGATAAACTATAAGCACGATAAAGGGTGGCCGACTGTTGTTGAAATTCGTTAATTCTGGCCCGAATAAATGCTTCGCTCTCTACTTCCGTTTGGTGTCGAAATATACCTGAATTCAGTTCCCGTAAAGCGGGATCCACTCGTCCCACTTTCCTGGCTAGTTTGCGGGTATTCTGGATCTGATCGAGGAGGGTAAAATATTCCGATTCACTAAATTCTAAGCCTTCTGTATTGATGCTAAAACCGGGTAAGGCAGCTCGCAACTGGTTTTGAAAAAACCGCTGACGGCCCAGCAAATCGGCTGCCGTATATGCACCTAACCGAGGCTGACGGGCTAAAGTCAAGCGGCTTTCCAGGGCAGACAATTGTTTACAGAGGTCAGCGGGAAAATGCGCCCAGCCTCGCTCCTTGTCAGAACCCTGAGGAATTTGTTGGAGCTGCTCTTGCCAGAACGCCAGCTGCGCCTCATTTTCCAACTCTACGACCACCTTTTTTCCTGCCCTACCCCAAGTGAGTATTTTCCCCAATAAAAAGTCAATCGTACCGGGGCCAGCATGGTGATTAGCCACCGTCCGTCTCAGAAAATAACTCCATCTCTCTATTCCTGGTAAGCTGATTTCGTCCATAGTGGGAAGCAACGGATGTAAGCGTGTTTTTATACCGCCGGGCACGTGCGACAAAAGCGTTTACTGCTCGACAGCCCTTAAAAAGGGCATTTTTTACCAAAGATAAATTTTTGACAGATAGAATAGCCTACCTATCTACTGTAGTTGATAAATCTCACTAAACAAAGGTTGCACGGGGTAAATAAAAGCTGTACTTTGATAGTGGTATGAATAGATCCCGGCCAATCAGGCATTTTTTCATACTGCGGCTAACCAATTTTGGCTCGTCGCCGCATCATGAAAATATCCTTATTTATGGACCAGGTTGCCGTTATTTTGACCGATGCCGAACGCCGAATATTGTGGGTAAACCGCGATTTTGAGCTGATCACTGGTTACCGTTTCGAGGAGGTTTTGGGACGAAGTCCCGGGCAGTTATTGCAAGGGGCAGACACGGAAAGTGACGCTATCGAGCGTATCCGTGCGGGCTTAAAAAGTGGAGTTTCCTTTAAGGAGTCCGTTACGAATTACCGTAAAAATGGCGAGGCTTACGTTTGCAAATTGGTCATTCACCCCATTTTTGATCGTTTCAAACGCTTGGTCAATTTCATTGCCTTCGAAGTCGACGGCGGCAAAGTGCAAGATGAAACGCAGGTTCCATTACTCAACCTCTCTACCCGTTATCGGACTAGCAGTCTAAGAGGTACTGAAGAGCTGCGCCTTTACGAACGTATCCGGGAGTTATTTGACCGCGAAGATGTATATCTTGATCCTAATCTTAGCCTACGCCGATTAGCTGATATTCTGGAGACAAACACCAAGTACTTATCTCAGGTTATCAACCATTTCAGTGGTAACAACTTCCTCACTTTTGTCAATGGCTATCGGGTCGCTCTGATCAAGCAACGCATTCGCGAAAATGAGCACCTGAGCAAGACCTTTTTTGGGATCGCGCAGCAGTGTGGTTTTAAAAACAAGAGCACCTTTTACAAGGTTTTTCGCGACATGACCGGCCAGACGCCCAAGGCCTACGTAGAACAGTTAGAAAGTGAGCGTGGGACCGTTAGCTAGTCGCCCTTATTACTCCACTAGTTCTCCGTTGTGATAGTTGTACTCAATCAGTAGGCTACCGTCATCGTTGAACTGTCGAAAAGGGCCATTCATTTGCCCATATTCGTAGAGGACTTCTTTCTTTAAATTACCGTTACGATAGTCGTATTCACGGTACCAACCATGCAGGTCCCCGTGGTGATAATTAGCTACTAATTCTGGGTGGGTAATCTTGTATTGTAGATAGGGACCATGGAGCACATTATTCAGGTAGTTGTAAACTGTTGTTACCCGCCCGTGTACATCGATATCTAAGCTAATCCCGTTGAGGTGGCCATCTAGGTAGTTACTTACTTTCGCTGGCATATCGCTAGCTGATTGATAAATTGTCCAATCTCCCTGTTTAACCAGACTAGCATCTACTCGGCCTTGTTCCAGCAGTTTTCCCCCGGCATTTTTGCGCACCGCTAGTTGCAATTCGCTGCCTTCAATCGAGCTCAGTTCAAATTCCTCGGCGGAAATGGTCTCTCCGGCGCTAGCAGGCGGCGGTGGTGCTGGCGCTTCGGTTGGACCTGCGGGAGTACAAGTCAAAAAGACAAATAAGGGTACTACAAGAAGCAACAGTCGGTACATGTGTGAATTTTTGGCAAAGATATACCGATATCGACCTGATTAGGAAAACGACTTCGCCTAGGCCTTACGGCCGATGGGTGCACCTAGCAAATCGTCGGGAATACCAAAGGCATCTACTAGGCCACCCGCTTCGGGGCGCAGCTCTTGACACAGTAAATCGACGGCCTTACGAATGGCCTTACTCTTGTTGCCAGAAATGTAGTTGCTTTCCAGATACCAAGCTCGATGGCCCTCAATAGTGTGTAAGGCATACAAGGAGCAGACTTTAGCCAGTACCTCCTTTTCTGGCCCTGCTGGCTGCCGATCGATAGTAGCTATAAATTGATCCAGAATCAACTGTTCTACGTAGGCGTTAGCGGCGGCCATCATGTGGGTCTGACATTCAAGAGCTGCTTCAAAGGCGTTGGAGCCCGATTTGAGGTAGGAGCGGAAGCGGCTGGCCAGGGTTTGAGTCAGACGGCGGTTTCGGAAGTGAAATGCGGCCTGGTAAAAACTTGGATTATCAATTTGGTGTCGTTCCGTTTGACGAATAACGATGGGGTTTTGCTCCGTAATTCGCGTATTTAGGCGACGGCCTAGGTAGCGCAGTACCGCCCAGTTACCATCTTCTGCAAAGGCTTTTTTGAAGTCGGCCAGTACACTCTTGGCGACCAGTTGCATCAATACGGTATTATCGCCTTCAAAGGTAGTGAAGATATCAGTGTCGGCTTTCAGATCCGCGAAGCGATTAACGGCCAGGTAGCCTTTACCGCCCGTAGCTTCGCGGCACTCTTGGATACAATCGGTGGTGAACCAGGTGACGTAGGACTTAAGGCCAGCAGCCATAGCCTCGATCTCACGCATTTCTTTCTCCTCGGCACTTACGTAGCGCTCCAGTAGGTAATCCAACCCAAACTGTGAAGCATAAGCTTTGGCCAGATAGGGCAAGAGACGCCGTTGCTGATTAGGATAATCGAGCAGAATAGTTTCGGTAGCGTAGGGATTGGCTGCGAATTGGCGACGACGCAGACCGTGACGAATAGCGATCGTCAGCGCTGATTTAGCCGCGCTTAAGCCCGCACGAGGTACGCAAACGCGCCCCCCCACCAGGGTACCCAGCATGGTAAAGAAGCGGCGAGAAGGGTTTTCGATGGAGCTGTAATAATTTCCTTCATCGTTAATGCCACCAAAGCGATTCAACAAGTTAGCACGTGGCACCCGCACCTGGGCAAACCAAATGCGGCCGTTATCCACACCGTTTAACCCGAGTTTATAACCGTTATCGATGACGGTGATGCCTGGTAATAACTGATTTTGCTCATTTCGAATAGGGACGACCACGGCATGCACACCTTTGCTTTCTCCCCCTACGATCAACTGAGCGAACACCGCAGCGGACCGCGAGTGCATGGCATTACCGATATATTCCTTACCGGCGCCAAAGCTGGGGGAATGGACAATAATTTCGTCCGTGGCAGGATCATAAACTGCGGTGGTTTCCAGGCCGCGCACGTTAGAGCCATGTCCGGTTTCAGTCATCGCAAAGCAGCCCGGCATTATTAGTTTTCCGGTATCCTCCAGGTAAGTGTCGTGATGATATTCCGTTCCGAGGTTAGCTACGGCACCGCCCCACAAACCAAACTGGACGCCAAATTTTATCGTTAAACTGAGATCGTGGTAGGCCATCGTCTCGAAGGCCGCTGCGTATTTACGCATACTGTTAGCACCGCCATACTTCTCGGGAAAAGCCAGCGCGCCAATTCCCTCATCGGCCAGAATTTGCGTCCAGCCTAGGACCTGTTCTCGATAGTCTTCCTTAATTCTGCGTGTTTCTCGTTCAAATTCCGGCCTTTGGAGAATGTCTTTCATCTTTTGGATGGTGGCTTGCTCAGATCCATCCAAGAGCTCTTGAATTTTCTGCGGATCGAAAGAAGCGGCTTCGGTAGCTTCTTCCATTTTTTGCCGGGCATCAAAATCGGGGAAGAGGCTACGGTAAGTATCTACTCCTACCCTACCCAGACCCTTTTCCAGGGTTTGCAAGTCTGGAAGGAAGGCCTCCCAGTAAGTCAGGTCATTATTGGGATCTGCTTCTACGGCCAGACTGAGGGACAATTCGGCCAGGCTCGCCATTCGATCGGCGGGCAGTTTAGCTGCAGCTCGTTTGGTTTCCGTCTCCCAGCGTTTGAATTGTTCGCGTTCTGGCACCCGAGCTGGGTCACTCATCCGGATTAATCGTTCTTTATCCTCAGGAGTCAGGAAGGCCAGCTGATCGGCCAATTTGCGTAAGCTATTGATTTCCTTTACATCCAAGCTGCGGTCGGCCCAGGCGGCGTACAATAAGGGTAACATGGCTTGTACCCCAGGAGAGAGGGGAAGATTAGCGGGAAGGTCAGCACCCATTTTGGTCAAGGTTTTATCGGCTCTAAAGATAGCTACTCCTATTGGCTAGCTTGCTTTGAAAACGAAGAAGGGCTTGAGCAGGTTGTTGCTCGTAAGGATTATGACCTAATTCTTGATCCTTCTAGGCTGATGGTCGCTGTTTGCCAGACCTCTTTTAATAAATCTTCCGTAGCCTTCGCCTTATCATCGTCACCTAATCGGGTGTAGGCCAGCAACAAGCCATGTAGTGCCCAACCATTGCGTGGAAATTTTTGTAGATCCTGCAGATAAACTGCTATAGCTCGCTCGAATTCCCCCGCTGAAACTAACAGATCTCCAAGGCGATGGCGTACTGAAAAGAACCAATCAGGTGGTTCAATATAATTCAGGGCGTCTTCGATGGCGATCGCATCTTCTAAGAGCTCCATGCCGCGATGGAGATCTCCAGCCGAGGCGGCCATTTGCCCTTCTAAAACCAGACGGGCGATGCTGCTCAGATCACTGACTGAATTAGCACCTAATACAATTTCTGCTAACTCTTCACTTTCAGCATATTGAATTAGTTGATTAAGTGCTGCCTGAGCGGAAGCGGCTTCTCCACTTGCTAAAAAAGCCATTCCTCGGGCATACTGCTGCATGATCGCGCCGAAAACTATAGATTCGTCCAGTAGGTCTTTAGCCAGGATATCCTCCCAGCGTTCAAACTTGACCAGGGTATTGTAATGGATGGTATAAAACTGCTGCAGTATACCCCAATTAGGGTCTTCCAGCAATTCGCTTTCTACCTGTTCGGCCATTCGTTCTGCCGCGGAAATGGCCCATTCTTCGTGGCCTTCCAAGGTAGCCGTAGCCACCAGAAAATGGTAATTATGGGGGTGGTAGATTAAGGGATAGGCCCCTTGTGCTCGGCAGGCGGTGATATAGTCCTGATCCGCAGCAATAGCATGTATATTCGCTAGAGAGCCTAGGTGATAATCCCCCGTACGAATATAAATATGGGAAGGCATATGCAGTAGATGACCTGCTCCAGGCACTGTCTTATCGTCAAACACCTTAGCAGCGCTGAGTCCCTTTTCGGGCTGTTTAGAAGCTTCTACCGCATGAATGTAGAGGTGATTAGCACCAGGATGAATTGGATCTAGGGCGATGGCGGCTTCCAGCCCAGTTAAAATTTCCGGTGTCCAATCTTTAGGGCGGCCATCTTCCTCCCACAAATCCCAAGGATGCAGATCCATTAACGCCTCGGCAGACAGGGTAGCGATATCCGGGTCATTAGGAAAAGCGGCCCTTACCTGCCGCATAGCATCGGCATAGGCGATGTCAAGTGCTGTTCGATCATCTGGGGCTTGAGCAACATAACGTTTAGCCAGCGCAGCGATCAAAGCTTGCTCTTTAGGTGAGCCACTATCTTCCACTAATCGTACTGCTTGCTGAATAGCGGTATAGGCCCGTTCGTAATTGTCACTCTCCATTCCCGCATTATAGTTAGGGCCCAGAACGTAAGCGAAGCCCCAATAGGCCATTGCACAATCGGGAGCAAGACGCATAGCCGAATGAAAAGAACGGGCCGCCTCCGCATGGTTAAAACCATAGGCTAAGAGTAGCCCCTGACTGATGTAGCGCTGAGCCAATTCGTTCGTACAGGAAACAGGAAATCGATAGGCTCCCAAATCACCAAAAAGGGGGGCCACCTCATCGGTTGCATACCAAAGCTGGTCAGAAACCTGAGGAGCACAGCTTGGTGCTGGTGGTAACTGTGCCGGATCAAAACTTACGGCAGGAGCTGTTCTTCTACAGCTGACGACTACTAATAGCAGGGCCATAGAAGCAAATAGTGGAAGAGTATTGACTTTCATTGTTTTTTGCTTAGACGACTGCTCCGGTCTACCATTGTAGTTGAGCAGCCGTCTAAGCAAGATAATAACAAATCACGCAGAGGCTCAAGATAATTACTTGATCACCAATAGTTTAGTCGTAAACTGATTACCCACCTGCAATCGCAGTAGATAGGTCTGAGCCGGTAAGTCTAGACTCAGAGAGAGCTGCTGCTCACCGGCCTGATAGCTACTGGCAGCTAAGCGTGATAGTTGACGCCCCTGCAGATCGAGAAGATCCAGATAAATCGTCTCGGCCTGGTCGAGACTAAAACTAATTTGCAGCGGTCCATCGCTGGGATTTGGGCTAACTTCAAATTGAAATTCTTCAGGGTTTACCACCCGAAGCGAAGTGGCTCCTAAACCGCCGCCGGGTAGTTCAATCTCTTCACTTAAATAAAGATGATACTCCCCTGCCTCCAGATTGATAGCTGCCGCGGGATCGTTAACCTCAATAGATTCGCCACTGAAATAATCGTACCAGATACCAGCTGATGGGAAAGGATTGGTCAAGCTAGCCGCGTTTACGTCAAAATTACCGACTACGGCTGCATCAAAATCAGGGTGGATTAAATGGATGCTTTTAGTGTTCCCTGCCAGGCTGTATTCATAGTTGCTGGTATGGAAGGTGCCATAGTTATTACGTAGGTACAGCAAGCCCCTGATGGTATTGTAGACCGACTGTCGGTTGGGGTCTTCCTGGTAATCCCAGAGAATGGGCTTGGGATCAGTGCGGCAGTCGTTATTGATACCACCTCCTGGGCAATAATTGATGGAAAAATCATAGCCTAACTCTCCAAATTGCCAAAGCATTTTAGGCCCCGGTACTGTATAAAAGAAAGCTGCTGCCAACTCTGACCGCTCTAAGCCAGTGGCTAATTCCTGGGTATTATAGCTACCGGAGCTGTTGCCAAAAGAAGAAGTTTTGAACACGAGTCGCTCCTCATCGTGGCTCTCAATGTAGGCGACTAGATTCTCTCCACTAAAGCCACGATTTTCCGCAAAAACCTCACTGAGGTTACCACCGAATCCCATAGCTGCTTCCAGATAAGGGTCGTGCGGATTAAAGCCCGACCAGAAGTACATCCCGTTGCCGTACTGCGCCAATTCGTCTTCTTCGGTACTTACAGCCAGGTGCTCCATAATGACATAGGCGTTGGGATTTACAGCCCAGACGGCATCTGCGTAATCTTGAATAATAGCAATACGACTAGGGTCATAGCTCGACCAGGCACCAACATCATCTCCATAATCGACCTGGGTAAATCCTTTACTCAGGTCGAATCGGTAACCATCAATGCGGTATTCCTCCAGAAAAAACTCGATACAGCGTTTCACATATCTACGGGTAGCCTGGCTTTGATGATTAAAATCATAGCCGACGTTGAACGGATGTTTGGGAGTCACATTGAGGTAAGGGTTGTCTTCCCGAGGGCGGAAATTCTCCTCATCCCACCACAGCTGTGCCAGCGGGCTCTGGGAAAAAGCGTGATTAAACACCACATCCACAATTACGGCTATACCACGGGCATGACAAGCATCAACCACTGCTTTGAAATCTTCAGGCGATCCATAGTACTTATCCAAGGCCATGTGGAAACTGGGATTATAGCCCCAGCTGATATTCCCCTCAAATTCGTTGACGGGCATAAGCTCAATGGCATTAATACCTAAGCGCTCCAGATAGTCCAGGGTATCTTGAAGGGCAGCGTAGGAATGCTCTTCAAAAAAGTCCCTGAGTAGTAGTTCATAGATTACTAACTGCTCTTCCTCTACCAGTTCGACATCCGTATGCTGCCACACATATTCCGGTGCATTCATCCGTACCCAGGAGACGATCCCAAGGCCGCCCTGCGGATAAGCCGGAATACCTGCGAAAGTCTCCTCTCCAATAAAGGGATCATTTCCACGATCCAATACCAGGGTGCTGTAAGGATCGGCCAATTGCAGATCGTAATCGACGAGATACTGAAAAAGTAAATCCTCGACATTGATGTTGTCCAAGTTTATCCAAAAGGTGCCTGAGTCAGTTCCACGAATCATGCGGCTATTTAAGGTCGGCGTCCAGCCATTGAAGTTACCCACTACAAAAACGTCTGATTTCCCCGGGGCGAACAGCTGCAAGTGGACACTATTGGGCCCCGTCACGGTTATTCCCCGCTCAAAACCTCCAGGTACCGGCTGAAATGACGGTCCTCCTACGATAAAATTAAGCGTATCTGCGGCCTGCTCTCCTTCGTGGGTTGCCGAGACAATTAGCTGGTAAATCCCATTCGCTTCACCAACGGTAAATGTACCCTCGGCCAGTCCTCCGTCAACGATATCTATTGTCCCGTCAGAATCGACATTCAGGCTTAGCGGAAGATAAGAGGTCGCAGAGTAAGGGAAGGATTCACTAGGGTCGGCGGGAATAACCGAGCTGTTGGGTTGGGTAAATTCAACGACCAGTTCAGCGGTAAAGCTTAGTTCTTCGCTGAGTATGGTGCCATCTTCGGTTTCAGCCTCGAAGCGCAGCGTATGTCCCCCACTACTGGTATAAGTAAAGCTTTCACTTAATTCCATACCGGTACCGCTGACTACCAATTGATCGTTATCGTAAATACGTAAGTCTGCATCCTGAGTAGTAGCACCAGAGAAATTCATGCTTTGACCTAATGGCAGTACATCACCATCCTGAAGGGAGCTGGAAATGGTCGCATTGAATTCAGCGCTATCGAAAATATTGATAAAGATATCGCCTCCCCCATCTCCTTTGCCTTCGAGGCTACCATCTCCGTTGCGAAATACCATGGCTAGTTGCTCGATGGTTTCTCCCATGGGAACATCGAAATAGTCCAGCAGACTTGGATTAAATGTGTAGGAATACAAATTGGGTTGGCCGTCGACTGGGGTCAGTTGCCAGTCGGGGTTGGTTTGTCCCCAAACCGTAGGTACATATTGCCAGTCGGAAGGATTAGCAGATTCGTTGGTAATCAAGCCGGTATGGATGTAGACATCACAGTTACAATCGGCTAATCCGCCCGTCCCCAAGCTCGCATCAAAGAAGATAGTGATGGATTGATCGGCTGTCGGTGCAGCCGGGTCGGAAGTAATTAACTGGGCCCAAAGAGGGCTTGAGGCCAGTTGAAACAGGCCCCATAAAAAAAGGGTAGTGAAACGCATACTTAAGTTTCTTCAGTTTACTATTAAACCAAAGATAAGCAGGCTTCACTACCCTCCCAATCTAAACCGTTAAAAGAACGGTTAGCTGGTAAATGTTTTGTTAGCAAACCTTACATAGTGCCTAAAAGCAGCTAGTAGGCTCGACTATTAATCGTCCATTTCTTCGGAACCGGAGGATTTGCTGTCGAAGTCATCGCGGCGAATCCGTGGACGACGACGTTCGCCGTCATCAAGGTTACGGCTATTATCATTATTACCGCGATCGTAAGCGCTGCGTCCGCGATCATAGGCACTACTGCCCCGATCGTAGGCGCTGCTACCGCGGTCGTAAGCACTGCCGCCACGATCATAGGCGCTGCCGCCGCGATCGTAACCGCCGCCACTACCGCGTCCGCCGCGATCATAACCACCGCCGCCGCGTCCGCCACGGTCGTAACCGCCACCGCCACCGCGTCCGCCACGGTCGTAACCGCCGCCACCACCGCGATCATAACCGCCACCGCCACCACGATAGCCGCCGCCACCGCCGCCGCGGTAACCACCACCACCGCCACCGCCGCGGTAACCACCACCGCCGCCGCCGCGATAACCGCCGCCACCGCCACCGCGGTAACCGCCGCCACCACCGCCACCGCGATAGCCACCACCACCGCCTTCGTCACGGTTGCGCGTATTTTCTTTTACCACAATGTCGCGGCCATCAAGCTGTGACTGATCGAGTGCATCGATCGCAGCTTGCGCCTCTTCGTCATTGGGCATATCAACAAAACCAAATCCACGTGAACGACCGGTTTCCCGGTCCATGATGATCTTAACCGACTCTACAGTACCGTATTCTGAGAAGGCCTCCTCAAGCATACGCTCGTCAGTATCCCAGCTTAGCCGGGCAACAAATAAATTCATAAAACAAAAACAAAGGATGAAGAAAAAGCTGGTAAGCCGAAACAACTAACATGAATATGTAGCTATCAAAAAATACTCACTCAACTGAACAGTATACAAAATTAGAAGCTCGAAGAAAATGTATGGAGGGTGTCGAAAAATCTAAAGCCTTCAGCAAACAGCTTCGTTTCTAATCGTAATTTGGCGGTCGTTACCGCACTAAGTCCTACAAATGTATACCTAAAAGCATGCTTTGTCAATACATACAACCATTTTCCTTGATTTGTTGCGTGCTTTTAGCAAGCTGTGACTTTAATTCTGAGCGAAACCCTGAGCGAGAGCGTCAATTGGACCGCTTACATGAGCTACTGGAGGAGGTTGAGGCTACCTATGCTCCCGATAGTCGCGACGAACGCTTAGCACTCACGATTTCCGACCCAACGAATGCAACGCCTGATCAGTACATCGACCTGGAAGGCACCTCCACTAGTCAAGCCGCCATCGACGCCCTGCTCGAACGAGCTGAGGCTGCCGAAATTCCGCTGCGCTTTAGTGGTACCGTTTTCCCTAGCCCGGCGCTAAAGGACAGTCTCTACGGCGTCGTAAAAGTATCCACTGCTAATCTGCGCTCAAAACCAGGTCATAGTCAGGAGCTGGCCACCCAATTGTTACTCGGTAGTCCGTTGCGGATTCTTAGCCGGCAGGACAATTGGTATCTAGTGCGTGCTCCAGATAATTATCTGGCCTGGCTAGACCGGGGAGCTATCCAGTTCCTCGATGCAACCGCTCTGACCGAATACCTCGAAAAAGACCTACGACTCTACATCGGAACTCATGGATTTGCCTATGCAGCGGCTAATCAAAACAGTACTCCTTTGCTGGACCTTACCGCAGGAGTACTAGTTAGTTTTGAGGCAACCGAAGCGGGCTGGGATCGCGTCCAACTGCCCGATGGCCGAATAGCTTATCTGCCCCCCGGTCAATTACTACCCAGCTTTGCCTGGGCCGAACGATCAGCAGCTACCAAACCACTTGATTACCGCCAGCAGTTTTTGGGCCTGCCCTATCTCTGGGGCGGCACCAGTGGTAAAGGCGTCGATTGCAGTGGCTTTACTAAAATGTGCTTCTACCTCAATGGTTTTATTATTCCGCGAGACGCCAGCCAACAAGTCAAAGCTGGGGTAGCCGTCGAATTAGACGAAGAACTCAGTCAATTGCAGGCTGGCGATCTGCTGTTTTTCGGCCGCTTACGTGACGATGGCAGCCACCGCATCACGCACGTTGGTATCTACAGCGGAGCAGGTCGATTCGTTCATTCCGGGGCCGATAATGGCTACGTGACCGAACAGTCGCTATTACCCGACAGCCCGGATTATGCGCCCCATCGACGTGCTAGTTTACTGGAAGCCCGCAGGTTAACTCCAGCAGGGCCAAAAGTGATTGGAGTAGAGGATTTTCTGCGTCCGGCATTTTATTTGCCGTAGTTTTTGTACTTCCGCAGGTCTCTCGCTGGCCGAGTTCCCAAAGCGATAGCGAAGGGCTCGGCCAGCGAGTAGACCTTGGCTTTAGTCGCAGGGCGAACCACTACCCTTCGGCCAGTGGGATTCGGCCAGCGACCTGTACACCTGCGGAAGTACAAAATTAGACTAACTCATCATCCTGATAGCGCTTATCCAGCTCGGGTAATTCAAGGCTTTCGGGACTTTCATCCGGAGCATTTAAGGAGCGGGTTTCCCACTCATTCTGGGCGAGATCATCCTCCTTGTCTGCTAATGGACCATAGACAGAGACCCCTTGCATAGCAACCCCTAAGCCCCAACCGAGAATCGGCCAATAGAACCACCAATTGCCGTAAGATGTAGCGGCATTGACACCAAAAAAGAATAGACACATCACCAGGTAAACCCGAAGATGCCGACGAAAAGCAGCACGACGTTCTCGGAGACTCATATGCTCCCAGGCTTCCTTTTTTCGCTTAGACATGATAGTTAGTGAGGTTGATGAATAATGGGTAGTGTAGTGTCAATAGGTAAGAATAAGGGTTTCTACTTAAACGAGGTCCTTATCCTTTACGTCCACCGGAGGTTTTTCACGACCGTAGCGTTCTTGCGTCCAGGCTTTCCAATCATCACTCAACCAACCCTTAGTACCGGGCAATCCTTCTATTTTGACAAATTTGATGGCAAAAAATACAGCTGAGATATAGAAAATGGTGCGCGCCAGGTCAAAAAAGTCGCGGTCCATGAAAATCCCCAAGGCTAAAAAGAACAGAATCAGTTTAGCTATCGATTGTAACTGGCGGTAAAATTTGGCTCTGGGGTCTTCCTCCTCAGAATAAGATCGGCGACACATATTTCATTTAGATTTATTGCAAATGAAGTCTGTAGCCAATCACGACGCCACTTTTGTCGATATTCCAAGGAGAATGATCGACGAATAAATAGCTCGACAAGCCTTATCTTGCCGACACTAACTATAAACCAGCTAGCTCTATGTCCATTTTTGGAGACCTCAAACGTATTTTTTTCGGCGCCAAATCTGTTGCTAAACATCAGGGAGGCAAAGCCGTTGACGCCGCCAAGGACCTGGGCGAAGATCTGGTCGACAAAGCTGGAGACCTGGCCGAAAAAGGGAAAGATGCCCTGAGCGGTCTGGGTGACAAGATCCAATCGGGGGCTGAAACGGCCTACGAAAAAGGAAGCGATGCCACGGAGAAGGCTGGAGATTGGCTCAACGATCGCTGGGCGGAGCTCAATACCAGCGACGAGACCTCCCAAGCGGAACAACAAAATCTCAATATTAACTTAGAGGAAGAAGAATTGGTCCCTGATCCGGCTGCGCCAACAAGTTCTGACCCTCTTGATTTTGAAGAAGGATTGGAGCCCGACCCTCACGCTCCTCAGGAGCCCTCTTCCTTCCAAAAAGCAGCCGACGCTACCCTGGACAAAGCCGCCAAGGCTGGAGTAGAAGTCAAAGAAGCTGCTGAACGACTCGGGGAAAAAATTGGCGACCTCAGCGAAAAGGTTGGTGGCAAAGTGCTTGAAAAAGGTGATGAGCTGCTGACTAAAGCTGCTGAGGCCGGCGCGGATATGAAAGAAAAATTCGACGATCTGGTTGACCGCGCCTCCGCTGCGGCGGAACAAGAGTCGATGGACGAAACTATCGCCAAGGCAGAGGAAGCCGCTGCCCAGGCAGAAGCCAAAGCTAAAGCCTTTGATGGTAAGGAAGCTGAGCGCGACACGAGTGAGTCCACCCTTACGGGTTCCGATTCTTTCTTTGATCGGGCCGCCCGCTACGCCGATGGTGATTATCATGACGAGGGCGGTAAAGAAGTTAAGTTACAGCAAGACCCCGAATACAAATCACCGGAAAAAGGAGGGGATATCTTGGGCTTCGGTGATGCCGATGGTGATGGAGACGCGCTGATCGACGATGCGGAGATCGAGGAGGAGGATTAGTCGGGTAGTTTTTTAGTTAGGTAGTTGGGTAGGACCTCGAAGGGTCTGGAACGAAGTGCAAGACCTTTGAGAGTCCGCTAGCGGGGGTAGTCGGTAGTTGGGTAGTCTCTTAGTTGGGTAGGACCTCGGAGGGCTGGAGCGAGGCTTAGTCGGTAGTCGGGTAGGAACTCGAAGGGCCGGAGCGAGGCGCATTAATGTAATTACTATTTGCGTACTTGAGCACGTGCTTTTGATCTACCGATGATGACTACGCCAGTAATGATCAATGCTCCGCCTATCCATTGTGCTGCGTCCATTACTTCACCCAGGCAGAGGTATTCCAGGATAATGGTGGCGACTGGTCCAATGGAACTCATAATGGCCGCGGTGCCAGGCCCAATACGTTTGATGCCTTCCGTCATCATGTAGGACGGCAAAACTGTGGCAAATATGCCCATGGCGATGCCATAGCCATAGACAGGCCAGGCCAATCCAAATATTGGGGCTCCCTGCAGCAGCACCTGAATGATTACTCCAGTGGCCGCGGCGGTCATAGCCAGACTATTAAACCGGATACTACCCAGTTTAGGTGCCCATACTCCGCTGCCGACAACAAAAGCGCCATAGCTAAAGGCGCTAAAAAAAACCAGACTGGCACCTAGACCAAAATTGCTTCCGCCACTCCAATCAGCGGTACTAAAAGCCACTACGATTCCCAGATAAGCCAGTAAGGTGGCGTAGGCTTGCTGGCGGCTGATCTTTCGACCATACAGTAGCCAGCCCATAAGTAAAACCAGGGTTGGATAGGTGAATAGTATTAGTCGCTCCATCCCGGCGCTGAGATAGCGCAGGCCCAAAAAGTCGGTATAGCTAGCTAGATAATAGCCGCATAACCCCAACAGGATAATGAATAACAGTTGTCTTCGCTGTAGCGGCACCCGATCGGGATCACGGCGGCGCTGCCAATAACCAATGGTCAGAAAAAAAGGAAGGGCGGTAAACATCCGTAAACCCAGTAGGCTAATGCTACTTACCTCGTATTGATAAGCTAGTTTGATTAAAACCGCCTTGGTACTAAACAGAATTGCGCCTAAAAGAACTAAAAGTATACCGCCTAAAGCAAAAGAACGGGACCGGGAAGATGGGTCCTCTTCCATCAGCGCCGAGCCCTAAGTTGGACAAGTTCTTCGTCTACTTGTTGTGGGCGGTTGTTCTCAAACCCGCTGAAAGAAGCTACGATTCGCCCCTCACCATCGAGAATATACAACTGCGGAATAGAATTGATCCCCAAAAGGCTTTGCAATTCTCTTTGGGTATCTAATACTATAGAATAAGGCCAGTTTCGCCGTCTTACTAATGGTTGGATGCGTCGCATTTGATAGCCTTGGTCAACGGATATAGCCAAAACATCAGCTCCGTAATCCCCCGTCCACTTATCGAAATAGGGTTTCATATGGTCCAATTCCGTTAGGCAGGGTTGGCACCAGGTAGCCCATAGCGCGACCACCGTTGGTTTACCCTGTCCAATAAGTTCATCCAAGCCTACGTTGCTACCATCGAGTTGTACAACATCAATAGTTGGGAAGCTCGTCTGCCCCGTCAAGGCTGAAGCAAGGAATAAACCGAGTAGCAGGGATAGGCCCCACTTTCGAAATTGACGCATGTTTAAATAGTTTGGTGTCTAACGCTTTAGGCCCCTGCGCTTATTTTGCCCGCCCAAGTTAGCGTTTTCTTAATATCTTGACCTCAGCTATGAGTGCTCCACACGCAATACTTCTGATTCATTGCCCAGATCAACAGGGCTTAGTAAATACTGTTACCGATTTTGTGTACAAAAATCGAGGTAATATTCTTAGTCTCGATCAGCACGTCGACCACCAACAATCGGTCTTTTTCATGCGTATTTCCTGGGACTTGGATGGTTTTCTGATTCCACGCGAAAAGATCGGCGATTATTTCGGTACGCTAATTGCCGAGCGCTATCAGATGAGCTGGCAATTACATTTCTCCGATCGCAAACCGCGAGTAGCGATCTTCATCAGCCGAGCTTCGCACTGTGTGTACGATTTATTACAAAGGCACACTACCGGTGAGCTAAATTGCGAAATCCCCGCCATTATCTCCAACCACCAAAGTCTGGCCTACATCGCTGAGCAATTTAAAATACCCTTCTACCATTTCCCCGTCAATCGGGAGAACAAAGCAGCGTTAGAAGCTAAAGAACGTGCACTTTTAGAAGAACTAGCAATAGATCTGGTCATTCTCGCGCGCTATATGCAAATTCTCTCCGCTGATTTTTGTGCTGCTTACCAAAATCAGATTATCAATATTCATCATTCTTTTCTACCGGCTTTCAAAGGTGGGCGTCCTTATCAGTCTGCCTACGAACGTGGGGTT
The DNA here is from genome assembly GCA_039030655.1 of Bacteroidota bacterium. Taxonomy (GTDB): domain Bacteria; phylum Bacteroidota; class Bacteroidia; order Chitinophagales; family Saprospiraceae; genus Neolewinella. Next base: position 7,950 of record JBCCDS010000030.1, on the reverse strand, counting down.
AAGTTGATTGGAGCTACTGCCCACTACGTTACTTCTGATCTCGACGAAGGTCCGATCATTGCTCAGGATGTAAGCGCAGTTAGTCACCGCCAAGGGGTAGCTGATTTGAAACGGCTCGGGAAAGACATTGAAAAACGAGTTCTCAGTAAAGCTGTTTATTTGCATCTGCAACACCGCGTTTTGCCCTTTGGCAGGCGCACCATCGTATTTGATTAAAGCGCATGATCCAAGCAAAAGATATTCATAAATTTTACGGAGGATTACACGTTCTTAAAGGTGTTAATCTCGAGGTAAACGCTGGGGAGATCGTCTCTATCGTAGGAAAATCAGGGGCGGGAAAATCGACCTTGCTTCATATTCTAGGGACTCTGGATCGGCCTGATGGCGGTCAACTCATTATTGATGGCCAGGACGTTAGTCAGCTCAATGGACGCAAACAGGCGGCCTTTCGCAATGAGCACATTGGCTTTGTGTTTCAGTTTCATCACCTACTGCCAGAGTTCGATGCAGTCGACAATGTATGTATGCCTGCTTTCATCGCTGGGCAAACGGAAGCGGCGGCTCGTAAACGGGCTAAAGAATTGTTGGATTACCTAGGCCTGGGAGAACGACTGGACCACAAACCCTCCCAGCTCTCCGGAGGGGAACAACAACGCGTAGCTGTGGCGCGGGCACTGATGAACCACCCAGCCATTGTATTTGCCGATGAGCCCAGCGGCAACCTCGATACCAGTTCCAGCCAGGACTTGCATCAATTGCTGTTTCAGCTTCGCCAGGATTTTAAGCAAACTTTTATTATAGTTACTCACAATGAAGAGCTTGCCAGCATGAGCGATCGACGTTTAGAAATGGTAGATGGCTTACTCAATTAATCCTTCGTTAACTCAACTGTCCTATCGAAAGCTCCTCCAGCACGCCGTCACCCGCTCCCTCACCACAAGAATCTCCCGATAATTTCTGGGAGGCCGCATGGGCTGGTTTAAAGGATTGGTTCGATGACTTAATCGATCTGCGCGAAGGCATGGACCGCGAGCAGGCCATTAAAAGCATCAAGACGGGTAAGCTGATGCGCGGCAGTAATGCCTGGATGTTGATCTGCTCCATCATGATTGCTTCGCTAGGCCTCAACCTCAATTCTGGAGCGGTCATCATCGGAGCGATGTTGATCTCCCCGCTGATGAGTCCGATTCTTGGCGTCGGGCTGGGCGTCGGCACCAATGATCGCGATATGCTCCGGCTGTCCATACTCCATTTCAGCATCGCGATTGTGATTGCCTTGGTTACCAGTACTCTTTACTTTTTTTTCACGCCTCTCATTGAGTTTACCGATGAGATTAAGGCACGGACAAACCCCAACTTGCTGGATGGCCTAGTTGCTGTTTTTGGGGGGCTGGCGGGTATTATCTCCGTAACCAGAGCCGATCAGAGCAATGCCATTCCGGGCGTAGCCATTGCTACAGCCTTAATGCCGCCACTCTGTGTAAGTGGGTATGGCATTGCCACCGGAGACTGGAATATTGCCGCGCGATCTTTTTACCTCTTTTTCCTGAATAGCTTCTTCATCGCGACCACGGCCTACATCATCATCCGCTTGTTGCGCTTCCCTTACCGGCGCTATCTCAATCGCAAGCAAGCCAGACGATCAAAACTACTTATCGCCTTCTTCAGCATCCTGATTATCATCCCGGGCTTCTTCATCCTGCGCGAAGTGCTGGCCGAAACACGTATTAAACACGGTGTACAGCAATTCGTCGATGAGCACTTTTCCACTAATTGTGCCGAACACACCTTACTACAGGTATCAGAAGACACCACCCGACTGGTCTTGCAATTAACCACCACCAATTTCAGTCCCGATACTATACCCTATTTCGATTCAGTCCTGCAAAGCCCCCCTTACAACGTCAGTAATACCTACATCCTTCCCTTGCTCAATCCTTACGGAAACATTGAACGGCTGAACCGGCTGGAGAGCTTCCAAGCTACCAATTTAGGCCAGGTTCGTGATGAGGTGAGTAGTTTACAGGCTGCCTGGGAAAAACAGCAGTCAGAACTGGAAAACCTCAACGAGGAAATAAGCCGCTTTCGGGTAGACAGTAGCGAACTGGTTATCATTAGCGAAAAAGCCCGTCTGGCCTTTCCCCGCCTGGAAAGCATTACCCTCGGCCAGGTTCAACGCTCAGATCTTGACGAGTTAGCCCTTGAGCTAGACCACCTCCCCCTGCTAGTTATCTCGCGTAAAGCCGGCGGAAGAGCCCGTGAGCGCGCCGATGAGTTAGCGAGAATCGAGTCTTATTTCCAACTAGAATTGCGGGTAGATACTTTATTACTGGTCGAGAATAATTAGGTAAGCATACTGCGCTTTCCAATTCTAATCAGCATTTTTGCCGGGCATGGCTACATTTCGCATACATCCAGAGGGGCGTCGCTTACTAATCGTACTTGCTGCTGGACTTATCCTACTTAATGCCTTAGTTTTTTGGACTTCCGCAGGTCCAAGCACTGAGGAAACCACCCAGCCACAGTCTGACGGCTATACCACTCAACTTTGGTCCTACCTAGCCTATGGTTTGGTAGCGATCAGTATCATTTTCTACTTGCTAGTATTGCAGTTCTTTCGCAATCCAAAGCGGACCATTGCTCAGGCAGACAATCAACTCATCTATGCTCCAGCCGATGGAAAAGTAGTAGTTATCGAAGCTACCGAAGAGCAGGAGTTCTTTCAGGATCAGCGCCGCCAATTGAGCATATTCATGTCGCCACTCAATGTACACGTCAATCGCAACCCCGTCAGTGGCAAAATCGACTACAGTGTTTACCATCCCGGCAAATACCTGGTGGCCTGGCACCCCAAAAGCAGCGAGCTCAACGAACGCACGACCGTAGTCTACAACACGGGGCAGCAAAAAATACTGATGCGACAAATTGCCGGCGCAGTTGCTCGTAGAATTGTTAATTATTTAAAACAGGGCCAGTCAGTTAATCAGGGAGAAGATATGGGTTTCATTAAATTTGGCAGCCGGGTTGATCTGTTTCTCCCGCTCGATGCGGAAATCTTAGTCGAAATCGGCCAGGCCGTACGCGGTAATGAAACTATCCTCGCTCGCTTATCTTAGCTCGATCATTTGCCCCCTGGCAACCCACCAATTATCCATTTATGCGTCTGATGCAGCACAAGCGGGAAGCCTACTGGTTTTATCGCTACTTATCGATCTTCTATGACAAGCTGGTTAACCCCCTGTTCTGGACGGAGCACATGCGAGAAACTGCTTTAGATCAAGGAGGCTGGACGCAGGCCGACCAACTTCAGGTCATTGATGTTGGTTCAGGAACTGGCTTCACTACCGAAGGTATCGTCAAACGGGTACCGGCCGCCAACGTCAGTTGTGTAGACCAGAGCCCACATCAGATGAGTCACGCTAAAGCTAAAACGGCTTTACAGGACTGTAAATTCCAGGTAGGCGATGCCGAAGATATCCCCTACCCTACGGATAGCTTTGACCGCTACGTCTCGGCGGGGAGCATTGAATACTGGCCGCACCCTCAACAGGGTATCAATGAGTCTTACCGCGTCCTAAAATCAGGAGGGAAAGCGCTTATGATCGGGCCAATAGAGCCCCAAAATGCCATCAGCAAGTTCATTGCCAATGCCTGGATGCTGTTTCCGCCGGAAGCCGACTATCACCGCTGGTATCAGGAAGCCGGCTTTACTGACCTACAATGGACCTACGTGCGACCTCACTGGCAGAAAAATGAACGTTATGGCATTGCTCTAATCGGCACTAAGCCGGCCCCAGGCTTAAGCCCCAATGCTGAAGCGGTGGCCCAACAGGCCCGGCAAGACCAGGAAGAAAGTGGCAAAATGAGCCTGGGTCGTAGAATCTTGTTTTTCTTCCGTTTGTTGATCGGTTCCTTCTTTGGTGGTTTATTTATTCCAATGGCCCTCATCGCCCATTTGCTGGCTCCATTGCGTGGTATCAAAGGCCCGCGGCAGCCCCTTAATAAATGGCAAATTGGGGTATTGGTCCTAACGGCAGTCTTGATTGGTGGCCTGATTTATTGGATACTGTAATTGGATAGAGTCTACTTCACCCAGACGGTTTTGGTGTTAGTAAACTCACGAATACCCAAGTGGGACAGCTCCCGTCCGTATCCACTCACTTTGATACCTCCAAAGGGTAAGCGAGGATCAGATTTGACAAATCCGTTGACGAAGCAGCAGCCGGCTTCCAGTTGATGAGCAGCGATGTATTCTCCCCGCTCCCGATTACGGGTAAACACAGCAGCACCCAGACCAAAAGGTGAATCATTGGCCAAACGAATGGCCGCAGCTTCATCCGCTACCTTAAAAACAGCAGCTACCGGGCCAAAAAGCTCTTCCTGATAAGCAGGCATACCGGCTTGAATATCTACTAGAATAGTGGGAGGATAATAGACGCCCTGCCCCTTCGGCATTTCCCCGCCCAGGATACATCGAGCTCCCAATTCAATACTCTTCGTGACCTGTTGGTGCAAGCTGCGGCGTAAATCTTCTCGCGCTAGTGGACCGAGATCGCTGTTTTCATCCAGTGGGTCTCCCAGCTGCGCGCTGGCCATTTTATTTTTGAATAAGGCCAGCCATTCATCGTAAACGGCTTCCAAAACGATGAAGCGTTTTGCCCCAATACAACTCTGACCAGCATTGAGTAAGCGACTCGTAGCGCAAGCCGTAGCGGCGGCCTCCAGATCAGCATCTTCCAGGATGAGGTAGGCATCACTGCCGCCTAGCTCCAATACGGTCTTTTTGATTTGCCTGCCCGCCTCAGCCGCTACTGCACTGCCAGCTCGTTCACTACCGGTTAGAGTGGCGGCTCGAACTTGCTCGTTTTGTAGGATATCTTTTACTTGCTCCGTCTCGACGATGAGATGGGTGAAAACGCCCTCTGGGAAACCCGCAGCTCGAAAAATTTCGGCAATCGCTTCCCCGCAGCCCAGTACATTAGGAGCATGCTTCAACAAGCCGACATTGCCGGCCATGAGTGCGGGTGCCGCAAAGCGGAAGACTTGCCAGTAGGGATAATTCCAGGGCATTACCGCCAAGATTAAGCCCAGAGGTTGGTAAGTAATAAAACTGCTACTGGCATCGGTTTCGATGTATTCTCGGCTCAGAAAGCCTTCCGCATGCTTGGCGTAGTAGCGACACACCCAAGCACATTTGGTGACTTCTGCTCGGGCACTGGTGATGGTTTTTCCCATCTCGGCGGTTGCTAGTTGGGCCAATAGTTCGGTACGCTCTTCTAGTAGATCAGCTAGGCGTAGCAATAAATTGGCACGTTCGGCAAAAGATCGCTTACGCCAAGAGGAATAGCTGGTGGTGGCTTGCTTAATTTTTTCTCGTAGAGCAGTGCTGCTCAAGGTTTCGTAAGATTGTAGGCTTTTTTCGGTAGCGGGATTGGTCGTTGTAATGATGGGCATACTACTTCAGTAATTATAGCGGTCAATTTACTCGGAATTATGCAATAGGCCGCGAGGGCTGCTTATCTTGCTCCCATGTCACTCAACTCCCGAATTGCCCAATTCTACAATCGTTCCACCCAGCTCTGGCTGGATACCTGGGGAGAACAAATGCATCATGGTTATTATGGCCCGGATGGTCAGCAAAAAGTAGACCATCAACAAGCGCAGCTCGATATGATCGAAGCCCTTATTCAGTGGGGAGCACCTGATTTAGCTGAGCGAAACCAGCCCTTACGAATCCTGGACGCTGGTTGTGGCGTGGGAGGTAGTAGCCGCTATCTGGTGCAAAAGTTTCCGAACTCGACGGCACTGGGTGCCACCCTGAGCCAGGTGCAGGCTAAAGCAGGCAAGGTTTTTAGCGAAAAAGCAGGTTTAGGGCAACAAATTAAATTAATCGCACAGGACGTCTACCTTATCAACCCGGAGCAACATGGTACTTTCGATCTGATCTGGTCAATGGAAAGCGCCGAGCATATGGCGGATAAGGAAGGCCTATTCCAAAACTTCAACCGCCTGCTCAAACCAGGAGGTAAACTCCTGATGGCCACTTGGTGCCACCGCCCTACCCCACCGGATTTAGTGACCAAGGAACAACAGACCTTGGCCCAAATACAAAAGCTATATCACCTCCCACCGCTCGTGAGTATACCGGCGCTGGCTACTGCTGCTGAAACAGCTGGTCTGAGTGCTATTCGTTCTGACGATTGGTCACAGGCCGTTTTCCCGTTCTGGGGAGCTGTGATAAAAAGTGGATTAGACCCTCGCAACTGGCCGGGCCTGATCCGTTCGGGTAGGGGAACAATTAAGGGCGCCTGGGCCATGCGCTACATGCAGCGTGGTTTTAAAATGGGGAGTATCCGCTACGGGATACTGCGGGCTGAAAAGGGAGCAATATGATCCGCACTTTTGTTCAGTTTGCACGCTTACATACGCTGGTCGGTACGAGCCTGAGTATCATAGCCCTCTTCCTGATGGCGCAAAGGGTAGCTGTTACAAGCGATGATTATGTCTTATTAGGATGGACGCTACTGGCTTGCCTCTTGGCCAATGTCTACATCACGGGCTTAAATCAGCTGACGGATATTGAGATCGACAAAATTAACAAGCCCTACCTCCCCTTAGCAAGTGGCGCTTACACCGTCCGTCAGGCCCAGTGGATTGTCGGTGTTTGTGGGGTACTTTCGCTGGTCTTAGCCTCGCTATTTCCTCCCTACTTGACGGCAACAGTCGTCATTAGTCTTCTGATTGGTACGGCTTATAGTGTGCAGCCGATTCGGCTGAAGCGCTTCCACTTTTGGGCGGCCTTTTGCATCATTGCCGTGCGCGGGCTAGTGGTCAACCTATTGATCTTTCTGCATTTCAATTACTATCGAAATGGCAGCTGGGAGATACCTGCGGAAGTACAAATCCTCACCCTATTGATCTTTGGCTATAGTATGCTCATTGCCTGGTTTAAGGACCTGCCTGACACGGCCGGTGATGAAGCTTACAATATTCACACGCTCTCGATCAAATGGGGGCGAAAGCGGGTCTGGCTCGTGGGTTCCTGGTTATTTGGCTTACTCTTGCTGGGGGTTTCGGCCTATCTGCACTGGGGACTAGGTCAGCTTTATCTGGCTATTGGTCAGCTGCTGCTGCTTTTAGCCTATTTTGGCATCAGTAGGCAGCTGCAAATAGACGATCAGCGGTCAATCGCACGTTTCTATCAGGGTTTTTGGATCCTCTTCTTTGCCGAATACCTCCTTTTCGGGCTCTTGGCCTGAGCCCTACTGCCGGTATAAAGTCGGCTTTTACCTAACTTTAGGTTTGTGACCGAAGAACAGCTAAAACAACTCAAAGAAAGTCTCCAGCGGGAGACCGTCAAGCGAATGGACTTCGTGCTGGAACAACTGGATGAACAGTTACCCAGCGGGCGAAGCAAGCATAAACAAATCTTGCTGTTACGCGGTCGCGCAGAGCGGATCCGCCATCTAGAGCTGACCAATACCCTGGGCCGGACGGAACTCGACATTCTCTACAATCAACTGACGGAGGACGTACTGGCGTTAATCAGTCACTTACGGGTCGCAGATTTTGGCCAGGAGCCACCACCGCCTCCCACTTATAAGGAGGGGCACTTGCTCTACCAGATTCCGAGTAAGATGCAGTTGCAGCAGCGCTACCAATGCCAGGTTAGAATCGCCCAGCAGCTGGACCAATTGCTCAAAAACCTAGCCGTTACTGAAGACCTAAAAACGGAGCAAATCCCCGTAGCTGAAGTTATGGAGGTCGAAATCATCGACCCCAATGCGGGCAGTAATCCTTCTTTCGACATCCTACTCGTCTCTGATGCGGAGCAACACGTAGACGAATACAGTTATACCGAATGGTTGTTTTTGGTACGCCCACTGAAAACTGGCGCTCATGACCTGTTTATCAAAGTTTCGGTCATTATTAAGGTTGATGGCAGGACTT
>JBCCDS010000029.1:0-73395 GCA_039030655.1 Bacteroidota bacterium | reverse complement strand
CCGGTCCCAGGTGATTATAGGGGTTGTGTGCCCTTGGCAGAGATCGGTAGGAGCTGGAGTTTGTAGTCAGCCTGTATCGCTGGCCGAATTACAGTGACTAGTAGGGAACTGGTTCGTCCTGCGAGTATGACAAATCAAGTCTTTATCACCATCTCCTGTAAACCCAAAATAATCCGTTCATCGGGTAGCTCGGGATGTAAATCAGCAAACTGACGAACGATCTGATGGGCCGGTGAACCTGCCTGACAGAGTGCTCGTAGCTCTTGGGCTTGTTGAGTAGAAAGATGGACCGTCTCTGGAACTAACGAATCCGCTGTAGCCTCGATTTTAAGCTCGGGGTCCATTTGTAATGCAGTCGTACGGCGCTGCCAGAAAGGCTGGGTAGACCAGCGAGTTTCTTTGGTGTAGTACTGCCAACGGGTACGGAGGTATTGACGAAAGTCTTCCTGAGCACTTTCTTGGTAAGCGCCCAGTAATTGCCCGTTGCCGTACAGCGTATTGGCCGCCACCCGCGCGCCGTGAACGCCAGTACTGATCGCGTGTGGAATACCGGAAGAAGATAAAGGATCATGAGAGGCTAAAGCATCCCCTACTGCTACCCAGTTGGTACCGCCAGCCTGCTCTAAAATGGAGGAAAAGGCCAGAAAAGAACGCGGCTTATCGGAAAATGGGATGCCACGTGTGCGCTCAGCAGTCTGTGGCATGGCTGCGAGCAACTGTAGCCAGACTTCCCTTCGCGAAGCCTTCATTTGACTGGCTAGATCAGCATCCGTCATCAAGACTACGGCCATGCGGTTATCGGGTAGGGGAGAGCTGTACCACCAGCCGTAGGGACAGGCTTCCACCAAGAGTTGTTGTTCGTACTTTCGGGCAGGGTCCCGATCGACAAAGCAGCCGATACCGACCAGCTGGTCGTGTTGAACCCGAGGAGTAGCGAGTTGCCGACTAAGCAGGCCGCGGCGGCCACTGGCATCGATGAGAAAACTGGCCTTGATTTCTCGGCTTGCACCGCTGTTTTCCTGGAGACGTACCGACCAGCGGGAGTCCAAATCTTCCTCACTATCCAAGTATTGGGTTTGGGTCAATAAATGACCGCCCCGACGACGAAACTCTTCTGCCAATGACCGATCAAAAGCCGTACGGTCCAGGCTCCAGCCCGCTCCGTGTAGGGTGAAGAGGTAATCGAGGCTACTCGAGGTATCACTGCCCCAACAGGCTTGACTACCGTAGGCGTCCAGGCTTTGAGTGCCTTGAAAAACCGACCAGAGGTCGAGGTATTCCAGTAAAGGGCGAATGCCGGGCGTGAGGGATTCGCCGATGCGAGGCGTGGAATAGTTGGATTGCTCTACGATGGCGACTTTTACATCCGCCCGCTTGAGTAAGGTTAACCCGGCGGCAGTCCCTGCAGGACCGCCACCGAGAATAACAATGTCGAAATCATGTAGCATGGGCCTACTTGTTTTGAACGGCAAGGATGCGCGCAGCGTGCTGATTAGCCGCTAACTGGCCAAAAGCCTGGAAATTGCGTTCCGTTTCTACGAAGTAGGGATAGTCTTCAGGACCCTGATTGATGATGAAGCCCAGACGGCTCCAGCTGTCGATCATGTCCTGCGGATTGAGGATACCGCGTTGGTAAGGTACCCGTTGCCCGGCCGGTATGATGGGCTGCCCCGCAATGCCGGAAACGATGGCATCCAACACCTGATCTTGCGGCTGCTGCGCACCCGTAACGACGTGCATCGGACTTTGCGGCGGCCACCAGTAAACGTAATAAGCCGGTGGCACTTCGATGCCCGTTCCGTCGGCAAATTGGTTGACCGAAGGAATGGTCATATTGGGCGTCTGGACGGTACACTCCTGGAAATCGGATTGCCAGGGGATAGCCATGCGCTTGGTCATGTCGCCTGGCTCACAACCGAGACCGTCGGCTTCGTCGGCCGTGGTGCTCAATCCATTTTCGCGGTAAAAGAGCTGCGTGGCGGAATTTTGCCCTTCAAAATGCGCTAGCTTGAGCTGTAAAGGCTTTTCGTAGATGGTCGCATTACGGACGATCCAGGTCGTTTCTATACCGGGGGAGAAAGGCGCTCCGACACAATTGCCCGCATCGGCCTGATCCAACTGATCTTTTAAAGAAAGCGACTTTTGTGGGTCGACTTCAAATTTACCCACGGCCCACTGATAAAGGAAGAAGTATTGCGTAGCCTTAAGCGTTTCAAACTTGTAAATGGGGCCACTGTTGGTCACGGAATTATCTCCGGAATTCAGCGGCAATAGCGGGATGCCATCAGGAGAAAAAAGGGTGTTGGGGCCGCAGCTTACTTTGTCGATCCATTCGTTGTAATCCTGAGGAAGCACCGGTACTCGGAATAGATTGAAGTAGCGCATCCGCTTGGCCAGATTGTCCGCTGAAGCATCGGTGAGGTCGAAGCGTGGATTGGCAAAATCGGCCAAATAAGGGATGTCTGCTACCCAACGATAGCCTTGCATACGTTCAAAGATGGGCTTTACCTGAGTTTCAAAATCTACCACATAATCGGGCTGAAAACCCTTGAGTGGTGTGTAGCCATTGTCCTGGGGAAATTCGTCGCCGGTTGCACTATCTGCCTGGAAAATAGCGGGGTCAGCATCCATTTCGCGGATGGCTACATCGTACATGGTATCGTGTAAAGTGCTGATATTGACCAACTCCGGAGCGTATTTGGGGCTACCGATCATCAGCCAGGCGGGATCTGCATCAGCGGTTGTCCCGTCCTTGAAGTAAATGGTCGCCTGTACGTAGCCATCGCCAATATCATCCCAGTAACCAGCGGCACCACGAAAGCTGGTAATGTCTCCCGTACCAGTTACTTTACCGAAGCCGCCGAGGGCGATTAGGTTGCCTTGGTCATCCACTCGTAGCTCCCCCAGACTATCAATTTGCTGACCACCTTCAGCAACGGGTGGAAAAGAGCCGTGCTTATAGTCGTCAGGTATATTATATCTTGAAAATTCGGCCTTGGGATGAAGGTGGGAAACTGTACGTGGCCCTGGGTCGATGATGAGCGCTTTACGAGCTGCACCCTTTACGTCAGGATTGTTGACGGGGATATGCTGTTTCGTATAACTGTTTTCCGGGCCAAACTCCAGGTTGCCCTGCAACTCGGAAAAGGTATACCAAATCGGCTTTTTATTAGCAATGTGGACCGTCCATTCAATACGGTCAATATCATCCGATGCAAGATTAAGTGGCTGATCGCCGTCACCCGCAGTGGGGAAAATTTGAAATTTGGCGGCTTGACGTTTGATGCGGCCTACTTCATCTTTAAAAGTGCGTACTAAATGAGGTTCTCCATCACGGTCTTTTAAGACATTTCCCTGCTGGTCACAGGCCACGGGTAAACCCCCGATAGTCAATGGAGAAAGATAAAATTCGGTGGGGCTATTGCCCAATCGAGCCACCCCAAGACGGGGGTGAATCTCATACTTGAAAGACATGTGATTATGGGTTTAGTAACTGTATTTTCGTGCTGTCCGCTTCCCTCGTATTAAAACAGGAAAGTAGACGCTTCAAAGCTAGGGCCTAGGCCGGAGGATAGATATAGGTAAAAATACCTGTTTTAACACGGTAGTTGTGCCTGTTGTTAAGCTTCCTGGTCAGTTATTCATCTAGTTTTCGGTCTAGAGGTGCATGTATTTTGTACTTCCGCAGGTCTATCGTAGAAGCGAGACCTCGCTGGCCGAATACCCTGCGGCGAAGCGAAGGGTTCGTCCTGCGAGTAGCGCTTTAGTCGCAGGACAAACCGCCTCGCTTCGCGTTGCGGAATTTGGCCAGCGACCGGGTCTACCTGCGGAAGTACAATTCAAAACTTACTTTACCATCGAAATCGCCAGCCCATCGTAGGCCTTAATGCCTACTTGCTGAAGCACCGAATGGGTTGCCCTTTCCTCCCTGGCCAGCATGTCCAAATAGGCCCTTACACCTTTCACCTTCTCGTCCGGGCTGTCGGCATCGAGTACCTGGCCATCGCGGATCACATTGTCGGCTAAAATCAGGGATCCAGGCCTACTGTGCGCCAGCGCCCATTCAAAATAGGCGACGTAATTGGGCTTGTCAGCGTCCATGAAGAATAGGTCTACTACTTCGCCTTTTAAATCCATTTGATGGAGTACCTCCAGGGCATCTCCACAGATGATTTCGACGGTATCTTGTAGTCCGGCCAGTTCAATATTGCGACGGGCGACTGCTGCGTAACTGGCTGCTACTTCAATCGAAGTCAGCTTTCCTTTTTCCCGTAGCGCGCGGCCTAGCCAAATGGTGCTGTAGCCTCCCAGTGTACCCACTTCAATGATGCGTTTTGCCTGGCACATTTGGACTAATAAGGATAAGAATTGCCCCTGAACCGCGGAGACGGAATGTTCTGGCATCCCGTTTTCCCGGATGGAAGCCTCCGTCTGGAGCAGTATTTCGTCTTCGAGGGAGTAGAGCTTGGAAAGGTAGTTGTCGACTTGGCCGAAAACGGTGGTAGACATTTTAGGTAATCATTTATGGTTGTAAGAACAGGCGTGCCCGCATGACATTGAAAACTTCGTAGCTGTTGATACTAATGATGGTGTCGTTGCCGATTACTCCACCGCCGCTCTCCCGGATGGGGTCAGCATGGGTAGAAGTGATTTCGTAGCTGAGTTCCGTTGGCCCCATCCGGCAAATCCGGACCATAAGATCCGTGTTCATGCCACTGAAGGGCGAATAGAAACAATCGCCAAAGAGGTAGCTATCTAGAATGATACTGTTGTGCTCATCGATGCCGTAGTGGCCCAGGCTATCATTGAGGGTAATCAGCGAGTAATTGCGTTGATCAAGTTGTTCTGCACCGGGGCGATCATAGACGAGGGTGTAATCCCAGCTACTATCGGCAGGACTAATCGTTACTGACATGGGGAAACTGTCAATAATGGTATTATGACTCCATATTTCCACCGTGCCTGCCCAGTGCCCGCTCCAACTATCGGGGAAGTCTTGAGCGTTTAAAGGCGCCAAAGCCATAAAACAGCTACAGCAAAAAAGAAGTCGATAAATACTTTTCACGTCGATTTGGATTTTGGGCGATCCAGCCGGTAGATGTAACATAATCGTCCCGAAAATACGCGTTCTTCGGTACGAATAAAGCCCAGTCGTTCATAAAAGCGATGTGCGCCCTGATTGGTAGCCAGTGGATCGACCAGAATAGCTTTGACCTTTTTTTCTTGAAAGCAGCGTTCTATGGCCAACTGCATCATTTGAGTGCCATAGCCTTTACCCAGTTGGTCGGCCTCTCCAATCCAGATGTCGATGGCACGTAAGTGTGGTTCGATTTCGCCCCAGTAGTGCGTGACCTCTTCTGCGGGATTGATGATTTGCAGGAAACCTAAAGGGTGGCCGTCCAGTTCGGCGACGAGCTGCTCCCGCCAGGGCGGGTCGTAGGCTAATTCTTTGGCCCATTCCCAGTCATCGTCTGGATCTGAGGCGATGACGTGGGCTTGTTGGTCCCAGTATTCGAGTAGAGGCTGGTCTTCGGGCTTGGCCTGCCGTAAGCGGATAGTAAATAAATTCATGCTGCTATTGCTCATTTAAGCTCGCTCGCTTCGATCTTGTTTACATCCTCCATCTTCTCGTAGCGGTTGTGGATGAGTAGCATGAGTAAACCGAATAATACCGCTCCAATGATGAGGGCGTTATTGACAATCCCTTCCACAGAAAAAGAAACTTTGATCAGAATGGTGGAGATTACAAAGCCAGAGTTGCGGATAATCTTGTGAAACTTATCGGAATAGAAAAAGGAGGCTAGCAATAACAAGACATCGACGATAATGAGGATCGTGAAGAATTCGTCGAAGAAGATGTTGTTGATGTTTTTAAAGGCCGTAATCCCGTTCTGGTAATCTCGAACGACGTCATAGATCCAGTCCGAAATGGTGTAAAAGGCAAGGATGATTAATATCGGGACCAGGACTACAGCGATGGCTTTTTTTAGATGGACGAAGCGCTCGATCCTTGCTTTTCGCTTGGCGGATTTCTTCCGTTTTTTACTACTCGACTGAATGATATTCTTGAAAAAGAGAAAGATCAAAAAGAAGAGCAGCACCGCGGTAACTACGTCATAGGTGAATTGCAAATCATCCTGATTTTGGAACCAGTTAGAGGTCAATTTGATGTTAGCGATGTCTTTGAATATGCGCCGGATCACAATCAAGGTGATGATCTCGTACTGCTTGCCGATGTAAACGGTGATCGACTGGGGGAGAAAGAAAATGAGCAGGTAGACCTCGTAAACCAGGATGAATGAAAAAGGGGTGTAAATGGCGGCTATCGGGCTGCTGAAGAATTTGGAGTCCAGCTCAATAAACCCTTGCTGAACCAAGACGATCATCGCTAGGTGAAGGAGGTAACTAACGATGGCGATCCAGAGGATAATTCGCTCACTACGTTCCTTGACACCTTCGGATAGAAAGCGATCAAAGGTCTTGCTTAAAATACTTGCCTTGGCCATCAGTGTGTTTGTTTTATCCGAAGAATCTGATAGCTTAACGAGGAGGTGTTACCATTGTTCCAGTTAAGGTTCAGCTACCCTTTAACTTCTCTCCATTAGCCGCCAGCAGGGCTATTTTCGCAATTCGCTTAGCCCTGGTCTTTTCGGTTTTAGCCAATTTAATCCACCGCAATACAAAACGCTTGCTGGAGGGGTTAATGTTGGTGAAAAATGCTTTTGCCGTAGGATGCTTGTCCAAAGCTTCGTCCAGGTCATCCGGAATAATCAAAGCATCCACATCATCCATAAAAGACCATAGGCCGCTGGCTTTTGAGGCCGCAATGGATTGCAGGCCGGCTTCCTCCATTCGTCCTGCTGCAATCAGTCGGGCCGCTCGCTCTTTGTAAGTCTTAGTCCAGTGTTCCACCTTGCGGGGACTGATGAGCTGCATGGTCCGCTCTTCATCCAGTTTGCGACGAATACCATCGATCCAGCCAAAGCAGAGTAACTCATCCAATACTTCAGACGTAGAGAGGTATTTGTCGGGCACAATCTTTTTGTAAGTGACCAGCCACACACTCTCCTTTTGCTGATGATTGGCGGTCAGCCATTGCCGAAGTTCTTTTGTGGAAGCAACGGGAATTTGGGCGAAGTTTTCGGTTTTGATCATGGCTGCTAAGCTATTGGAAGCGTAATCGCTGACTTAACGCTGTCTAGAAGTATTGGTTTTTAGATTCGCTCCAGGCCTCGGAGGAAGCATCCTGGCGTCGGCATGCCTCGGACGCTGCCGCCCTTCAATCAACTTCTACCCAACTAAGCTCTTTCTACTAAAACTGCATATCAACAAAAAATCACCGCTTTCGATCAAAAATAGCTGGAATTGGAATATAAGTCTCATCACCCGGTACCTGGGGAAATTCGTGATTCTTCCAATCTTCCTTGGCCTCTTGCAGTCGCTCTTTACTGTGTGAGACGAAATTCCACAACAGAAAATGTTCTTGGCCTAGCGGTGCGCCACCAAATAAGAGCAATCGGGTGTCGGCCTCCATGCAGATTTCACATTGCTCATCGGTCTTGCTGATCAACATCTGGCCAGCTTCCACCCGCATGTCTTCCTCTGTAATGGCGCCACGGACAATCACGAATGCCACCTCCCCTTGCAGTTGCCCTCGCAGGTTCAGCGTGTTGGCTTCCTGGGCGAAAATATCCACCATAAATAGCGGAGAATAGCCTTGCAAGGTGGCCGTTCTGCCAAAGGCATTACCCGCTACTAATCGAAATTGCAGACCAGCTTCTTCCCAATTAGGTAATGTGTCAGCGGGGTAATAATCGAAGCGAGGGTCCATTTCCTCTTGATCCGGCGGCAGCGCTACCCAGATTTGATAACCATGTAGCTGAAAAGAGCCTTGGCCACGTCTATGCTGTGGTGTTCGCTCGGTATGCGTCACTCCACTGCCTGCCGTCATAAAGCCTACATCACCTGGCTGAATAACTTGTACGCTACCCACGCTGTCTCGGTGTTCGATCTCTCCTTCAAAAAGATAGGTTAAGGTACTCAGGCCAATGTGCGGATGCTGATCTACGTCAACGTATTGACCATTGCCTAGGATAGCTGGCCCCATATGATCGATAAAGGTAAAGGGGCCCACTTGTCGTTTCTTACGAAAAGGTAATAAGCGCCCTACCATAAAATTACCAAGATCAGCTTTACGCTCGTTGACGAGTAGTTTGTTATTAGCCATGGACTACAATAAAGTGCTTTAGTAACAGATCCGCAAGCTAAATCACCAGGGTCGATGGTTACTCCCAATTTCAGACCGACCAATTTCCGCGGGCCAAGGCTATCAACGATTCTTCGTCTACCCCCTAAAATACTACCCAGCTACCTACTACCATACTATCTACTATCTTACTCTCAATTCTAAAATCTCCAGACTTCGGAGGGCCTGCGCTACGAGACTTCCTTTGGCGTCGCTACCCAACTATCTACTACCGACTATCTGCTATTCTACTCCCAATAATGAAACTACCCATCTACCCCCTCCTCCTTATTCTCTTCCTCACCACCTGTCAACCCGCTACTGATCCTGACCTGGAATTCCTGCTCACTCCCTACGAGCAAGACGAAGCACATAACACGACCGCTTCCCACGCTCAGTCTGTAGCTTTCTATCAGCAATTGGCCGAGGCTTATCCCAGTCGCTTCAGTCTGCAGGAGGCCGGTATGACCGATAGTGGCTATCCCTTACTCTACGGCACGCTTTCCAATGAGGGCATCAATACGGCAGAAGAGGCTCGGGCAGCAGATAAAATTATTCTCTTCGTCAATAATGCCATTCATGCCGGCGAGCCCTGTGGAGTAGATGCGACCATGCGACTGGTGCGTGACTACCTGCAACTGCCGGAAGATTTTCCTTTTCCTGATGAAGTAGTGTTGGTATTTATTCCCATGTATAGCATCGGAGGCGTCCTGAATCGCGGTCGCGATAGCCGCGCTAATCAAAACGGTCCCCTGGAGCACGGCTTTCGGGGCAACGCACGCAACCTCGACCTCAACCGGGACTTTATCAAGTGTGACTCCCGCAATGCCCGTAGCTTCAACCGCTTATTTACCGACTGGCAGCCTGAGGTTTTTATCGACAACCATACCTCCAACGGGGCTGATTATCAGTACACGCTTACGCTGATTGCCACCCAACATAACAAACTCAGCGCTCCATTGGCCAGCTACCTGAAAGAAGAAATGTTGCCGCATTTTTATCAGAATCTACCCGTACGTGGCTGGGATTTGACCCCCTATGTTTATGTACGATCTACCCCCGATGAAGGGATCGCCGGCTTCCTCGATCTACCTCGCTACTCTTCGGGCTACGCGGCCCTGCATCACAGCATCGGTTTCATGCCCGAGACCCATATGTTCAAGCCCTTTGGCGATCGCTCGGAGTCGGTCTATCAGTTTATGCAGTCGGCCGTAGACTTGGTGGCTCGCGATCGGGAGAAAATCCAGTCGGCCCGAGCTGAAGCAATCGCTCAAGACCGTGCTGCGGATAGCTTGGCTTTGAATTGGGAATTGGACTCCCGCAGGTCCGACACGCTCCAATTTAAAGGCTACGAAGCCAAACAAAAACCAAGTGCGATTACTGGCCAGGATCGCCTCTACTACGATCGAGAGGCCCCCTACGTCAAACCCGTGCCGCTATATGACTATTATAGTACCACAACTACCGTTGATCGCCCATTTGCGTACTGTATCCCCTTCGCCTGGGGTGAAGTCATTGAGCGTCTCCAAAACAATGGTATCGTCTTGCAAGAGTTAAGCAGTGACACCACGCTGGAAGTAGAACAGTACTATATCGATAGCTACGAGTCGCGTAATAGTCCCTACGAGGGCCACTACCTACACTATAATGTCCAGCTTCGTCCCGTTACCCGCGAAGTCACCTACCGAGCCGGAGATTATCTGGTCTACACCGATCAACCGGGCGTGCGCTACATCGTCGAAACTTTGGAACCACAGGCTCCCGATAGCTACTTTGCCTGGAATTTCTTCGATGCGATCCTACAGCAGAAGGAATACTTCTCGCCCTACGTCTTCGAAGACATTGCCGAAGAACTGTTGGCCAGTAATCCTGATCTAGCGGCCGAATTGGCTACAGCGAAGGCCGCTGATCCCGATCTGGCCGCCGATGCTTACGGGCAGCTCCTCTTCATTTATCGTCGGTCGGAATTTTATGAGCCTACGCATAATCTGTATCCGGTGGGGCGGGTGGTCCCTTAAAGGTGATAACTAGCTATGCTCGTGGTGATAACTCGGGCGCTGCCTTCGCGTGATTGCTCGCAATCGCTCGCTGTGATTTAGTCACTGCGACCATCGGGAGCTAATCCCACTCGCGAAGCGAGTCATCACGGCGACCGCAGGGAGCTAGTCCCCCCGACCGCAGGGAGTTCTTACCTTCACCCTCATGAAAGTCCTCATCGTCCGCTTTTCCTCCATTGGGGATGTTGTACTGACCACACCGGTGATCAGAGCCGTACAGCAGCAGCTGGGAGCGGAGGTGCACTTTCTCACCAAACGCGCCTACGCAGGGGTCTTGAAACACAATCCCTATCTGACTAAGTTGTGGACCATCGAAAAAGAAGTGACGGAGATTACCGATGAGCTAAAAGCTGAAGGATTCGATACGCTCATTGATCTGCACAATAATCTGCGAACTCGGCAGCTGGACTTACACCTGCGGAAGTGCAAAACCTACCGCTTCAATAAGCTTAACTGGCAGAAGTGGTTGCTGACCAACTTCAAGTTGAATCGCTTGCCAGCAGTACATATTGTCGATCGTTATCTGGCGGCAGCGAAGCCATTGGGCATCCAAAATGACGGTGGAGGGCTGGATTATTTTTTGGGACCGGAAGATGTAGTTGCGCTGGGCAAATTTGGCTTGCCACAGGAATATGTCGCCATGGTAATCGGTGCCGCTCATGCGACTAAACGCTTGCCCGAAGATCAGCTACTCGCCATCTGTCAGGCTTGCCCCTACCCCCTTGTTTTATTGGGAGGACCCGGAGAAAAAGAAATTGGTGAACGGCTGGCAACTGCAGCGGGCCCTCAGGTTTATAATAGCTGCGGCAGCTTCAAGTTGGGCCAATCGGCTTCCTTGGTGCAGCAGGCTAGGGTAGTGCTTACCCACGATACCGGACTGATGCACATCGCCGCGGCTTTTCATAAGCCGATCATTTCCGTCTGGGGCAACACCGTGCCGGACTTTGGGATGTACCCCTATCTGCCCGGCCAGGAAGCAACAGAAAGAGCAAGGCGGCAGGAGATCGAAGGGCTCTCCTGCCGGCCTTGCTCTAAGATCGGCCACGCCAGCTGTCCCAAGGGACATTTTCGCTGTATGCGCGACCTGAATCACGTGACCATTGTGGCTGAGATACAGGCTGTTTGGTCGTCTTTGTCTTAGGTGGCTTCAGGTGATATTATTGCTGCAAGTTAAAGCGCTCGCTATGTTCGCCCTGGGCGTCACGGTAGCGCAACCAGTAAGTGCCGGGTGTTAAGTCCTGCACATTAAGCTGCCAGTTGGTTGTACCAGCCTCCAGTTGACCACTACGCATTAGCTGACCGGTGGCAGATACAATTTCGTACTCACCGCCTAGGTCCTGACTGCTTAAAGGTCGACTTACGTTGAAACGTCCAAGATTAGGATTGGGCCAGAGGCCTAGTGCTTCGGAAGGTGCCACTGTTTCAGCGCTGGCCTGACCATTCAGGTTGCTGCCAGCGTCACAGGACTGGCCTTCGTAGACCCTAATATTACGAAAATAACTGTTACCGTTGCGTAGGCCGTTATCATGGTCGGCTACAAAGAACATATGAGAGGCTTCACCCAGTAGGTATTCACCGACGGGAATCACGAAGTGTTGCCACTGTCCGCTACCGTTGTAGGTATTATAAATGCCGTTACCCCAGCTCTGGGTACCGTGCAAACGGAAGGTAAACTGTGAGGAAATGGAAAGATTATCGTCGAAGCCAATTCCGTGAACTTCCCCTTCGATCGTAGACCGGAAATCAAATTCGATCACCGTTTCTGGCGTCAGCAGGTAAGGGAACTCAATGGCCTTCCAGGCATTATTGCGCAGATAGATTTGATTGCCGTTTTGTTGAACGGTAATCTGCCCTTGGTCCTGATTCATCCCGTAGCTAATCGGTGGATAGTCAACAAAGCTGACGTTGACGCAATCGTCTCCCCCTGGCTCCTCAGTGTAGGGTAAGCAAAAGTTGACGCTGATCTCCTCCTCAAATTCATCGTTATCTACGAGTACCTGACCATCTTCATCGGTGATTCGGAAACTTCCGTCTCCATACTCACAGCAAATCCCGTCGCCGTAGCTATCCAGCATTTCAAAATTATAACAGCCATTGGGCAGGCAGAGGGTATCTAGGATAAGGGTACCAGCTAGCATTTTACCATAGGGACCGCCACTGGCCACGGTGGCGTCAGTACCATCGATGATGCGCCAGGTTGTTTCAGGGCCGTAGTTGTCGGGAGCCAATCGTAGGTATACGATGTTGTCCTCACATTCCTCTACTGGAGGATCAACGGGCGGGTTGCCACCACCGCCACCGACGGGTGGATTGCCACCACCGCAGCCCGTTCCGACACAGCTGGCTGCAGCAACCGTATTGTAAATCACGGCGGCTGGCTGCTGACCAAAACCAACATTGAAGTTGATCCCCGCTTGCGTCAGGTGGCAATAAGACATGATATTGCCTCCACCCGCTGGGATACCGGGGACGGGGCAGTTGCCTTCGGTAAAACTGGGGCAGCCATCAATTGCGCTGCCGTTTCCATTCCAGACACAGGCGTGGGTGTGTTGACTACCGAGTTGGTGCCCCATTTCATGGGCCATAACCATTACGGTCCAGCTGTAGGTAGGCGTCGCAGCAAAACTGCTGCGGATGCTGGAAAAACTCAGCTTTGCGCCAGCGTAAGGGTGGCAAAGTCCATTTACGATAGCAATGCCGCCACTGGCTTTATAAGAGACCAGCTGGGCTAAATCTCCGTTGAAGTTGGTGCGCGTAGCCTGAAAGGCAGACAGCATACCACTAGAGCTGCTACTCTGGTAGGGACTGGGCTGTTCCCAGACCAAGATCTCGCTGATGGTAATACCGACCCCGATTGTGGCGTAGAGAGCGGCTACTTCGTTGAATGCTGCACTGATGTAAGCTGCCGCACCGGCGGTACCGTTTTTGTCCTGATAGATGTCGTGGTCTACTTCCAGAAAGAAGCGTACACAATTATCAGATCGCCCCGCAACTTGGTCGGGGTTGATTCGCAGCATTTCTGGATCGTATTCTACTTCGGTGTCGGGGGTTTGGCAACTGAAGCTGTTTTGGTCGGCTAGTTGTTCGTCGGGGTAGAGGACGTAGGTCTCCGGTCCCAAAGTGGGGTCATCTACTTGCCCAAGGACCAAATTGCCGCCATCGGCCTGAGCGATTACTCCCTGAATACCTCCAGCTTCGCTGATACTCAAGGCTACAGCGCTATTGGGATCATTGGCTAGCTGCCCACGATAATGGTGGCCGACTACACTGGCATCCAGTAACTGACCAGAAATGGCTTCCCGTATCTGAAAGCCTTCGGCAAGAAAGTGAACCCGCTCGAGCTGCAAGTCCAGGACTTCCCCATTGGGGCCCGCAGGCAATGCTAAGCGCAGTTCTTGGGGAGCGGCAGCGATCAATTCGGATTGGGCCTCTGTGTTAATCTGCAAGAGCTGGTAATCGGATAATTCACTGGCCAGCTGACTGGAGCGTGCTGCTGCTGGCAAAACGGAGAAGAGAGGACTTTCCGCTTCCGTTTCATCGATCATAGCCTGGTTGACGGCTGTTGGTTGTTGTTGTATAGCCCGGAGTGATTGCTGGGCTAAAAGTGAGGGAATTTGCAGCAAGAGAATTAATCCGCTTAGTAGTAGTTGGGATGTACGAAACATTTGAATTACGTGTCTTTGAGTTGGTTTATTATCTCGCGACCATGTGCAGTCGCTCGGTTGGTTGCTTGGTGATTGGCAATAGGATATCAGTAAGTCACTGCGCTATTACAGTGCCAGTCAAAGGGTGTAGCTACCCTTGATAAAGCCTTAGGAAATGTGCATAGAGCTAGCCCCAATACTGCTGCTGAGGTCAAGTGACGCCTAGCTTGAATAGGCGAGCTACTGACTGCTCATAGGCACTATTGTTCCACTTGCGAGGGGATCGCAAGGGGAGGGTCAAACACTCATTACTTTCATGGGAATGCCCACTAAACTGGGGGCGTGGAAAATGCTGGGGAAATTCGCTCCAGGACTATTACTACTTCTATTAAAGTATCAAAAAGTTCTACTGAGCTACTACGTTCATTCAACCTCGAAAATTCGTCTCAGGTGCTTCTCTCCTTATGAGGAGTTGCAAAGTAAACGGACTAAGTCGCGTAATGGTCTAGTCCTGCCCGGAAAATAAAAACCCTTTTAGGGTGCGGAGGCAATATGGTCAGGAGCGGTAAATAGGTTTAGGGATTGATTCTGTTCCGGCGGGAACTTATTGGTGTTTTTAGGGTTTGTAATTGGTACTTCCGCAGGTGTAAAAGCAGAATCAAGACCATCCCGACTAAATCAGGGTTCCTAGAGTCGAGAGTCGAGACCTGTGCATTTCATCCATCTCGACTCTCGTTTCTCGCAATACCTGGCGCTGCTAGGATGGTCTCGGTTCCCCAATACACCTGCCCAGACGGGCCCGTACCGGGCGGAAGTACAAACAAAAGACGCTAGACTGTTTTAGTTATTCTTGGTACTATCGGTCGCTTATGAGTCTTTTAGTACCCCTAGCGGGATGATCTTGATTTAAAAAGTACGCATGGCATCAGAGTGGACCGTAGGTAAACAGAAAACGGGGCAAAAACAGGCAACCGAATACGCCATCATCGTGGGCGCTATTCTCGGGCAGCAGTCCGAAGAATTGGTGCAGGAGCACCTAGACGAATTAGAGTTTCTGGCGCTCACCGCCGGGGCGGTCACCCAAAAGCGCTTCCTGCAAAAACTGGCGCATCCTGACAATCGCACCTTCGTCGGTAAAGGGAAAGTGGAAGAAATTGGGGACTACATCGAACGACACGAAGACATCACTATGGTTATCTTCGATGACGATCTGAGTGGCAAGCAAACGAATATCCTGGAAGAGCAGTTGAAGGTTAAGATTATAGACCGGACCACCTTGATCCTGGATATTTTCGCGCGACGGGCACAAACCTCACAAGCCAAAAAGCAGGTAGAACTCGCTCAGATGCAGTATCTACTGCCGCGCCTTCGAGGTCTGTGGACGCACTTGGAGCGTCAGCGAGGGGGGATCGGGATGCGTGGACCGGGTGAAACGGAGATCGAGACGGACCGTCGTATTGTCCGAGACAAGATCGCCAAGCTCAAAAAAGACCTGGATAAAATCGGCCGCCAAGCCGAGACCCGCCGTAAGACCCGTGGACAACTTATTCGCGTAGCACTGGTGGGTTACACCAATGTAGGGAAGAGTACACTGATGAATTTGCTCACTAAGAGTGATGTTTTTGCCGAGAATAAGCTCTTTGCTACCCTCGACACGACTGTGCGCAAACTGGCCTTCGATCGTACGCCCTTCTTGTTGAGTGATACCGTTGGGTTTATTCGCAAGCTACCCACTCACCTAATCGAGAGCTTTCGCTCTACTTTGGATGAAGTACGAGAGAGCGACATTTTACTGCACGTAGTAGATATTGCCCACCCGCAACACGAAGACCACATCCGTACGGTACAACAATTGCTGGCCGAACTCAAAGCGGACGATAAGCCAACGCTGCTGGTTTGTAATAAGATCGATTTGTTCCGCGAAAAGAACTACGATGAGTTACTAGATGAGGAAGGTCGCGAGGAGGTAGAAAGTGCTTTACGTGGTAGTATGCAACATCAATTCGGCCAAGAAGCTATCTTTATCTCTGCACACACCCGCGAAAACATCGATTTGTTACGCACCCGACTCACCGAGCTGGTACAGGCCGCTTACCAACAACGCTACCCCTACCTGTCTAAACAATGGTAAATAATGGCTTGCTAATCGTCAGCTTGTAAAGGATATTACTTGACTCAAGAACAACTCTCTCGTTACGCCCATTTACTGGTCAATTACTGCCTGAGTATTCAGCCGGGCGAACGGCTCTTTGTACAATCAACCACGCTGGCCGAGCCATTGATTCGCGAGATCTATCGCGCCTGCCTTAAAGCGGGCGGTCACTGCGAAATCCAGATGAATATGGATGGACAGGCGGATTCATTCCTTGAATTAGCAAATGATGACCAAATCAGCTATTTACCCATAGCCTACCGCCAGGCTATGGAAACTTTCGAGGCCTATCTAGCCATCAAAGCTCCCTTTGATTTGGGGCGCGGGGGAAAGTACCCCGAAAGAGCGAAATTGCGGCAACAAGCCATGGAGGATCTCTGGCAGACCTATTCTCGGCGTACTGCTGAGGGAAGCCTCAAACGCAGCCTCTGCCTTTTTCCCTGCCCTAGCTTGGCGGAAACGGCCGGCATGTCGCTGGCAGAATACAGTGCGTTTGTCTATCAAGGCTGTCGCTTAAATAGTCCAGACCCGATTGCCGCTTGGCAAGAAGTAGGCCGCAAGCAACAGCATATCGTCGACTATTTGAATAACTGTAGCTTGTTTCGCTACAAAAATGAGCGAACTGACATCAGTTTTACGACCAAAGGCCGCCACTGGATCAACAGCGATGGCCGCACCAACATGCCTAGTGGAGAGGTCTATACCAGCCCCGAGGAAGACAGCGTCAACGGTACAGTTTATTTTGACTATCCAGCTATCCGCGATGGCCAGGAGGTCCGTGGGGTAAGTCTCTGGGTCGAAGATGGAGAAATTAAACGCTGGACTGCTGAATCCGGTCAGGAAGTGTTAGATCGTACCTTCGAAATTGAAGGGACCCGGCATTTCGGCGAGGCCGCGATTGGCACCAATTATGAGATCGACCGCTTTTCCAAGAATATCCTCTTCGATGAAAAGATCGGAGGAACGATCCACATGGCTATCGGTCAGAGCTACCAGCAGGCTGGTGGGCGCAACCAATCTAGCGTCCACTGGGATATGATAGCTGACATGACCAGAGCTGGCGAGATCTACGCAGATGGTAAAATAATCTACCGAAAAGGACAGTTTGTCCAAGAGATATTGAACGCTTAGCCGATTTACCGGTTAAATCTCGGTATATTTGTTATTCTGCTTGTAGGTTTTGAACAGCAAACAGATAACAAAGCGTATCGGCAAAATACCGTCCGGCGTGAAGAAACTAAGAGAACGAACTACCAAATTGACCTCAAACCGTGAATAACAACATCGCCTTTCTAGAGCTGAAGTATGGCAACATCTACGGAGGCTATCCCAATTTCTATGCTATCAGCGAGATAGCCCTACTTGTATTTGAACAAGGAACGAATAAGATTTTCCTCGAAAGCTGGATCAATGGTGCCAATGTGGATATTGTCGATGTTTTTGCCAATATCGATGATCTAGGGCATACCATCGGCCGGGGTAAGGAAGTCATCAATATGCGGACCAACCGCCGGCGTGAATTTGATGAAAACTTCCGCCTGAGCGAGCAAGACCTTGCTTATGCCTTCCGTAGTCTGCGCCCGACTAAACCGGCGATTAAGAATTTCCTGCTGAAAAATTTCCGGAAGTACCGTTTCCGTGACCTGATTGTTTTTGATGGCCGACGGGATATCTTCCTCTGCGAGCGTTCTGGAGTCAACTTCCACGGGATCAACGTTATCGATATTCAGAAGGACCTAAACCGGGAGACGGACTACCTCTTCAGTCTCAATAAACTAGCGGTCGTTACTGGCTTCGAAGCCGATCGCTCTTACCTGCGCTCTAATAATCTTGAGTACTGGTTACACCCCATCGCTGCTCGCCAAATTCTACCGAAAACGGCTGCCTATGATGCCGCTCGTTTGATGATGGTATTCAATGAATATACCGAGCATCACGATGACTTCCTGATGAAAGCGGCCCTGCTGCTTAATAAGATTCAGATGCGCAAAGCCAAGGAGGCACCAGCGGAAGCTTCACCTCCGCCGGCTAAAGAAGAAGAACCCGCCAAAACGGAGGCATCGAAAGACGAGGAAGAGTAGCCCTACTTCTGGATGACTGAAAGCAAACTGGCACGTCAGTTAGCGGCTATGCACAGCCGTGAGCAAGAACGCTTTCGCCAGTTTGTGGCTAGTCCTTATTTCAATCAGCATCAAACTACGCAGCAGTTACTTGACCTGCTGCTGGAAGGAATCGAGCAAGGCGGTACTGCCCTCGACCGTAAGCGCCTCTTCCGTAAGCTTTTCGGTCGCAATACGCCCTACAAAGAACAGCGGCTGGCAGATTTAATGTCTGGCCTGATGAAATTGCTGGGACAGTT
The DNA here is from genome assembly GCA_039030655.1 of Bacteroidota bacterium. GTDB lineage: Bacteria > Bacteroidota > Bacteroidia > Chitinophagales > Saprospiraceae > Neolewinella. The sequence goes on along the minus strand of JBCCDS010000029.1, from coordinate 54,938 downwards.
CCTAAGTGTCGAACAGCTGAAGGAAGAACCCCTGATGGCCGAAGTGCTCACCCTGCGTCGAGCAGAAGCCAACGGTCGCTACGACCTCTTGAAGAGTCGCTATAAACGCCTGGGGCGAATGTTAAAGGAAAGCGACTTTCGGGATAAAAAAGTACTGGAAGCGAGCTACCTAAGTAACTCCATTTACGGTTACTACCGCACCTATCACGAAGATCGAGGCGACCAGAAAACGGTGCAGGGAATGTTCTATGACCTGGATCGCTACTACGTCCTCGAAAAACTGCGCCACGCCTGCCACATGTCGGCCAATATGTTGGTGATGAACACCACTTACGATTTCAGTCTGCTGGATCAGGTACTCAGCTTTATGAAAAGTGAGCAGGGGCAAGAGCTGTTTGAGCATGAGCCTTCCATTCGTTGTTATTACCACATCCTGATGACCATGCGGGATAGTGAGAATCTCCAGCACTACGAACAGCTGCTGGAATTTCTCAATTCAGGCCTGGATCAACTGGCACCCGCCGAGCAGCGTGATTTATACCTCTTTGCTAACAACTACTGTATCCTACGGATCCGCCAAGGTGACCAGCGCTTTCCACGTGAGTTGTTTGACCTGTTTCAGCGGGGCATAACTACGGGCCTGATCTACCAAAAGAACCAAATAGATGAGTGGGCCTACAAAAATGTAGTTACGCTAGGTAGTAAGCTGGGAGAGTATGAATGGACCGAAGACTTCATCGAGTCTCATTATGAAAAACTTCCCGAAAAACGACGGGACAATGCCTATACCCTGAATAAAGCACAGTTTCTCTATAGCCGTGGCCGTTATGAGGAAGCTGGTGATTTGTTGCGGGTAGTCAACGACTCGGACGTAAAATATCACCTGGCTCGGGTGCTGCTACAGGTGCGAATTGCTTACGAACAGCAGGAGTCTACCTATTTGTTGAATCAACTGGAGACCTTCCGCCTTTATGTCTTGCGACAGAAAAAAATTAGTACTAACGACAAGCGTTCTTACATCAACTACAGCCGCTTCGCTAAGCAATTAGTAAATCTGCGCTTTCAGTCGCAGTATTACGATAAAGAGGTGTTTAAGCGCAAGCTGGAGACGCTCCATCAAAAAATTGTAGCCACTAAGCTCCTGGTCGGGCGTGAATGGCTGATCACCGAAAGTCGCCCCCAATGAAGTCCAGTCGCCAGCAATTAATCTACGGCCGTCATCCGGTTATTGAAGCCTTACAGTCCGGGCAACCGGTTGATAAGGTCTATCTTCTGCAAGGCACCCGCGGAGAGCTCGAAAAAGAGTTGCGCCACCTATGTCGTGATCGTGAAGTCCCACTGACTATGGTGCCTAAGGAGAAACTCCAGCGGATGGTTAAAGGCAACCATCAGGGGGTAGCCGCTCAAATGGCGGCGGCTCCCTACCAGAAGATTACAGATATCCTGCCCTTTATCTATGAGCAGGGCCAAACCCCCTTATTGTTGTTATTAGACGGGGTGACGGATGTGCGCAACCTGGGCGCCATTGCCCGCTCGGCGGAAATATGTGGTGCCCAAGCTATCATTATTGGCCAAAAGAATAGCGCTGGTTTGACGCCCGATGCGGTGAAAAGCTCGGCTGGCGCTCTGGCTCGCTTACCCGTCTGCCGGGAAAAGAGCCTCATCAATACCATCGAGTACTTACAAGAATGTGGTCTCCAAGTAGCTGCCAGCGATCTCCAGGCGGAACAGGACCTGGCCGAACTAGATCTACAGGCTCCGCTCTGTTTGGTGCTAGGCGCGGAAGGAGAAGGTATCAGTACTGGGGTTGCGCGGGCTGCAAATTGGCGTTTTAGACTTCCGCAGGTCGGCACCATGAACAGCTTTAATGTTTCGGTAGCCGCCGGGATCATGCTCTACGAAAGCATGAAAGCTCGCCTATAAATAGGAGTCATCCCTAATTTTAGGGAGAATGGAAAATTCAATTAACTGGATAAACTGGAGGCTTACCTTCCAGCAGCGACCATAATCCGTGCAACGAGCCGTAGGTGAGTGCTCATCCGCTCCAATGCTGCTTCCCGCCATTGGCTGAGTGCATTGGCGTATTGACCCTATACTACCCCCGGCATTTCCCTTCCCAATAAAAAAGATCCGTATTCCAAAAAATGGTGGATAGTGGCCGAGCGCTGCTGCGCAGCCTTTTTTGGGCGCAGATGAGATGTTCGCGGATTACCGCAGATGTTGGCCAGGGCCAACTTTGGGGCTTTGATTTGGAGGCTAGTCGGTTTATTTCATGGGCTTCTTCCAAAGCGTTCTTCGTAGTACTGGATGTATAGCGGATCTACCCAAAACTGAAGTTTTGCGCGCAGATTCCTCCACTGAATAAACTGTAGACCAAGCTCCTAGCAGCAACCGAAATCCGTGCAACGAACCGCAGGTGAGTGGTCATCCGCTCCCATGCTGCTACTCACGACTGGCTGAGCGCACTGGCGCATTATTGCCTCTACACTGCCCCAGGCATTTACCTTCCTAAAAGAAAAGATCCGCGTTCTAAAAAAATAGTGGGTAATGGTCGAGCGCTGCTGCGCAGCCTTCAAACTATAAGGCTAGAACAGCGGCTCAGAGTTTGGGATGACTCCAGTTCTTTGATCAGCTTTCTTCTTCTGATGGATTCTGGGTGGATAGCCAGCTGGTATCGAAATTACCATCCTTGAAGTCCTGCTGTTTGAGCAGCCATTGATGGAAGGGGACCGTAGTCTTGATACCCTCGATGATGAATTCATCCAAAGCTCGTTCCATTTTTTTGATACAGTCTTCTCGCGTACGCGCCCGGCAGATCAGTTTGGCGATCATACTGTCGTAGTAGGGCGGTATTCCGTATCCCGCATAAACGTGTGTGTCAACGCGTACGCCGTGGCCTTTGGAGCTATGGAAGCTACTAATGCGACCTGGACTTGGGCGAAAATCATTGAAAGGGTCTTCTGCATTGATCCGACACTCCATAGCGTGGCCCTGTGGCAAGTAGTTACCGCCTTCAATAGGCTCGCCGTAAGCAATCTTGATTTGCTCTTTGATCAGATCGTGGTCGATGACCTCCTCGGTTACCGGGTGTTCTACCTGGATACGGGTATTCATCTCCATAAAGTAGAATTTGCGGTACTTGTCCACTAGAAATTCGACCGTACCAACGCCTTCGTACTTAATGAACTCACCAGCGCGAATGGCTGCTTCGCCCATCGCTTCCCGCAATTCATCGGTCATGAACGGACTTGGGCACTCTTCCAACAGCTTCTGGTGGCGCCGTTGAATAGAGCAATCTCGCTCCGAGAGGTGAATGACTTTTCCGAATTGATCGCCGATAATTTGGAATTCGATGTGACGAGGCTCCTCCACGAATTTCTCCATGTAGATCCCCGCATTACCAAAGCTGGCCTCTGCTTCTTTACGGGCACTTTCCCATAGAGCTTCAAAGGATGCTTCATCGGGAACGATCCGCATGCCTTTGCCGCCGCCGCCGGCGGTTGCCTTGATCATGATCGGATAACCGATGTCCTTCGCGAGGATTTTTCCTTCATCCGGACCAGAAATCAGACCATCACTACCCGGCACAACCGGCACGCCGGCCTTGATCATCGTATCCTTGGCCGTTACTTTATCGCCCATCATACGGATCTGCTCTGGGGTGGGGCCGATAAACTTGATCCCGTATTCAGTGCAAACTTCAGCGAAGTCAGCATTCTCGGACAGGAAGCCATAGCCAGGGTGTACCGCATCGGCATTGGTGATTTCCACCGCTGCCATTATCTTGGGTATACTCAGGTAAGATTCAGACGATGAGGGTGGTCCGATACAAACGGCTTCGTCGGCAAAGCGCACGTGTAGACTTTCACGGTCTGCGGTAGAATAAACTGCAACCGTTTTGATGCCCATCTCCCGACAGGTGCGAATAATGCGCAGGGCAATTTCGCCCCGATTTGCGATAAGGACTTTCTTGAACTTTTCTGCCATTGGAATTTGGCTTAGTAGAGCAATCTGCTGTGGCGAATAGCCCCAACAACAGAGGAAGCTCCTACGGTAAAATATCCTCCCTTAAGAAGGGTCCACTAAAAACAGTACCTGATCGTATTCAATCGGCTGGGCGTCTTCGACCAATACCTTAACGATCTTACCGCTTACTTCTGACTCAATATCGTTGAAGAGCTTCATCGCTTCTACGATACAGACTACGTCACCTTTGTTGACACTGTCTCCCACCTTAGCGTAAGGTGGCTTGTCTGGGCTGGCAGAACGATAGAAAGTACCAATCATTGGTGAACGAATCTCCAGTAAATTGGCATCACTTGCCGGAGCTGGTTCAGCTGGGGCTGCTGCCGGAGCCGCTGCTGCTGGCGTTGGAGCCGGGGCTGCTGCTGGAGCTGGGGCAAAAGCTGCCGGAGCTACCTGGGGCACACTGATTACTTGGGTGGTTTCGGTAGGAGCGGCTTCCTTGCCACGAATGTGCAGCTGGAAATCGCCATCCTTAATCTTGAACTCGGCAAGCTCGGTCTTGGTGATGAGCTTAATGAGCTCTTGAATTTCCTTGAAAGTCATAAGGTCGCTGTTATTTTTTGACACGCTCCATGTAGGCACCGCTAGCAGTGTCAATCCGAATATGGTCTCCCTGGTTAATGAATAAAGGTACGCGCACTTCTGCTCCGGTTTCTACCGTAGCGGGCTTGAGGGTATTGGTGGCAGTATCTCCCTTCACACCGGGTTCGGTGTAAGTTACTTCCATTTCCACGTATTGTGGCATTTCTAAGGTCAAGGGATTGTTATCCTCCGTGTTGTAGAGCACTTCTACAATCATGCCCTCTTTGAGTAAGCCGGCATTGTCGAGCAGTTTTCCATCGAGGCCTACTTGCTCATAAGATTCCGTATTCATAAAGTGGTAAGCAGTACCATCTTCATACAGGTATTGCATCTTGTGACGCTCTACTCTTACCTCGTCGATCTTGTGACCGGCAGGAAAGGTGTTATCCAGCACTCGACCCGTGGTCAGGCTCTTGAGTTTAGTGCGAACGAAAGCGGCACCTTTTCCTGGTTTAACGTGCTGAAACTCGACGACAGTGAAAATGTCGTTGCTATGCTTGATGCATAAGCCTTTACGGATGTCCGATGTTTTGGCCATTGGTAAGCTAGGTTCTATCTGATTTGAAAAGCCAATTCACTACTTAAAGCGCCGGCAAAGATAGTTTATTGACACTACTTTTCACTAGCGCGGAAGAGGAAGGCTTTTTCTTCAGGGCTGAGCGACTCGTAGCCCTGTTCCTTGATTTTGTCCAGAATGGCGTCAAGCTCTTCTTGATGACTGCGTATTGGCCGCGTCTTGGAACTGGAGCTACCCTTTTGCCGACGCGCCTTATCTTTTTTCCCTACTCCGGCTTTAACTGATTCTCCACGGCGGAAGGCCGCCCGTGGACCGGGGCGCTTTTTCTTCCTGCTAGACCATAGTCGGCTCCAGAAGTTTTCTACACCATTGATCCAGCGGATTACCGGAGCAGCCAGATCATTACCTCGTTGCAACTGATAGGCGTAGACAAAACCCATAAGTATGCCCCCTAAATGTCCCCAGGCACCACCAGCATTAGTAGCGGCACGCACGCCCAGGATATTCATGAAGACCAGGGCCAGTACAATCCACTTCAGTTTTACCCGCCCCAATAAAAGAAGGTGTATCTCATAATTGGGCGCAAACATACCCGCAGCTACCAAGATGGCCATAACGGCCGCACTAGCCCCCATGGCCGGGACGTTCAAATCTGGACCGATGAACCCTAAATTGCCGACTAGAATAACGGCTACGGCACCAGCTAAGCCGCCCAGTAAATAGAGCGGAAATACCCGTCGATCTCCCAGCAAATCACCGAAAATGCGCCCAAACCAAAAAAGGAACAGCATATTGAAGAGAATATGCATGAAGCCCTCGTGGAGGAACATGTGGGTAATCAGCGTCCAGGGATGCGTGAGGATGAACCATGGATCGGCTGCTACCGATAGATTGCGAATAATGGCCCGGTACAAATCCGGGGCAGTGCCGATAATGATGACCCAAATCAGATTGATGGCCACGTACACGGCGATATTGACTATGATGATCCGCTTGATCATGTTACCATAGTCAAATTCCCGTTTGATATCGTCCCAGATAGATTGCAGCATAGTAGCTATGTTGGCCTTTGGACCAATATGTCAACGGAGGAGTTAGCCGTTTGGTTGGGTAAAGCCTGGATTTAGCGAATACATTTTATGCATTTTGGTCCCAGCGATTACCAACGGGAGGGTCAAACCTGCGCCAGTACAAAATAAGAATTAAGCCTATCAGTGCGCCTCCAAGGTGAGCAAAGTGCGCCATGTTGTCCCAGCTGTAGCGCTGTACACCCAGGAAAAGCTCCAAGGCCATGATGGCTGGAATGAAGTAACGCGCCTTGACGGGGACGGGGAAGAAGAGCAACATGAGTTTGAGATCGGGAAACTGCATCCCAAAGGCAAGTAGCACCCCAAAAATGGCACCAGAAGCCCCCAGCATAGGAATGTCAACCTTATTGCCGACAATATTAGCCATTACCTCCGGGCCCTCTTGGCGGACAAATTCTAGATTACCGTTGCCTAGGGCTTGCAAAACGGCATTAGCCTGATCCAATTCTGCCTGGGCTGCCCAGAAAGAATTGCTGGCCAGTTCGTAGTAGGTGTCGTAATCCAGGGTTGTCCACCACTGAGCAATTTGAGCTTGTAGTTGATCCACCTCCCACCAGGTATAACCCAGGTGTAGGGCCGCAGAACCAAGCGCGCAGAGTATATAAAAAGTCAAAAAGCGCTTTGGTCCCCACATGCTCTCAATCGGTGGGCCAAACATCACCAGGGCAAACATATTGAAGGCGATGTGCATGAAGTCCGCATGCATGAAGAAGTGTGATACCAGCTGAAAGGGACGAAACAGCTCGCTGCTGGGGTAGTGCAAGGAGAGTAGGCCTTTTAGACCCATATAGTTCCCCATCATTTCACTTACGAGAACGATGATGAACAGACCAACATTGAGGATCAGTAAATTTTTGACAACCGGTGTGAGGCGCATGAAGGAGGCTTTCAGTTTTAATCACCCGCACTACGGATAATTACAGTTGAAAACGGCGTTCTAACTCATCCAGTTCGAAAGTAATGAAACAACGTCGCTTACCACCGGGGTTAAACTGGTGCTGCTCACAGGCAAAAAGCTGGGAAATCAGGCTGTACATCTCCGCCTGACTCAGTTCTTGACCAGGCCGGGTAGCCGCGGAGCGGGCCAGCGAGCGAGCCACTTTTTCGTGGGCATCCAGCTCAGGATCCAGGTTTTCTGCGTAACGGGCAAGGAGTTGCTGCACCAGCTCTAATTCGTTGGTTTTTCCCGCCAGCTCAGCTGGCACACCGCGGATGATGAAGGATTGTCCTCCGAATGGTTCCAGGTCAAAACCCAGCTCTTTTAGATCGGGTAGAATTTCGGTCAATAAACCGGCTTCCGCCACGGATAGTTCGAGCGTTTGGGGGAAAAGACTCTGCTGCGAAGGGCTGTTTTGCTCGCGCAGTTGCCGCAAGAACTGCTCGTAGAGAATGCGCTCGTGGGCCGCCTGCTGGTCGATTAACAGTAAACCGCTTTTTAACGGGCTCACGATGTAGCGGAGATGTAGCTGATAGGGTGGCTTCTCTCCTGCCTTTCGCTTGGGTCCATCTTCGGGCTCGTCGCTGGAGAATCGACTGGGTAAAATTTCACTTTCTTCCTCGTCGCCAAAACTAAAGCTACTGTCGGCCGCAGGCGTTTCTGCTTCTTGCCCCAGTACGTCGTAGAGGCGCTCCCAGTTACGCAAATTATTAGCCTGCCGGATGCCTTCACTACTGCCGGTTCGTGGGGTAGTTGGTGTACTTCCGCCGGTCGAAACCTCCCGCGGAGGTTTTGATCCTCGCGCGTCGTCCTGCCTACTGTCGCTACCGCTGAATGGGTGAGCTGGCGGGGTCGAAACTTGCTGGGGGTTTTCTGTGGGTGTAGCAGCTGCTCCCGCGTTGATTTTTGAGGGTAAAGGTTGACTAGGTTCCAGCTGACTTCCTTCAGAGCGTAAAGAGCCTATCTTGGAAGGGTGGAAAACGTTATCGGATTCAAAGTCTAGTGTAGGTGTAATGCTGGCTCGCCCCAGGCCATAACGGATGGTAGCCTTGAGGAAGTTGTAGATCAGGCGCTCGTCTTCAAACTTGATTTCCTGTTTGGTGGGGTGCACGTTGATGTCAATCCGGTCGGGCTCGACCTCCAGAAAGATGATGTAAAATGGATACGCTTTTTCGGCCAGCAACTCATCGTAGGCCGATACTACGGCGTGATTGAGGTAGCTGGAGCGGATGAAGCGATCATTGACGAAGAAGTATTGCTCACCCCGCGACTTCTTGGCGGCACTGGGTTTACCAACAAAACCACGGATCGAGAGGATGTCGGTCTCTTCTTCGATAGGGACCAGCATACTCTCCAATCGCTTGGGAAAGAGGGCGAGTACCCGCCGCCGTAGCTTGGTGGCTGGCAGCTGTAACTCCAGCTGGTCATTGTTGTAGAGCGAAAAGGAAATTTCCGGATGGGCCAGTGTGATACGCACAAACTCTTCCCGGATGTGCTTGTATTCTACGGAGTCGCTTTTTAGGAAATTCCTCCGAGCCGGTACGTTGAAAAAGAGATGTTTGACGGACATACTGGTGCCGGGAGGGCACTGGCAGGCTTCTTGCTTTTTAAGCGTACTTCCTTCTACCTGGATCAGTGTGCCTAATTCGTCGTTATGCCGCCGGGTTCTGATCTCTAGGTGAGCTACGGAGGCAATACTGGGTAAAGCTTCACCGCGAAAACCCATGGTGCGGAGGCGGAACAAGTCATCCGCTGTGCGCAATTTACTGGTTGCGTGCCTTTCGAGCGACATACGCGCGTCGGTTTCAGACATACCGCAGCCGTCGTCGATAATCTGAATTAGAGTTTTGCCACCATCCTTGAGGATGAGTTGTAGGTTTTGTCCACCGGCGTCGATAGCATTTTCCAGCAGCTCCTTGACCACACTGGCCGGCCGCTGAATCACCTCTCCCGCCGCAATTTGATTGGCAATTGCGTCGGGCAACAATTGAATTACATCTTGCTCCATGCCAGCCCAAAGATAGGGATTAGATCACGCTATCCCGCACTGCCCAGCCAGGCTTCAAAACGGGGGAGGTATACCACCAATAATAAGACGGCTAAAACGACCAATGCTGCTACTACGATCAGGAAGGTGAAATTAGAACGACGGACCTGTTGGGTGCGATAACGGCCACTAGCAGCCCCGCCTCGCCCCGTGACAAAACCTGAGCGGATACGCTCTTTAGCGCCATCAATACCGTCTTCCTGTAGTTTCTCCCGCCGTTTGCGACGTGCTTCTAACTCTTCCTTTTCCGGATCCCAGAAACGGGGTTTGTACTTGAATTGCTGATGCTTAGGGGTACGTGAGCCGAGTAACTTCATAAATCGGTAGTAGTTGTACCACTAAGATGAGACATATTTGGAAATGGTTGGGTGCGACAGTTGAGCCGACTTACTAGTTTCAAAAGCTATGGTGCTCTATGGATATAGCTAGACGCTCAATTCCGAGGACTATCTGAACGCTCAAAGATCCTCCTGCGTTCGGACTCTTCGAGGTCCTCAGTTATTACTAGGTTCTAATTTTTTAGCAAACCTCTTAACGATTGGAAATCAATAAACACGCTTGACGCTTACACCTGCGGAAGTGAAAAAGCTTGTTAATGAACTATAAAAAGCAACGGCGCTTAAAAAGTAGCAAGTTACCTTCGTAGGCCCAAATAAAACCTAGCGTGAAATTTCCCCTCTGTCTGCTTAGTTGGTGCCTGGCCTTAACCAGCTGGGCGCAACCTCTGGAATTACCACAGTCAGCAACGGCTCCTATTTTTGACGAGCCAATTGAAATCGATGGTGTACTGAATGAGGAAGCCTGGCTGAGCTCGCAACCCGCCACCGATTTTTGGGAAACCTTCCCTAGTGATACGCAACGCGCGGTATACCAGACGGAGATCTATTTTGGGATGGACGACGACTTTCTCTATATAGGAGCCAAGATGTACGTGCCAGATGACGATTATGTAATCAGCAGTCTGCGGCGGGATTACCGGGCCGGGGGGAATGATAACATCACTTTTCTTTTCAACCCCTTCAGAGACAAAACCAATGCCATCGTTTTTGGTATGAATCCGCTGGGTGTTAACCGGGAAGCTTTGATTTACAACGGCGGAGAAAGTGGCCGGGATTTTCGAGAAGAATGGGATAATCGCTGGTTTGGAGATAGTTATATCGGAGAGGGCTTCTGGTCTTGTGAATTGCGGATTCCGTGGTCGTCACTGCGCTTCCCGGAAGGAGAAAAAGAATGGTATTTTAATAGCTATCGCTTCGATACCCAGACCAATTCCCGTTCTACCTGGCACCATATTCCTCAAAACCAGATGATCATGAGTCTGGCTTATATGGGCTCTGTTTTTTTTGAAGAACCGCCTCAACAACGAGGCAGTGGCATTGCGCTGATTCCTTACCTCAGCGGTGGAGTAGCCCGCGATTTTGAGGAAAACCAACCAAACGATTTCACGAGTAATATTGGTGGCGATGCTAAAGTGGCTATCTCCAGTGGACTGAATCTTGACCTGACCTTTAATCCTGATTTTAGTCAAGTGGAGGTCGACCAGCAGGTGATTAATACCAGCCGTTTTGAGCTGTTTTTCCCGGAGCGGCGACAGTTCTTTCTGGAGAATGCCGATCTCTTCGGTAGTTTCGGCACGCGCTCGGCCAATCCGTTTTTCTCCCGCCGGATCGGGGTGACCAGGGATACCAGTACGGGGGAAGCACTACAGAACCCTATTTACTACGGTGCGCGCTTAAGCGGTAAGCTAGACAATAACTGGCGCGTAGGGTTCTTGAACATGCAGGCAGCGGCCAATTATGAAAATGGACTGCCGAGTTATAATTATACAGTGGCGACAGCCCAACGTTTGATTGGCGCGCGTTCGAACCTAGGAGCCATTTTCGTTAACAAGCAAAACTTTGGCAACTTCGCCGATACTACTGAAACCAATCTTGATTACAACCGAGTATTTGGCCTGGACTATAATCTGGCTACCAATAACAACAACCTGAATGGCAAGGTCTATTTACATGGCTCTTTTGGTCCTGACTCCGGGCCGGAAGCACTTAGTCATGGATTGATTATTGAGCGTAGAAGACGAAACTTTACTGTGGGCTACTCCCACCAGTACGTAGGAGAGGATTTCGATGCTGAAGTAGGCTTTGTACCAAGACGCGGTTACTTTAGCCCCGCCTTAGATTTACGCTTTCGAAAATATCCAGTGGGTAGTAGTGTCGTTGAACGAGGACTTTCCGTGGAGTCAGTAAGCCTTTTCAGTAAAGGAGAAGGATTTACTGACCAGCGGGTTTCATTAGACTATGGCTGGGAATACAATAATACCTCCTCTTTCGGCTTCGGACTGGATTATAATTACATCTACCTATTGGAGGGCTTCGACCCTACTCGTACGGATTCCGAAGAATTACCTGGGCAGCAAGGCTACAATTATACACGCTTCAATGTCGGTTGGAGTACGGATCGCCGCAAGCGATTTAGTATGAACCTGCGTGGCCAGGCCGGCGAATTTTTCAATGGTTACCGTTATGGGGTAGGTGGTAACCTAACCTATCGTTATCAACCCTATGGGAGTATTAACTTAAGAGTAGATTATAGTTACATTGATTTGCCTGCGCCTTTTGCGAGCACCGCGCTTTTTCTGATTGGTCCCCGCATCGATTTGACCTTCAGCAAGTCCATCTTCCTGACCACTTTCATCCAGTACAACGACCAGATCGATAACATCAATCTCAACGCTCGTTTGCAGTGGCGTTACGCACCGGTCTCAGATATCTTTTTGGTCTATACCGACAATTATGACAGTCTGGATCTAGGTGTGAAAAACCGGGCGCTGGTCTTTAAATGGACCTACTGGCTGAATGTCTAAGCCTATTCTAGCTATGTCGGCTACGTAAAACGGCTAGCACCTCTTCGAGGGTATACCCTTTAGCCGCCAGTAAGACCAGGTAGTGATACATCAGGTCGGCTGCTTCGCCGAGAAACAACTCCTTATTGTCGTCCTTGGCTTCAATAACTAGTTCTACGGCTTCCTCGCCTACTTTCTGGGCGACCTTATTGATTCCGCGCTCCAAAAGACTTTTAGTGTAGGAACCACTGTCGTCGCTGTCGCGTCGTTGATGAATAATCTTTTCCAGATAGGAGAGGAAGTCGCCCTCATTAGTTGCTCCCCAGCAAGTGTCGGTGCCGGTATGACAGGTTGGTCCTTGCGGGCGAGCAAAAATGAGTAAGGCGTCCTGGTCGCAGTCGGCGGCCCAGCTGACAAATTCCAGGTAGTTGCCGCTGCTTTCCCCTTTGGTCCAAAGGCGATCCTTGGATCGGCTAAAGAAGGTCACTTTCCCGCTGGCTAGGGTTTTATCCAGGGCTGCTTCGTTGACGTAGCCGAGCATGAGTACGACCCGGCTGTCGGCATCTTGTACGATGGCGGGTAAGAGGCCGTTTCCTTTGGCAAAATTCAATTGGGGTAATTCGGATTGCATACACTTTACTAACTTGGCACAAAGTTAATCAAAACCCTATGTTGGAAAATTACGATTCGGGGCCGATGGATGCCCCTATGGAAGAATCTCAGACTGCCTTGGGTCACGCTAATTTGCAACGACTCGTTCTGGTCAGTAAGTGGGCGCGCTGGGCTGGAATAGCCATTCTCGGTTTCTGGGGAGTCATCTTTCTCCTGGTTGCTTACATCGCTTTACGCTTCGGCTTACCGCTATCTGATATATTCAGCTCCATTGACTCGCCTCAGGCCTGGCTTTTGTTGTTGTTTTACTTCGGCCTTTTTGTGGTGTCAATCATCCTGGCTTCAAAATTGATCCAATTTGCCAATAAGGCACATCAGGCCGCCCAAATTGCTAGTAAACAACAGCTAGAATTTGCCCTGGAGGAGCTAGCGACCTACTTCAAAATACTGGGCATCTCCTTTGCCGTATTAATTGCCTACAGCTTACTTTCCTTCGTGATTGATAAGCTCACCTAATTCCACTACCTTTTAAATTAGATCAATATGTTAGGCGAATCATCTGCTAACCCGGCTAGTGAAGAAAAAGGACTTAGTCAGGTCGCTCTTCAATCACTCCGTACCTCAGGAGCCTGGGCCCGCTTCATCGGGATTACCGGCTTGATTTTAATGGGAATTTTCCTCTTACGGATTCTATTAAACATCTTCAATATTGGCCCCATTAATGGCGATGAGTTTTTACAAGTATTCCGCATGCTGGGGGGCTTGTTCACAGTCTTAATCATTTCTTATTTGCTCATTATCGTATTTCAGGTCATTTATTATTTCAAGACTTTACAATTCGGAAGAGATGCCGATGTTATCGGTAACGCTCAGAGTGAGCAAGGCATAGCACGGATGCTCGATAACCTTTGGCAGTCCTTTCGTGCGCAGACCATCTTTATCGGGGGAACGGTCTTTATTTTTCTCTTCATCCTGATTTATTTTTACTGGAACTTCTATTGGATGCTCAACCTCATGAAGTAAGTAGCCTTCCACCCTACACTAACCCCTAATATCCATGCTCGAACAAGAACAATTATTAGACGATAGCCAATTTTCCGGCAAAGGCGCTTTTGACCTGCTAACCGTCTCACGCTTAGTCAAAGCCAGCGGCTGGATCAACTTTATCTCAATCCTGCTTTATATCCTTGGTAGTCTGCTTATACTGATCATTCTCTACGCCTTAGTCATAGAAGGTGATGGGGTAGTACGAGGAGACGGCTTGCTTTATCTGATTTTTTACCTAATGTTTGTCGGCTTATTATTTATTGTCGGCCGTCAATTACAAGTATTGGCAAGCGCTACCCGCGCTCTACGTTGGGGGGCACTTACGCAAAGAAAAGTGGCAGATGTCTGTATTGGCTTAAAGAGAGCCTTCGTTACCTTCGGCGTAGTCACTTTATTGATGGCCTTGCTTGGAATTTTCACCTACCTCTATCTTGTCAATCAGTACAGTTACTACAATTACTAGGCCATGCTAGAACCTGAAAATAATCAGCCTGTTTATCAATCTTCTCTACTAGACGAAGAAACTAAGCTCAATAACTTCGATCGCGCTAACCTCAATGTAGCGGGGGGCTGGTCGATCTTTTTAGGCGGAGTCATTTTACTAACTATGCTTTACAGTGGCTACAACTTTATTAGTAGTCTAAGCTCAATGAGGTCCGCCTATTTCAGCATCTTTGATAGCACATCCATTATTACGATAGTCATCGGCTTCGCGATCAACATCTTTCTGATCTACTGGTACTTTGTTTTTGGAAATGCTGCCAGACAATTGGGCGAAGGAGGTAGTAGTCGCGAAAGCCTACATAAAATGAGTGCTGGTGTTTTGGCCCTCTTTCGCTTTTGGGGCATTTTCCTTATCATAATCATTATCTTTTATGCCTACGCCATTTTAAGTGATGTCCTTTAATCCCTGACGGGAATCCCTTTACGAGCCAATTCTTGTTTGAGGGGTGCTATCCCTATTTCACCAAAGTGAAAGATACTGGCGGCCAGCCCGGCATCGGCTTTACCATGAGTGAACACGTCCACAAAGTGATCTACCTGCCCGGCCCCACCACTAGCGATGATGGGAATGGCCAGCTCTTCGCTCAAGCGAGCCGTAGCCTCCAGGGCAAATCCTGCCTTAGTACCATCGTGATCCATGCTGGTGAATAGTATTTCTCCAGCGCCTCTTTCCTGGGCTTCGTGGGCCCAGTCGAAGAGTCTATGTTCCGTAGCCAAGCGCCCACCATTAAGATGAACGAACCATTCACCGTCGATTTGCTTAGCGTCGATAGCGACCACCACAAACTGACTGCCAAAACCGTAGGCTAAGTCGTCGATCAACTCGGGCCGGCGTACCGCAGCGGAGTTGATGCTGATCTTATCGGCCCCGGCATCCAGCAGTACATCTACGTCTTCCATGGCCTTAATTCCGCCACCGATGGTAAAAGGGATGTTCAGATGCCGGGCAATGTCTTTAGCCAGCGCTGCCAGGGTCTTACGCTTTTCGTGTGTAGCTGTGATGTCTAGAAAAACCAGCTCGTCGGCACCGGCTTCGCTATATTTTGCGCCAAGTTCTACGGGGTCGCCGGCATCGCGCAAGGCTACAAAATTGACGCCTTTGACTGTACGGCCGTCCTTAATATCGAGACAAGGGATGATGCGTTTAGCTAGCATACTTTTATCTAGTGGTTTGGTGTACTTGAAAAATCAGCTAGTGTGGACAGGCTTATTCTCCCCTCGTAGATTGCTTTTCCCACGATCGCTCCGTAGCATTTGGACTTCCGCAGGTCTTCCAGATCCGCCACATCAGTGACCCCTCCACTAGCAATTAATTTTAGTGCTGGCTGCGCTTCTCTGATTTGGGCGTACAGCTCTCGAGCAGTACCCTGCAGGAGACCATCTTTAGCTACGTCCGTACAGATGGTGTAGCGAACACCGCGAGCTACGTAGTCCGCCAAAAACTCGAATAGCTCCCGCTCACTGGATTCTTCCCATCCGCTTACTGCAATATATTGACCTCTGACGTCTGCCCCGAGGATGATCCGTTCGACCCCGTATCGTTCTAGCCAATTCAGAAAGACTTCGGGCTGCTTTACGGCAATGGTACCGCCGGTTACTTGCTGCGCTCCACTTTCAAAGGCAATGCGCAGATCGTCGTCCGTTTTCATGCCTCCTCCCCAATCGATATGCAGCTGGGTATTACTGGCAATCCGCTCTAGTACTTTGTAGTTGACGATACCTCCTCCGCGAGCGCCGTCTAGATCAACCACATGTAGCTGGGTCAATCCGGCTGCCTCAAAGGCTTTGGCGACTTCCACGGGGTCTTCATTGTAGACTTTTTTTTGTGCATAGTCACCCTGGGTTAGTCGCACACACTGGCCGTCAATTATATCGATTGCGGGAATGATGAGCATAGTTGGAATTTAGAGCGGTAATTAATGTCCTAGCTGTAGAAAATCCTGAAGGATCCGTTCGCCGGCCCTAGCACTTTTTTCCGGGTGGAACTGGGCGGCGTAGAAATTATCCTTGTGCAGCATGGCACTGAAACGGCCACAGTAGTTGGTCGTAGCGGAGCAGTACGGACTGGATTCTACGTAATAACTGTGCACATAGTAGCAATACTGACCGTTCAGTTCGGGACTTACCCAGTCGTTATTATCACTCAGCTCGATGGTGTTCCAGCCCATATGGGGGACTTTTTCGCCTTGCTGAGGCTGGAATTTTCGAACACTTTCTGGGAAAATACCCAGGCAGTCCGTTGCATTTTCTTCGGAATAGTTACAGAGTAATTGCATACCCACGCAAACACCAAAGGTGGGTTGTTGGAGGCCTTTGATGACTTCGTCCAATCCGGTTTTTCTCAAGTGAGCCATTGCAGAACCTGCGGCGCCGACGCCGGGAAAAATTACTTTATCGGCTGCTCGAATCTGCTGATGATCCGCCGTCAGCTGATAATCTGCATTTAATCGATCCAGCGCATAAAGCACTGATCGGATGTTTCCCGCGTTGTAATCAATTACTGCGATCATGTGGTCGGTTGAAATCTGCTGTATTTGGCTAAGCGAGGTATCATAATAAGCCCTTAGTGCTGGGTAGCTGCATGTTGTCCACGTCTCGGCGTTTCGCCATGCCAATGGCCTTGGCCAAGGCTTTGAAGGTGCCCTCTATCTTGTGGTGCTCATTGTCGCCTGCTACTTTAATATTGAGGTTACACTGAGCGGTATCGGTGAAAGATTTGAAAAAATGGAAGAACATTTCAGTGGGCATGTCTCCGATCTTTTCGCGTCGATATTCTGCTTCCCAGACCAGCCAGGGCCGCCCCCCCAAATCAAGAGCAACCTGGGCCAGTACGTCGTCCATTGGCAGGCAATAACCGTAGCGTTGAATCCCTAATTTGTCGCCCAAGGCTTGCTTAAAAGCTTCTCCCAAGGCCAGGGCGGTGTCTTCGATAGTGTGATGCTCATCGATGTTTAGATCGCCCTTTACTTGCACCCGAAGATCGCAACCACTGTGTCGCCCTAACTGATCAAGCATATGGTCGAAAAAGCCTAGTCCGGTATCGATTGTTGTCTGGCCGTTGCCATCTAGATCTAGTTCGATTAGAATATTGGTTTCCTTGGTCGTTCGTTGTACTTTGGCGGTTCGGCTGGCTAGCCTTAGCTCCCGGTAGATATCCTCCCAGTCGGTAGTGCGTAGGGCGATGGTGGTATCTAACTGTTTGATTTGCTCTTGACTTAGCTCATCAGTAGCCAGCTCAGGGTCGGTAGCTATCCAAATACCTTTACTACCTAGATTTTTGGCTAGTTGCATGTCCGTGAGTCGATCGCCCAGTACATAGCTATTGGTGAGGTCGTAATCTCCGTTCAGATAATGAGTTAGTAAAGCTGTGCCAGGTTTACGACTAGGCTTATTGTCCCTGGCGAAGGTCCGATCAATTACGATCTCATCAAAAACAACGCCTTCATTTTCTAGCGCCTTCAGGATGAAGTTATGAGCTGGCCAAAAGTCAGCTTCCGGGAAGCTTTCTGTACCGAGACCGTCTTGGTTAGTAACCATGACCAGGCGATAATCTAGCTCCCTAGCAATGCGGCCCATCCACCGAAATACGCCAGGGTAAAACTCCAGCTTATCCAATCGGTCGAGCTGATAGTCGGCAGGCTCTAGGGCCAGGGTACCGTCGCGGTCGATAAAAAGTACTTTCTGCATGAGTAGCTTATTTCACGCAACGAACACAACGCAGAAGCGCAACGAACGCAACGATTGGATGATTAAAACTCGCTTAAGCGCTTTAGGAAGCGTTCGTTTTCTTCCGCAGTACCCACAGTAATGCGTAAGCAATTGGCACAATTGGGTTGTTGGGTTTGGTTTCTGACCACAATGCCTTCACCGAGCAAATGCTCATAAACTGCCTGACCGTTGGTAAAGCGTACAAGCAAGAAATTGGTGACCGAAGGGAAGATGTGTTCGACACAGCCTAACTTTTCCAAGGCCGCAGCTAGGCGCTGACGTTCACTAACTAAAAACTCAACGCGTTCCTGCATTTTAGCGGGCTGTAGCAGTTGTTTTAAGGCTTCCTTTTGCGTTAGGATATTGACATTGTAGGGAGGCTTAATCGTCCGCATAAATCCGGTGATGAGCTCGCTGGAATAGGCTGCGCCCAGGCGAATACCGGCCAATCCCCAAGCTTTTGACAGCGTCTGGGTAATAATGAGGTTAGGGTATTTTTCAAGTTCAGGGATGAAGGAATCTTCAGGAGTGTACTCTACGTAAGCTTCATCAATAACGACAATGCCCGGAAAGATCCGCAGCAAATACGCTACCTCTTCACGCTTCATCAGGTTTCCACTAGGATTGTTGGGGCTACAAATCCAGAGCACCTTAGTGCGCTCCGTAATCGCAGCTTCTATTTGGGCCACGGGCAGCTGGAAGTCGGGAGTCAAGGGGATGGAGACGAATTCGGCATCATTGAGGCCAGCAGCGACTTTATACATGCCAAAAGTTGGTGGCAGCGCTATTACGGCATCTTCGCCGGGGCGGCAGAAAATTCTGGTTACGTAGTCGACCAGTTCGTCACTGCCGTTGCCCAGCATAATTTGTGACGGTTCGACTGCCTTTATGCGGGCTAACTCCAGTCGAATCTCAGTTGCCAAGGGGTCGGGGTAGCGATTCATACCCGTTTCAAAAGGGCTCTCGTTGGCATCCATTAAAACTTCTGCTTTACCCTTAAATTCGGAACGGGCACTGCTGTAAGCTTTAAGATTGAGGATGTTAGGACGGACCAGTTGGCGGATAGCGGTGTCGGTCCATTGAATGTTGGTGGTGGTCATGCTTGTTTATTTGGTGGGCCCGATGCCCTGGTATTTTAATGATACCCTCAGCTTGGGGGCTAGCTTGGTTGAGTTAGGGCTTGACTTTTAAAGCCGCTAAACGAAGACTTACGGCCGATCGGTGGGCAGCTAGACCTTCTGCTTCGGCCAGTGTTGCTACCGCAGGACCCAGTGATTGCAGTCCTGCAGGCGTCAACTCTTGAAAAGTGATCTGCTTGACAAAAGAGTCCAGGCTCACGCCACTGTACTGGCGCGCATAGCCGTAAGTCGGTAGGGTATGGTTGGTGCCAGAGGCGTAGTCACCAACACTTTCAGGCGTGTAATAGCCCAGAAATATCGAACCGGCATTGCGGATGCTTTCAGCAAATTGCCGGGCATTGGTCATACTGAGAATCAAGTGCTCCGGCGCGTAGTGATTGATGAGTTCGGCGGCTTCTTCCTGGCTATTGACCACAATGGCTACACTATTGCTGAGCGAAGCAGCGGCCATTTCCCGACGAGGGAGTGCGGCAAGCTGCCGGTCAATTTCTTGTAGGATAGCCTTGCTGTGCGCTAGATCGAAGGTCAGTAGGACCACCTGAGAATCGCTGCCGTGCTCAGCCTGACTGAGCAAATCAGCGGCAACGAAGGCTGGGTTAGCACCCTGATCAGCACAAACGAGTACTTCGCTAGGCCCTGCCGGCATATCAATGGCGAGGCCATCTAGAAAGGCCAGCTGTTTAGCCACCGTAACGTAGGCATTTCCAGGGCCAAAAAGTTTATAAACGGCGGGTACTGATTCTGTTCCGTAGGTCATCGCAGCAATGGCTTGAGCTCCGCCGATACGATACACCTGCGGAAGTCCACACAAATGTGCTGCGTACAAAGTAGCTGGATGAATCTGGCCATCCTTCTGTGGGGGGGAGCAGAGCACAATTTCCTGACAGCCGGCAATCACGGCCGGAATGGCTAACATCAGTACGGAGCTGAAAAGCGGAGCGGTGCCACCGGGAATGTACAGCCCTACCTTGTCAATGCCTACTTGCTTGCGCCAGCAGCTTACCCCCGGCATCGTCTCAAGAGGTTGCGGATTGGTCAGTTGAGCGCGGTGAAAGGCTTCAATATTGGCCTTCGCTATTTGAATGGCCTCCCGTAAATCGGAGCTCAATTGTTGTCCTGCCTTTGCTAACTGTTCCTGGGGTACCCGAAGGCTATCGACCTCAACGCCATCAAAACGGGCAGTAAAATCCCGCACGGCAGCATCGCCTCCATCCCGCACGGCTTGCATAATCTCCTTGACGGGGCTTTGAAGCTGACTGAGGTCTTTGGCAGGGCGCTGAAGCACGGATGTCCAATCTCGACGATCTAGTTGTTGAAGGAGTTGCATGATTTTAGAGGATCATTTTTTCGATTGGAATAATAAGGATCCCTTCGGCCCCTAGTTCACGTAACTGGCCAATTATTTCCCAGAACCGATCTTCGGCGATCACCGTATGTAGGCTAGACCAGCCCTCCGTGGCCAAGGGCATAACGGTAGGAGCCTTCATGCCGGGTAATATTCGAATGATATTGTCGATCTGCTCGTTGGGGGCATTCATCAACAGATAGCGATTATCGCGGGCGGCTAGGACAGAACGGAGGCGAAAGAGCAATTTGTCCAGAATGGCCTGCTGCTCGGGGCCGATTTGCGGTGATTTAGCGAGTACGGCCTGAGATCTAAGGATGACCTCACACTCTTCCAGGCCATTTTTGAAAAGGGTAGAGCCCGTTGATACCAGGTCACAGATGGCGTCGGCCAAACCGATGTTGGGAGCAATTTCCACTGAGCCGCTGATCTCGTGGATATCAGCACTTACACCTGCTTCTTTCAAATAGATGCGCAGGGAGTTGGGGTAGGAGGTCGCAATCCGCTGCCCGGCCAGACTCTGAACGCTTGTGTAGCTTTTGCCGCGGGGGATGGCCAGTGAAAGCCGACATTTGCTGAAGCCGAGCTTTTCGACGATTTCGACTTCCTTCTCTTTTTCGAGGAGGGTGTTTTCGCCGATTATCGCCACGTCGGCTACGCCATCTTCAATATACTGGGGGATGTCGCTATTGCGTAAATAAAGTACTTCGAGCGGGAAGTTGCGGGCGCTGGCTTTGAGCTGGTCTTTGCCGTTGTCAATCCGAATACCGCACTCTTTAAGCAGACGAATACTGTCTTCTAACAAGCGACCGGACTTCTGAATAGCAATTTTTAGTTTCACGAGTGGGGATTTTGGGAACGGGGGGTGCTAGCATCGAGCCATAAAAAAAGGTCCGCCAGCACTGCCGACGAACCTTTAATTAATTGTGTAACGATAGAATAAGTTTACACCACCTGCCGCCGGGCAACTGCCTGAAAAGTCAAGTGGTGGTGATGCTGAAGCATACTATTCTTTCGTTTGGGTGGTGTGGGGCGGAATCGAACCGCCGACACATGGATTTTCAGTCCATTGCTCTACCAACTGAGCTACCGCACCTTTTGGATTGTGCTTTATTACTTAAAGCGGGGCAAATTTACAACCTTTTCTAGGACGGCAAAAGTTCCGGGCACTTTTTTTGTCACTTTCAGAGATTTTGGTGTTACCCTATATGCCGGCTGTTTGGATTAACTTGGAGCCGATTACGTAAAACTGCGCTTTTGAACCCGCTTCGCTTTTTTTATGTCCCACTGTTTATGTTATCTGCTCTGGCGGTTTTAGCCATCAGTCAAGATGCAGCTCGTTTCAGTTGGGCGCCACTTCCTCCTTTGCTGGGCTTAGCTATCGTTTATGCGCTGGCGCCTCAGATCAAATGGTGGTATTGGCGGCGCTACCCGCCTGATCTGGACACCCGTTTTGCTCCGCTGCTCAATTATTTTACCTTTTATCAGCAGTTGGATCAGCCCGGCAAACGCGAGTTTCGCCGCAGAGCCTTCTTGCACCGGGAAGCTACCAGCTTTCGCGGGCAGGCCCTGCCTAAAGTGCCGGAAGACGTACGTTTATTAATTGCGGCCTCAGCCGCTACAATCAATTTTGGCGTAGAAGAACCAGTCTACGATGACTTTAGTACCGTCGTCTGCTATCCACATCCTTTTCCTAGCCCCCAAGAGCAACAACTTCACCTTAGTGAGTTGCATGCTGGTGATGGCGTGTTGATTTTTAGCACGCCAGATTTGGTACAATCGGCGGTAGAATCCAATAATTTTCTGCATTTAGCGCTTTATGAATACGCGCGGGCATTTCAACTATCCTATCCGGAAGTAGAATTGCCCGCACTGGAATGGGACCAAATACAGTCAGTCAGCCGCTTCAAAGAGGCTGCTACTCTAAAGTGGCACGGTTTAGCCGAGCTAGATCGGGCTGCCTTGACGACAGTTTTGTACTTTACCCATTCTAAATCGTTTCAGCAGCAGTTTCCCGATCACTTTCAGACCGTAGCCCAGCAATTAGGGCAGGCTGAAGTGTAGCACATTGATTCAACAAATCGGTAAACCAACTAAAAAATGAAAAGAACCCAACGAATCCTTACTTATTCTCTGGTGTTCCTGATTGGCTTTACGGGCCTTACGGATTGTACGCGCAATCCAGTTACGGGGCGTCGTGAGTTTTCCATGATCTCTGAGGCACAGGAGATTCAGATGGGGCAGCAGTATGACCCCGCAGTGATTGCGGAATTTGGCTTGTATCCAGATGACGCCCTACAGCAATTTATCGAATCTCGAGGCCTGGCTATGGCTCGTGCCTCAGAACGCCCGACCTTACCCTGGAGCTTCAAAGTTGTAGATTCTGATGTAGTGAATGCCTTTGCCGTTCCTGGTGGCTTTATCTACTTCACCCGGGGAATTATGGCGCATTTTAATAATGAGGCACAATTTGCCGGCGTATTGGGGCATGAGATCGGACACGTCACTGCCCGCCATACGGTGCAGCAACAGTCCAAGCAGACCCTAGCACAGCTGGGTTTGATCGGAGGAATGATCCTCAGTCCAGAATTAGCAAGCCAGGGGCAAAGCCTGATGCAAGGATTGCAATTACTCTTTCTCAAATTCAGCCGTGACGCCGAGAGTCAGTCTGACCAGTTAGGAGTTCGCTACTCTACAGGGCAGGGTTATGATGCTCGGGAAATGGCTGGTTTCTTTGAAACCTTGGATCGACTCTCTGGTGGATCTGACAATCGCGCGCCCAGCTTTTTAAGTACGCATCCCGATCCTGCTCAACGGGAATTACGAGTGCGCGAAATGGCGGTAGAAGCCCAGAACAATGTACGGTCACAACAAGGCGGAACGACTAGCTTCAAAGTCAATCGTGATGGCTACCTACGTATGATTGAAGGTATCATCTACGGTAAGGACCCACGGCAAGGTTATGTAGAAAACAGTGTGTTTTATCACCCTGAGCTGCGCTTTCAGTACCGGGTGCCGACTAATTGGACCACGATCAACTCGCCACAAATGGTACAAATGATTGATCCTAACCAGAAAGCGGTTATGCAGCTCCGACTATCGCAAGGTAGCAGTCCCGAGGCAGCAGCGCAGGAGTTTGTTACACAAAACAACCTCCAGGTACAGAGTAGCCGTCCGATTACGATCAATGGACTGAATGCTTATTTGGTACAGGGGGAGGTCGAACAGCGCGATCAGCAAACCAATCAGGTGCAACAGGTAATTAGCGTAGAGTCTGGTTTCATTGCCTACAACAATAATGTCTACATGCTGACGGGGATGTCCCTCAAGCAGGATTTTGCTCGCTATCAGCGGGAGATTGAGCAAACCATCAACAGCTTTGCTACCCTGACTGACCAGCGTTACATCAACCGTCAGCCAGAGCGTCTCCGTATTGCTTCCAATAGCCAGAACCGAACGATGGAATCAGCCTTACTGGCCGAGGGCATTACCCGTGACCGCTTGAATGAATTCTCTGTACTCAACGGAATTTTACTGACCGAGCAGCTACCAGCTGGAGCCTTGTTTAAGGTCGTAAATCGCTAGTTTGCGAACTGGGAGTAATAAAAAGAAGCCCCTTCTCACATTTTGCGAGAGGGGGCTTCTTGTGTGCGGACACCATCGTTTATCAGTCTACGGCCGCATAGCTTGTCTTTGTGCGTCGCGGAAAGCACCGAGAACCAGCTGATCCGCTGCGTACTCGGCGAAACTCAGGTCGTTGTATTCGATCAACACTTCCGTAGAGACACCCATCAACCAGCGATAGGCATCAAAGCCTTGCTTCGCAGCAACTTCAATGGCCAGCTTGGCTTCTTGCTGGCGAGGTAGTTGTACCAGATTATCCCGTTGCCAGACGAAGCGCTGGAGCGCATACACTGATTCGGCAGGGACCAGAAGTTGGTAGCCTTGCTTGTTGTTGGGCACGTAGCCCCGCAAAAAGGCTGGGTTGAGGCGACTTAAGTCTTTGTATTCCATGCCACAGACTTCGGCCGCATCTCGCAGCCGTAGCTGACGGTAGACGACCAACTCACTCAACTCGCGGCTGTTCCAATTGGATAAGCGGGGTTGCAGGCCGTGGTCCTGGTAAAAGTTGGCGGTATAGGCTGCTGCGAGATAAGCCGACAGATACTGACGAGTTTCGCGGGGCAAAAAGCGCACTACTTGTTGATAGTCGGTGCTGTTTGCCTGGCGGATAGCACGGTTTACCCGGGCAGGTCCACAATTGTAGGCTGCCAGCGCTAGTTTCCAATCACCATATTCGGTGTAGAGCTCGGTGAGCATGTCCAAGGCTGCTTGGGTAGACAGATGTACATCGAGGCGCTCATCTACAATGCCATCCACGCGCAGACCGTAAGAGCGGGCCGTGCGGGGCATCAGTTGCCATAAACCAGCAGCACTGGCTGCGGATACGGCACGAGACTGCAATAAAGACTCCGCAATGGAGAGATACTTTAATGCATTGGGTAGTTTGGACTCGAGCAGATAGCGTTCAAAAACGGGGAAATACAGCTCCATACGGGCTAGCATGCGCTCGGTACTGCGGCCTCCAGTAGTAACGTACTGGTCAATTTTACGCTCCAATTGACGCGTGGCCGGAACGGACAGTGGCAAGTTGAGTTGCTCCAACTTAGCCGTATAAACGGCGGCACTGTTCAGGTTTTCGGTGTTGCTAAGGGTATTAGCGTTTGCTGGGGTGGAGATGCTGCTAAAAGCAACCATAATAATGGCTAGCTTCAACAAGCGATAAATGTTGCTCATCACAACTAATTTCGTTCAACAATAGCTGCCGACTTGGTGGTCCTCTATAATTGGGGAGCGAACCGCCTCACCGCTACGCAGCTTTTTTGTAAGTCCCTGGGGTGTGGACTAATGGGATTATAAAACACAGCTTAGGACGGCTAGCGTCTGGGCTGTCAGAATGCGCGTTTTCACGTGTATTCCGAATTGGGCACAAAGGTACGGGCATATAACAGGCCTGCCAAGCTTTTTATCCACAATGATTGTGGAAAACCTAAGTGCTTGATAATCTGGCAGAAAGACCGAATCGGTCGCAACCGTTAACACTTCTGATTTGAGCGGCTTAGAAGACTAAATGCCTTATCAAATATGGTATTGTGACTCTGCGCAGAATTATCACTGCTTTGTCCATTAATTACCTGAAGGGAGGAAATATGCGTTAAGGAAATGTTAAAATTTTATAAAATAAGGCCGCTGGGCGCTGCTGGCCAGGAGTAGAGCGGAAAACCAAGCCCGTTTTTCGGTGGCCTGCTTAGGCGCTCGCAGTAGCCTTGATGCCGATCCATAGCCCGAAAAAACGAAACGGATTCTTTCACTTCGGTAGTAGGGGATAGACCTGCGGAAGTCAAAAAACCGAACATCCAATTTATGGTACTGATTTCCAATTTGTTAGCTATGTTGGGGAAGAAGATAGCCGACCGGTACTGGCCACCATTTTTCCGTCGATCGACCTGAGCGGGATGTAGCTGGAAGAAGTGCTGTAAAAGGCAGTAAAAACTCAACAGCTTAGGCTGATAGCGCACGGCAACCACTTCTGCATGTCCAGTCTTTTTGCCACAGACTTCCAGATAGCTGGGGTTTTCGAGCTGCCCGCCGGCAAAACCTACCTCGGTGCCCAGCACACCCACCAGACGGCTTAAGTGATACTCCTTGCTCCAGTAGCAGCCAGCACCGAGGTAGATGGTTTTTGTGTCCAAAAATTGAGAGATTTAGCGGACTTACCCTTGCTGATTAAGCCAGCTTTTCCCGTGGGATGAAGCGAAGCGACAGACTATTGACACAGTGGCGGGTATTCTTGGCGGTAAACCGCTCTCCTTTAAATACGTGCCCCAGGTGGCCACCGCAGTTGTTGCATAGGATCTCCGTGCGACGTCCGTCGGCGTCGGTTTCATGGCGTACGGCCCCTTCCACTTCATCGTCGAAGCTGGGCCAGCCGCAACCGCTGCTGAATTTATCCTGACTGTCGTAGAGGGGCGCATCACAGCGGCGACAGACGAAAACGCCGTCTATCTTGAAGTCGTTGTACTCCCCCGAAAAGGGGCGCTCAGTACCCTTGCGAGCAATAACGTACTCCTCTTCTGGACTCAAGGGGTTCCAGTCTGTGGGCGCTTTGGGAGTAGGAGGTATGGCATGGTCTTTTCGCATGCTTAATTAACAAAAAAGGAGGTAATTAGTTAAGCATCCACGGCTGATTTTTGAGAACTATTGTCTAACTGAAATGAGCTATTCTTGGGTCGCCAAACTCCAGATGGTGATTTACTTATATCTATTTGTATAGGTACTTCCGCAGGTGTAAACGCCCTGCACAGCATCGGCCATTTTATTAGTGGCTAGAGGTAAACTGTAGTGGCAAGCATCAGAATTGTATGTTAAAAGTCCGGGAATTCAACTGCTACCGCTTATATTTGCCTAGAATAGCAACTTGTGAAAGTAGCTATACCTGGTTTTGATAGGCGACTTAAAACATACCCAAGCACTCATTTACACCACGCATTTGCCTACGTCGGCAAAGACTATGGTGAATTGAGCTGCCCTTGTTTCCCTCCCCTTCGTCTGTCTTTTCACCGGGTATACTGCCTAGCAGTAGCGGTTTCGTCGTAAAGTGCTGGCTGAATTCACCAACGCAAAAAATCAGTTCAGCACGAAAAATGAATTTTTGCAATTTATCTCACGTACATCGTAATCTCATATGAACCGAATTTTACAAAATCTACTACTGTGTCTGTTTTGCCTGGGAAGTCTCAGCTTGCAGGCTCAATACACCGTGACTAGCGGAGTGGGCACAGTGCCGTTTATCGATATTTCAGGCACGGGAACTATTGCTGGGACTTTCGGAGATGATGGAGAAGCAAGCTCTTTCATACCCTTCGATTTTACATTCTATGGTGTTGAATATACCGCTCCGGTTAATATCCAGATTGGAGGTAACGGCGGGATACTGATTGGTACTAATACTGGTGATGTTCCTTTTACGAATACTGCTCTGCCAGCCAGCATTGGTCCAGCTATCTTCCCTCTATGGGATGATCTGTTTCAAGAACCTACAATCAATAGCCAAGTTTTTGTAGAAACACAAGGAGCAGCACCAGACCGAGTTTTCATTATTCAATGGAATGTTTACAACTATATAGGTGGATTTGAACCAATCACCTTTCAGGTTCAACTGACGGAAGGAACGAATATCATTGCTTTCAGCTTACAAGACTTAACTGCCGATGATGCTGGTGGGCAAAACAATGCTGCTTCTGCAACCATCGGTATAGATGGAGGCGGGGCAACGGCCGATCAGTTTTCTTTCAATACTTTCCAGCCTGATGGTATGGGAGTTTCGTTCGATGACCCTGATGATGACGTCATTGTTATCCCTCCAGGGGTAGAGGAAGTAAATCTGGCAGCAATCAGCGATGTTAATGTCACATTGAATGATGCTTGTCAGGCAATGGTCGTGGTCGAGATGATTCTTTCAGGAGATTATGATGTTGATGGTAATGGACTTGTACCTGCACCAGAAGCTTACAATATTGTTGTTCAGGACGATGATCCAAGTAACGGTCCAATTATTGATGGTTGTGGAGTTTGGCAGTGGACGGTTACTGCCGACCCAGAGCAAATATTTGGATTTACTACCGCTTGGGGTACTATTAATGCCGAAGACAAAACCTCTCCTGAGCCGGTTAATGTACCCGAAGGTCCGGATGATCTCTTCTGCGATGCCGTAGAAACCGTAAACATCTCCCTCCTGCCTAGCGAAATTTCTCGCTGCTGGATTGCCGACGGCGATTCCGGAGCCACCTTGAATAACAGTATGAACCCAGCACTGCGCGCTCGCTTACTGGCCGGCGGCGGTATTCCAACCTTTTTCGATGGTTGTTCTAATCTGGAGATTTGTGTCAACGATATCGTTACCAACACGGGTGCTTGTGATGACATTATCATCACCCGTACTTTTACGGCCCGTGACGGTCTGAGCTGTACTTCGGTCAGCGGTGAAGAAAATGCACCAGCAGTAGTTAGTTACGACATTACCTTCATCCGTCCTTCTATCGATGATGTAGAAGGTGTAGCCCAGGAAGCGATCTTCGAATGCGACGAAACCTTCCCACTGCTGCCGGTTCCTAACCAGTACGGTGATATTAACCCGGAGCCACAGCCTAGTGATTATCCCTTCTTCGCAGGTCCTAACGGCCCGATCTTCCTAGACGATAACTTCTGTAATATCGGCTCCACTTTCGAGGACGGCCCCCGGATTCAGACTTGCGAACAGACCTACAAGTTCGTGCGGACCTTCACCGTCATTGACTGGTGTCAGCCCGACGAAGTAGAAACTTTCCAACAATTAGTCAAAGTCGGTGACTTTGATGCACCAACCATTACGCCTCCTTCTCAGGATCTGGACTTCAACGGCGAGCCTGATGCTTACCCGCTGATTTTCTCTACCAGCAACCCAGATTGTTCGGCCAACTTCATCGTTCCCGCTGGAGGTGTGACTGACAACTGTGATGACAACCCCACCGTAGTTGCCTACATCCTGCCTGGTGGCAGCACGGCAGTTGCCGCTCTGGGACCATTCGCGGTAAATGGTGCTGCCTTTGAAATTCCAGCTGGCCAACACGTTTTACGTTACATCGCTGCTGATGCCTGCGATAATCGCGACACACTGGATGTGCCTATTTCTATCGAAGACCGTACGGCACCCGTTGCTATCTGTGAAGACGGGTTGGATATTAGCCTGGGTGGAGCCGGGGTGGCTTTCCTCGTTCCTGCTGATATTGACCGTGCTTCTTACGATGAATGTTCGGGCATTACTCGGGAAATCGCCTTTATTGGTGAAGATAACCTACCCCTTCCTGGTACTGGAGGCTGGCAAGAAAGCCTGATCCTTAACTGTGACCACCTGGGTACAGTAGCTATTGGACTGCGGGTGACCGATGCCGAAGGCAACAGCAATACCTGCTGGTTAAACGTACTGGTCGAAGACAAATTAGCTCCTCAGTGTGTGGCCCCTGGTCCAGAGGTGACTACTTGTGACGATGAAGATTTAGCTACCTTGGCGCAGGAGTTGGAGGCGGCTTTCGCTGCTGACCCCGTAGGCGTGGGCGCTCAATTAGACGCCATCTTCGGCGCTGCTAACGGTCTGGACAACTGTCCTGGAATAACCGTTACTCAATCGGTAATCGACACGCGTAACTCTTGTGGGGTTGGTGCGATCATTCGCAGCTTCTCCGTTGAAGATGCGCAAGGCTTCGTTTCTACGGGTACTTGCAGCCAGTTCATTCAGGTATTGGGTATCCATGACTACACGGTGGTATTCCCCGCTGATGCTGGTTCAGAGGAATGTATTGAACCCGACTACAATGCCGTAACCTTTGACGAGCGGGGTTGTGATCTGATCACTACTACTACTGAAATCGATACTTTCCAGGCTACTGCCGATGAGTGCTATAAACTACGTATCACTTACGAAGTACTGAACTGGTGTGAGTATAGCACCGAGGAAGATCCTTATACCATTCCTCGCGATGCCGATGACGATAACTTCCTGGAGGAGCGTACTTGGTTGCACGTCTTACCACGTGCGATCAATACTTTGGATGATGATATTGCTTATCTAGACCGGGACAATAACCGTTTCAACGGCTTTATCTCCCCCTTAGATTTACACGACCCTAACGGTCGCGTCTTCGGTTCTTCTACGGAGCCCTACGGTACGGACGAAAGCCGTGGTGCCTTCCTCTACCGTCAGTTTATCAAGGTGTACGACGATGTTGCTCCCGAGTTGACCGTCACTATACCTGATACATTTGAGGATGAGGATGGCGACTGTGTCGAAGATGTCGAATTAGGCTTCACCATTGCTGATGCCTGTACTTCAGCCGATGATTTCGGTGCGCTGGTTCAGCTTGATGCCTTCTTCGGAGATACGGACGGTAACGATGTCCTCAACCTAGCGGACTTCATTACGACTTCCAACCTGGTAAATGGTGAAGTGACCAACAATGGTGACGGAACCTTTACGGTTAATCTGGATAATCTTCCGTTAGGTCGCCACGCTATCCGCATTCGTGCAGAGGACGGCTGTGGTAATAGTGACATTGACCTGATTATCTTCGAAATCGTGGATGCCAAGGCTCCGACGCCTATTTGTATCAATGGTCTGACAGTGACCCTAATGCCTGATGGCTTAGGTGGGGGTACTGCCGCTATTTGGGCGAGCGAGTACATTGTCAGTGGTGCAGAAGATTGCTCTGGCCCAGTAGAATATGCGATCTACCGGGCTGCTGATGCAGCAGCGGCCGACTTTGAAGGCCCTAATCCAGCCGATACTGGAATTATTCTGACTTGTAACGATGATGCGACCCTGATCGTCCGCGTTTACGCGATGGATCAAGCCGGGAATTCGGACTACTGTGAGACGACCCTGCTGGTACAATTCAACAATGATAATATCTGTTCAGGAAACGGAACTGGATCTATCCAGGGTACTATCCTGACGGAAGGTGCTGAATTAGTACCTGGTGTGGATGTAAACGTAAGTGGTGAAGTTTCCGATCAAGTAGTGACTGACAACCAAGGCGTATACGTAGTTTCCGATCTGGAGCTGGGTGGTGATTACACCATCTCTCCTGCTTCGGAAGATTACAGCTTCCACCTCTTTGATATTTCTACCCTTGACTTGGTCTTTATTACTCAGCACATCCTGGGTATTAATGCACTGGATTCGCCTTACGAATACCTGGCAGCTGATGCGGATGGTAACCGGATGGTTTCAGTGACTGACCTAGTTGCGATTCGTCGCTTGATTCTGGGGCTGGACCAAGAGTATGCATTCAATTCGGCCTGGCGCTTTGTTGATGCGGACTTTGTCTTCCCCAATCCTACCAACCCCTGGGCTACAACTTTCCCAGAGGTATACAACGTCAATAACTTGTCTGGTGACCTTAGTGGTGCTGATTTCATCGCTATCATGGTCGGTAACGTTTCGGGCGATATCAGCCTCACTCGTCCAGGAATGGAAGAAGGAGGTCGTTCGAGCTTGGGACTGTCTGTAGCGGAGCGCGAACTAGTAGCGGGGAACACGTATACCATTGAGTTTACCGCCGCTGAGGCTGCAGAACTGATTGGTTTCCAGGGTACCCTGCAATTGGGAGAAAGTCTGGAGTTTGTTGATTTGAACTATGGATTGCTAGGTACCGCCAACTTCAACTTGAACCGCCTGGAGCGTGGTCAATTGGCGATGAGCTTTAACCAGTTTGCGGAAAGCCTGGATACCGATGAAGTCCTCTTTAGTTTGGTTGTCCGTGCTACAGAAGATGTGAACCTAAGCGAACAGCTGATGGTGACTAGCGATGCTATCCGTGCGGAAGCCTACAATTCGGTAGGTGAAGTCTTTGGCCTTGGTCTAAACTTCGGTCAAGATGAGCTGCAGCTGGAAGTTTTCAACCTTTACCAAAATGCACCTAACCCAGTAGCTGACAGGACGCAAATCGCCTTCAATCTAGTAGAAGATGCAGAGGTAACGTTGACCGTTCAGGATGTAGCAGGTCGGGTAGTGCTGGTACGTCAGTTTGACGGCAGCGCAGGTTACAATAATCTGAACCTTAGTACTACTGAACTGAAAGCTAGTGGCGTGCTGACTTACACCTTAGTCGCAGGTGAATACGTAGCCAGTAAAAAAATGGTAGTGGTCCGCTAAAGAGGGCTACTTCCTAAGCTTAATGAATACAAGCGCCCCGTCTGCCTTTGGCAGGCGGGGCGTAATGTTTTAGGGCAGACCAAAAATCACAGGCGGTTCGGAAATTTAGAGTTACCTTAGCGTAGCTTTAGTGGCTGTCCGAACAGCAACCACTTGTTTAACATAATCCCGTGAATATGAGCAGAATGCTACTCCGCTTCCTTGGAGTCCTGCCGCTGCTATTGGCTAGCCAGCTCCAGGCACAGCTTACTACCTTCTTCATTCCTGATGTAGAAGCCGCTCCCGATCAGTTCGTGGAGCTGGACTTGTCTGTAGAAGACTTTCGTGCAGTCGCAGCTGCTCAACTTTCCCTCAATTGGGATCCAGAGCAATTAAGTTTTCAGGAAGTAAAGAACTTAGCATTAGGTGCTACCGCTACGGCTAATTTCAATCTGCGTCAGACCGATGCAGGGCGGTTGGCTTATACTTTTATGGATCCGGCCCTGCAAGGCTATGACCTGGAAGACGGGACTATACTCTATAGTCTACGCTTTAAAGTATTGGCTCGGGTAGGAGAGGAAGTTCATCTCAATTTCAGCGAGCAACCCACCCGCTGTTTAGTGGGCAACGGTGTAGGTCAGGAAATGCCTGCCCAGTTTACTGGTGCCACTATCCGCGTAATGCCAGACCTGACGGGAACACCTGCGGAAGTACAAATGACCGCCCTTCCCAACCCCTTCTCCGTGGCGACCCAGCTGCGTATTGAAATGATAAAAGAACAAACGGCCCAGTTGCGTATCTATGATCTGCAAGGGCGTTTGGTGCAACAACGATCGCTGGAATTGGATGCTGGTGTGAACCAAGTATCTTTGGAAGCTAGCGATATGCCCGCCGCGGGCACCTACTTAATTGAGGTGACCGGCGACGAGCTACAACTGAGTCAAAAAGTCGTCTTTACCGGCGGCTAGTTTTTATACCGATGTAAGCTATTCACCTGAACCGCCCTAGTTTTTCGTCCCAATTACTATCATATCCCAAATCCCGATTACTCCCATGGAAGGACGCTACAGTTTACTGGCGGGCATCCTATGCTTGTTCAGCTTTACGCAACTATTCTCTCAGGTGCCAATTCTCACGATCGAAAGTGAAGATGCCGCTACTGGAACGGAGCTCTGTCTCGATATAACCGGCGACAACTTCGACAACATCTTTGGATTTCAGTTCAGCGTCAATTACGACGCCAGTGTGCTGGAGTACGGCTCTCGAACCGGAGAAATCCTGATTGGAGCTCCCGTTAATATCAGCAATCCGGCCCCTGGAGATATCCGGGTGCAATGGTCCGTTTTCGGCTTGGAAGGCTTTACCAGCGCCGACCCCTTTCTGATTGGTACTGTTTGCTTCAACGTGCTGTCTGATGAAGAGACGAATGTGGTCTTCTCCAGCACGCCGATTACCGCAGAAGTGAGTGGCCAATCGGGGCCGATTGCCGGGGTGACCTACAACAATGGCCTGGTCAATGAAGGTAATGGTGCGGTACCTAATGATCTCGTCTTCGACTTCGGCAATGGTCAAATTATGCCCGGGCAAACTATTTGTCAGGATGTAACGGTCGCCGAGTTCTCTGCGATCACCAGTTTCCAGTTTACGGTGAGTAACCCACTGGGAGCAGTGGCCACCCCTACGATTAGTAATGTGCACCCCAGTCTGACCGGCAACCTGACGGTGAGTGGGAACAATACTGCCTTGATCAGTTATACCCACGGAAGTACGCCTGGGGTAACGCTAGCTGATGGCTTGACGGCCTTTAGCCTCTGTCATGCTATTCCCGCTAACTATTCTGATCCAGGAACGAAGGTGATCAGCGAAGGCGCGGCCGGCTCCGCGACCACCGACGCGGGGGCTATGATTGGAACCGACGTGCTATCGGGTACGGCATCACCACCAGCAGGAGGCAGTGACGATTTCATCTTTGATTTGTCAGATGGTAACGGTGCCATCGGCACTACGGTCTGTCTGGACCTCACCGTCAATGCTTTTGAAGCAGTGGCTGCGATGCAGTTCAGTATCAACTACGACGCTAGTCGCCTACAATTCCAAAATTTCGACAACCTGGCTTTTCCTACTATTCAGGCCAGTCAACCTAGTGGAACGCCTGGTCAAGTTCGGGTGAGCTATTTCTACCAGAATGCGGATAACCTGGGTGCAAGCCTGCCCGATGGGTCCATCTTGCTTTCGGTTTGTTTCCGCATCCTCGACGATAGTGAGACGGACGTCGTCTTTTCGAATACGCCCATTCCAATCGAGGCCTTTAATAACAACGGTGTACCCTTCAACGTAATCACCGACGATGGCACGATCAATGCCGGTAATGGCGGCGGACCAAGCTGTAACGACGGCATCCAGAATGGAACGGAGACGGGAGTAGATTGTGGTGGCAGTTGTGCACCCTGCGATAATGGTAGCGACAATCTGAGCTTTACCATCGCTGATGGATCAGGCAACGCCGGACAGCAGATCTGCCTAGACCTGACCACTAGTAATTATACCAATATTGCTGCCTGGCAGTTTAGTGTCAATTTTGATACCGACTTCCTGGCCTATACCAACTTTACGGCCAATCCGGCTTTCGCCAATAATTTTAGTCCACTGCAAGTAACTAACTCAGCGGATGGTGTACTGCGGATTGTGTGGACGGATCAGTCTCCGGAATTCCTGGGACTTACCTTCCCTGATGGTACGGTCCTGGCTACGCTATGTTTCACGATTGTAGATGATGGCCCGACTACGGTAGACATTACCAATAGCCCAATCGTCATTACGGCAGCCAACAATATGGGACAGGCCTTACCGGTGGATACGCAGGGTGGTTCCGTCAATGGTGGAACGACGCCTACTTGTAACGACGGTATCCAGAACGGAACAGAGACTGGTGTTGACTGCGGTGGCTCTTGTGCGCCTTGCGAAAGCTGTAATGATGGCATCCAGAACAATGGCGAGACGGGCGTTGACTGTGGTGGCCCTAATTGCTCTCCTTGTGCTGGAGGTGATGATTTGAGCTTCACGATTCAGCCTGGTGATGGCGATGTAGGTACGCAGGTTTGTCTCGACATCACGACGACTAACTTCACGGATGTAACCGCCTTCCAATTCAGTGTCAATTTTGACGAGTCCTTCCTGACTTACGACAACTTTACGGCCAACCCCGATTTTATCGCCAACTTCAGCCCACTGCAGGTGACTAATTCACCGAGCAATGCTTTACGAGTTGTCTGGGTGGATCAGAGCCCGGAATTCCAAGGCCTGAGCTTCCCTAACGGAACGGTGATCGCTACGATTTGCTTTACGGTTGTTGACGATGGTCAGACTTTCGTAGATATAAGCGGCTCACCGATCTCCATCACGGCTTCCGATAATAGCGGTATGGCGCTGGCGGTAAGCACCCAAGGAGGCATCGTTAATGGAGATGGGATGACCCCGACCTGTAACGACGGCATCCAGAACGGTGACGAAACTGGTGTCGATTGTGGCGGTAGTTGTGCACCTTGTACGACTTGTAATGATGGAATTCAAAACGGCGATGAAACCGGCGTAGACTGTGGCGGTAGCTGTGATCCTTGTATGGTCATGAGCGATGATCTGACCTTTGATGTTCAAAATGGCGCTGGGGGCATTGGCGCTCAAGTCTGTCTGGATATTACCACGGCCAACTTTACCGACATTACGGCTTTCCAGTTCAGTGTCAATTTCGATGAGTCCTTCCTGACTTACGACAACTTCACGGCTAATCCTGATTTTCTAGCGGCTTTCAGCCCACTGCAGGTGACTAACTCGCCTAGTGATGCACTACGGGTGGTCTGGGTAGACCAGAGCCCGGAATTCCTGGGCCTGAGTTTTGCAGACGGAACGGTGATTGCCACCATCTGCTTTACGGTAGTGGATGATGGTCAAACAACGGTCGATATTACGGGCTCGCCGATTTCTATCACAGCCTCTAATAATCTGGGCCAGAGCCAGGATGTATTTGTCGATGGCGGTATCGTCAACGGTTCGACTACCGAGACCTGTAACGACGGTATCCAGAATAATGGTGAAACGGGCGTGGACTGTGGCGGTCCTAATTGTGATCCTTGTATCGACCCACCGAACTGTACTGATGGCATCCAGAACGGTAACGAAACCGGTATAGACTGTGGTGGCCCTGATTGTATGCCCTGTAACGTCATGGAAACCTGCGATGATGGTATCCTGAACAACGGTGAGATTGAAGTCGACTGTGGTGGCCCCAACTGTGCCCCCTGTAACAGCTTATTGACTTTCGATCTACAAGATGGTAACGGTGGCGTCGGTAGCCAGGTATGTCTGGATATTACTACGGCCAACTTTACCGACATTACGGCCTTCCAGTTCAGTGTTAACTTTGACGAGGCCTTCCTTTCTTACGATAACTTCACGGCCAATCCCGATTTCCTGGCGGCCTTCAGCCCGATGCAGGTGACCAACTCGCCAAGCAACGCTCTACGTATCGTCTGGGTAGACCAGAGCCCGGAATTCATGGGTCTCAGCTTCCCCGACGGAACGGTGATTGCAACGCTTTGCTTTACGGTGCTTGATGACGACCAAACGCCGGTGGACATCACGGGTACGCCCATTTCGATTACAGCCTCCAATAACCTGGGCCAGAGCCAGGATGTATTCGTCAGTGGCGGTATCGTCAATGGCGGTACGACTGAAAGCTGTAATGACGGCATCCAGAACAACGGCGAGACGGATGTCGATTGTGGCGGTCCCAATTGTGCACCCTGTCCGACTTGTAATGATGGTGTCCAGAATGGCAACGAAACTGGTGTCGATTGTGGCGGTCCTGATTGTGATCCTTGCATCAATCCTCCGACCTGCGAGGATGGTATTCAGAATGGTCAAGAAACGGGGGTTGACTGCGGTGGCCCTGATTGTGCTGCTTGTCCGCCCACCGAGACTTGTGATGATGGTATCCTAAATAATGGCGAAACGCAGATCGACTGTGGTGGTCCTAACTGTGCGCCCTGTTCGGACAACCTGACCTTCCGCGTCCTCAACGGCGAAGGTGGAGTAGGCACGGAAATTTGCCTAGACGTCGTTACGACCAACTTTACCGACGTTACGGCCTTCCAGTTCAGCATCAATTTCGATGAAGCCTTCCTGAACTACAACAGCTTTACGGCAAATCCTGACTTCCTGGCAGCCTTCAGCCCGATGCAGGTGACCAATTCACCCAGTGATGCACTGCGGGTGGTCTGGGTAGATCAGAGCCCGGAGTTTATGGGGCTTACTTTTCCAGATGGAACCGTAATTGCTTCTTTCTGCTTCACGATCGAGGATGATTGTACGACTACCGTAGAAATAACGGGTGACCCGATTTCCATTACCGGCTCCAATAACCTGGGGCAGAGTCTGGCCATCGATGTCTTCCCAGGCACGGTAAATGCCGGCTGCGGTGGTGGCCCGACTTGTGACGACGGCATCCAGAATGGCCAGGAGACGGGCGTCGACTGTGGCGGTCCCGATTGCCCCGCTTGCCCGCCGACCTGTGAGGATGGTATCCAAAACGGTCAGGAGACGGGTGTGGACTGTGGCGGTCCCGATTGCCCAGAATGCCCCGGTGACTGTGAAGACGGTATTATGAATGGCCAAGAGACGGGTATCGACTGTGGTGGTCCTGACTGTCCTGCTTGTCCACCCAATGAGATTACCTTAACGGTTAGTAACGGTACGGGCATGGTCGGCGAGCAGGTTTGCCTCGATATCAATGCTTTTGACTTTAATACCATCACCGACTTCCAGTTCAGCATCAATTACGATCCAACCAAGCTGCAGTTTGCTGTGGCGACGCCTAATGGTGCGCTAACGGGCTTGACTGCTAGTGGCGCCACTCCAGGGCAGATTATCGTCAACTGGTCGGCGGCCAGTGGTAGTGTGACCTTGCCCAATGGGGAAACCATTTTGGACATCTGTTATACGGTGATCGAAGCTTGTACTACCCCGGTTACTATCACCAATATGCCTCAAGTGATTGAGGCCAATAATGCCGCTAATGACGACGTCACCGTCAACGTAAGTGGTGGAGTGGTCAATAATGGTATTCCTTGTAACGACCAGCCGGATAACCTCATCTTCGATATTGGAGATGGTAGTGGTGGTGTTGGCTCAGAAGTCTGTTTGGACATTACGGTAGAGAACTTTGATGAACTCACCGAGCTCGAATTTTCCGTGAGCTACAATAGCACGGTGCTGAGCTACAACAACGCGACCAACTTCAACCTGACGGGCTTGTCGAATGCGAATATCACTAATCCCTCTCCCGGGGCCTTGTCCTTTGTGTGGGAGAGTGGTACTCCCGCAGGTGAAACCCTCGCGGATGGCTCAGTGATGGTTTCGATTTGCTTCGAAGTACTAGAAGCTGCTCAGACCATGGTGACGCCTACTGCCGTACCTACGGTTATCATTGCTGGAAATGCGAATGGTCAAAATGTAGGCGTAGTTGCGATGGGCGGAATCGTTAATAGCGGTTTCCCGCCACCAGGTAGTGGTTTGACCTTCCTCATCGGTACCGCCGAAGGTATGGTGGGAGAAACCGTTTGTGTGCCGGTTACGGTCTTCAATTTTGAAGCAGTATCCAGCTTCCAGTTTGGTATCACTTTCGATCCGGCGGTAATCACTTTTCAGAATGCCAACGTACCCAATTGTCCGCTGGATGGCGGACCGGTATTTGATTGTATTCCTGGGCTATTCCCCTTCCTGATTACCAATCCAGGAGATGATGATGTAAGGGTCGCCTGGCCTTCCCCAGATGGTCTGGAAAAAACAGTGGCGGACGGGACGCAGGTCTTTGAACTTTGTTTCGAAATTCAGTCGGAAGAATGTGGGCCGGTCAGCTTTACCAATCAGCAAATTGCCGTTGAATTCTTCGGCCCTGACGGGCAGATTCCAGCTACGCTGATCAACGGAGGTATCAATTGCTCGGACGCGCCGATGATTGTCGACGCGGATGTGCAAGGCACCAGCTGTGAAGGTGATACGGACGGTAGCATCAGCCTAACGATTACCGGTGGTGCTAACCTGGAATACGAATGGTCGCCCAACGTGGGCAATGGCCCCGTAGTCATGGACCTACCGCCTGGGGTCTACACCGTAATAGTTACCAACCCGAATACCAACGAAACGGCCTCTGCCACTTACACCGTAAATGCACCTCCGCCCTTCTCGGTCAATGCGGTAGATGTCCAGGACGTGCGCTGTAATGGCGAAGCCAACGGCAGCATTACGATTGCTACTCTAGGGGGTAATGGTCCTTACATCATCGACTGGAGCGGCAACCTGCCCGATGGAATGCTGCAGCAGACCAATTTGGCCGCAGGCTTCTACTCCGTTACCGTGACGGATGGGAACGGCTGTAGTCGTGAGCTTATCGACATCGAAGTAGAAGAACCAGAAATTCTGGTGGCTAGTGGTTCGATCACTAATATCAGTGCTGGAACCGATGGAGCTATCGATCTGCTGGTTAATGGAGGCACTCCAGAGTATACCTACAACTGGTCAGGCCCTGGTGGCTTTAGCGCAGGTACGGAGGATATTGCTGGTCTTACGATGGTGGGTACCTACTGTGTAACTGTGACGGATAGCCGCATGTGTGAAAGAGCACAATGTTTCCAGGTGTCAGAAGGATTAGTGTTGGTCGATCAAACGATCAATAGTGGTTGTGTAGGCGCAAACAATGGTTCAATCGACATCACGGTAGCTGGAGGTAATGGCGAATGTAGTTTCGTCTGGACCGACTCAGAAGGTATGGTGATTGGCATGATGGAAGATATCGATGGTTTAGAACCCGGTACCTACTCCGTAGAAATTACCTGCGGTACGGAATCGATCAATTCAAACTTTACCCTCTTCGCTCCTACCCCCATCCTAGCTAATGGGTCGACTTCTTCTTCTACCAACGGAGATAACGGAACGATTGACCTGAGTCCTACGGGAGGGGCTGCGCCTTATACTTTTGAGTGGCGGGTCGACGGTGAAACCGACATCTTTGCGATGACGGAAGATGTCGACGGCCTGGCTCCCGGCGTTTACTGCGTTACGATCAACGATCAGTCCAGTTGTGCCACGGAAGAGTGCTTCACCATCGATTCCCAACCGATGTCAATTGACGGTACGACGGCTTCTCCATCACTTTGTGCGGATTCCTTGGGTAGCGCTGAGTTGATCATCATAAATGGTACGGGGCCTTACACGGCCGTTGCTCAACCAGGAGATCTGATGGGGAGCAGTGATTCAGATACGCTTATCATTGCCTTGCCGGCGGGTGATTTTGTAATCACCGTTACGGACGGTCAGGGTAACCAGTCAACGACTAATGTTACGATCACTGCTCCCGATGCCATCGTGGTGGCCGGAACAACCATTGTTTCTGATACTGAAGATCCTGCCTGCGTGGGTAGTATTACCCTGAACGTAGAAGGGGGAAGCCCCATGTATACGGTTAGCTGGAACCAGCCTGATTTGGATGGCCTCCAGGTCAGCGAGCTATGTGCTGGTACTTATGCCGCTACCATTACGGACGCCAACGGTTGTCAACAAATAGTGAGTGACCTCAACGTTGGAGAACTGACCGAAGAGGGAGAGACCACTGAGGTTGCCTGTCCGGGGGATGCCACGGGCTCCGTAGACCTTACGGTTGCTGGCGGTGTTGGTCCTTACACCTTCTCCTGGACAGAAGCAGGCAGCACCGACGTAATTGCCGAAACGGAAGACCTTACTGAGGTTGCTGCTGGAGACTACACCGTTGTCATTACGGACAACACTGGTGCCAGCCTGGTGCGGACTTACACTATAAGCTCAGCTAATGGCTTTTTTGTGACGGCTAATGTAACGACCGATTACAATGGCTTTGACGTCAGCTGTGCTGGATTTAGCGATGCACAACTGGTGGCTGAAGTTAGCGGTACAGGAAACTATACCTACGAATGGCGCCGCAATGGCGGATTGGTCAGTATGGATGCAATCGTCAACGACGCTCCGGCAGGAACCTATGACCTTCGTGTTATCAGTGAAGATGGTTGTATCGTCGACGAGCAGCTGGAAGTGATCGCACCAAGCCCGATTGAGTTGGTTGCTAATATCACCGATGCTAGTTGTGAAGACGCCCGCGATGGACGTATCGAGCTAGTCGCTACTGGCGGTGCTGGCGATTATGATTACCTCTGGGAAGATGGCCGAATTACGCCGGCGATTCCATTCCTGCGTCCGAATCGCTATTCTGTAGAAGTAATGGATGCTAATGGCTGTTTAGCTCAAGGTACCTTCTCGGTTAATGCGCCGGAAGCCCTGACGGCCACGGTCAGCTCTACGGATGCTGATGACGGTTGTAACGGCACCATTGATGTAACGGTAAACGGCGGTAACGGACTCTACACCTACGAATGGCCGCAATTAATGGGCCAGACGGGAGCTACAGCCGAAGGACTCTGTCCGGGTGTATACACGATTGAAGTCTCGGATGACGCTCGTTGTCAAACCATCATTGTGGAAGTAACCGTACGCGATCGCCGCTTCCCCTGTCTGTCGGAACGCAATGTGATTACTCCTAATGGTGACGGACTGAACGAGGCCTTCATCCTATTCTGTACCGATGGGGCTGACTTCAACGATAATGTCCTGGAGATCTATAATCGCTGGGGACAGCTAGTGTATAAGGTCAACGACTACGATTGTAGCCAGGACGGAGGTCTCAACTGCTTTGAAGGCCGCAACAATGATGGCTCTGAGCTACCGGAAGGGCCTTACTACTACATCCTGGATTATGCTAATCCTTCAGGTGACCGACTACAGAAGCGTGGTTCTTTGACCATACTTCGCGAATAAATCCTTTTAGCTCCTGCTTCGGTTTCGCCGAAGCAGGAGCTCTTTATTTTTCCCAAGAACTGATCTTAAAATACCCACCATGAAAAAGTCTCTACCACTTTTACTACTTCTGGGGCTGTTGACCAACTGGCTTGCGGCCCAAGAGGAGACGATTTTCAATCATTACGTACAAAGCCCAATCATCCTTAACCCGGGGGCTGCTGGCTTTGAAAACGAATACCAATTACAGGTTAATGCTCGGGCTGCCTGGGCGGGCTTTGATGATGCTCCTACAACGCTGGGCGTACGATTCAACGGACCGATCGGAAATAACTTCGGATTGGGTGCCGCCATTTTTTCAGAATCCGCGGCACAATTAAATCGGGTGAAGGGCCAATTAGACGTTGCTTTTCGCTTCGGATTTGGCCCAGAGCTAGAAAAAGACCAACCTGCTTTCCAGGCGGCCTTCGGTTTCTTTACTCAGTTTCAGCGCATCCAGCTAGATGGTGCCGTACTGAATAACCCCTTGATTCAAGCAGGTGATGAGCTCCTGATGGATTTCATGAACGGGGTTAACGAGTTTGATGCTGGATTTGGTCTTTACGGAACCTTCCGCAAAAAGACCTTCGGTGGGGTGACGATTAATAATCTGGTGAGTAATCGCTTAGCTAATATATCAGGAGCTACTGATGAAAGTCGCTTTAACTACACCTTCTTGCTGGGGCACCACTTTGACCTACCGGAATTGAAGGTCATATTGACGCCTTCAGTGATGATGCGAAACGTACAGAATGCGCCCTTCATGCTGGACTTCAATCTACAGGCTTCTTTCCTGGATGAGCAACTGATTACTGGCTTGTCTTACCGCTACTTGGGAGCTGTCGGATTACTATTAGGAACCAAGTTAGATGGCTTACGTATTTACTACAGTTACGATTTATCCTTCGCAACTTTTCAGCAGTACAACAACGGGTCTCACGAAGTGACGCTGGGCTATCACCTGGATCGTGGAGAAATGCAGGAACGTCGTGCAGCACGCCAACGAGAAGTACGTGAAGGTCGCAGATAAGTGGACTAAATGTATTACCTTTGGTGCTACTAGAGGTTTGAGAGCCTTCTTTTGAGCATTAATTCTTGCTCAAAACATATTATCTACCGACCAAGGAACAGCGTTTTCACCCAGGAGTCAGTTCCCAAAAGACTCTGTGAATCAATCGACGCGAAGAACTTAAATCGGTTTTTGGGATGGCCTCCCTTCTTCTTTTAAGAAGGGGGGTTTTTTATATCTAGTCCGGAGCTATCGCTTTAAATTTTTCCGATTCCACCATCCATGCCGATTACCTGGGCCGTCATAAATGCGGCCTGGCTACTGAGCAGAAAAGCAGCCATAGCCGCTATTTCGGTAGGCTCCGCTACGCGTTTAAGCGGGTGTCGCTCCGCACTGGCCTGCCGCTTGTCTGAGGTGCTTAACAACTTGGCGGCTAGTGGGGTGTCCGTTAAAGAAGGAGCTATTGCATTAACCCGAATTTTAGGCGCGTACTCAGCCGCTAAGGAACGAGTAAGGCCTTCTACACCGCCTTTTGCCGCCGCGACGGCTGCGTGAAAGGGCATTCCTTTTTGTACAGCGACCGTTGAAAATAATACAATGCCTGCCTGCTCAGTTTGTTTAAGAGCACGCTCAGCAGCCTGAATACAACGTACTGCACCGATTACATTTAATTCATAGGCTGTACGGAAAACCTCCGGCTTTAAGCCCCGAAA
This sequence comes from Bacteroidota bacterium, assembly GCA_039030655.1. Lineage (GTDB taxonomy): Bacteria > Bacteroidota > Bacteroidia > Chitinophagales > Saprospiraceae > Neolewinella. The sequence continues at coordinate 11,179 of JBCCDS010000029.1, read as the reverse complement.
GGATCGCAGATCAATAGAGCCGGGGCAGTATACGAGGCCATCTAATTGCTCAGGTAGCTGGCCTTTGGGTAAATCATCCTCCACAACATCGACGGAAGTAAAGTGCAGTTGTGGACTCAATGGTAAATCACGCTGCTCGCGAGACCAGACCCAAAGCTGATGATCTTCTGCTAATAGTTGATCAACTAGTGCTCGGCCAATACCCGAGCTACCTCCAATAATGAGATAGTTTGCCATGATGTAATTCGTTTGCGGTAGGCCAAACGCAGAAGGTCCAGGAAGGTTTATAAATCGCTGCTGAAGTTAGAGGTGGTTGTGTAGCATGAAAATGGTTGGGATGAAAATTGATGATTGCTGGATCGCTGGAACGATGGATCAATCCAACAGTTTGCCGTAGCAACTATTGTCGATACAGATAAAACTAGTTTTGATGCTTACTACTAGTTGCCCAAGCCAGAAGCTGCCTCATCAACTGCTACCCAAATAAGCAGCAGCAGTACGCCTTATAGCCTCATCAACGGAGCTATAAGACCGACCCAAAATAGTTTCAAAGCTACTGCCATCGTAATGGAACCGTGCCTGACTAGTACGATGGGTTGCCCTAGTAATCATTGGCTTTTTACCTTTGATCCGAGCGGTCAAACCCACAATTGGCCAGAGCAGTCCCGTCTGCCAGGAGCGTAATCGGATACTAGGCGGCTTCACTTTGAGTGCTCGGGCCGCCTGGGTAAGAAAGCTCTCCCAACTGAGATTGGCAGCACTACAAAGGATTCTTTCTGCCGCCTCCTCCGACTGTAAAAGGTGAAGACAGCTGAGCACCACATCTTCTACCGCTACAAAGCCGGCACTGCCGTTAGGGTAGTAGCGACTACCTTGAGCTAGATGGTCAAAAATACCTGGGCTGCCTCCGCGTTTCCAGTCGCCGGCTCCTACCATAATTGAGGGATAGACCGCCCCTACGGATAAGCCCTCGGCCTGGGCTCGCCAGACTTCTCTTTCAGCGGCAAATTTGGAACGGGCATAAGGGGTAAGGGCTCGCTGATGGTGCCAATTGTCGCGTAGACTGGTTGGTTTTTCACTACCAGAATTCCTGCCCAGAGCTGCCACAGAGCTGACGTAAACCAGGCGGGGAATTTTTAAGTCCAAAGCAAGGTTGACCACATTAGCCGTTCCTTCCTGATTGGTTTGATAGAGTTGCTTTTTGTCCTTGCTCTGAAAAGAAACCAGCGCAGCAGTGTGGATGACGGCTCCGCAGCCTTCCATAGCGTCAGCCAGGGTGAAAATATCCAGAATATCACCTTCAATGATGCTAAAGCCAGTCTGAGGAGCGGGAAGTAAATCCTTATTACTCTCTGCTCGGCAAAATGCTCGGACCTGATACCCTTCTCCCAGCAGCTTTCGGCAAAGGTGGTGGCCTAAAAAGCCGGTGGCGCCCGTTAAGAGGATAGGGTTTTGCATCAGCTGATTTTATAACTGGGAGCTGGTAGATATAATGCCCCGTTGATCGTGTCTTGATTCGCACCCGTCACGCTGGCAAAAGCATTGGGTATGCCTAGTTTTCGCCACAAGGCGGAAAGGGCCACGAGGGCTGCTTCTTTGAAATTGATGATGTTTAGGGCGGGAAGTGCGTAACCCAAAGGGTAGCGATCATCCTGCTCCAGGCTGCGGAGGCATTCCACTACAAATCGGTTGTGACCGCCACCTCCACTGATCATTACCTGGATGGGCTGTGGGGGCAGCTTGGCTTGCTCGGCCAGTCGGCGAAGGTCATCATGAATGAGTTGGGCCAGAAAACGGCAAAAGGTATGTAGCTTATCAACGGCTGTACCTTCGGCTTGCTCGACAACTGGCCAGAGCGTTTCTTGCACCCAGGCATTGGCTAAGGACTTCGGGTAGGTCTGTTGATGATATTCTACGGCGACTAAGGTCTCTAATAAATCAGGCAGCAAATGGCCACTGGCTGCTAAACGTCCACCATCATCATACGGAAGTAATGAGCCGGCAGCGACGGCTAGCTTATTCAAAATTTGATTGGCGCCAGATACATCACCCGCTAAGAATTGGTTGGAGTTTTTGTACTTCCGCAGGTCCTCAGCCTCTAGCGGAGGGGTAGGACCTGCGGAAGTACGAATACTGATATTGGCAATCCCCCCCAGATTGAGAAAGGCACCGTATTCGGGGAAAAGGTAGCGGTCTGCTAAAGGCGCAATCGGGGCACCCTGCCCACCCTGAGCTAAATCACTCGATCGCAGTTGATCCACTACCGGGAGACCTAGTTCGGCAGCTAAGGCTGCTCCGTCGCCAATCTGACAGGTGTACCGCTGATCAGGCCGATGAAAAATGGTATGACCGTGAGAGCCGACCAACTGCGCCTTTTGCGATTGTTGATCGAGGAATTGTCTGGCCAGTTGGCCAAAGTAGCGACCTAAATCAACGTGCAGCCGCCAAAACTCAGCCGCGGGTAAATGGGTAGCTATCCGCAGACGCGCCTGCCAGGGCTTGGGGAATTCTCGGGTGGTTGCCGCTACAATTTCCCATTCCTCTATCTGAGGCTGGGAAGCCGCCGCTAGCTGAAAACGACAAAGCGCCATGTCCAGCCCATCTAGGGAGCTGCCCGACATTAAACCCAGTACCCAATACTCGGCTGGCGTCATCGGCTAGAGGTTCTCGTTAAAACTCATCGTATAGCGAGCTAGCGCTTCGATTTCTTCCTCGGATAAGATCTCGCCAAAGGCCGTCATGATACCGTTCTCGCTACCATTGGTGATGATCTTGACCCGATCGGCTAAAGGGCTAGTGACTTCTTGTAGGTTGGCTGCACCGTTAGTGCCCATGTCGCCATAGAGGCCATGGCAGGCGATACAGCGGACCTTCCAAAGCTTTTCGACGTCGATATCAGCCGAAGCACTACTTACGGTGCTATTACTACTGGAAGAAGTAGATTCTTCTCCACCACCGCAAGCAAAAATGAGGATGGTTAAGAACAGAAAGAGGGAAAATTGTTTCATAGTAGGTAAATGGATATGATCGATTTGGCTAAGTCTGTTGCAAGTATAACCCTTAAGGGACCAATTGTGATTAGAAAAAAAGCTGGAACTGATCAAAAAATAACTGTAATATGTGCTGGTGGCATAAAAAGTGCCCCAGTTTCGATTTTAAGTAACACCAATCATGGAACAAAAAGGTCTGGCTCGATTTGGAGCCCTCGGATTCCTTCTACTCGTTTTAATCATCATTTTTGCAACTACCTCCTTTCGGACGGTCGATGCAGGAGAGCGCGGGGTGCTTTTCCGCCGCTTCGGTGCTGGGCTAGACAAGGAAAACATCTACTCGCCAGGATTTCACATAGTAGCTCCCTGGAACCGACTCTTCGTTTACGATGTTCGGGAGATTCAACTGGAAGAAGAAATGGAAGTACTCTCCAGTAATGGTTTGAATATTAAGGTGGACGTAACGGTACGGGTCAACCCTAATTATGGTCGCATTGGGGAAATTCATGAGCAATTTGGCGAAGAATATCTCACCCGATTGGTTCGTCCGGAAATACGCTCCAGTGTACGACAGATCCTCGGTAAGTTTACGCCTGAGGAATTGTATTCTACCCGGCGTGACGAAGTACAAACCTTGATCCAGGAAGATCTGGAGACGACTCTTAGCAACAATTATATTGATTTGCGAGCAGTACTGATTCGCGATATTGAGTTACCAGACAAGGTGCGTACCGCCATTGAAGAAAAACTGGAAGCAGAGCAGCTCGCACTCAAGTACGAATACATTCTGGCTCAAGAGCGACAAGAAGCTCAGCGGATTCTAATTGAGGCGGAAGCAAAGGCAGAAGCGAACCGGATTCTGGCCAGTAGCTTATCCGCTAATATTCTGCGCGATAAAGGTATTGAGGCTACCCTTGAACTAGCCGCTTCGCCTAATACGAAGGTGGTCGTCGTCGGTGGAGAAGGCGATGGTTTACCCTTGATTTTAGGAAACTAAACCAGTTGGATGAAGTTGCTGCGTTGGGCTTACTTATCAGCGGCCTGACGCAGCAGCTCCAAGCGTTTTTCGTATAAGTATTTCGGCGTTTCCTGATGTAGTTGTTCGTAGAGCATACGCGCCATGTCGCGGGCTTCAATGTCCTGATCGCTAATTCGGAAACGCTCATAGTAAGCGGCGGCTTCTTGTTCTGGTCGTAATTTGAGAGAACTAAGTAAGTCTTGTAGCATGCTAAGCCCTTCAGACACCTTGCCACGCGCTACCTCAGCGCGAGCGCTAAGCAGTTGGGTAGAGTAGAGTAAGTCTGGGTTGCCCAACTCCTGAGCAACTTTCAGCGCTTCATCTTCGGTAGCCGCTAAGTCGTCCAACTGATTAGCAGCGAGCAGTACCATCCCCTTTTCCATTAGGCTGTTGCCAAGTACGGGGACATTATTGGTCTTGCGCGCGATTTCAATAGACTGGTCGTAGTAGGCGATGGACTCATCGTAGCGAGCCTGAAAGAAGCAAATGTCGCCAAGGGTATTGACGGCTTTCGCTACACCTTTCTGGTAGCCTAGATCTTTGCTGATGTTGAGGTAGCGCCCTAGATGTTTTTCGGCATCCTGAAACTGCCCCATGATGCTGTAAAGCTCACCAATCAGTCCCTCGGCGATAGCTATGCCTTGCCAGTCGCCCAACTCTTGGCAGAGCTGCAAGTCGCGTTGGAAGAGTTCCATGGCTTTGGGGTATTCTCCCTGGCGTTCGTAAACGCCACCAAGGCAGCCGGTACCGATCGCCTGTAGCTGCTTGTTGCCGAGTTCTTCAGCCAGTTGTAGGCCTTTATGGTAGTGTACTTCCGCAGCTTCGTCGTTTCCACTTTCAAAGTAAATGATCCCCAGGTTGGTGTGTAGATTGGCCAGGCCCATGCTATCATTGTTTTCCTGGTGAAGCGGGATCTGTTCTTTTATGACTTCAATACCTTGCTGGTATTCTCCGCGATTCATGTAGGTTAAACCCAGATAGGCCACCGTCTCAGCGCTGCTGGTAGTACCTACTCGGCTGAAGCCAGTTTCCAGTGAGCGTTGGAAGTAATCGAGAGCTTGCTGGTAGCGTGCCCGGCGGAAATAAAGTAAACCCAGGTTGCCGTAAACTTTGGCGATGCCCAAGGGGTCGTCGATAGATTCGAAAAGGCCCGCAGCTACCTGGAGGTATTGCATGGCTTCTTCGTAGCGGCCGCGCAACATCAAGAGGTGACCAAGGCGGTTATTGGTCTTGCCGAGCAGGATGATATCGCGACTGCGTTTGGCAATACGCTGTGCTTTTTGGTAGGCATCCAGGGCGGATTCCCAGTTGCCGATAATTTCCAGGACCTGCCCGCGGCTCAGATAAATCTTCAGCGTATCAATCTGCTGGGTATCCTTCCCGGTTTTGACCAGGAGGCGGTCATAAAGATCCAGCGCCAGCTGGTTTTGATAGTTGGCGCGGGCATAATCGGCCGCTTTTTGTAAGTACTCGACGGTCTTTTGTTCATCGCCCGATTGCTCGTAGTGGAAGGCGAGGTCGACGTAATGCGTTTCGATATTGGCGGCGTAGAGACGCTCAATCACCTGAGCAATTTGCCGGTGCAATTCCTGTAGCCGGGTATTGAGCTGCATACTATAGACAGCCTCGCGTAGCAGGCTGTGCCGGAAGATATAACGCAGTTCGTTGACGGCACTCCAGATCTGACCTTGCTCTGCTTTTTTGACCTGATCGCGAATCACAATCTGATCGACATCCTCGCCGGTTTGCTGGCGAAGTACTTCCCGAAGTACGGGTAAATCAAACTCCCGTCCAATAACTGCAGCGGCCTTTACCGTTTCCCGGACCAAATTGGACAAACGATCGATTCTAGCTGTCAGGATGGAGTTAATGCTTTCGGAGAGTTTGATGTCACCATCACGCAACTCCCACTTGCCTTTGTCTTTGAGCAGTAACTCGTTTTCGTGGAAATAACCAAGCAGTTGTTCGAGGTAGAAAGGGTTGCGATTACTGGCACGCAGTAAGACGTCGAAGCAATTACTGGAAATGGGGCCACCTAATTGCTGTTCGGCAAACTCCCGAATGGCGGCCTGACTGAGAGACTTGAGGTCGATCCGCAAAGGGGTGATCTTAAACTCTTCCAACAGCTCGGCGGAGATCAATTGCGGCGCTTCTCCGGCATCGGTGTAGCGCGAAGAACAAATCAGGAAGATGGCATGATTAGGCAGGCGCCGCAGTAATTCTTGTAGTAGGACGCGGCTGTCGTCATCTAGCCAGTGGGTGTCTTCCAGCTCGATGACGGTCGGCTGGAGCAAGCTTTCGGCTGCAAAAAGGTTGACAATGGCTGCAATCGTGTTTTGGTAGCGTCCTCGGGCATCGAGTCGGTCCCACAGGCTACCATCAGTAGGGAGGCCGATGAGGGCTTTTAGCACCGATTCGGTACGCTGCAACTCACGCCCTGCCTGAAGTAGTTCTGGCTGATCGTCTTGTTGTAACTGCTGGAAAAGCTGTTGGTAAATACTTTCGAAGCGCGCCAGGTTGATGGAGGTCTCTCCTTCCCGTACTTGCTCGAAGTAATCGTAGAGGAAATACACGAAGGGGTTGAAGGACTTCCGCAGGATCTGATCGCTCGGGCAAAAAAACCAACGGCTGGGTAATTGATTTTGAACCTGGGTCCTGACTTCTTCTGTAAAGCGGCTTTTGCCGATTCCGGCCTCTCCGAATACGTAAGCTAGTCCAGTGCGGGCATTTTTAAGACTCTTTAAGCCAGCTTTGACGAGTTGAGCTGTTTCTTTTTTACGCCCTACGATGGGGCCGTTATAACTTGGTTTTCCCGTTTGTCTTCTGCGCCCGAGCAGTGAATAAGTAGCAAGGGCTTGATCGAAGCCTTTATAATAAAAGTCACCCCGAGCTTGAAAACGGAACGCTTCCGTGCGGGCTACCTCCGTGTCGACTAGGGTCTCCAGCCAGTCTGCGCTGGACATTAAGCGAGCGGCAAGATTAATCTGACTACCCACACAGGCATATTGACAACGTTCTTGACCACCAACGATTCCGGTAAAGGCGGTTCCCTGACTCATTCCCATCCGGTAGCGTAGCGGTAATCCTTGCTGACGTAATTGGTCGACCTCCGTCCGCACGGCCTCTGCGTATTCCAGGGCTCGGATGAGGTTATTCTCATAACTAACCGGTGCGCCGAAGAAGGCTACCATTAATGCGCCTTTGTCACCGTAGTCGACTTCTTTGAAGTAGCCACCAAAATCCTGGACACGTTGAAGGATGCGTCCTGCAAAACGGTCGAGGTTTTCGTGACTGTGGATACCCTCAAAGGAAATAAAGGTAGAGATCACCTTGCGGAATTCGCCGCTGATGCGCTCACGAATAACGGAGGTGGGCAGGAACTGCCGGGCGATTTCTTCCTGTACTTCGGGCAGCACGAGTGGAGCGATAGCTGCTTTTTTACCGGGTGATTGACCGAGCACTCGATAGGCACGAGGGGCAACTAGTTCGGTAGCGACATTGCGCTTTTCGAGTAGTTCGGTGACGCGATCATCAATCAGGATTTCGTCCGTTTGACCTAGTGACTGACAATGGGCGGCATTATCAATGGCCAGACCTCGAAAGTAGAAGGCCTTTAATTCTTCCCCGACGATACCGTAGCGTACTGGCCCGTAGGCCAGCCCAACCTTCATGCCAATGGTGTAGCCACCGAAGCCATCTTCGTGCTCGACCATAATGGTACGCGCCCTGGAGGCGATCCACAGTAGATGTAGCGCAGAAGTCGCATCGGGCGGTAGTGGAAACACAGCGGTAAAGGCATCTCCAGCAAAGTAGGGAATGAAACCGCCATTGCTGTAGATGTGAGCTACGAGTGGCTCGAAGATTTCGTTGAGAATCTGACTCAACTCTTCAGCGCCCTGGTTACCTCGGGCCATTAGGTTGTTGGTCAGTGGGGTAAAACCGCTGAGGTCAATGTTTATCGCATAGGCGTCCAGTTTACCGGTGGTATGACCGGTAGTCAAAGTCTGCTGGATAAATGCGGGGATCAGTGGAAGCAAGTGCGTATTGGGTCTGGCAGGATAAAGATAGGTTAATTACTAGAACGTAAAACGGCCATCTGCGGTTAGCAGATGACCGTTATTTTGTGGGTAAAGAGTCGTTTTGTCGATCCATCCTAAAACGTATAGTTGCTAAAGCTAGGGATGCAGATAACTGGGTGGTATGTGGTATAGCTTAGGTGTCCGGATGTAAACGGACGAAAGAATGCTCCCTACCTTCCGTTAGAATCGGCTGCGCCCGTCGAGAACGTAGCTAGCTAGAACTAGCCCGCCTCCCAGAATGAACGCTCCCGAAATTACCGAGAGGATAAACATTGGGATACTAATTAAAAACGTGAACGAATACGATTGAAAGCTAAACTATATGAGAATGGGATATGCCTAATTCGTTGGTATGAGAAGCCCCATAAGGCAATGCTTCAGGCATAGCTCAAAAATGTAAAACTGTTGCTGGAATTCCAAGCGCAAGGGAAGAAATATTCGTTAATAATTTTATATCCTGTCGATTCCTCAACTAAGAACTGCATTCGAAGGTCTACCTTTGCCGGATATGCAACTTTTTAGACTTCTAATTGCACTTATAGGCCTTTTTTGTTGGGGGTGTTCGGCGGACACGGAGGGAGGCGTCGATGTGCGGATAACCAGTAAAGAATCGAAGTATATCGATAGCATTATGCAGGTGGAAGTACCGCTGCTACGCAATCAGATGGATAGTGTTTGTGTAGCAGAACGAGATGCTGCAATAGACCGGGCTACGGACAGTATTGTACAGAAACGACTGGAAGATGAGGCCAGACTGCGAGCCCGGCGCCCGCTACTGCGCAATAGCCAGGAAAATAGTGCGACCGATGAAGGCTAAGCTGCTGGGATTTTGGGGACTAGCTTTAGGACTGTTGCTGCTGGCTTTGATGAGCTTTACGGCCTGTGGTGCCGATAGCGTGGACAAAGAAGCGGTACTACGAGAAATGGCTAATGAACGAATTGCCAAGTTTCGTCGCAATAGCCTGCGTGACTGTCGCGAGGAAGTTTTGGAAGTAGCCAATCAGCAAGCGGATTCCCTACTACTCGAACGGGCTCGCCGGATGCGTTTGCTGGCCAATCGTCCGCCTAAACCGCAACGACCTGGAGCCCCTCCGGAAAGAGATTTGAGTGAAGAGCTGCCACTGCGGCCACTTTTCCCCTATGAGGTCCGTTTTGATACCGTCTTGCGTCAGCAGCTCACCTTAGATAGTTTGTTACTAGATACTTTGCAGTATGCAGATACGCTAGTATGCGTGGATTGCTTCCTTTGGGCGGAAGTCGAACTACCTCCGTCTTCTGGAACGGAACCCTCAACTACCGATAGCTTAGTAGGGGTGCTGGACATCTACCGTTTATTATGTGGCTTGCAAGCGAGCTGTTTGGCAAATGCGACTTACGGTCAGCTATATCGGGATCAATTATTGGAAGCCATCTTGCAACGACCACGAGCTTTTGAACTGAGTTTGCAGGCCTTGGTGGATCCAGAGACTCGTCCCGCTAGTTATTATCTGAATCCTTTGACGGCACCCTCTGAAAAAAGTATCGACTTTGATTTGTTGCAGGAACAGATCGATCAGGAAATTGTAGAAGCAGAGCTGCGCCAACAGCTGCTAGCCATCATTGAGCGAATTCAGGCCGGATATTAAGGGGAAGGGAGAGGTTTGGATCTTGAAAGTCGAGAATTTCCGCGATGCTTCGACCTGCGGAAGTGCAAAAAAAATAAGAAAATATCTTTCTGACAGTCAGTTACTTAGCACTGGTTGGTTGGGTGTGTGAACAAATTTTTATCACCTTGCGTATACAATATGAGGTCGAGCACCTCGTTTTAGGTGGCGTCTTCCAAAACGGAAGATAGACACGCTTTTCGGACCATGACCCCGGCGGGTTCTTACCAACCAACCAACTGAATTCCGCTATCTTAGGTCAGCCAGGTCCATCACAAAACCAATGTTTTTATGGCTACTATTCAGAATAGCCCCCCTCCTGTGCCCAATTATAACCAACCTAAGAAGTCTGGTAACTCACCACTACTTTACGCAGTAATCGCTGCCCTGGTGTTAATGACTGGCTTTTTTGCGGTAGGTTACTTTAACCGCGGTACAGAAAATGATCAAATCAGCCAGGAACTACTGGAAACTGAGCAGTTTAAGGCCCAAGCCGAGCAGCAGTACTACGATGCGCTTTCGGAACTGGAGCTGATGCGCAGTGATAACGAAGAAATGAACGCGCTCATCGATCAGCAGACGGAAGAGCTGCGTCAGTCTAAGGAGCGGATCGACGGTCTGCTGCGTGACTCTCGTAACCTGGCTTCGGCCCGCCGTGAGCTAGCGACGCTGCGCGAGCAAGCCGACCAATACCTCGCAGAACTGAACCAACTGCGCGAAGAAAATGCCATGTTGACTGAAAATGTTCAGGAACTGAGCACTGCTAACGAAGTACTGACCGGTGATCTACAGACCACCCGTCAGGCCAACGATGAGTTGACTAGCGAGCGCGCTGTACTGGTCAGTGAGCGTGAGCAGCTGACTACGCAAAATGAGGAACTGAACCAGCAAGTGACGGCTGGTAGTGCTATCATGGCCTCTACTGTTACGGCAATTGGTCAGAAGCAGCGCAACAGTGGCCGCTGGGTAGACCGTAACCGGGCTGACAATGTGGAACGCCTCTACGTGTGTATGAATACCTTATCTAATCGTGTAGCTGATCCCGGTGAGGAAACGATCCTGATGCGGGTGATCAATCCTAATGGCGAGACCATTTCGATTGCTGCAGAAGGTAGTGGTACGTTTCGCTCAGAAGAAACGGGTGAAACCATCCCTTACACTAAGCCGGTAGATTTCCAATTTGATGGTGGTGCTGCTAACGTATGTACCGACTGGAACGTAGCTGGTCAGAACTTCTCGGAAGGTACTTATACCATCGAGCTATACAATAAAGGGTACCTCTCAGGTACGACGACTTTGGAGCTGAAATAGTTTCAGCTGCACCAGGCACAACCTTAGATCGTGAAAAAACGGCGGCTGTCTACTTCGGTAGGCAGCCGCTTATTTATTGGAGGAGCATCGGCCCTAGTTTTTTTAGTGCTAAAGCACTTTGTCTTTTTTGGCGCGGAT
>JBCCDS010000028.1:0-75297 GCA_039030655.1 Bacteroidota bacterium | reverse complement strand
CTGTGGCACATGGTCGACAGGAACCCAACGAACGCCGCTGTGAAGCGCTGTCTCGGCGAGCTGAGAAGAATTCGCAACGAAATTATTCCGCAGCTGTCAGCTCTGCGCAGCGTCACGACGATCTTTGCTATATTTCCTTGAGAATATTGCTTGTGGAAAGAGTCCACTTTTTTGAAAAGCCTTTATCTGTCCAATATCTGTCCAACCTGTTCCAATAAATCCTATTCTTTTCACAAAATTTATTTTTTTCCTGATGGTGCCTAACGTTAAGCTAGTTATCCGCATTATTCATTATCATTCAAGTTTTCAAGTGCCCTGTCAAGAGCGACTTTCAACGCTTGTTCGGCGCTAACTTCAATATGTGGTTTTACACCAGTCCCTTCCCAGTTTGCATTTGTGACCGAGCTTGTCGTTCTGCCTTGTGGAATCCTTACATAGAACTTGTCAGTTGCTATTACCGATCCAGTGAGGTGTGCTCCACCCGCAGTTGTTTCTCCAACGATTGTTGCACGTTCCAGATGTTTCAGCTGATAGCTAAATGCCTCGGCAGCTGAAAAAGTCTCACTGCTCGTTAGTATGTATAAATCTACTTCAGGCCTACGGATTCCTGGCACGTAGGGCAATGTCCAAGATTGTGTTATTTCATTTCTTGGTCGGTTGAAGTGATCTGCCAAATGAACTGGCTCTGCTGAAAAGAAGTAACTTGCTAATAGCTCAACCATCCAAGGTGAACCGCCATCATTTTGACGAAGATCTACTATGATTGAATTTGTATTACTTAGAAAATGCATTGCAGCCGTCAGAGTTTCACCACCATATTGGGGATCCACGAATTCTCTTAAATCGATATAGCCTACATTCCCTTCCAAAATTTTAACTTCTCTAAACCCATAATTGTCACGTTTTAAGTGTTTCACCAATTCGTTGGCCCATTCGGCTTCTTCATTTGCCCTGTCTTCGTCTGTCAAGGCCAGCTCACGTGCGACTACCGAAGGGTTGTAAACAACCATCAAATGTAGGTCGTTACTAACGGATTGAAGATCATTAGTTAGCTGACGAGTAAGTTCAGCAGGATCAGTCAAGGAATTGTACTTGCCTTCTTTCAGCTTTGTTTTAAGCAATTGTGACATTTCTTCTGCGACCTGCGGAAATATATAGTTGTTTTTAAGTTTATTGCTAATAGAGTCAATCGTAATAGAGATTTCTGCTTTGCTTAATTCAGAATTGCCCGATTGAGCGATCAATTTCTGATTTGACAAAATCTGCAGAAAGGAGAAAAGAATAATTACTACTTTGAAATTGATCATTTTCATTGGTCTTATTGCGTATAACGTTAAGCCAGTTATCCGCGATTACTGCCTGAGCAGTACTTGTGGATGACTGGTGTTGAACGAAGCCGCTCTTGCTTTATGCATTTTCTATTATGGCCTTGGACTTTTTCGCTTACATTAAAGGGTCGTTGCTACTGCTAAAATAGGTGTTTTCGCAGCCTTTCCCAACTATGGCTCAAAGTATAGCTACTGTGATTAACCTTGACGATTAAGCTGTCATCTTACAGACGAGCTATAAGCCCGATTATTTATTGGTTTTGGTGTTGGCTAGCCGCCACGCTTTGACGCAGCGCTATCAAAACCTACGGCCTAGCCCCGATATAGTAGCCATTATTTCGATCCTGAATGATCTTTACCCATAAGCGTAGATAATGCGTGCCATCTACACTAAACCAATGCTCTCGATTCAGGATCTCGTAGATATAATTATCATCCATACCTTGGTAGCCACCGTCGATATTTATTTTGTCTCCCAGCTGTAATTCCAACTTAGTGTTCTGGTCCTGATATTTGGTCGTCAGGAAACTACCCAGCCTTTCGTTAGGCACATATTCTCCTCTTTCATTCATACTGTAAGTAAGCACGTAGGTTGTCATCTTATTTATTTATAGCGTTTCCAACTGACGATCCTAAGTTAGCGAATCTATTTGAACTTGATATTCAACACCAGCAATCCAAACCCATCTAAAAGCATTGTCAAAATGGGTACTCACCCATTTACTTTCGTTGAAAGCAAACCAGATAAACGGCGATTTAATAGCTAATATGGAGCATAGCCTGACTACTTATTCAACTGGATAAAACACCCCACCGCCTCTGTACTCGCCGTCGTCACCGGCTGCTCATTCGTAATGGCCTCCAGCACATCCCGTAACTCAGAAGTAGTCGTCACCCGCCGCTTTTGGCCCACGCGGAAGTAGGTATCATCAATGCGACCCTTATAAAGAATCTCTTGCTGGTCAGCATTATACACCACTACCTCTGGGGTCACTTTGGCGCCCAATTGACGAGTTAGGCTCAGGTCTTCGTCCCGCATCATTTCGAAAGGTAATTCATAGCGGCCGCGAAAGATCAGCATATCCATATCATCGGTTCGGGTATTGGGGAAGACGCCCTGAAACTGTAATTCTTCCGAAGCAAATTCCGCATGCAGCTCCTTCAAGACCAGGGTATAATGCTGCGAAATCACGCAATCTTCGTAGAGGAAAACGTATACCATGACCTTGTCCTTATTCGGCGGGCCGAATAAGGACAAGGTCAGCAAAGCCATCCAAAATTTCATCAGCGGACAATTACCAGCTTCTGCGACAAGGCAAAGCCCTCGCCACTCATCTTGATCAGGTAAGTTCCTACCGGATAATCAGCGGCATTAATCGGCAGGCGATGCTCACCCGGCGGCCAATCTTGGCTAGCCGACAGGACCCGCATACGCTGGCCGCTAGCGTTAAACAGCTCAAAGCGCAACTGTTCCTTTTGCGTCAGGCTAAAGGGAATAAAGCATTCGCCGCTAGCTGGATTAGGAGTTGGAGCTGACAGTACATTTCCAGTAGTTGTTGTCGTCTCGACTGGGCCGATGGGGTTTTCCCCGATCACGATATCCTCATCTCCATCCTGGTAGGGCACGTAATAGAAAAAGACGACGAACATCTCATCGTTGGTCCCATCGCCCCAGCCGACACCAACCGGCGGAATGGAAGGATTAAAAGGGTTGTTGGTTGTATTGTCGTAGCTGGCCGTAGTATATAGCCGAGAGCCAGCCGGAATACGCAGCATACGGTCGAGGGTGTAGGCTCCTTGCCAGTTAAAATCCCAGTCATCGATCTTGATGATGTTCAAGGTGTCGCCCCCTGGTGTTACGGCATAGACCTCATAATCCTGGCCCAGGTAGTGGGCGTGCGGCAGTACCGAGATCAGACTGATGTCTATTCCTATGGCATTCGGCCCACCGCCTTCGACCCCCACAGCGGTGAAGGTCCGGGTGGTATTGGGTGGGATATAAAAACTCCCCCAACCTCCGGGCAAGTCGGCGGGTAAAGCCAAGGCCTGGTTGACTTCTCGCTCGATTTCATCTTCACTGTCTTTGAAGAAGACATTAACGGTAGACTGATCGACTTCGTCGGTAGGTAAAGGGGCGTAATGCACCTGAATCAATAAATCGGCACCGGCAGGAATCGTTTGACCAATACCTTCGGGATAGACCAGCGAAAGTGCACCCGGCACATACCCCCAGGAAAGATAGGTGGCATCGACGCCAAAGTCACCGAAGGACTGATAGCCGTAAACGTCCGGGCTCAGCGCATCGCGCGCCGCGGCCTGCCCCGTCACATCGTAGGCAAAAAGGACGTGGTGCACCGCGCGGTTATTACCCGGTCGAAACTCCAGCGCAGCAATTTCCCGATCTTCGGTAAAGCCCGTAGGTAAGACAAAAACCCGGTAATCATCGGTATTATTTCCGCTTACGGTGTAGGACTCCGACATGGAGATCACCATATCTGGTGTACCAATCTGGGAGCCAGAGCTGAAGGTAGGCAAGGGGGGCTCTAGCGAAGGATCGCCCTGCGGCATGCCATCGTCTACCCAATCGGAGATCATCTGAATCTGCTCGTCGGTCAGATAGCGTTCACCGATAAAATGGCTGTATTCGCGATTAGGTGGCCAGGGCGGCATATAGCGAATGCCCGTCACGTACTGGATCATGCTGCCCAGCCCCGACACTTCTTCGTAATTGGTAAAGGAGACCGGTGCCACCTCTCCAGGTCGGTGACAGGTGGTACAATTGTCGTAGATAATGGGCGCGATGTGCTCACTGTAATTAACGTCCTGCGCCTGGCCCGCCAAAGACAACAACAGGCAGCTAAGGAGTAAAATTGGGGTTTTCATACGGTAAAGGAGTATCAGGGTGGGTAAAATCGTTGGTTAAAATAGGGATTTTGCAGCGATAGATCATAGTGAGCAGATATTTAGCTGCTGCTTTCTAGGCGGGGATGACCTATGGTAAGATCTTGATACTCCCCCTCTTCCGAGCTGGGATAAAAACAGATTTGGAGGCGTTTCTCCCTTTGGGAGAAACATTTGATAAAACGCTTTTTTAATTTTTCAATGGTTACGGCTTTGATGTATTTCCAACTTCCCATAACATGAACACCCCTTGCTCCCCGGAGGGAGTAAGAGGCTGGGGGAAAGAGGGGGCAAATAGCACCTATAATCCCTCATAATACCCCAACAATCTCCCTTCCTCCTTTTCCCAACACAATTCCTCCGCTGCCTGGAGGCAAGCCTGCCGCAGTTGTTGATAGCGTGCTGGTTCGCGTTCCAGTTCCTGGATTTCGCATACGATAGCTTCGAGATAGAGCCGCCCCTGGAGAATTACGCCACCGTAATCCTGATCTAATTGCAGGTATTCGGGAAAATGCATGTGAAAAGCCGGAACGCCCGCCTGGATATAATCGAAGGTCTTGTTGGCCAGGCTGAAATAATAACTGGCACTTTCGGGAATCAACAGATTAAAGCCCAGATAAGCCTGGCGGGTGATCGCCGGCAGCTCAGCCGGTGGTACGAAGCCCAGCCATTTAATCCGGTCGGCTATTCCACTTTGATCAGCATAGGCGCGCAGCTCAGCTTCCAAATCTCCATTACCCGCCATCCAAAGCTCGTAATTAGGTAATTCAGCCATGGCATCCAGGAGGGTATAGAGCCCTCGTCCCTGATTGAGCATGCCTTGGTAGAGCAAAATTTTGGGGCCAGCTGGTGGCTCTAGAAACTGATCCTTACGGCGGTAGGGCAGATTGCGCACAATACCAAAATCACGCCCGTATACTCTTTGGAATTCTTTGGCTAAAGCAGGTCCAACCGTATAGCAAAGATCAGCCCTCGGAATGAGCCGGCGGGCCAGCCGTCGCCAGACAGTTTGTACCAGTTTGCGCCCTACTACTTCCGGGGTTTCGCTGAAGTACTCGTGGGCATCGTAGACCAGCTTAGCTCCGGTCTTGCGGGCCGCTCGATAGCCCGCCCAGAGGGTATCCAGGTCTACGCTGTTGATGATGTCGGGCTGCTGTTGCTTAAGGTAACGGCTGAGTTTTTGATTGTATTCCCAGTAAAACCGCTTCCCACGCAGGTGCTTACAACGAATACGATGCTGCCGGTAGACTTGCTCCTTCAGTGGTAAGGAATGGGGCAGCTCTCGCCCGACCAAGGTCACCGAATAGCCCGCCTGAGCCAGGCTACCGCAAATGCGGTGCATGCGCTGGTCCTGCGACAAATCATTGGTAACCGTAGCAATCAGGCTAGACATGAGGTAAAGGTAAGTGGCCTCGACAAATAGGGCTACGTTTTACGCAAGGAGCGCAACGATTTTGTGCATGGATTACAAAGAGAGCGTTTTTACGTAATCCCCCTCCCCTACTGCTTCACCTTAAAATACTAATCCATCACCTCTACCATCACCGGCAAATGATCCGAAGGCCAGCGACCGTTGGGCCGGCGATCGGCGATATGGCGATAGCTCTTGACTACCAAATCATTAGTAAAAATGTAGTCAATCCGCCTGGTAAGGGGAGCTGCTAACTGAAAGCCACTGAAGGTCCCTTCCGGACCGCTAAAGGACGCGGAGGAACCCTCCCGTCCATCCGTCAAATGAGATGCTAAATATTCAATGGCCGGACTAGCGGGTACGGCGTTAAAGTCGCCCATAACGACCACCATTTTATCCCGCAATCCATAGTCCTCCACTTTCTGGATCAGGAGTTGTGCTGATTTTTCCCGGGCTTCGGGGCCAACGTGATCAAAATGGGCATTAAAAACGTGGAGGGTATCTCGTAAAGCCGGCGCATAAAAAACGCCATAGGTGCAAATCCGCTGCATAGATGCATCCCAGCCTACCGAAAAAACGGCTGGGGTGGAGGAAAGCCAAAAAGTTTCCGTGTGCAGGGCCCGCAAGCGGCTGGTATCGTAGAAAATAGCGCTAAACTCTCCGGCTTGCGGGTCTTCATCTCTGCCTCTGCCAAGGTAAGAATAGTCGGCCAAGGCAGTATCCAAAAAAGTAAGCTGCGCCAGTAGGCCTTCCTGAATTCCCAGAACTGCCGGTTGGTGGCGCTGCACGAGTTCCACTACATCTGTTTTGCGCAGCGCCCACTGATCTTCGCCATCATTGGGAGTGGCGTAGCGGATATTGTAGGTCATCAGCCCGAGCGTTCCCCGCTCTAATTCGTTGCTTGTGCTAGGAAGGTCTTCAACAGCGGCTACTTCGGAGCTGACCGGCCGGCAGCCCAGCAACAGTACACTCAACAGCAGCAAGATATATTGGCTAAGAAAGGAAGGATGCATAGACTAAAGATAAGGGCTTATGGGCTAGCTCGTTTTAGGTACTAAAAAAATTATGGGTTGTTGGAAGAGCAAATTATCAGGGCTTAATGTAGAAAGGAAGAAATGTTTTATTCGACACAAAGTGTCGTAAAACCCAACCCGTCATCGACTGTCGTTGAACTATTACCCCCGCTTCAAAAACCCATCCTCCAGCACCACCAAGCCTTCTGCCACCCAATGATTGATCGCTGATAAAAACGCTTTCAGTTCAGCAGCAGGGAGACGATTTTTAATATCCTCGATCGGGATAGCTTCTTCCGCGGCCAGCCAGCTTTGGAGACGGTCGAAAAGCACCTGATCATCGGTTTTACCCAGTAGGCGCTGGCGCTCGGCCAAACAGACATCGCAGCGGCCGCAGGCCGGACTATCCTTTTCGCCGAAGTAATTCAATAGCTGCTGCGAGCGGCAGTGATCACAGCTAGCATAGGCAATCATCGTATCAATCCGCAGGCGGTCGCGGTCGCGGCGGAAATGGTAGTTGTTTAAATCCAAGTGGAGGTTCTCGGCTTCCAGTCGTTCGGTGGTAAAGGTGAGCTGCGGCAGCTCCTTGGTCGGATAGTAATCAATGACCTGATCCTGCGCTAACTGCTTAAATATGGCTTGTAGTTGGACCTGCGGAAGTCCTAAAAAATTAGCTAGTTGACCTTCTCTTAAACGGACGGGCGAGCTGAAGACGCCCTGCGAAGTGCGCAGAATACTTTTGATAATCTTGGTTGTCTTCGGATTTTTTAGCTGGTAGTCGTAAAGGGCTTCCTTATCTATCAGAAATTGTAGGCGAGCCGGTTGGTGTACCGCATCGGTCAGTATCAGGTAGCCGACTTTTTCCAATGCGCGCAGGCAGTAATAGGCCGACAATTGCTCCAAACCGTAGGTCTTGGCAAATGCGGGCAGCTGAAAATCGAAACTCTGGTCCTTACCCGCACCAATCGCCAATTGCAGATAAGACCCCAGCGCTCGATACACCCGGCGAATTTCCTTCGGCTCCGGATAACTGATCCGGTGTCGCTCTAACAATAATTCAGCATCTCTTTCCTGGTAAAGCAGGAGGGCATAGCTGGGCTGACCGTCACGGCCTCCCCGCCCCGCTTCCTGAAAGTAAGCCTCGGGGCTATCGGGTAACTCCCAGTGCACTACCGAGCGGACATCGGGCTTGTCGATCCCCATACCAAAGGCATTGGTGGCGGCAATTACCCGTATTTCGCCCTGTAGCCAGGCGGCCTGTCGTTTGTCCCGCTCCTGTGGGTCTAGCCCAGCATGATAGGCCGCAGCGGTAATCCCACGGCGGTTGAGTGCCTGAGCAATTTCTTCAGTCTTGCGGCGACTGCGCACGTAGACGATACTCGTGCCCGGCACCCCTTGCAACAAACGCATGAGTTGTCCGCCCTTATCCGCACTCTCCCGCACTACGTAGTGCAGGTTTTCCCGCGCGAAGCTTTGCTGATGCAGGGTATGATCAGTACGAAAATCCAGATACTGCTGGATATCCGTCACCACCTCGGGAGTGGCCGTAGCCGTCACCGCAATGACGGGCACCTGCGGATGTAATTCCCGGATCTCGGCAATTTGCTGGTAAGAGGGGCGGAAATCGTAGCCCCACTGCGAGATACAGTGCGCCTCATCGACCGCGATCAGTGCCAGCGGCATGCGGCGGATGCGCTCGCGCGCCAGCTCCGTCAGCAAGCGCTCAGGTGACATATAAAGCAACTTAAGATTGCCGTACACGGCATTGTCCAGCACCCGGTCAATATCCTGCGGCCGCATGCCGCTGTAGAGGGCATCGGCCACAATATCGCGTTCGCGCAGCTGCCGTACCTGGTCCTTCATCAGGGCAATTAGCGGGGAGACGACGATGGTCACCCCTTCCAGGGCCAGGGCCGGCACCTGATAGCAAATACTCTTGCCGCCGCCAGTAGGTAGCAAGGCCAAGGTGTCCTGACCGGCCAGAACCGACGCAATTATTTCCGCCTGACCAGGCCGAAAGTCGGGATAGCCCCAGTAATGAGATAATATGCCTTGCGGGCTACGCACCCGGCAAAATTAGCATTGTGGTGGGCTTTGCCCACCACAATGCTAAAAAATTAGTCTTGCACACAGCGACAGTGCGCCCCTACCTGCTCGACAATGGGCTGAATGGACAATTGGTTAGAGCGATCAAAAATGACGGCATAAGCACCTCCAGACGGCGAGATAGTCGACGTCCAGAATTTACCTTCCTCGCCCAGATCCGAAAACCCTTCATTACTCGTAAAAGCGTAAAAGCCACCGGCCTGCGCGTTAAAACCATTGCGCACCCCTTGCAAGAAGCCACCGCCCCAACTTTGTAGGTCCCGCCACCGATTGTCTACGTTCTGGATCAGGTAGACCCCGTACTCATTGGGCTCCGTATTGGGCGCACCAAACAAGGTCAACCAATCCTGTACGGTAGGCAGGTGGTAGCCTTCCGGGCATATACCATTGGGCGTCGACTGGCCGTTGGAAGAGCCATAATTGGTGGCTTCTTCGAAGAGATAAAGGTTGCCATAAGTGTCGCAATTGGCTTCATTGAAGTCGTAGCAACGGGGCAGTTCACTACTGCCATCCTCATTCTCGATGACTTCCCGTAGGTTTTCTACCGTCCAGCGTTTATCTCCCGGCATCAGGGCGGTGCAGTAGGCAAATGCGCCGCTGGGCCCCAATACCCGATCTTCAGGCACACAGCCCCCTACACTGCTACAATCGGGCACCTGTATCAAAATAGTCGAATCACAAGGTATCCAGGAGGTCGCTCCCACCCGCTGTAGCCTGATGGTGTGCCAGCCGGGACTGAAACCATCAGGTAAGGGCAAATTGGTATAAGTTTCGTTCAGCTCCGCGTTGGGTAAAATCAATTCACCGTCCATGTAAACGGCGTAGTCCCCATTGACCGTTACCGGCGGGTTGGACAAGCTGCTCACCGAAGCAATAAAATTATAGCCGCCACTCCCGTCACAGTCTACGTCGGCAATTACCTGGTCAAAAAAGTACTGACAGCTATTATCCGCCGCGATTTCAAAAATCGGCACTTTGTACTCAAAGAGACGCCGCTGCACGTCCAGCGCATCCGTCGCAAAGCCAAAGAAGTGCCCATCAATGAAGGCGTCAACTGCCGCCACTCCTTCAATCTTACCGGCCAGGCTGATCCCAGGATTTACCGTCCCTTCAGAAGTCAATTGCAGGCGCGCATCACCAGACACGCCCAGCTCTACACCTACACTGGCCTTCACTCCGGCTTTAAGCAGGGAAGAGGTATAAGGTGCCAGTCCAATACTCACCCCAAGGCTAGGAGTAATGCCCACACTACCCCGGATAAAGGCATCGGCCGTCCAGCTAAAAGTCGGAATACGGGGCGACGGCAGTTCGAAGCCACCCGCTGCCGTATATTCCAAAACGGACCGAAAACCGATATCGTCCGAGCGGACCGTAAAGGAAGCTCCCAGTGCAACCATGCCCGTAGCAATGGCCGACAGGTCAAAAGAAACGACCGGCTTAATCCAAACCACCGCTGCCGGATCCACGGGGAAAGCCGGAATGGCCGAAAATTCCACGCTGCCCAGATCCAGGGGATCCAGCACATTGATCGTGGTCACGTTGGTATCCATGGTCATCGCACTGATGCCGTAAGCTTTACTGACCGTAAACTCTTTGATCTCAAATTTTTCTACCCCCAGGCGCGCTTCCTCGACTACTGGAGTATCGTTAAAAAAGTTACTCAGATTGTAACTAACTCGATTGGTAATCTGCAAGTCGTAGTCGAAACTCACCCCAAAAGTCACCGTGGGCGCGTTGGGTGCCGAACTCACGGGGACCGTTACATTGAAGGTGATAGGACCATTACTCGGCACCATAAACTGTGTTTGTGGCCCGTTACGCCCCTCGGCACTGCTCACGTTGCCACCCACCAACCAATCGTAGCGTTCGAAAGCTTCCGGCAGCGTAGCGTCTTCTACTTCTAGTACCATTCTTGAACCTTCCATCCGCTTGCTCACTACCTTTTTGAGGTAGCCGCCATCGGCCAGATCCGTTGGGCGACTCAGTAAGATTGAGCCTACCTCTATGCTATCCAGCTGACGGGCCCCCATCATTTCATAGGCCAGTTCATCTTCCTGATATTGCACCAAATCGCGGTTGGTATCATCGGTAATCAGCAGGGTTTCTTCCCGCAACTCAAAGAAGGATTCTCGCTCATCTTCCTCGCCGCCCATCTCCGGCAGCATGATATCCTCGCGGGCACAAGCGGTTAAAAGCAGGAGGAGGAGTGTAATCATTTTCACTCCCGCAGGTATAGACCTCGCTGCCAAAACGCTCACCTTAGTGGGCAGTTGGAGCCTCAAGGGTATTCGGGCTAGTAAGCGCCATAAAGATCCCAGCTTCAGCAAGGACCGTTTGAGCTCTGATTCCTGTAAGGACCTCGAAGTGTCCGATGCAGAAGGACCTTTGAGCGTCCGTCCTTGTCCGCTTACTATTTTCAACAACTGATTTTCCATAATTAAAACTGAATGCGAACTGGCTCACTGTAGGCAGACTTTCGCCCCTGAGCATTGACCAGTCGGAGTTGATAGGTGTAGGTTTTTCCCGCTTCAGTGCGGGCATCAGCGTAGTTGATCGCACCACCGTCGAGGGTTTGCAACCTTTGCTTGGGGCCATCGTCTACGGAGCGGTACAAGAGGTAATGGTCGGCATCCAACGCTTCCCAGCTCAGGAACACCCGGAAGTCGCGACTTTCAATTTCCAGCTCAGGAATAGGTGGCGGCGGTGGCGGCATGGCCGCTTGTATTTCAGTCACGATGGCCGACTCTAGGCCATTGTGATCGATGGCCTGATAGGCGTAGAGGTAAGCTTGGCCCGCTTCGGCATTTTGGTCGACAAAAACCATCGGCGGCACCTCCCAGGCTGAAAGCACCATAAATTCTTCTTCCTCCAGCTTACGGCGCAGCAGCCGGTGCTCCGCTACGTCTCTACTACTAGAGTGCACCAGCAACAGGCGGATCCCTTCTGCCTCCACGCGAAAATCACCGATCAAGGCCGGGCTGGGTGGATTTACATCCGGCGGAATCAGCTCTAGCGTATCGCTCGGCGCAGAGTACAAGCGATCATTATCGATGGCCACTACGTAATACAAGCGGCGAGTGTTGAGCAAGGCCGTAGAGACCGTGTCCACAAAGCGACGGCTGCGATACATATTGGGGGTAAGCCGCTTATAAGCTCTCCGGTCACCATCGGCCGCATAGACGTAGTAGCCGTATACATCCTCCTCTGTGGCAGCATCCCAGGTCAGGGTCACTGCACCGGTGGTATCGGTTTCGGCTACCAAGCCTAATGGTGGGTCAGGAGGAATTCGATCTCGCAGTTGGGCATAAACCGCTGTGGAGTAAGCCAGATTACCCGCTGCATCTTCCGCAATAAGCCGATAGGCGTAAATACCCGATTCGGCTACGGTATCCACCTTGCTGCTTGCTCCCGGGCTGGCCCAGTTCTGTGCTACTTCCTTTTGGCGGCCGTGTCGGCGCTCCAGGTGGTAGGCCACAACGGCTTCACCTGCGGGCTGCTCCCAGCTGAGGGTCTTGGTTAAGTGGGTCAGGCTTTCTTCGTCGCTGGTCAGCAGCGGAGCTGGTGGCGGACGGCGGTCCCGGGTTTGGGCATCCTTGACGGGAGAAGGCGGGCTCAAATCACCAAAGGGATCGACCCCGATCAGTCGGTACTGCGCCGGGCCCGGCAATGGATCAGCATCATTGTAGGCGAAAAAGCGGGGTAATTCCCGGAAGATGCGCCGGTCGAAACCTTGTACGTAAGGCTGTTCATTGAGTCGCTGCCAGGCGTCTACACCTGCGGGAGTCCTTTCAATATAGTAAGCGGAAAACTTACGCTCATGCAGTTCACGCTCCCAGCGAATCGTGATGAGGGTATCACTCTCTTCTACCGAAAAGATGACGGGTTGGGGGGCGAATGGCAGGGGTCGAACGACTTTCAAAGCCTTGAGTAAAGGCGCTGCTTTGGTCTCGACCTTGTAAGCATACACTATCCCGGGCTCAATCTCTGTATCGGTATAAGCCAGACCAGCAGCGCGAGCGGCGGCCGCGTCTCGGTCAGCTGCAAAGTGGAAATAAGTGTAGCGATTCGTCAGGCGATCCACTGCATCCATGAAGCCGGGACCGCTGCCCGAGTAAGCGTCTTCTTCCCACTCCTGGTAGGCCATCTTGTGGATCACCCCCAACATGCCGGGATCGTCGCCCTGCCCGGCGAGTGCTTCCAGCTCGGCGTCGCTCATAATTTGCACCTCAGCAATGGGCGCATAATCCGTAGCCGGAGCCGTAATACGACGGCGATAAACCGTCACCCCTTCCCGAAAATGGGCATTCCAGGCCTGCGGTGAGCTGTAGCCCCAACGTAGGTCTACCCCCTCCAGGCGGTAGCGGCTGATGAGCTGGATGCTCCCGGTCGTATCCCCCAAATAGGCCTCGTAATCCTGTGCACTGACGGAGGGCTCCGTTTGGGCCCAAAGACCGAAGCTGTAGCCAACGAAAACTAGTACGAATAAACATAAATGTCGCATAAGTAATCTGTTAAAGGGGTTAATTTTCGAAGTTGACGGTCTTGAGGCTCCCCCCCAGATGGATACTGGCTCGGTAAGCTTTATTACCGATGAAGAGCAGGCTGTTGGAGAAGCCATATTCGCTGTACTGACTACCTAGCTGGACGGTAATTTCTGGATCGTCGGTGAATTCAGCCGTAGCCGTAGTATTCGTTGTGATGGTGGGTGAGCTGATCGTGTTGACCACCGCTGAGCGTGGTGCCACAAAAGCAGTAGGGAAACCAATGGTACCCAGGCCGCTGCCACCACCTGCGGTGAAACTTCCGCTGTTATTACCTCCTCCTACAACAGAGGGACCAGCTCCAGCTACTACGAACCCAGGATTATCATCATCGTCGTCATCATCGTTACCGCCGCTTACTAGGCTAGGGCCGCCATCGGCAATTACGAATTGATCATCGTCATCATCGTTGTTCTGCTGACCACTGAACAAGCTGTGCGTATCCCGACCGTCGGCGAACGTTAATTCTCCCCAATCAATGGGCAGGTTGATCAGGAGTGAGCTGGCCAGCTCAGATTGCATTTGCTCCAGATTGGCCAGCAAATTGTTGAGTTGGTAACTCGACAAAGACTGATAGCCACGGCTGGGACGGCGGGTCTCCTCGATTTCCTCTTCGACAAAATCCAGGAAGTTTTCGGCATCCTCGATCACCCGTTCGGTCACGTAGTATCGCAGGGTAACCCCACCAAATTGGCCCACTTCAAAGTAGCGCCGGTCTGAGATCGAGCCGTCAGCTTCGGTCAGGCTCCATTCATCTACGTAATCATTCAGGACCAGGTAGATGCTGTTGGGGTTATTCCACTGGAAATTAGCGTAGGGCAAGTAACTAAAATCATACTCAAGGGTTACTTCCTCGGTCTCGAAGTCTCGACCTCCGCCAAAATTGTTATTGCCAAAGCCCGGCTCTTGCCCTTGTCCTGGGAAGCCATTGTTATTAGGATTAGCGTTGCCTGGCATTGCTGGCCCGGAATTAAACCCAAGGTCCCCGGTTGGCAGGTCTGCGTTCATACGCACGCCATTATCGACCCCCTGGTATTCTGCAATATAGCCCTGTACAAAACTGCCCAGATCTGGCTTGGAAATCGTTTCGTGAAAGTTGCTGTTGAAGGGATCGCGAATCTGTACCCGTGGCTTCATGCGGAAGCGGCTATCGCTATCATCTTTACCGAACACATCGTAGGCGTCGAAACCTTCGAAATCTCCGTGGATTTCTAGGTGTTGGTAGCCGTCTTCCTCGTAAGCACTGATTTCCGCATGGGCCATCCGGTCCTGCATCCGGTCATACTGGCTGGTGCGGAAATTGAAGGTGTAGTGCAAAATTTCACCAAAGCGCACCTGGGTACTGCGATCCAATTCCGGCGTAGGAGCAATCACCTGATAAGAGCTGTTCAAATCTCGCTCCTGATCATTAAGCAGGGTAGCCCCACCAATAACCCGCATCAAGGAGGCCCCGGCAGGAGTAGCTTCACCACTGCCTTTGCGGATGATCTGGACCAGATAGTCGGTGCTATTGGCCAATTCCGGCATATTGAAGCGCACCTTTTTATCAGCCTGGATGTAAGTGATTGGCATCCGAGCTATTTCCTGGTAGTCGCTTGCACGCTTGAAGATCGCTTCGTATTCCAGTGCATTGCCTTCAACGTCTTCAGATTCGAAGTAGGCGTCAAACAATCCGGTACGGCCCAGCACTTGTCCAAAGTCGTTTTCCACTTCATTCTGCATATAGAAGCGCTGATTGCGGAAGGGCTGGGTCAAGCCCACCTGGCTATCATCGAATTGATCCGGCAAAGGGTAAGTGCTGAACTCGAAATCCAACACTTCTTCCCAGTCCTGATTCTGGTAACGGAAGTTGCGCCAACGCCATTGACCGTTGACATTTACCCATTCTTTAGCTTTGATTACGACCCGCATGCGCCAGCGGCGGTTGCGATCGTCACTGAAGCGGCCGCTAATGGCCGTTACCGGATTGTATTCTGCCTTGCGGCCGCCATCGCGGAGGAGGTCCGTATTTGGATCTCTGGTCCAGTCTTCCAAAATCGACTGATCAGTAGCCAACGGAGTTATTGAAAATTCTTCCAGATAGGCGTAGCGGCGGAAGGTGTTGCCGTCGCGGTCGGTCACCTCCAGAATTCGATCGGGCTCCGGATTAGTCGCACTCAGTGAGACGGGGATCGAGAAAGCCACGGAAGGCTGTACAAAGGGGCTGATCTCGCCCCGGCCATTCATCGTTTCATCCGGGAAAGATTCTACGATCACCGGGAAATCGAAAGGAGAAGTGGTAGGTGGCACACAGCGGTCCCCCACTTCGATTTGAATGCGGGCACTACCCTCAATCAGTCCGCCCAGCAAGCTGTAACTCACCCCGGCACGACCATCCAGCCACATGGGTCTTGGGCCACCGGCCTCCAGCATCACGGCAGCTACGAGCTCCATAATCTTTACGTCAATTTCTTTACCCAGGATTTTACCCTTGGCTCCAATAGTTCCTTCTATTCCGGCGTAGGCTCGGCCTAAACCGTACCAGCCATTGACGCCAATTTCATCGATTACCCGTCCGTCAGAGGTCACACAGGAACGCTCATCCTCATCCAATTGGGTAATGAGAATATCCATACCCGTCATCAGTGCCAGGCGGGCGTAGACCACCATATTGAATTCTGCTGAGGCTGCCACGTGAGCACCTAAAACCAGGCCGTGACCAGTAGTAGCGCGTTCATCTTCTCGCTCATCTTCACGTTCTCCTCCTTCAAAGGACCCTTCTCCATCGCCGCTGCTTCCGCCAAAAACCTGGCCAAAGAGGGCATCTACTGCAGGAGGAGGGTCGGGCAAATAACCGGGTATATTCTGGCCCACCATAGTGTAGAACTGAGCGCTTACGCCCACATCGGCACCAATAGAGCCACCGTCGCCCTCATCGGCTTCATCCATATTAAAGCCGGGCAAGTCAAAGACGATGCCCCCCATATTGTTGTTGTAGGGATTACCGGCATTGAAGAACCAGAAATTATTGTCGGCATCACCGTGGTCAATGCCGTATTCATCTTCTGGCAGCAAGGACTCATGGCCGAAGGCAAAAGTTGAGCTGACCAGGGCGTTGTCCGGGCCGGCGCCATAGAGAATACCATCGATGATATTTGCGTAGATGGTATTGACCCCACTAGCGGCCACTAGCTTTCTGTTACTATCCGTGGGATGCTCTTCGAAAGCAATGGTATTGATACTTTGGCCGTAGATGCGCGCGGCATCGCGCCCGCCCAGAACGTAGAAATCGCCGTTAATATTGATGGTGCCCAGACCTGCGGAAGTCCAGGTCACCGCAAATTCTGGTTCGAGCAAGACGACATTGGGCTCTACGATGGACATACTCAGTCCGACTCGTACGGCTTTGTTATCCCATTCCGGATCCGGGTCAAACTCTGGCAGACCAGCTGTATTACCCTCCTCGTTCATGGCCATCACATCGTCTAGACTCACGCTAAGGTGGTCAGTATTTACATTCCAGAATACCCCGCCACCAAAACCGGCAATACCCAGCGGAGTGGGGGAGATCATAATTGGGGCCGGAAAGCTGATATTGCCATCGAAATACCACCAACCGAAGTAGTCTTCAGTACCAAAGGCACCGGTATCCGGCGTTCCGCTTTTTCCAAAGCCAGCGCGTAGATCAACGACGAAATCACTCATACCGAAGGCCATTTCGCCCTGGAAGCCACGCCCCCCATTACTCTCTACAAATTCGATGCCGCCGTAGAGCCAGAAGACGTCTAGGTCAATAGGCGCTTCCTCCGTCCCTACCGTTACGCCTAGCAGACGAATCCGATCTAAGGCGATGCGTTTGGGCTTGATCCCGTCCAGCTCCAGCTGGGCCAGCAGTTCGATGGTAGTTGTGCCGTGAATTTCCCGATTACCTTCCCCAGCTAGGTGAAGACCTAGCGTAAAGTCAAGCGATACCTCACTGCCTTCAAAGCCAAAGTTGTACCCCTCTATGGTGATCGGGAAGCCACTGATTTCTTCCTGGGGCGAACTACCTTGCCCCTGGCTGGCATTTGGATCGTAACCGTTTTGCATTAGGCTATCGATGTCGCTCTGACTGTATTGGTAGCCTTCGAAGCCTTCGGGCTCAAAGAAGGTCTCGACGTAGGCGTTACCGCAAAATTCCGTCTGTAAGTCCAGGCCAAAACCAAAGGAAGAGTGCGTGCCGTCACTGACATCTTCTTCGGTCACAAAGCCATCGATGCTGTTGTAGTTAAACTGGAAATCCGCCAGTCGAATACTGAGTTCGGGCAGGAGATCCAGCTGTTGAAAATCGTTGGGTAGATTATTGGTCACGTCCACACTCAGCTGGCCGGCCAGAAAGGCGCCAATGGCCGTAGAGTCTGGCGTAAGGTTAAAGCTCACAAAAGAATTGGGACACAAGCCAGCCGTTGCGGCGGCCAGCGGCACGCCAATCGGGGCCGACGGTTGAGCAACAGCGTAGAAGCGAAACTTCTCGTTGGCATTACGGTCCAGTGTGGCCCGGTAGACAAAATGATCTTCTTCGGCCATTACGGGCGTATTGATCTTGCCCAACAGCCGCCCTTCAATCAAAGTATTTTGTACCAAACTCAACTGGAAGGTATCCAGGCTAAAGCCCCAGCCCTCTACCCTACCGTCATTGAGGTTGATCAGGTTATTAGCCAGTACTTGCATACTGATGTCCGCATTGGGCTCAATGAGAATATCTGAGATGGCCACACTCGCCCTGGGCGCACCTTCCCGAGCCATCCGGCTGGGTGGTTGCAGCGTCAGTTGCTTGAGGTGAAAGCCCTGCCAGGTATCGTCGATTTCTACGCCGGGGGCCGTTTCATATTCTTCGGGAAAGACTAGGGTTGCCGGGTTTTCGACATCGGATAAATCCAAACTTCCTTGTGTGAGGGTAAAGGTCCAGCCGTCGAGACCGTTGATCTGAAAGGGGTCCATGGTATAGGAAAGCATCAGGTGGTTGCCTTCCAGGCCAAGATTGTCCGGCCCTTGGTAAGCGTAGGCGCTCTGGGTGGGATCGACATTGCGGTCGAGGTCCATTTCAAAGTACCCTTTCACCCGCCCCTGCGCGGCAATTTCTCCATCAACATCTGGCACCACTGCCGTGCGTGGAAAGATGGCCTCTCCTTTGATGACTAAGCGACTTAGTCCGTCGCAGTCCATGGTAACGAAAGAACCCAAAGGATCACCATTATTATCGACCTGATCACTGCCTTTCAGTACAAAGTCTACGCCTGCCAGTCCGGGCCGGTCAACGTCCTGCAATTGCAACAAAGTAGCTTCGGCGCCAATACCTGCGGGAGTCAAACAAACATCCTTAGCTCCCAGTGCTACTTTAAAATGAGGGCTGATGCTACTAAAATCGAGTAGGCTAATGAGGTTGAAACTCGCTCCATCGGCTTCGAAGGTAGCGTCGATAATCGCCAAGTTAATGGAGCGCCCCTGAATGGTTTCCTGAATACCGATAGGGGCACCGGTAGGCTGGCCGCCAATCAGCATTTCCAGCATCCGCAGGCTGGTAACGTGGCTGTTAATTTCATTCATCACGTTTTCGGGTACGTAGTCATTCGCTACGCCCAGGCGGTCGTTGATGTCCGTCAGATCATAAGTCGTCTGACTGTCGTCACGCAGCTTTACCGTACCGCCAAATACCCGACCTTCGGTATTGACCTGTAGGCCGGAGAAAGTGACGGCCATGGGTAGATTTGCTAGCCAGGGAATGCGGATGGTTCCATTTCCATTACCGGCCGCAGGCTGGGTAAAGACGACATCTTCCATCATAAAGTGGCCCACCAATAAGCTCGAAAAGCTAGCGGGATCAGCCGCCGGCGTATTGTCGATTGCCGCCACGTAATTGCAAGCCTGCGCACAGTCGCTCGGCGGCGGCGGTGGGGGATTTACTGGCGGCTGGCTGCCTCCAGTTATTTCCTCTGGTTGTTCACCGTACCAAAAGGTAGTGACCTGCGAGTAGCCGTCGTTCACCCAGGGAATCGACTCCGAGGGATCAATGGCCCGTACGCGCATCGCGTATTGATGGCCAAACTCCAATTCAAAATCTGCACCGGTGGCATTGTAATTGTACCACTCGTCCATAATCATATCCAACTCCCAAAACACTTGTGGGCCTCCGTCCCGTAATAAAAGGTCTAGATCTTCATCAGGATGCAAGGTCAAATCCATCAATTTGACCTCATATTCCAAGCCCATGCGCAACATGGGATCCAGAATATTGGGGTCCCAGCGCATGGTGAAAGTACTCTGCGGGTTTTCTGGAATTACGTCCCCATCGAAGGGTTCCATGATAAGCAGCTGATCACCGTAGACAATGTCAAAAAAAGTACCGCAGCCTACGCTGAGTGGCTGGAGCTGATCCAGATTAAAATCGTAGGCGTTGATGCAAAACTGGTACATACCTTCCGGTAAAATGCCATTAACGTTTAGTTCGGTAGCGGGGAGGCCATTGATCTGTAAATCATTGATCTCGATACCCTCATTCAGATTGGCAATATCCTCCCCCGTTAGCATCACCACCCCTTCCGCCGGGATCAGGTAGCTGTCCATCGGTCGGTAGCTATCCAAGGTTTGCACCAGCACGCCGTTGTCTAGCCCGCGCATCTCGGCCAGGAAATACAGCTCCTGGTCCTGGTCGGTATGGTTAATCACCGTGATGGTGTAGCTAGCCGGATTATTGAAATAAGCGGCTATTTCCATCGGGTAAGGCCCCGGAAAATTGACGATAATCTCCAGCGGACGGTTCGTCGCCTGAAGCAGGGTGGTTGCGCACAGCGCTAGGAAGAAGAGGAAGCGGTGTTTCATTACTTTATCTTGGAGGATGATTGGATTGGAGGATGAGGGGATGATTGGATATCCAATCATGAAATCATCCTGTCATCTGCTTAAAAGCGAAGTCCATACCGGAGTGAAGACCGCCATTCGTTGAAGGCCGACCGGATGACTGAATCCACATGTCGATAGCTGTTGTACCAGCTGATTTGCCCCTTCTCCCCAACCCGTAGTCGGAAGCGCAGGCTGTGAATGCCCGTCAAGCCATCCCGCAAGCCATCGATATCGTTTTGGCTAATGCTGGAGCTGAACTGCCCCAGAAGACGGTCACCAATCAGTGGTTTTGCCACCGTCAGGCCAAGTCCCCAGCGTTCCTGCGTACGGTTACTAGCCAGGTAGCGGTTGTAATGGATGTTGGGGCCAATGCTCAGTTCACTGTGCTTAAATCTCCAGGCTGCACTCAGAGCAGCACTGTAAGCCGTCAGATCAGTCAACCGCTCTACGGCCGACTGGTCATCAATGTTCTGGTAGTTGGTATAAAGGCTGAGGTTCAAATCACGACTCTGCCCACGCCGCAACCAACTGGCCGTAAAGCCAGCCTGATTACTCACCGAGACGAAGCGCAGGGTATCATTAAGACTCAGTATTCGAGTTTCGGCGGAGGTCTGGTAATTGCTGTAGTTCAGTCCAAAATTCCAGTTGGGCGTCGGTTTGTAGGCGAGTTGTAAGCGTCCGATTATTCGCTCGGTGTCGTTAGATCTGTACTCCCGCAGGTTATTCCGTTCAATGCCCAGTCGACCGTTCAAGCGCAGCTTGCGTTTAAAGGCCGCTGTCGTCAAATTGAAGGTATACTGCTCGAGGTCATTGGCGAAGAAATTGGTTGCCAAGGTCGTATAAAAGGGTTCAACCCGTCGGTATTGTACCCCCAGGCGCGTAGCCTTGATGCGTAGATTCAGCGTAGCGTCCCCGGCAAAACTCAGTCGAGAGCTGGTATTGACGGTGTAAAGCTCTTCGATTTGATCGGGCACACTTCCGTTGATGACGCCGGTCAGCGGATCCGTCAAATCATTAGTAAAACCACTGAAGCCGGTCTTGACGGCAAAGTCAAAAACCTGCCCAATTCCAAAGCCCGTATTCACCCCCAGGACAACATTTTCCTTGGGTGTCAGTACGTTGTAGCCCTGTAGGTCATAATCATCTGGATAATCAAAGCTGCTTTCATCGTCCCAGATTTTCATGGCCATCAGCTCCAAATGATTGGCCCCAGAACGGAAGCCTACTTTAGCTCCGTAGAGTTTACGATCAAAAATGGGGATGAGGCTAGCTCCCGTCACTAGGGAATCTCGGATAGCCAGTGGGTTCTGTATTTCGCCGTAGAGTGCCCCTACGTAAAAGTTGCCAGGCTTTATTTCGGTACCAATACCGTAGAAGGTCCGCCCACTAAAGGTGTAGGGACTAAAACTCATATTGCGCCAGCCTAGATGAAGCGTTGCAATCCCCAGGGTCGGGCTTAAACCGATCCGGTTGAAGGTATAATCGTAGGAAAACTGTCGATCGCGATAGGCGAAGGAAATCGGCATGCTAAACTTTCCGACGCCCAATTGGAGGCGTCCCTGCGCGTAATAACTCCAGGGACTACGTCGGTTGTCTCGCCCTTCAATTCCATAGAGCTCTCCTCCTAAACTGAGGGAGCCACGAAAGTGAAAAGGAATGCGTTTAGCCGTGGTATCTGCGGGAGCCTCAGCGCCGGACTGTCCAGCCAGCATCAGCCAGCCGAACAGTCCCAGCGCGAGGAGTACAATGCGTGTTGATCCACTCATGCTCACTAAAAGATCAAGACGCTAAAAGAATGCGTTGAATTCATCGTGATGGTTAATCCATTATTAGGATTGATCCAGGAAACCTCGATGTAGTTTTGGCCGGCCAAGTATCGAACACGAGCTACGAAACCATTGTCCCCCGTATGATGGGTAATAATTAACGGAGCGTTGGTAGCGGTTGGGCTACTATTTCCAGCAATACGTACCCGCCAGGTGTTCCCTACTTTTTGGAAACTAAGGTTGTTATTGCGGTCATTAAGCTCAGTACCGTTCCCGCGTACCGTTCCCGCAGCCTGGAAGCCCCCACCAGCAGCCGGGGCAGCACCCCATTTTCCAGAGTCATAGGTCAGCACATCGCCATCAGAAGGGTTAATGGGATCAGCAATAATGGCGCCCTGAATGCTGTACAGCTGATTATTATCGTAGGTGCCACGGACATCGCCATCAAACTGATCGTTGACGTTGACGTCATCATTCGCATTCCGGTCACCGGTGTTCGTAATCACATCACCTGCACTGATACTGATGCCAGCTCCGGCGGTGTAGTTCCCAGCAGGGCCTTGAGGGCCTTGCGGGCCTTGAAGCCCCGTGTTACCCTGCGGACCTTGGGGGCCAGTATCTCCTTGGGGACCTTCATCACCCTGTGGGCCGGCAGGGCCAGTATTACCTTGGGGACCTTGCGCACCCGTATTACCCTGTGGGCCTTGAGGGCCGGTATCGCCTTGCGGACCAGTAGGACCGGCAGGACCAGTATTACCTTGCGGACCCTGCGCACCCGTATTACCCTGTGGGCCTTGGGGGCCGGTATCTCCTTGAGGACCTTCGTCGCCCTGTGGACCAGTAGGACCGGCAGGACCAGTATTACCTTGCGGACCCTGCGCACCCGTATTACCCTGTGGGCCTTGAGGGCCAGTATCTCCTTGGGGACCTTCATCACCCTGTGGACCAGTAGGACCGGCAGGACCAGTATTACCTTGCGGACCCTGCGCACCCGTATTACCCTGTGGGCCTTGGGGGCCGGTATCTCCTTGGGGACCTTCGTCGCCCTGCGGACCAGTAGGGCCGGCAGGACCAGTATTACCTTGCGGACCCTGCGCACCCGTATTACCCTGTGGGCCTTGCAGACCAGTATCTCCCTGGGGACCTTCTGGGCCAGTAGCACCTTGGGGGCCTTGAGGGCCAGTATTTCCTTGAGGGCCGGTATCACCTTGGGGACCTTCGTCGCCCTGCGGACCAGTAGGACCGGCAGGACCAGTATTACCTTGGGGACCCTGCGCACCCGTATTACCCTGCGGGCCTTGCAGACCAGTATCTCCCTGAGGACCTTCTGGGCCTTCTGGACCAGTGGCACCTTGGGGGCCTTGAGGGCCAGTATTTCCTTGAGGGCCTTGGGGGCCGGTCTGCCCAATTGAGCCTTGTTCACCCTGAGGACCGCTTGGGCCTTGATTGCCTTGCTGTCCCTGTGGACCTTGCGGACCTTGGGGACCAGTAGCGCCCTGGGGGCCTTCAGGACCTTGGATTTGGCCAACTTCGGTCCACATCGTGCCGTCCCAGACCCAGCCGGAGCCACCTTCTTCCACGATGATTAAATCCCCTTCGTTATTACCGTTATTCGGCAGGTCATTTACGGTCGGTACAGACCCTACGATACTTACGCCGGTACCGTCCTGGCCAGCAGGACCTTGTTCACCCTGAGGACCTTGAGGGCCCTGGGCCCCAGTTGGGCCTGCTTCACCTTGAAAACCTTGCGGACCTTGGGGACCTTGAGGGCCAGTCTGGCCTTGTGGACCTGCCTCGCCTTGTGGTCCCTGCGGACCACTTTCACCCTGCGGGCCAGCTGGGCCTTGGTTACCTTGAGGTCCCTGTACACCTTGCTCGCCTTGCGGGCCTTGGGGGCCAGTTTGACCAATAGGACCCTGAGCGCCCATTTCACCTTGAGGGCCTTGAGGGCCTTCAGCGCCCGTAGCTCCCTGGGGGCCTTGAGGACCCTGTATCTGGCCAACTTCGGTCCACATCGTGCCGTCCCAGACCCAACCGGAGCCGCCATCTTCGACAATGATTAAATCGCCTTCGTTATTGCCGTTGTTAGGTAGATCATTTACGGTCGGTACCGTACCAACGATACTTACTCCAGTACCGTCCTGTCCAGCGGGGCCTTGCTCCCCTTGAGGTCCCTGAGGGCCATCGGGACCGGCGGGACCAGTATTACCTTGGGGACCCTGAGGGCCTGCAACTCCCTGAGGGCCTTGAGGGCCCTGTAAACCAGTCATTCCTTGGGAGCCAGCAGGGCCAGCGGGACCTTGAATTTGTCCGACTAATACCCAAATTTCACCATTCCAGAAGTAGCCAGCGCCACCATCTTCGACGATGATCAGATCGCCAGGATCGTTACCTTCCTCTGGTAGGTCCCCCTCCGTTGGCACACTACCCACGATGCTGATCCCTTGGCCTGGAGGGCCTGGTTCCCCCTGGGGGCCTTGAATACCCGGCGGGCCCTGAGGGCCAGGTTGGGAGCTCCCTGAGTTGAGGGCGTAAAGTGCGTAGGGCACCGTATTAAGGCGGGAAGTCGTTTCCTGGGTCATACCGGAAGCTGAAGTAATCAGCGTCTGGAGGTAAAATGGACCATTGGACCATTCGAGTAGCGCTAGTTCGTTATCCTCGCCAATGGCGGTCGTTACCAGACCAAAACGATCCGTCTGGGTCGCTATATTTTCTTCGAATACAATGGCCCCTTCAGGATCTGACTGACGGATCCGAAATCGGATATCGACGGCTTCATCGGGTAGAATTTCACCGGCAGCATCGCGGATAGCAGCTTGAAAACTAAGTGCGCCCGAACCGGGAACAGGTGGGTTTTGGGCGGCTAGGGTCAGGGCAAAGAAAAGGCCCGCCACGCCCAGAAGAAGACGTTTCATAATTGAATAGATGTTAGTTGTAAGTAGTGGGAAATACGGGCGATTTGCCCCTAGTAGATTAAGTCCAAATCAGATCAGCAGCGACCTTTAATTAGTCGCTAATCATGATTAAACCCAGTTGGTGATTTCGTCCGAAGCGGTCAAGAGCTAACAGGCTATAAGAACCACCCGGTAGATCGTTAAGATCGTGCCAGCTTGCTTGGCGTTGATTCCGCTCGATGGCTTGCTTGCGAACGGTTCGTCCGAGGAGATCCACCAACTGCAATTGCAGCAAATCTGCGGCAGCACCGTCCAGGTTTACCGTCAAAAATTCGTGGGTAGGATTAGGAAAGTAAAGTAAGTCGAAATTGCGACCGTCGATTTCAATTACCGCCGTTGTTCCATCCGTATGGGGCTGTTGAAAACCCTGGGTGGCGACCAGACTACCTGCGGAAGTACCAATAAGAACTTCTCCAACATGAGCGGAGAACTGTAAATGGGTACCATCATCCGGTGCGGACGACTGTGTAGTGGTAGCCGTTACCTGGCGAGAAATCGTTAATTCTTCGTTTTGAGCCTGCAGTTGAATGCAAGCAACCGAGAACAATAGCAGACAAAATACACGAGTGTAGGAAAGCATGAGTACGAGGTATTGGTGTTTTTTGAGGATGTTGCAAATATGCTGTCGTACGCAACACCACGCCTCTAGGCTTTCCTTCAATCACAAAAAATACCTGAATTCCAGTAGAAGAGCTAGTCGCTTACTATAACAGCTGGTATTCCATCGCGATCCGGACCAATCCTGCCGTATTGCGAGCCCCAAGTTTGCTTAGAATATTTCGGCGATGTGTTTCGACCGTACCAAAGCTGATAAAGAGCTTGTTGGCAATTTCCTGCGTAGTGAACTCATCAACAATTAGTCCTAATACTTCTTTTTCACGCCGGCTCAAGCGCGGGAAGGGGGACTTGCGTTCGCGACCAGAGTTCCCATTGAGGTTGCCGCTCAGTAAGAGCTCGGAAATCTCATCGCTGAAGTAGCGTTTACCTTTACTGACCCGCTTGAGGGCCATAAGTACTTCCTCTTTTCCGGCGTTCTTGTGCAAGTATCCACTCGCACCATTTTTCACCATCAATTTCACCAAACTGATTTCACTGACCATCGATAGGCCAATAATCTGAACGGAGGGATAATCCCGCTTAATGAGTTTGCAAAGCTCTACGCCATTAGTATCCGGCATGTGGATATCGAGCAGAATAATTTGAATCGAATCGTTCCGTTCCAAAGCGCTTAAAATCTGCCCTCCATTTTGGTAAGAGCCCACGATGGTGATATCTGGCTCCGAGGCCAGCATCAGTTGTAGACCTTCTAATACAATACTATGGTCGTCGACCAGGGCTAGATTAATCATAAGGGGATGTTTATGGTTACCGTAGTACCGCGTTTTGGGGTGCTGTCGATCAAAAGATCGCCATTAAGGAAAGTTACTCGATTACGAATACTTCCCAGTCCTAGCCCAGCATCGGTTTGTGTCACGTATTGTTCATTGAAGCCCTTGCCATTATCTTCTACGATCAGTAAGAGCTGTTGCTGCTGTCGAAGTAACTGGATCAAGACTTGGTTGGCCGCTGCATGTTTGGTGATATTCTGACAAAGCTCCTGCACAATGCGAAGTATCATACTTTGCTGAGCTGCGTCTAAATAAGATTCGGGCTCTCCAGTTATTTCTAAATCACAGTCCAAGCCCTGGGTAGTAAGTTGGGCCGCGATATCTTCCAAAGATCCACTCAGTCCCGCTAAAGATAAGGTTTGTGGCATCATATTGTGCGCAATGCGCCGAACTTCAGTGCAGGCTCGATCAATCAGGTTTTCTGCCTGATCCAGGGAAGTACTTTCTATGCGAGTCAGCTCTGGACGTAGGTTGCCTACATTTGCTTTCACGGTCGTTAGTAATCCGCCGAGACCATCGTGTAGGTCTTTGGCTACCCGTCGTCGTTCGGCTTCCTGCCCTTCAATCATCGAGCGCAATTCATTGAGCTTACCTTCTCGTTGCAGCTCTTCCAATTCTTGTTGCTTGATCAGTTCCTGGCGTGCTAGCTCTGCGCGTTGATAACGTGCTCTGAATCGCCCTAAAACCCAAACGATCAGGGCAATTACGCCCAAAGCCAGCGCTAACATAGTCAGAAAAATTTGCCGCTGCTGACTGGCTGTTAATTCGGCCTGCTGTTGCGCCAATTGTGCATCCTGGCGCTCCAATTCTACAGTTTGTAAGCGTGATTGAAAACGCTCGGACATTTCTTGTTCATAGGCCAGTAAATCTTCCTTATAAATCTCACGACTGGATTGGCCGTACAGCGAGAGATAGTAAGTGGCAGAATCCAGCTGACCTTTAGCTTCATACACTCGTCCCAGGCGATAATCTAAGGAAAGGAGCAGGCGATCATTCCCCGCAAGTTGAGGGCGTAAATCGTTTGCCAGCAGTATGTAATCATAGGCTACATCTAGCTTGCCCGACGAATCCTGATAAATATCAGCTAGCCCCACGTAGGTCTGCACCATATTTTGTGGTTGCTGCACCTCCAATGCAGGATTTGCCAAAGCAGCTTCCCAGATGTTTACTGCCGTAGCTGATTCGCCGCGATTATAGTAGCTCAAACCAATTAGGAGCTCTACATTCGCACTCGCTGCATCCATCTTTTGGTTCTCATAAAAAGTTTTAGCGGCCTCAAAAACTTCCAGAGCTTCCTCATTTCGATCTAATTCCATTAGGGCGACACCCATATTAGCCTGGGCCGAAGCAATACCTACACTATCGTTGATCGTCTCTTTAAGCTCGATCGATTGCTCATAGGCCCGTACCGCGGCGACGTGATCCCCCATTACTCGGTGCAGTACGCCCAGATTATTCATCACTGCGGCCATATTTCTCGCCTGCTTGACTGGATCCATTCGATCATAAGCCTGTTCAAAATACTCGATGGCACCGGCGTGGTCGCCCTGCATATAGTGGAAGACCCCGCGATTGAGATAAGTTGCAGCTAAGTCCCCTCGATAGCTTACGGTATCCGTCAGGTAAAAATCAATAGCGAGTTGGTTGTAGGCCAGGGCAGTGTCCAGCTCTACTCCTGCCATACCTGCCAGTTGGCCAGCAAAGCTATTGTTCATCCGGGCTACCCATTCTGGGAGTTCCCGTTCTCGAGCTCTACGAATAGCTTCCAGAGCAAAGTAGCGCAAGCTATCAGGATTTCTTCTTTGCAGCGACGCCAACTCTGCTAGTGCAATAAGATCAGCCGTATCATTGGGCGGATGGTTCGCGACCTGACGTATACTATCAATATTATAATACTGTGCTGGCAATTTTACCAGTAAGCACAAGAGCAAGGCTAACATCAAGGGTAGCCTGCCGAGGGGGGTATTCAATCGCTCATCCATCCTACAGGCAAAGATCATGTGCTTTTCGCCCTCAGGAATCTGAGAAAACCGTGGTTTAGTTTTTATCTATGAATTCATAGAGGTTTGCTCCTCCTTAATCGGCACCGATATGCTTACCGATGTTCCTTTTCCTACTTGTGAATCTATCAGTATTTCTCCTTCCAGATAAGTTACGCGCTGCTGAATACTGTCTAGACCCAATCCCTTAGATTTTCTTTCCAAGACTTCAGGATTAAAACCTTTGCCGTCGTCTTCTACCAGCAGCAGCAATTGATCGTCCTGGCGCAAAAGTTGGATGAAGATTTCCTTGGCTTCAGCATGTTTCACACTGTTTTGACAGAGTTCTTGTACGATGCGTAATAGCATACTTTGCTGAGCTTCATCCAG
The DNA here is from genome assembly GCA_039030655.1 of Bacteroidota bacterium. Lineage (GTDB taxonomy): Bacteria > Bacteroidota > Bacteroidia > Chitinophagales > Saprospiraceae > Neolewinella. The sequence goes on along the minus strand of JBCCDS010000028.1, from coordinate 46,662 downwards.
CATCTCCTCCGGCTCTCCGGCAATCTCCAAACTACAGTTAAGGCCTTGGCCGACTAATTGGGCTTGAATATCCTCCAGCGAACCGCTCAAACCAGACAAAGCCAGGGTTTGAGGCAACATATTATGTGCAATGATCCGTACTTCTTTGCAAGCTCGGTCAATTAGTTGTTCTGCTTGAGAAAGTGCCTTATTTTTTTGTACTTCCGCAGGTGTAGCGCTTGCTTCCACTGCCTGCCCCGGCAAAGCTCCCAGGCTGTTCACATTGGCCTTTACAGTAGTCAGTAAACCGCCTAAGCCATCGTGCAAATCTTTAGCTACTCTTCGTCTTTCTGCTTCCTGCCCTTCAATCATCGAACGCAGCTCGCCTAGTTTTGCCTCTCGCTGTACCCGTTCTAATTCTTGTTTACGTTCTAATTCCTGCCGGGCTATTTCCGCCCGGCCTAGTCGGGTCCGGTACCGGGTGATCAACCAAATGCCCAGCGCCAGGCCGGCCAGAGCGACCGAAAGGAGGGTTAAAAGCCGGCGCCTTTGGTTACTTAAGGCAATTTCCGCATCCTGACGCGCCAGTTCTGCTTCCTGTCGTTCCAATTCAGTGGCCTGCAACTCCGACTGAAAGTGTTCCGACATCATTTGTTCATTGCGAATCCGTTCTGATTCATAGAACTCCTGCCGGCCGCTGGCGTGCCGCTCAAAATAAACCACTGCCGAATCATTTTGCCCCAGTGCTTTGTACAGTCGTCCCATTCTGAGGTCCAGGCCGATCTCCAGGCGACGATCATTGACGTAGGGTAAATATTCCAGTGCGCGCTGCACGTATTCCATCGACTTATCGAGATCATTCAGGCTGTCTTGATAGACTTCGGACATCGCACCAAATACGCCTACAATGGTAACTGCGTCGGTCTTCAAATCATCTTTCACCAGCGTTGCTTCCCAAAGTTCCAGCGCTTCCAGTTGACGGTCAGCCTGATACAGACCAGTTGCGATGTTCAGGTCTAAACCGGCAGCTTCGCCCAGCAGACCTAACTGCCGATAGATACTCCGCGCTTCTTCAAAACTTCGTTGTGCATCCTGCAAGCTATCGATCTGTAGATAAGCTACTCCAATATTACTTAGAGAGTTGGCCCACCCAAGACTATCCCCTACTTCTCTTTTAAGCTTGATCGATCGCTGATAGACATCAATTGAGGCCCTGTAATCTCCTTGAGTCCGATGAATAATGCCCAGATTGTTCAAAACAGTAGCGAGGCGCCCCTTAAAACCAGAAGCTTCCATGAGTTGATAAGCCTGCTCATAGCTCTGAGCGGCTTTACCGTACTCTGTTCTGACCTGATAGAGTACCCCACGATTGACTAAGGCCTCAATCTCGTATTCAGGATGTTCCTCTTCAGTCCTTTCGTAGTAATCCAATGCCAGTTGATTCAGACGCACAGCTTCATCAAAACCCCCTGAAACGACCTTTTCAGTACCCGCTACGAAATTGCGCATTCGGGCTGTCCAGAGACTATCTCCTCTTTCTATTGCCAAGTCCAGAGCTTGGCGTTGATAAAAAAGTACCGAATCTGGAATGGTGAGATAAGATCTACCTAATAAACGCAATGCCTCTAGATCTGCTCGTTCATCCGGCGGATTAGCGATAATATCCCGCAAGCTATCCCGATTGACCGATTGCGCAGACAAAGGGCTGATGAAGCTCGAGGCAAAAACGAGAAAGAAGGCGATAAATAGTTTACTCATATGAACTTCCTGCTCAAAATCAGGCAATGGAAAGGTAGTTGGGCAAAAGATACAGTATTTAACAAATAGTCAGCTAAACTCAACCAGTGGCCCGAATCGCGTTGTTGGGATGGAAACTTTAAATCAACATTTATGCAAAAGCGCGTCGCTTACATTACCGGAGGTACTAAAGGTATTGGCTTAGCCATAGCCCAGGCCTTATTGGATAACGATATTAACGTCATCTTCACTGGAAGAACTAATGACTCCGTTAATCAGGCACAGAATACCTTGGACCAAGGAAGGGCGAAGGGCGAAGCCGCTGCTGCTGGTTTTGCAGCGGACGTACGCGATCTGGCGGCACAAGAGAAAGCCATAGCAGCTGGTACGGAGCAGTTCGGCCAAGCGCCTTCCATCGTTGTAGCCAATGCAGGTGTAGGTCATTTCGCTCCCATCCAGGACCTGAGCCCGGAACAATGGCAGCAGACCATCGACATCAATCTGACGGGTGTTTACAATACCATCAAGGCTAGTCTAAATGGATTGATCGAACAGGAGGGCTATTTCTTCACCATTGCGTCCCTAGCTGGCACCAATTTCTTTGCGGGCGGCTCGGCCTATAATGCTTCCAAGTTTGGCTTGGTGGGCTTTACCCAGGCCGTTATGCTAGATTTACGCCAACAGGGAGTCAAAGTGAGTACCATTATGCCTGGCTCGGTAGCTACCGAGTTTAATAATCGTACGGTCTCTCCAGCCGATAAATGGAAGATTCAGAGCGAGGATATCGCCCAAATTGTGGTCGATTTACTCAAAATGCCCGCTCGAACGCTGCCATCTAAGGTAGAAGTAAGGCCTAGCATGCCTCCCATTAAGTAACTTTATAGCTTATAAATTAGCTTAATTTCATTAAAATTCGCAATTAATTTACAATGTGGATAAATATCTATGCATTAAACTGGCGTTTATTGTCTCCGGCACCTACATTTGTGGGCCTAGAGCTCTCTCTTCTTCTTGATTAGTGGGTTCTTTGGGATTAAAACATCGAGCGTTTAGCATTAAATTTTACAGTTCACACTCCTAATTTTCTTGAAAGGGACCATTTAGTTCCTTCTACGCTCGGCTGTTATTTTTGGTCTAACCAAACCGTCTATGAGGCGCGAGAAATACGTTTTTAACCGGCAAACTCTTCAATATGAAAAGGTTGTCGAACCCCTTAAGTACACGCTTCTTCGAATTTTCGGCGCAGTTTGCGCGGTAGTATTTGCCGCTATTCCCATCGCTATGTTGATGGATGCTTATCTGCCCAGTTCTTCCGAAAGATTACTTGTACAGGAAAATCAGATCCTGCGGTCGCAGATCGAGGAAGTCAATCACTCGGTGGCTGACCTATCCGATGTGGTAGAGCATCTGCAAGAGCGCGATGCCTACGTTTATCGAGTTACCTACCGTATGGACCCTATCGATCAGAACGTCTGGCAGGGTGGTGTTGGTGGTCACGATGCCTACGAAGATCTGCGCGAGCTACCTAACGCTGGTGAGCACATGGCTCAATTGCGTGAATCGGTGGACCAACTGCGCCATCGCTTATATTTGCAAAGTACTTCTCTGGACGAAATCACCGCCGCGGCGGAAAATCGGGATGAGCGACAGCTTTCTATCCCCAGTATCAAGCCCGTTCGTGGCGATTTATTCTCCAGGTCGCTCAACAACCTATCAGGTTTTGGTTTCCGTATCCACCCGATTTTCAAAACCAATCGGATGCACTGGGGTCTTGATTTCAACTGTGTAAAAGGTACTCCGGTGCAGGCTACTGGAAAAGGTATTGTTCACTTTGCTGGTAACCGCGGAGATGGCTATGGTAACTGTGTGGTCATTGAACATGGCGATACGGGTTATCGCACCCTCTACGCGCACCTGAGCAGCATTGAAGTAAAAAGGAATGAAGAAGTCCAGCGTGGACAGTTAATTGGTAAAGTTGGTAGCACTGGACAGAGTACCGGTGACCACCTTCACTACGAGGTAATGCTGAATGGCCAAAAGATCGACCCCATCCAATTTTGTGCGGATGGGCTCAGCCCGCAGGAATATCGCGATCTGGTTGAAGCGGCTCAAAGCCACAATCAATCTTTCGACGAGTTTTAACCCTCGATCCTGTATAGCTTTGCTGAACAGCATAGCAAAAGCCGCATCGACTACTTGTCGATGCGGCTTTTTTATTGAGGCTTCCTTGCACACTTGAGGGTGATCGGCGATTATCGATAAGTGTTTAAGGGGTCGCGATTGATTGATCAGAATTAGCCTAGCCATAAAGCTCTACGATCTATTGAGCGAAAAACTAGACATTATCATTAAACTAGGGGCGATAGGCAAACGCCGGCATGGAGAAATGGTCCTGAGAATTAGGGTAAAGCCATAACCTAGCCCAAGGAGAGCTTCAAAAGAGACTCTTGAAGCGGTTCAATTATTGCTACTCGAAACAGCAAGAGCTACTGATTTCGTACTCCTAGCACGCACGGACATCAAAACCATGGGAAGGCGATTTCATCTTAAGGGTTGAAGATATATCTTAGGCTCTGACCTGCGGGAGTACTAAAACAAAAACGCCCGTAGACCTTTCGATCTACGGGCGTTATGAAATAAGCCGTTTAGGCAGTCAGGCCGCCTAAAGGCTAAGGTTTAATTACTGATCTACGTTCAGTACGCGGAACTCCGTACGACGGTTTTCAGCGTGCTCTGCCTCAGAACAAGAAACGCCGTCAGCACAACGGTTCTTCAGCTGGCTTTCGCCGAAACCACGAGAAACCAAACGGCTACTGTTGATTCCTTTACCAACCAAGTAGTTTACTACAGATTGAGCGCGACGCTCAGACAGGCTCTGGTTGCTAGCAGCGCTACCGCGGCTGTCCGTGTGAGCATTCAGTTGGATACGGATATTAGGACTTTCACGCATTAGGTTTAGCAGTGTACCATCAATGATAGAACGGCTTTCAGCAGTCAAGCGAGCGCTTCCCAACTCGTAGTTGATCGGCAGTACACTATAGTTGATCAGCTCACAGTCGATTTCTTCGTAAGTAGCTAGGCCACCGGCAGTGACCAATACTTGCTGAGGAACAGTGATGTACTCCGCAGGTACTTGACGAGAAACAACCGTTTCGGCCTTCGTCTCTACCATACGCGTGATGGTTTCGAACTCAGGCTCAACAGTGATTTCACGACACTGAGCAGGAGTCGCAACTACTTCCTTCGTGTAGTAGCGAGTATCGGTAGCTGGTCGCTCAGCAGAAGAGCTATTCGCATCGTAGCCAAGACGCTGTACTGGAACCGTACGGTAAACGGGGTCATAGCTACGGTAACAAAGTACCTGACAATCGTTGGGATCGTCAGATTCACATCCTTCGTAAGGCGTGTACTCCCAGCGATTTACCGCTGGCTGTACAAGTACATCTTCAGTGTCGTCTGTAAAAGTAGCGGGTGTAACGCTGACCGTAGTCTTAGAACCCGTGTAATCGTAAGCAACGCGTTCAGTACTGAAGGTAGCAGGCGTGTACTCACAGCGCGTGTAACCTTCTTTTACCATTACTCGCTCCGTTACTGGCTCGAATTCTCCGGGAGTTACTTCCAAAATGGTGTAGGCAGGCTTTACCATGATGCGTACATCCCGAGTTTCAAAAACATCGGGAGCGATACAACGAACGTAACACTTATCTGGGTCAGGGTTAGCAGGCAATCCTTCTTGTGCTTGCAGTCCTACTGAAGCCAGTAGAAAAGCTACCAGCAGTGTATAGGTAAATTTCATAGGTGAATAATTGATTTAAGAGTAAGAATTAAAACAGACGAATGTAGAGTAGCATCCCATATTGCCTGTAATGTGTATGAATACAGAAGATCCACCCGGAGGAAGACTTCTGGTGGTTACAATTAAGTTATTGGGGGGGGGAAAGTTGGAGAAGAAAAAGTAGGTCGAGTATATTCAATCTTTGGGCGTGATTCACCCTTACGACATCGCAAAGATGAAGAAGTCACTACATTTAAACAAAAAAAATTTTCAACATCTAATTTGGAAAGCCCTTTCAAGTCTACCCGTGGCAATTTTTTGCTGTTTTTATTGCTAATCATCACTCTTTGGCGACTGGGGCTTGGTCAGCTATACCTATTCGATTGGGACGAAATCAATTTTGCCGAGATCGCCCGCGAAATGCGCATCAGTGGTAATTGGGGGCAGCCAACGGTAGGATTTTTGCCCTTTCACGAAAAGCCTCCTCTTTTCAGCTGGTTACAGGCATTCGCCATGGGATGGACGGAGCAGTCTGATCTAGGCGCACGGCTGCCTAACTTACTCTGTGGTTTGTTGAGTTTAGCCTTACTTTTTCGAATAGGTAGTCGTTTGAAGGGCCAGCTCTTCGGCTGGCTCTGGGCCGCCTTCATGGGCTTGTCGATCTTGCCGTCACTCTATTTTCGCTCCGGTATCATTGACCCCTGGTTTAATCTGTTTCTGCTACTAGCGGCAGATCGAATAGTTGTCTGGGAGCTCCGTAGTCGGAAAACCTGGGCTTTGTTGAGCTGGGCCGGCCTCTGGCTTGGATTGGCCATCTTGACGAAAGGGCCGGCTGGCGGTTTAATCCTGGCCTTATTCATTGGTCTTCAATTATGGCGAGACCAAGGGCGCTACTGGTACCGATACCTCCTGGTGGGATTAATTGGTCTACTGCCTATCTTGCTGTGGCTGCTTTGGCTGTGGCCACAAGATGATGGTTTCTTTACCCGCGAGTTCCTGCGCTATCAATGGCGATTATTCTCTCAGCCCGATGCCGGACACGGTGGATTTCCCGGCTACCATTTCGTAGTCTTGCTATTCGGGTGTTTCCCAGCTTCCATATTTGCCCTGCCTGCGCTTTTTCGAAAATCGGCCGGTGGGATTGGACCAGCTGTACACTACGACCGTAGGATGCGAGATCTCTTTTGGGTCGTTCTGATCCTCTTTTCCATTGTATCTACCAAGATTGTCCATTACAGCAGTCTCTGTTATTTCCCACTTACTTACTTAGCCGCCCGTACTGCACTAAGCTGGTTCAACGGCCACTGGAAACCTACGCGTAATTGGTGGCGGCTCTTAATCGCTTGCTGGTCACTGTTCATGATTCTTGCCTTGGCATTACCACTACTCGCCCAGACCATCCCCGTCTGGAAAGATTGGTTTGGTGATGAATTAGGTCACTGGCTGGAAGTAGAACAAAACTGGCCCTGGATCTGCTATTTGCCGGGCTTAATTGCTTTGGGACTCTTTATTCGCCTATTGCTACTAGCGAAAAAAAACGCCCCCACTGCCTCGATTTCTTCCAGTCTGATCGGCACAGCCCTGTTTTTATATCTAGGACTAGCACTATTTGCTGGCCGCATTCAAAACTATAGCCAAGGGCCGCTAGTCAGCTTTTACCAGCAGCAATCCAAAAAAGAGGTCTACTTTGGTACGGCTTATCATAAGTCCTACGCTCCCATCTATTACGGGCGTTTACGCCAGCAGCGAGGGGGGAAGCAACGTGACTGGCTTTTCCATGGTCCGATTGATGCCGATCTCTATTTCAGCAGTCCACGACGAAAACGCGAACAAGTCCTCAGAGAAGTACCTGATGCAGAGTTGCTGTACGAAGCCGGAGCTTATGCTTTTTATCGTCGCCCCATGCGCTTAAAGCAGTAGCCTATGACCTACATTTTACCATTTTTGCGTGACTTAATCGGTTTACCCCGCTACCGACAAGCTTTAAAAAAAGCAGCGCGCCCCTGGCAGTCTCAGCTGGAATTTTTTGACTTCGCTCCCGCCTATCCCAATCTATTGGGTTGGTCAAAAAGGCGGCAATTGCTACGTCTTTTACCTAGAGATCGTGCCACTCCTGTCGGCTGGACCATCTATCTGCATGGTGGTGCCTGGACTTTTGGCAAACCACACGACTTTTTAGCGGCAGCCCAACCCTGGATCGAAGCGGGATTTGGGGTATTGCTACCTACCTACCGGAGGTTACCCCGATATACTGGTAGCGATATGCTCGAAGACTTGCAGATGGTGCTATCCTTTGTACGAAACCAGGGTTGGCTAACGAGTCAGCAAGAAGTTCAGCTCGCAGGCATGTCCTCGGGAGGGCACCTCGCAGCCCTAATGGCACTCAGTCCGCAAATCTGGCAGCAGAGTGGCTGGCCGACACCGACTAAAGTAATTTGTTGTGGTGCGCCCCTAGATCTCGATCAATTTCCGCAAAATGCCGCGATTAAACGACTACGAGGCCCCATTGAAGCCGCCAACTTTCAGGCGACCAATCCTCATTTCCTCCTGAAAGAAGCCAAAGAGCTCCCCCGCTTCCTAATCATTCATCCCACTCGCGAGGGCATGGCTCCGGCCGAACAAGCGGCGGGGTTTTATCGAAGCCTAAAAGAAAAGTCACCCGACAGTAGTATCCTCTGGCTGGAAAACAAAGGACACTTAAGTGCCGGACGCTGGATGTTTGAAGAAGGAGAAGTACGGGAAACTATCCGACAATTTATTACTGAACGCAGCGCAGATTAATTTCTTCGGTATCAATCACATTAGAGAAGTTGCCCGCCCGATCACGCACCTGAATGGAGTATCGGAACTGGTCGACGGGGAAACTTTGATCCTGTACGCAGATTTCATCATCGCGTAAACAGCAGAGTTGCAAGGCAAAGTTATCGATGACGATCGTAGCATCACCACTGATGCCATTTCCGGTCCCTTCTTCTTCGATATCAGGAAAATTTAAGCGGGTGGGGGAATCGGGGAAACGGCTATCAAAAAGGAATACGTCGTTGGTGTTACTGTCCAGGCGACTGAGGTCACCATCACCATCCGTGAAGCTAAAAAAGATGCGTAAGGTATCTCTTACCCCGCTGGGAAACTGAAAAATCTCGTTGCTACTCATACCTTCGTAAGTAATTACTGGCTCGTCGGGATAGGTCGGGGCTTCCGCACATTCGAAGATCAGCAAGGGCAGTAATACTGCAAACCAAAGTAGCGGGCGGCTAGTAAACATAGTTCAATCAGTTTATGCGCGAACGGGATCAATTGGCCCAGGAAATTAAATCAGTATCTAGTAGCAATTTCGAGGCACTAGCCTTGAAAGTATTTGCTTACCAGGCTCGCCATAACTCCATTTACGCACAATTTCTGGAATTATTGCGAGTGCAGCCCGCAGAGGTCCGCCAACTGACGGATATTCCCTGTCTCCCCATCAGCTGCTTTAAGCACCATGATTTGCGCACGGGAGGCTGGCCTGCCGACCGATTCTTTAGCAGCAGCGGCACAACGGCTATCACCACTAGTCAGCACGCCTTACGTGATCCAGACTGGTATCGTTTTCACGCGCGCCGTGCATTTATACAACGATATGGTCCGCTGAATAAATTTGCGGTACTGGCACTTTTGCCTGCTTATTTAGAACGTCAGGGAAGTAGCCTGGTTTTCATGGCAGATGATTTCATCCAACAAAGTGACCATCCTGCCAGCGGTTTTTATTTACACGATTACGATGAGTTGTTGAGTAATATGCAGGATTTGATGGAAGCGCAGCAAGCCGTTTTGCTACTGGGTGTCAGCTTTGCTTTACTCGATTTATCCGAATTGACGGACTGGCAAGGATTAAGGCTACCAGCAGGCTCAATCGTAATGGAAACCGGTGGAATGAAGGGACGGCGGCGGGAATTAACCCGCGAAGAATTGCATCAGCGTATCCAGCTGGCTTTTCCCGAGCAGCCCATCCATTCGGAGTACGGTATGACGGAATTACTTTCTCAGGCCTATGCGCCCCAAGCAGGGCGTTTTCTGCCCGCTCCCAGTATGCAGGTATTTTGTCGGGAATTGAGTGATCCCCTGAGTCTTCTCCAAGCAGGGCGCAGCGGGGCCCTCAACTGCATTGACCTGGCCAACCTGGACACCATCAGCTTCGTCGCAACGGATGACCTGGCCAAAGTCTACGCCGACGGCAGTTTTGAAGTCCTAGGACGGATGGATCATTCAGATACCCGGGGCTGCAACTTGCTGTATACCTAACGGCTAATCCCCAATAGCGGCAAGGGCAGGCTATCGACGGCAAAATAAGTTTTAGGGTATTGGGTACTGTACAGGACGAACGGTCGGGGCCAAAGCGTATCAAAATAGACCTTTAGATCAGCGCTATCCGATCCGCCAAACAAACGGTAACTACCGTACCAATCGGGTTCATCTCCGATTTCATCGAAGTAGTCCGCAAAAATTGTTCCGGTCAGATGCCCCCAGAGCTGTTTCAGGCTATCCAGCTGTTGGCTGGAATCCGGCCGGGACCAATAAGTCAGCGTAGTATCAGCACGCTGCCACTGGAGGCTATCCAAGGTAGCCCATTGATCTAGCTTCAGCAATTCGTAGGAGCGGTAGTTGGTAAAGGCGAGAGGTAAGTGCTGATGATCAAAGTTGTCCAGCGCAAAATAGTCGGGTTGCTCGCCAAAGCGCACAACAGTTTGATAGGCCACTGAATCCGGAGCCCTGTATAATTCGAATTTCACGGGGCTATCGTCCTGCAGACGCAGCTCGAGTGCTGCTAGCTGATCTTCAGCCTCCGGTGTCGGGGCCAGATCAATACTCCGCATATTAATTAGAGCTGCCAGTAAAGTCTCTGGGCGTTGAGATACCTCCAGGCGGTGGTTGTGTCCTGAACTGATCAACCAGCCTTCTTCTACTCTACCAAACTGAAAAGCCGGACTGTTGGCTGGTTGGACAAACACTTGCTTTACGTCTGTCACCTCTAGGCGTAATAGATCCGCAGCCAGCGCCTCTTTAGGTCGTTGTTGCCAGTAGTACCAGCCACCATAAAAGGCCAGTCCTATTAAAATATAGGGCAGTGCCCGCAGCAAGATTTTCAAAACTTAATGCTTTTGGAGGTAGGCAATCAACTTAGCCATAGCCCGGGCACGGTGGCTGTACTGCAATTTTTCTGAACCGCTCATTTCAGCAAAGGTGCGAGCTGCGCCCTCTGGTATAAAAATAGGATCGTAGCCAAAACCGCTATCTCCGGTTTTTTCTAGTGTGATCTGCCCTGGACAGATCCCCTCAAAGAAGTGAGTAGTCCCCTGCTCAATCAAACAGATTACTGTGCGAAATTGCGCCTTCCGGTTTGACGCATCTCCCAGTTCGGCCAGGACTTTATCCATATTGGCCTGGGCGTCGCGCTCAGGGCCGGCATAATGAGCTGTAATCACGCCGGGAGCGCCAGCAAGTGCCTCTACCTCCAAACCAGTATCCTCACTAAAGCAATCATGGCCATAGCCGTCAAAAACATGTCGCGCCTTCTGTAGGGCATTCCCTTTTAGCGTTGGGGTAGTCTCCGGAATTTCTTCAAAGCATCCAATATCCGCAAGAGAGCGAAAATCGTATTGTTCTCCCAACTGGGCCCGTATCTCACGGATCTTATTGGGGTTATTAGTTGCAAAAACGAGCGTAGCCATTTAAGAAGCTTGAGGATACATAAATTGAGACTTGATCGCTTTCCACAGTGCAGCAGCCTTTGCCGTTTTTCCGGCAGCCTTCTCTGCCTGGATTTCAGCGAGGCCATCGGCCAGTAAATACCAGTTGCCCGCTAGCTGCACGGGCACGTAGGGAGCCAACTGCAGATGGAGACCCAAAGGCGGTAAATCCAGGCCAAAGATCATCAACTGCTGCGTACCCAGATGGCGCAGCAAAGCCGCCAGATCAAGTGACTGCTGCCGCGGCCAGGCCAATAACCAAGCTTCCGTTTCGGGCGACTGATAACCAGCGGCCTTGAGAATACTGTGGAGAAATTCCTGGTTCTCAGTAGCCGGATCGTAGAGCACCAGCAGCGGGCGTGCTGGCACTGCTTCCCCCACAGGAGGTAGCTGGTCAGCCCAAGCGGCTAGATGGTCAGTCAGTTCCGGCACTTCCGTTACCACAAAATCTATAAAACGAACATTTGCCATGACCTAAAGGTAATTCATGACAACAGATTGGTCCAAATACCCTACTTTTGTAAGGCCAAATAAAATTTGTTTTCGCGCTTTTATTGTTCAAATAATTGATATTATAGTTCATAATATCGCTATTAACCGGCTTTTTAACTTGTTTGACTTACAATCCAACGTTTAGACAATTAAAATTCCGGTCCTTTTTTTACACCTTAAGTACCTTTTTCGCACTTCCGCAGTAGAAAAAGCGGCCTTATTAACCTCCAGCTCCCACAACTTTGCTTGCTCAGCAATTTGTGGCGGCTTAATTTAAGATGAACGATTTCATCCCGAGGGTCGAGGATCTATGCTACGCTCCGACCTGCGGAAGTACCAAAAAAAATTCCCCGAAATATGCCCATTCCAGTCAAAAAAACGCAACAGTCTCGCCTCCCATCCGTCGATTTCAACAACTTGCCCTTTGGCAAGACCTTTAGTGATCACATGTACGTCTGTGACTACAAAGATGGTCAGTGGACCCGTGGAGAAATCCTGCCGTTCGGCCATTTCACCATCCACCCGGCTAGTATGGTGCTGCACTACGGACAAGCGATTTTTGAAGGCATGAAGGCCAGCAAAATGGCTGATGGCCGCCCGGCACTTTTTCGCGCTGAGGAACACGTACACCGGATTAATGCCTCTGCCCGGCGCATGATGATGCCGGAATTCCCCGTGGAGCAATTCATGGAAGCCGTTCGTGAAATTGTAGCCTTGGACGCTGACTGGATTCCACCGCAAGAAGGCAGTGCGCTATACCTGCGCCCATTTATGTTCGCCACCGATGAATTCATCGGCGTGCGCCCTTCGGAGACCTATCGTTTTATTCTCTTTACCGGCCCCGTTGGTCCCTATTACCCTAAGCCGGTCCGTCTGCTGGTCGAGCAAGAATACGTACGTGCCGTGCCCGGTGGAACCGGAGAGGCCAAAGCCGCCGGCAACTATGCCGGAAGCCTGCTGCCCGCCAAGCTGGCCATAGAAAAAGGATTCGACCAGATTATGTGGATGGGCGGCCCCAATATGACGCAGATCCAGGAAGTAGGCACGATGAACATCTGGTTCGTCATCGGAGACGAAGTGGTCACCCCCGCTACAGATGGTGCGATTCTAAAAGGCATCACGCGCAAAAGCTTCCTCGAAATCCTTGAAGCTGAAGGCTATAAAGTGAGTGAACGAACCATTGAAATCGATGAAATCGTCAAGGCACACGAGCAAGGCCAACTCAAGGAATGCTTTGGCTCTGGCACAGCCGCCGTAGTCAGTCACGTAGCCGAGATCCAGTTTAAGGACCAACTCATGCAGTTACCTTCAGTACAAGATCGCCCCGTGGCCCTCTTCCTCAAGGACTACATCGATGGCTTACGCTCTGGTCGGGTAGCCGATAAATTTGGCTGGGTAGAGCCCATTAAGGTGCTGGAAGAGGTCTAATAAAGACTCGTCTCTTAGTTGATTCGCATCAGCGTTACCCGCAGCCCGACATTGTAAAGATTGCGGTTCAGATTGGCTTCGTCGTTGACGACGTTGCCCAATAGCCAGTATTGAAACTGCGGCTGTAGGCCCAGAATCAACCCGCTGCCCAGCTGCGTTTCGTAGCCCAGGCCGGTCATAAAGGCAATGTTGAAGCCCCGGTAGTTGTCCTCTGCAATAATAGGGTCGAGTGGGGTAAGGCTCGCATCAAAAGGTTGCGTCTCATATTCCTGGGCAAAATGGACCCCTAGGCTGAGGCCGAAGCTGAACAAGAAGCTACTCCCTTGCCCGAAATTTTGGTAAAAATCGAGCCAGAGGGGTACTTCGATAATTTGTGCCCGGTAGCGGATTTCTGTGAAGGGAAATTCGGGCATCTCTTCCTCGGGAAACTCTCGGCGGTTGCCGTCAAAACCCGTTTGTTGGTAGCGCACGCCCCAACGCGTACCGATTTTTTCGGCCCGGTTGCGGTAGAAAAAACCGAGGGCGAAACCCGTCGTACTTTTTTCCTGCCGTTCAATGGCCCGAACTTCTTCAAAACCGATCTGATCAGCGGCAACCAAGCGGCGGTCAGCCAGCATAGGACTGAGTTCCAATCCCCAACCATTGGTGAGGGCCTGGGCGTTTATAGTTAGGGCGAGTCCACAAAAAAGCAAGGGAAGCAGTAAACGATTCATGTTAAGGGGCCAATTTCTATCCGGCATTGTAACGAAGCGGCGAGGGAAAATGATGCGATAGACCTACATTTATGCCATGTTTCGATCCCAAAACAACCCAAAGCCTGCGATTCAGCCGTTTAATCGCCTCTCTTTTTTCCTGCTTGGCCTTTATCTTTTTTGTACTCCCGCAGGTCTATCCGCCCAAGGTAGTTTACTGGATCGGCAGATGCCCGCCTACGAATTTCTGGAGCGCGTACGTATCCAGGCCGGCGACGCCAGTACGACCTACCCAGCCTCCTCCCCCAGTCTTTTCCCGTTGGAACGTGGAGAAATGGTGCGCCTCGCCAACAACTTTAGTCAGCAACTTCCTGCGCTGAGTGCTACTGATCGATTTTGGCTAGGCTATCTGATGACGGACAATATAAAATTCGCGCCACCAATTTTGCTCGGCACCGAAACCGAAGATGGTGTTTTGCTGGATGAGCAAACGCCCAGTGCCTACCCTCGTCCTTACGTTGGCCGCAACTTTGGCAAGACCTTCTACCGTAACCCGGCCAACCTATGGGAAGTCAACCAACCCGATTTCTACCTGCGTATAAATCCGATCCTGGATTTACGCTACGGCAAAATGCAAGAAGATAGCGAAGACTATTTTTACAATCGCCGAGGTGTGGACCTGCGGGCGGGAATCGATGACAAGATTTATATCCATTTCCAACTGCTAGAAACCCAGCGGAGTCTGCCCAATTACCTACGGCAATACCGCAACCAGACAGGGGGCGTGCCCGGTGCTGGCTTTTTAAAGGGATACGAGTTTCCGGCTTTCAACGTCCAGCGCGGGGTTGATTTCTTGCAGAGTACGGGATACTTCGGTTTCAACCTTAGTCGCCACGTTAGTGCACGTTTTGGATACGGTAGTCAGTTCATTGGCCGTGGCCAACGCTCTTTACTGCTCAGTGACTTTAGCAACAACTATCCTTTCCTGCAGCTCAACTGGCGCATCTGGCGCTTCCATTATCAAAATATTTTTGCGGAGCTGACCAATTCGCCTTCGGCTACTGGCAGCCCCGGTATGCCACTGCCCAAAAAGTACCTGGCGGCTCACCACCTCGGCCTACATCTCGGGAAAAGACTGGAGGTAGGCATCTTCGAAGCCGTCGTTTTCAACCGCGAAAACGGTTTTGAATGGGGGTATCTGAATCCCATCATTTTCTATCGGACCATCGAGCAGAGCCTCGGCAGCCCCGACAATGTGATCCTGGGTTTTGATTTAAATTACACCCTTCCTCCCCATCTGGAGTTTTACAGCCAGCTCGTACTAGATGAATTCGTATTTGACGAGCTCTTTGTTCAGCGCCGGGGCTGGTGGGCCAACAAGTTTGGCTATCAACTCGGTCTAAAGTACATCAATGCCTTTGGCCTCGATCAACTGGATCTTCAGCTGGAGCATAATACGGTGCGCCCCTACACCTACACGCACCGTACTGCCCTGAGTAACTATTCCCACTTTGGAATGCCTTTGGCGCATCCGCTCGGGGCTAATTTCAGGGAGACCATTTTACGAGCTCGTTACCGACCCTGGCCACGCCTGCGATTAGAAGGGCGCTTACACTTCACTCGTCAGGGCGAAGGCACGGACAGTCTCGTAGTGGGCCAGGACATCAATCGTGCCAGCGACGACCGTCAGCAGGATTTTGGCAATGAAATCGGTCAGGGCGTCAGCTACAATACGACCTTACTTGGTCTGGAAGCCAGTTATATGCTCAAGCACAACCTGTTTATAGAGGCTATTTTCCTGCAGCGTTCCAAGGATTCTGAGCAAGCCGACCGAGATTCAGAAACGACTTATTTAAGCCTTGGCTTACGTTGGAATGTGGGTCGCCGCCGCGATTGGTTCTAAGGTTCCACGGCACTCCGTGCCGGGCATAGTTCCACGACACTCTGTGTCGCTTCACCCCTCCCATTTCAATCTCTCCAAATATTCCTTATCCGCATAAACAAAAGGATACTCCTCCCATCGCTCCACCAAACCCGCCTTTTGGGCATTTCTAAGGTTATACCAAAAAGCTTGACGTAAATGTGCCGCATTGCGAATATATCGATCATAGTACCCCGCACCCCATAAAGGACCTTTTCGGCCTATAGCAACGTTAACATCTCTAGCACCACCTCCTTTGATTTTATTGATTACGGTGAAGAGTTGATTATAGTGTTCAGGAATCTCCGAAAAATCCGTGACTTCATCTTTTAGCTGTACGGACAAATCTAATAATAAGTGAACGTGATTAGCCATTACAGCCATTGCCAGAAGATGATATAGGTGGTGGTTATATTGAAAAACACTCCCATAAATGCCTGCGCGGCAATAGGGTTTATAAAGGGGTTTTCCTGTTTTCGCCGTCGATGCAGTAACTCGTCGTATTCCATTTCAAACCACTGCTGGACACCTGACTTCGCCCGATCAATTTGGTCATCGGCTAATTGATAGCTTTCCGCATATCGCTTTTCACGTTCCTTGCGAATTTGACACAGTTCGGCCTTGCTTACCGCGTCGTGCGCCATCAGGGTGATATTGAAAGTCCCACCAATCGGTTGAATGTGGGGCTGATTATTGCGGTAGTAGTAAGTACGCATTTGATCGCCTTCTTTATTAAATAGACGAAAAAAGGGTGCGAATTACACGATGGAGTCGCAGTTTATTTTTGTGAGACATGAGTCTTTCCGGCACAGAGTGCCGTAGAACTGTACCCGACGCAGAGCGTCGTGGAACCTCTTTAAACTACCCCTTCCCCTTATACCTCCTAAACCTCAGTGCCAGCACCCCTCCAATAGCCTCCTTTACGATAGAACCGTTCATTTTACTGGCGCCCAGTACACGATCGGTGAAGGTGATGGGCACCTCCGCGATTTTGAAGCCGAGCCGATAGGCGGTATACTTCATTTCAATTTGGAAGGCGTAGCCTACGAAGCGGATGTCATCAAAATCCATGGTTTCTAGTACCCGGCGGCGCCAGCAGACAAAACCCGCAGTGGGGTCCTTGACGGGCATCCAGAGAATAGAGCGTACGTAGAGACTAGCACCGTAGCTAAGCGCAATGCGGTCTTTAGGCCAATTCTCGACCTTGCCACCTTTGGTGTAGCGACTTCCCACCGAAACATCAGCTCCTTCTTCGTGACAGGCGTGACGCAGTCGCGGCAGATCCGCTGGATTATGGCTAAAGTCGGCGTCCATCTCAATGAAATAATCGTAAGAGTGCTGTAGACCCCAGCGAAAACCGTCCAAATATGCCGTACCAAGACCTAACTTGCCTTTTCGCTCCAGGATGTACAACTGCTCGGGGTATTTTTGCATCGCCTCTTTGACCAGAGTAGCGGTACCATCAGGACTACCGTCGTCTACTACCAGGATATGGAAGGGTTGCGACAGTTCGAACACCGTATCGATCATCCGAAGGATGTTCTCTTTCTCGTTATACGTAGGTATGATTACTAAACTGTCGGACAAGTGTACTGGTGTTTAGACGACAAGCAGGTTCACGTGAGCGGCAAAGATAGGCAATGCAATGACGATCCACAGCACTTCTTCTCGGAAGGAGGATTTTCCTCGCTATCTAAAGCTTAGCATAGTACTGCTAGTATGGACGGCAAGCACTTTAAGATTAGCTGGCCAAGGCCCCGTGAGCGGCTTTCCAACTCCAAAAGGAGAGGTGGCCATTGCCTTGGGCTACGGCACCGAGTCTTATGATACCTACCTCAATCCGGAAGGCAATGAAGCACGGGAGCTGACCGCCACCAGCTACAACTTATTCATCGAGGCGGGCACCGGGGATCAAACCAGTATCATCCTCAGCCTGCCTTACGTAGAGACCAATGCTCAGAACAGCAGTCTACAAGACGCATCCCTATGGTTGAAATACCAAAATGTGGATAGCCGCCAAGGTAGGGGGCGCCACTGGTTATTTACGGCCATCGGCGCGACTTTCCCCATCGGAAATTACCCCGTAGATGGTCCCTTTGCTATCGGGCAGCAGGCCTTCACGATGCAAGGGCGACTGGTCTATCAATATCAGCACGATGACGGTTGGTTTCTCTCGGCGCAGTCGGGCATCGACTTTCAACTATCTCCTGATTCGCGGGCCATTTGGCCGGTCTTACTCCGGACGGGATTTGGCGGTCCCTGGTTTTACGTGGAAGGCTGGTTGGAGTTTGTTTCAGCCCTGGATGGCATGCAAGCAGAACGAACGGCGCTGGCTGGTTCAGGCAGCAGCTGGACCCGCACCGGAACGACTTTATATGTGCCCGTACAACCCTGGGCAGGTGTGTTTGTAGGCGGTGCCTGGATCCTGGGCGGTGAATTTATCGGGCAGTCGAGTCGGTTTAATGCGGGCGTGGTATTTAAGCTAGGCACGGGACAGGGTTCACGCAATGGACGCAACGATATTGCGCAACGGACGCAATGGAGAGCTGAAGCTCCTCGCTTAGGTTTCACGCAACGGCGCTAAGGCGCAACGGCAAAGGCGGTAAGCTTTTTGGGGAGATGGGCTGTTAATAGAGGGAAGTCCTGTCCTACTAATGGCTGAACCACCAAGCAAGACCAACTGGAAAAAACGCCTGACCCAACTGGGCTGGGGAGCTTTTCTGTTTTTCTTCATCAAAGGGCTGATTTGGCTGGCTATTTTCTTTGGCCTGGGTTCCTGGTTGAGTAGTTGCTAGGGCGATTTTCTCTTTCCTTTTTTCGTTCTTAAATAGCGGAAGACTGACAGTCTTGCAGCACCCACTTAGTGTATCTTTGCGGCTGTGCAAACTGTTTGGCCTCTCCCTAAATCCCTCTCCGGCGGAGAGGGACTTGTTGTGCTTCCTCGGCGAGGAAGTAGGTCTTTCTTGTGGAGCAAAAGGCTTTATGCTGCCTTTAAGCGTCTATTCTCCCCGCTCCGCTGTAGAGGAGCTGGGGGTGAGACCCTAGCCTTACTAGTCCTGGCGACGCTGGCACCTGCGGAAGTACAAAGTCAGGTGGATACCATCGTGCAGATGATCGATACGATTCAGGTAGCTGCCAATCTAACGCAGGATCCGATTTGTCCCGCCACAATAACCTACCTACCTAATCTTGAGGTGGGTCAATTACCTATCGACAAGGATGAATTACGCCTGAATAGCGGTAATAATCTGGCAGCCACTTTGGAAGATAATGGCAGTATGGCCATCCGACATTACGGGCCGGGGCTAAGCACCATTTCGCAGGAAGGTCTAGGCAGCAACCGAACCACCCTCAACTGGCTGGGCAATCCCCTCAACTCTCCCAGTTTAGGCACCATTGACCTGAGCATTATTCCTACTTTTTTTTTACCGGAAGCCAGCCAGGCTATTCATCAAGGGGTAGCTCCTGGGCCCCATCAAGTACTTCAGCCCAACATTTCTTCTACTCTTCACCTCAACACCGGCTCTTTTGGTCAGCTAGGAGGAGGTTGGGACTTCCGCAGGTCTATCGGTCGCCGCAGTGGGCCAGAGCAAAACTATGCTGGTCAATACCTCAATACGCACCTGAGCTTTTTTTACGCACAAGCCCAGAACGATTTCAGCTTTCAGGATGAAAGGGGGCGAGAGCGTAGCCTGCCAAATGCCGCCAGTAGGAGTATCGGCCTGACGGGCAGAAAATGGTTCGACCTCCCCGACCATAGCCGGATACTGCTTGGAATCTGGTTGGATCAAACTGAACGGGATATTGCTCCAACGACCGAACAACTCAACAGTCAGGCCAGTCAGACCGACCGCAATGGTCGTTTTAGCTTACAGTACACTTCTGATGATCGTAGGCAGTGGCAGTACTTGTTGCACTTTAATCATCAGGATAGTTACTTAAGATATCAAGATCCTCCGGGAGAGATTGACAATCCAGTATATACTTACAATAGTCAATTGCGTGGCCGACTCCACTTTCCGCTGAAGAGCGACCACTTTGCGCTTAGCTTTCACCCTAGTATCCAGCGGCTTAGTGCTAGGGTGAATGATGAAGAGCAAGTTTTCCAAAGCTGGCAGAATCTGGAGTTTAGCCTTTACAAGCCTGTTAGTTATCGATGGAGGTATCACCTCCAAGGGGGAGTCAGCCTAGGAGATCAAGCGGGCAATGGCCAATGGATAGGCCAGGCGAGCCTGAAATATGGCAACCTCCATAGAGTAGGTCTCAGCTACGAGCGTCGCTTTCGTCGTCCGACCCTCAATGATTTATACTGGCCTGAGTTGGGAAGACCAGATCTGCGTGCTGAAACCATCAATAGTCTGGCTTTAAACTATGATTTGCTTGATCTACCTAACCCTTGGCGGCTCGAAGCCAAACTCTTCCACCACCGCATCCAAAATGCCATCCGCTGGCTACCAGAAGATGGGCAGTTTCGGCCCCGCAATTTTGCCCGTTTAGTGAGTACTGGACTGAAAGGCACGGCCGTCTGGAAGAATAAAAATTGGCTGCTCGGCACTTTTTTCCAGTATGCCCAGGTCCGGGAAGCCGATTCCGATCGCCAATTACCCTATGAGCCAGAGCTCACCGCTGGTGGCCGCCTACGCTACGCTCCTGAGCGCTTTAGCATCACCTACCGCCTGCACTACCAAAGCGCCGTCAATACTTTAACAGTTGCCGACAATCAATTGCCCGCCACCTGGCTACACCACATCGATCTAAGTTATACCTTTGGTGCCTTCGAATTGCAGCTGCGGCTGCGCAATCTGACTAACCTCAATTACCAACGCGTGGCCGGCTACCCACTGCCGGGCCGCCACTATCGGCTACAAGCCATCTATGATTTTTAGCCTTGGCCTAGCTCCCTCTCCCCCGGAGAGGGCGGGGGGAGAGGCCAAACCGAAGCAAACCACCCAATGAAAACCACTTTCCTTTCCCTCTTTGCGCTTCTGAGCCTTCAATTCGCTCAAGCCCAGACCGAACTCATCATCGACTTCGAAGACATAGGCCTGGAGGCCGATAGCTTCCTCAATGGCTCCGACGGGGCCATTTTATTCGGCTTTCCCCAGGAAACCTTCGGCAATTACCCCTTTGAATTTCCCGTGAATTTCCAAACTTTCGATAGTGGTGGCTTCTGGGTCGGCGGTTGGGCTATTTCCACCGTACTGGATACCATGACGGGTGATTTCACCAACCTCTACGGCGCTGCTGCCGGACGAGGAAACGATAATAGCCTCACCTACGCCATCGGGCAAAACAATGCTCATATTAAACTAGCCACAATGGATCAACTGGTCAACGGTGCTCCTTTCACTGGCTTTTACGTCACTAATACTACCTACGCCGCCCGGGTTATCCGCGACGGCAATGACTTCACCGATGGTCCCTTCGGAGGAGAAGATGGTACACGTCCCGATTTTTTCCGTCTCCAGGTCAAAGCCTTCGCCCAGGGCTCCGCTACCGGTGATTCGACCGAAATCTATCTAGCCGATTACCGCTTCGAAGATGATAGCCAGGACTACATCATCGAAGACTGGACTTATGTGGAACTGCCGGACTGGGTTCCTTTTGCCGATTCCATCTCCTTCACGCTACTGACCAGCGATGTGGGCGTAAATGGTCCAAATACGCCTTACTTCTTTGCGGTTGACGATCTGAGCTTTAATATCTTAACCAGTACGCTTGAGCTGCCACCTAGCTTGCAACCAACGGCCTACCCCAACCCTGTGTCAAGCGAGTTACTGCGTCTGCAATGGCCTGCCGATGCCCAATGGACGACCGACCTACGTTGGTACCTGCACGACGCTTTGGGACGGCCCGTTGCTGGAGGTAGCTCCCAACCCTACCAAATCGATATTAGTCAGCAGCCAGCAGGTGTGTACTATTTAGTTATTTCTTCTGTACAAGGCAGGACAGCAGTTCGTGTCTTGAAGGAGTAGTTGGTTGTATTGGCCTTTGCTGGGTTTTAATGCTCCCCCTCAACTAGTTGGGTAAAACACAATGTAGGCTGCCCTCTCCCCTTGGGAGATGGCGTGCATTGAGGCACCTTTTGCTATTTCAAAACGCTGATCCCCAATGCCCCCAAAATCAAAAATCGTCCCTCGTTAATCGTTAATCACTGATCTTCTAACCGCCATCCAGGCCTTCCGCATAAGACTCCAATAAGTCTCCATTCGACTTGAATAGCAAGGTGTAGATATGCGTAGGGGTATCGATCACCAGGCCGTAGCGAGTTTGACGTCTTTTGCGTAAACGCACTTCATAGGCAATACTGTAGTACTGGCTGAAATTGGCGCGAACGTAATCCTGAATTTCAGGATTTAGTTGTTCGGGATCAAAGTCGAGGGTCGTTTGTACCCAGCGACCGCGGCGATCGAATTCCATTTCGACGGCTCGTTCAGACAGGCGGTCATAGAAGCTGACCAGGTAACCCGATTCCAGAGCGCCCCATTCGATGAGTTCCGCCAGAGGGAAATGTTCCAACAGAGTGGCCTCTGCCCGGCTGGGGATCGGCTGGGCCAGGAGCGGGCCAGCAACGAGTAAAAGCGAGGCGAAAAGCAGAGAAAACTGTTTCATGAATCGGTTCTTGCGTGTACGAAGATAGTTGTCTGACTGTAACCGACCAATGAATTTGGCTAACGGTCGCAGTGGCCACGGCTGCGGTGGCATTGTCGCTATAACCGGAGATGAAGATGGTGTCCAATTTAGAACCCTGCCCCTAATTTAGCGTTTAATGGGCAGGTAGGCACGATTATTCGTTGTCTCAGCACTAAAAAACAATCAATTTACGAAACCTATGTTTGAGTTACCTCAATTAAAGTATGCCCATAACGCCCTGGAGCCGCACATTGATGCCCGCACCATGGAGATTCACCACGGCAAACACCATAACGGCTATACCAACAAGCTCAACGCCGCCATCGAAGGCACCGATCTAGCTGGTATGAGCATCGAAGATATTCTCGCCCAAGCGGGTAAAGCCGGTGCCGGCGTACGCAACAATGGCGGTGGTTTTTACAACCACAGTTTATTCTGGGACGTCATGAGCCCCAATGGTGGTGGCCACCCTAGCGGCGACGTCGCTAAAGCCATTGATGAAGCTTTCGGTAGCTACGACGCTTTCAAAGAAGCTTTTGCCACGGCCGCAAAAACGCGTTTCGGTTCCGGCTGGGCTTGGCTGATTGTTGGCGCTGATGGCAAGCTCCACGTTACAAGTTCTCCTAATCAAGACAACCCCTTAATGGATGTAGCGGAAGTAAAAGGTACCCCCATTCTAGGTCTCGACGTCTGGGAGCACGCCTACTACCTCAATTACCAGAATCGCCGCCCCGACTACGTGGCTGCCTTCTTCAACGTCATCGATTGGGATGCCGTGAACGCCCGCTTCGCAGCAGCGCAATAAGTCGCTACTGTTGGTGTTCTTAAGCTAATCATGCTTGTCTAGGGCAAGTGTGATTAGCTATTTTTAATTTTACCCTTCTTTTTGGGATTTTGGATTTTTGGATAAATCCAAATATCCAAGCAAACTCCAACATGAACCAGCAATCACCCCGTCGCGGCATCAGCGCCATTTGGCTACCACTTCTTTTCGCCATTACCCTGGCCGTTGGCCTTTATATCGGTCAATATCTACAGGGCAGCTCTACTATGATCAGCCGTAGTGCGCGCAGTACCGATGTAAGTGGCAGCGGCCGGGTAGAACAGCTGATGCGTTTTGTGGAAACCAAATACGTCGACGAGGTCGATAATGACCAGCTGGCCGAAGCGGCCATTCGCGCTGTACTTGACGAGCTGGACCCCCACTCTACTTTTATCGCCGCCGAGGAAATGATCGCCCTAATGGAATCTATGCAGGGCAATTTCGATGGCATTGGTATCGAATTCCTGATCGTAGAAGATACCATCACCGTGGTAGCTCCACTGGTTGGTGGCCCCTCAGAAGCCGTCGGTATCCAGTCGGGTGATCAGATCATCATGATCGAGGATAGCCTCGTAGCCGGCCCTACCGCAGCAGGGCTCGACCCCGCTAGTTTGTTGCGTGGTGAAAAAGGGACGACCGTCTCCATCCAGGTACAACGCTACGGTCAAGATCAACTACTACCATTCTCCATTACCCGGGCCCCCATCCCCATGAATAGTGTAGACGCCGCTTATTTATTAGACGATCAAACGGCCTACGTAAAAGTAAACCGCTTCAGCGCTACTACTGGTTCCGAATTCAAAGCGGCTTTGGAAGAATTGGTCGAACGAAAAGGTGCCCGCGATTTGGTAATCGACCTGCGTGGCAATCCCGGCGGCTACCTGCGGGAAGCCGTTAAAATGCTCAATCAGCTTTTTGAACAGCGTGGGCTACTGCTCGTCTATACCGAAGGACGTAATTCCAATCGTGAAGATCATAAATCCAACGGAGCAGCGGCCTACCGCCTCGGTCAAATCGTTGTACTAATCGACGAAGGTTCCGCCTCCGCTAGCGAAATTGTAGCGGGAGCCCTACAAGACCACGATCGCGCTATTGTTGTCGGCCGGCGCAGTTTCGGTAAAGGGCTGGTGCAGGAGCAGTATGACCTCGATGGCGGAGCTGGTCTAAGATTGACTATCGCTCGCTATTTCACGCCCAGCGGCCGAAGCATCCAGCGCCCTTACGTCGACGGAGAAGATGACAACTATGCCAGTGACGTCAACGAGCGCTACGCTAGTGGTGAACTGACTGGTCAAGCCAGCGTAAATTTGGATAGCTCCCAGACCTTCTACACCGATAGCGGTCACCCCGTTTTTGGCGGTGGCGGCATCAATCCCGACTACTTCGTAGCTCTCGATACTAGCTTCAACGACTACAGCTTCCTGGTAGCTCGCCAGCAGGTGCCTTCTTACGTCTTTGACTACCTCGATGAAAACCGGGAATCTTTGAGCAGTCGCTACCCTAATATGGAGGACTTCGTAGCGCGCTTTCAAGCCAGTGATGCGGTCTACCGGACGATCCTAGAGCGGGCGCAGGCGGCGATCCCTGCCGATCAGGAGCCGCTCAAAGCCATCAGCGGTGAGTTGCGCCTGGATTTACTCACTTTCTTCAAAGCCCGACTAGGAAGACAGCTCTATGGCCCAGACGCTTTCTATGCCGTACAGAATGAGTCGGACCCTATGGTGGAATCCGCTTTACAGCTGTTGCGACAGCCCGATCCGCTGGCTGCCGCACGCGAATAATTAGACCGTCCGGCTAAGGGTATAAGTCGCCACATCTACGTATATTTCTTGTCCCGATAAGTGACGCCTGTTCCGCAGTTGCGTCCTAATTGGGTATGGCCGATGATGATTCGGTGTTAAAATCACAAACTCCTCCCCATGCTTAAGATCAAAGAAATACTTTTCAGTGGCAGCTTTTTAATGCTGTTACTCCTAGCCGCCACGCAAGTAAGTGCGCAGGT
The DNA here is from genome assembly GCA_039030655.1 of Bacteroidota bacterium. Classification (GTDB taxonomy): domain Bacteria; phylum Bacteroidota; class Bacteroidia; order Chitinophagales; family Saprospiraceae; genus Neolewinella. The sequence goes on along the minus strand of JBCCDS010000028.1, from coordinate 21,454 downwards.
CAGTTCCCGCTCGATGTCGATGAGCCAGGGGGTGCACGACGGACTGATTTTGGAATTGCCCTCGGCTGATGACCGGATGGTAGAAAACCTTTGGACCGCCTTCGTCAAAGATAATTTCGACAACCGTAACAAGGAAAATCGTCGCTCGAAGGAAATGGAAGCGCTCAATATCAGTATTCCTGGCGTGAGCGTAGGCAGCCGGGTCGATATGTACTCAGTAGTCAATGAATTAGGCGACGGCGCTGAGCTGGTCGTTTGGATTGCTTCCAACGATGGTTACGTCAGCCCGGTCAATATGCCTGATCGCTACGTAGAAGCCGAAAAAATGCTACTGCGTTTCGCTATCGATGTGGCACAAGCTCAACTCGACGAGGAAATCGAAACCCAGGAGAAAGAACTGCGCGACATGGAGCGCGAACTAACCCGTATGGACAATGAGCAGGAGCGTTCTCGTCGCGCTATTGAGCGAGCTCGTCAGACCATCGAGGATGAAGAGCGCAATATCGAACAGAACGAAGCAGAGCAAGAAGCTAAGCGCCTGCAAATGGAAGAACAGCGTCAGTTGATCCAGACTACACGCGAAAAGAAAGCGGGCATGCGCTCCGGCAGTCGTCGTCGCTAATCCGGCTTTTCGTTACTATACCGAGGCCGGAGAGGTTTGGGAATCCAAACCGACTCCGCCTCGAGTATATACTCGCTAGAAGTGGTATAGAAAATATTTTTTGGCCCTGCTTGTCATCGATGAGCAGGGCTTTCTTATTTTTGCGGCGCATTGGGGTGCTGCCCCTTCGGTAGAAGGCCGGCGGCTGAGATGATACCCTTTGATTGGGCGATGTTGCCCATATCAGGAACCTGCCCGGGTAATACCGGGAAGGGAAAAATACCAATCTATGCCACGTTTCTGGCTGAGCCTTGGGCTCTTTCTATCCACTATTTTCTATTTGTCTGCCCAAAACACCCTCAATGGTCTAATCACCGATGAGCAGGGCAATCCCATCATAGGAGCTCCCGTAATGACTGTCGGAGACCCTTCAACCGTTAGCGGCATTGATGGTCGTTATTCTTTAGGACTTCCGCAGGTCGAAACCGGAAGTACCACCGTGCACATCTTTTTCACTTATCTAGGTTACCGCACTCAAGATTTCAGGTTCCGGATCACACCTGCGGAAGTACAAATCATTCGCAAAAATGAGCAAGGGGAAGAGCGTTACGAAAACCTTCTGCCGGCAGCCAGTGATCGGCCAGGCCGAACCTACCGCTTTGACCTGCAACTACAACCAAGGTCTTTTGACCTAGACGAACTAGTCGTCTCCGCCACCCGCGCCGACGAGCGCACGCCCGTGACTTACACCAACTTGAGCGCCGAAGAAATTCAGGCTAATAACCTGGGGCAGGACGTGCCCTATCAATTGAAGTGGACCCCCTCTGTAGTAGTCAACAGCGACGCCGGTACGGGCATCGGCTATACGGGCATCTGGATCCGGGGCAGCGACCCTACCCGCATCAACGTAACCCTGAACGGTATTCCCTACAACGACGCCGAAAGTCAAGGTACTTTCTGGGTGAATTTGCCTGATTTTGCCAGCTCAGCCGACGGCATTCAGATTCAGCGCGGGGTCGGCACCTCGGCCAATGGAGCTGGGGCTTTTGGGGCTTCGATTGACATCAATACCAACCAGATCAAAGAAGACGCCTACGTCAGCGTTGACGGCGGCCTGGGGAGTTTTGACACCCGCCGGGTGAGTGCACGCTTCGGTACGGGCGTTTTGGCTTCTGGCTTCACTCTCGACGGACGGCTGTCCAGCATTCGTTCCGATGGCTTCATCGATCGCGCTTCGGTCGACCTGGATAGCTGGTACCTGGCCGGCGGCTTTGTGGGCGATAAATCAGTGATCCGTTTCAACGCCTTTAGCGGCCACGAAATCACTTACCAGGCCTGGAATGGGGTACCTCCTTCAGAATTAGCAGCTGGCAATCGCACCTTTAACTCGGCAGGTACCGAAAAGCCCGGCGAGCCCCACGAAGATGAAGTGGACAACTACCGCCAAACGCACTATCAGTTACACTACAGCAGCTCCATCAACAACAGCTGGGCGCTGCGCTTGAGTGGTCACTACACCCTCGGCCAGGGCTACTTTGAGCAGTACAAAGCCGGAGAAGACGTAGCCGATTACGGCATCGAGCCTGCGGTAGTAGAAGGTGTTACGGTGACGGAAACCGACCTGATCCGCCGGCGCTGGCTGGACAATGACTTCTTTGGTCTGGTCTACAGCTTGACCTACCAACAGCCCGCTGGCCGCTACGACTTCACCCTGGGTGGTGCCGCCAACCGCTACGTGGGCGACCATTTTGGGGAAGTGATCTGGGCGCGCTTTGCTGGTGAGAGTGAGATCGGTGATCGCTACTATGATAATACCGCCGAGAAGAACGACTTCAACGTTTACACGCGGATGAATTATAATTTGTCGCCCCGCTTCAGCCTCTACGGTGACTTACAGCTACGCCGAGTTGACTACACTTTCCTGGGGCTGGACAACAATCTGAACCGCCTGGATCAAAACCGCCAGTATACCTTCTTCAACCCTAAGGCTGGCTTAAACTACCGCACGGACAAAGGGAGAGCGTATCTCAGCTTTGGGGTAGCTCAGCGTGAGCCCAACCGCAATGACCACGTCGACAATACCGCCAATGAAATACCAACGGCAGAGCAGCTATTCAATACCGAGCTGGGCTTTGAGCAGACCAACCAGCGCAGCAATTGGGGCATCAACTTCTACCACATGCTGTACCGTGACCAGTTAGTACTAACCGGCCGGGTTAACGATGTGGGGGAATACATTCGCACCAACGTACCCAACAGCTACCGCCTGGGCGTGGAATTAATGGGCGGTGTCCAACTAGGTAAAAACTGGACGCTGGGCGGCAACCTGACGCTGAGCCGTAATCGGGTAAAAGCATATACGGAGTTTTTGGACAGCTACGATGCTGATTTCAACTGGCTCGGCCAAGAAACGGTCATCCGCGAAGACCAGCCGCTGGCCTTTTCGCCAGACATTCAGGGAGCTGCAGAACTGAGTTACCGCCTCCCCTTCGCCAACACGGCCCATTTTGCGGAGTTAACGCTGATGAATAAGTACGTTGGACGCCGTTTTCTCGACAATAGTGGGGAGGAAGCGAATAGCATTGATCCCTACAATTACACGGATGTTCGTCTGCGCTTCCAACTACCCAATCCTGCTGGTCAGGCAGTCCGTCTTACCCTTTTGGTGCGCAATGTCTTCGACGCCGAGTACGAAAGTAACGGCTGGAGTTATCGTTATCTCTACGCCGGTGACCAAGCACTGGATCAGGGTTTTTACCCGCAGGCTGGCACCAATTTCCTGCTTAGCCTCGGTTTAGACTTTTAACCATAAAAGGGATTTAGGCGTTATATTTGTAGCATAACCCAGTATTCCTTTTGTGGTTTTAGCCACAAAAGGAATACTTAAAATTCTTTACCCTATGGCCAGACGACAATTTGGCAAATCATCTTCAAATCCTTTTTTCTCGGAGAAAACCTTCGAGCAAAACGTACACGAGCCACTGGATGGTGGCATGATCACCCGGACGGGCTCCGCACCGATGACGGTCTCCGGTGCTATAAATAAGAGCTTAATCCTGGGTGGCTTGATGCTCCTTACGGCCTTTTACAGCTTCTTCAACCCTAGCAGTTTATTTCTCTGGGGTGGCATGTTAGGTGGCTTAGGGGTCGTACTCTTTATGAGTTTCCGCCCTAAGATGGCCCCTACACTAGCTCCCATCTATGCCTTGCTGGAAGGTCTATTTGTTGGTAGTATTTCTGCTGCCTATGCCTATATCGAAGGCGGCATCATTGGTCAGGCCGTTGGACTTACCATGGCCGTGTTCTTCATGATGCTGTTTGTTTATAAGTCGGGCTTAGTTAAGGTCACTCAAAAGCTGCGTGCTGGTGTGATGATGGCCACTGGTGCCATTATGCTGATGTACGTCACTGTAATGATCGCCAACTGGGTTTTCGGCGCTAGCTGGGGTTTCCTGCATAATGCTGGTCCACTTAGTATTGGCATCAGCCTCGTCATTATCGGAGTAGCCAGTTTTAACCTATTGCTGGATTTCGACAACTTCGAAAAAGGCGAGCAATACCGTGCGCCCAAGCATATGGAATGGTTCTTCGCTACCGGCCTACTAGTTACCTTGATCTGGCTCTACATCGAGATTCTTCGCCTGCTGGCGATCCTGTCTCAGGACTAGGCAAGAATTAGGTAATCAGCCCCAAAGAAAAGAGGGATAACGGACGCTGTCCGTTATCCCTCTTCTAATTTATATACACGGCAACTAGTGAGTAATTAAGCGAGCCGTGTGTTGATAATTCAACACTAAAATATCATCAAACGCACCTTTAAAACGGGGACGGGTAGAGATGCGCTGCCTGGTAGTTGCTTTTTTTACTGCTGCTTTGTTTTCAAAGGGGATAGGCTTAACTTAGTTCAATGCACCTCTATCGCGCTATTAGCCTTAAAGAACATCAAGACATCATTGAAAATGGTTTTCGAGCAGGACCTAACTCTCTAGCAGGAAAATGGTTTGCGGACTACCGCGACCATGCCTATCAATGGGAAAAGCATTTGGTTATCAAGATCAATTTTCGATCATTGAGATTGATTATCCAAATGATAAAGTAGCTGATCTATTCCAAATTGATCTCCTCGACGGAATTGGCCCTGCGAAATACTTGAGTATTGATGACCTTAAGCACGCAACCCTAATTACTATTCAAACTGTTATATAGTCATGAAGCAGGTACTTGTACATGTTGATTGGGTTCATCCTGCAAATGGAGGACGGACTAGTCTTCCCGCAGGAGATCATTATACTGCAGTAGGAAAATTCCCACAGCAGGATGTGGAAGAATGGCAAAAATCAGCCTGGAGTATAAAGATAAACTGGTTGCATCTGGAGGCTGAAAACGATTGGTATGGTATTGCTCAGTTTTTGGTAGAGGAAGCACCTCAAAGCTGGCTGGTGCCCAATGGACATTTCGAACTATACGAGGGGCCTCAACTAGTGGCTAAAGTCAAAGTTCTTATCTCTGATAAGACAATCGCTGGAATTAAAGCTTTAACGACAGCTTAGTACGCTCGCCTAAGCAATTCAACATACCGCTCCTCTCCTGCGAGTACTTCATCGATACCGATCCATTCATCGGCCGTGTGACTACGCGCACTGTCACCGGGGCCCAATTTGAGGGTAGGAAAGGGCATTAATGCCTGATCACTGAGGGTAGGACTGCCATAAGCCGTTACTTCTGGGAAAGACAGCGCAGCTTTAACCAAAGGATGTGCTAAGTCAATACGACTAGACTGTAGACGCAGCGAACGAGGCTTTAGCTCACTATGCACACATTGCTGCTGCAAAAGACTTACGGCCTCCTCGTTGCTATACTGCTCATTGACACGCAGATCTACTACAAAGCGGCAGCGATCCGGCACGACATTGTGCTGGCTGCCCGCTTCAATCTGGGTTACGGTGGCGTGGGTAGCGGGCAGGAAATCACTATTGCGATCAAAGTGGTATTGCCGGATACGGTCGACATCCTCCAGGGCTCGATAAAGTGCATTAACGCCTTCTTGACGAGCGGCGTGGCCACTTTCTCCTTTAGTCTCCCCATCCAGTACGACCAGCCCTCTTTCCGCCACGGCCGCTTGTAGCAAGGTCGGTTCCCCAACGATAGCTGCATCAATCGGCCCTAGGTCCGGCAGCAGGCTGGCGATGCCATTCGGGCCGCTGATTTCCTCCTCCGCCGTAGCCGCCAGAACGAGATTACAGCCTAGCCCTCCAGCTTGCTCTAATCGTAAAAAAGCGTGAATCAAAGCAACCAGACAACCGCCGGCGTCGTTACTGCCTAAGCCGTAAAGACGACCATTTTCAATACTGGGCTCGTGAGGGTCACGGGTATATCCCGCGGCTGCTTTAACCGTGTCGTGATGGCTATTCAGCAAAATCACGGGCTGCCCATTTGCCCAGTGCCGACTGCGCACGAAAACATTATTCCCCTGACGTTGGGCCGCCACACCCTGCTCTCGCAAATAATCGAAGAGTAAGCTAGCTGTGGCGTCTTCTTGCCTGCTCAAGGAAGGAGTGGCGATCAATCGTTGGAGGAGGTGGATAGCGGGGGACATGAAGCACTAAATTTAGGCATTGTCTACTAAGCGCGTCCCACACTTATTAGACAATGCCGTCAAATCTCCAATCACTACCTCTTTTACCCCCCCAGCAATGGCAGCGAAGGCATTCTCCAACTTCGGCAGCATACCTCCTGCGACAACACCTTCGGCTCGGTAGCGAGCAAAATCAGTCGGGTTCATCGTACGAATGACCGAGTCTAGATCATTAATATTCCGTAGTACGCCAGGTAGTTCAAAACAGTACTGCAGCTGCACATCTCCCAGACCGGCAAGCGCTTCAGCCGTTGCCATAGCAATGGTATCTGCATTGGTATTCAGTAGCTGGCCTTTACCATCGTGGGTAATCGGACAGAGTACCGGGCTGCGGCCAGTGTTCAACAGCTCGGCCAAAAATGGTGCATTCACACGATCAAGGTCACCAGCAAAACCGTAATCCACTGCTCCTACAGGGCGCTTGTGGGCGCGGATCGTATCTCCATCGGCACCACTGAGACCGACCGCATTACAGCCACGAGCTTGTAATTGAGCCACAATATTTTTGCTCAACAAGCCAGCGTAGACCATGGTCACTACCTCGAGGGTTGGCGCATCAGTCAGGCGTCGGCCACCCACCATCTGGGGTGCAATCCCCATTTGGGACAATAGCTCGCTGGCTTTACGACCTCCTCCGTGTACCAGTACGGCTTGATCCAGACTCGCAAAATAATCCAGCGCTGCGGTCAGTAGCGCTGGATTATTCAATACGTTTCCACCGATCTTCAGGACGGTATAGCCCACCTTTAGTCTGCTTTCGCGTAGACGCCTTCTACACTATAACCGGCTTCGCGCAGTAGTTTGATCACGCCTTTTTCTCCGGCTAAATGACCTGCACCGACGGCAAAGAACACGGGACCTTCGGTCATGCTTTCAGCCATTAAGGGAATCCAAGCAGCGTTGCGGCGCGTAAGCAGGAATTCCTCAAAATTAGCTTCGTCATCGGCACCAGCTTCTTCCTGGATCATACTCACCATCTCAGAAATCGCCTGTCGCCGGTACATTTCTACCATCTCACCAAACTGATCGTCTTCGGTATTCCCCGCCATGTCGGCCTCGATAGCTTCCAGCAGCATATTGGCCTGAAAGTCATAGGGGATACTATCAAAAACTGAGAGTTGGAAGTCAATGGTCTCTAATCCGAAAATTTCTTTCTTAGCGGACTCGGCCATTTCCGTCAACTCAAATTCGTAGGAACGCATACCACCGATACCGTCCATCATACCACCGAGATCTTCCAAGTCCTGGCCGACCATAGTAGCTAGAAACATGGGCTTCCAGTTTTCGAAGAATGCCAATGGCATCCCAGTAGAATCGAAATAAGCCTGGACGATGGTGTACTCTTCCGGCTCAATCAAATCGCTCAACTTCTTGCCGTTAGGCATCTGGATGCGACTCATCATAGTGAGCATGATACTAGGGTCCTGCATCTCGGCCATATCTATCTCGAAAGCCACTTTATCAGTTGCGGCAAGTGCCGTCTCGACGGTTGCTGGCATGAAGAAGTCCTCTTCTGGAATCATGTGAATGGTACCAAAAAGGTAGCTGGTTGCAGCCAGTCCATTACCCGAGATCGCCCAGAGCAAGGTCGTATCCGTCTCCGTAGGTGCCGAAGCAGCTACCGTACTAGTTACGGTAGTGGTTGTTGGAGTTGTAGCTGTATTACTGGCTGTAGGTGCCGGAGCTGTGACCGCCTCCTCGGCAGCGACGCTGGCTTTGGGCGAACAAGAAAAAACAAACAAGCTGATGGTCAATAATGCCAGACAGCCCGTGATAGTGTAGCGAATCATAAAAAGTATATTTCTGCGCGGAATAGCCGCAAAAGTATAGGGATACACTTCCAGCTTTAGTCTTTAAAAACCGGAAGGGTGCAAATATACCGGTCTCGAAGTGGTTGGGAAAAATTTAACCCCTTCGAGACCCCGTATATACTCAATGTGGCGTTCCCTACTAATCTGATTGGAGTATATCAGCTATGAAACGCATAAAATTCATTTTAGGTCTCAGCTTTAGCTTGCTAATCGTTCTAGTTAACGGCTGTATCGGTCAAAGCAGCGTAAACTTAGACGAATCCGAGCCTGCACCTAATGTTGTATTCATCCTCGTAGATGATTTAGGCTGGTCTGATTTGGGCGTGCAGGGTAATGCCTACTACCCTACACCCGCCATTGATGCGTTGGCCGCCGGAGGATTGCGCTTTACGGATGCCTATGCGCCTGCCCCAGTCTGCTCTCCTAGTCGGGCAGCCATCATGAGCGGACAACATCCAGCTCGCCTGGGCATCACCGACTTCATCCCGGGTCATTGGCGACCGTACGAACAACTGCGGGTGCCGACCAATCGGACCCAATACCTGCCGACGGAGCAGTTAACCTACGGCGAAGCTCTGCAAGCGGCGGGCTATACGACTGCCTACTTTGGCAAATGGCACCTGGGCTGGGCCCCAGAACAACACCCCAGTCAACAAGGCTTCGACACCAGTGGAGTTCAGGGCGGTTGGGGGCACTTTTTCCCCGTTAATCATTTCATTCCTCAATTTCCGGTAGATTCCGGAGCCTACCTCGCCGATGTTTTGACCGATCGCACCCTCGATTTCATCAGCGATCATCAAGACAGCAGTTTCCTGGCTGTCCTCTCTCATTTTGGCGTACATGTGCCTCTAGAAGCACCCGATAGCCTTATCCAGGAAGCGGCGGCCATCGAACGACCAGACGATAGGGTATTCCACCCTACTTACGTGGCCATGATTCGCTCCATCGATCACAATGTACAACGAGTTGTAGACCACCTAGACAGCCTAGGTATTCGTGATAACACCTTGATCATCTTCACCAGTGACAATGGTGGGCTGCGGCAAATCTTTGATCGGCGTAACGACGAAATTGTAACCGATAATGCCCCTTTGCGCGACGAGAAAGGCAGCCTCTACGAAGGGGGTATTCGGGTGCCTTTCATCCTGAACTGGCCGGGCAGTATTGCGCCTGGTATCAGCAAAGAGCCGATTACTGGGCTTGATATCTACCCCACCCTGCTGGAGCTAGCAGGTGCCAGCTCCCCGCCCGCTGAGCAGAATCCGTCCCACTCACAAAACCCTAGCGCGAGTGAGGAGACCCGCGGAAGTACATCTCCTGGAAATGAGCAAGCAGCAACGAAAAATAATGGTTTAATTTATTCGAACGACTCCAGGCTCGACGGCCACAGCCTCGTCCCCCTCTGGAACGGAGCTGCCACCCTGGAACGCGAGGCCCTTTATTTCCACTATCCGCATTATCATCATTCCCGACCAGCAGCGGTAATCCGACGGGGGGACTACAAACTCATTCATTTCTTCGACCAGGCAGAAGTCGAGCTTTACAACTTGGCGGAAGACCTGGGCGAAACCGAGAATTTGAGCGGCCAAGAACCAGCAATAAGCCAGGAATTGGAGGAACTATTGAGTAGCTGGCTACGCGAAGTAGGAGCCGATTTACCGACCGAAAACCCCGACTTTGATCCCGAAAGACGAGCGGAATGGGGCCGACATCCCGGCAGATAATTCATCACAGATACAACCAGGGCGATCTATTCGTTATTTATAAAATACCGACTAAGACCGATTGCCATGCCAAAATATCCTGCGTTTTCCGACAGCTTGACTTTTCAGCCCTTGCTTGCTTGGTCATCGGCTTTGCTGACGCTGTTTTTTTTATTGAGTACTTCCGCAGGTCCAAGCCTCGCTGCACAAACCCTGACCCTGTCGGAGGAGATTCCCATCCGCGCAGATACGGAGTACCACCTCGTCGGTAAATTGGGCGGACGTACGATGCTGCTGCAAGATCGCGGGGCCAAGTTTTTACTGACGGCTTATGATCGGCGCATGCAACAAAGCTGGGAGAAAGAACTCGAACTACGCGGGCGCAGTATCACCATACTGGATATCATCGCCACGAAACGTGACTTCAAGCTGCTTTACCTCTACCGTGAACGAGGACATATGTACCTCCAGCTGGATCGCTATGACCCCGCTGCCAATTTACGCGACAGTGTCACCCTGGCAGATATCGGCTATACCTTGACTACCCCTCGACAAGAGGTTGTACAATCAGAAGACCACTCCAAGTCGCTGGTTATGCTCTACAATGAGCCCAATCGCTTCAGTTTTTTCACGGTGGATCTCGACAGCCTGGAATTGATGCGTCGCTCGGTTATCCAACCCGAAGATTTCTACTTTAATCAAAACTTTTTACAGGCGGAAGTAGCCAATGACGGCACGGCCTTCTTTGCGCTAGAACGCGATAATTTCGTAAGTCGCCGCAAAGACCACTATTACGAAATCTACCAAGCTAGCCCAGACACCATCAGCTCAGTTGCCTATAGTCAGGTAGAAATGAGAGATAGCCTGACCTATGACCTGTTTTTCCGCTACGACAACCTCAACGAGCAACTGGTTTGTGGTGGCTTGTATACCAGCCGGGATATGACGCGGGCTGAAGGCTACTTTTATCTGAGCATACCTCCGAGTAATCCCGAAGATCGCACCCTCCACTTTGAAGCTTTTGAACAGGAGCTAGTAAGTAGCATGGACGGTAACCGGCGCCGCAATCGCGAGGGCATCGAAGAACTAGCTGTACGGGACCTGGTGCTGCGCCGAGATGGAGGAATGCTTCTGATTACCGAACGTAATCGGCAGTTTGAACGTCGATCCACTGCTACCCAATTGCAGGTGGTCAATAACTTCGTGGGGCGCCCCTTGGTCGATTATCACTACGATGAATTGCTGGTACTGAGTGTGCACCCAGATGGGCAACCCCACTGGCATAACGTACTCCATAAACGCCAGTACAGTCAGGACGATGGCGGCGCTTACAGCAGTTTCTTTTTGCTGCGCAGCCCTCAACGATTACATTTTCTTTTCAACGATGACGTCCGACTGGAAAACACCGTTAGTGAGTACGTCCTGGATGGTTACGGTGAATCTGATCGCAACAGCCTTTTTCATACCCGCGACCTGGAGCTGCGCTTGCGTTTCCGATCCGGTATTCAGGTAGCAGCTAATGAATTGGTGGTCCCCTCAGAACGACGCAACCGACTCCGATTAGTAACCATGACTTACTAGGAAGATTGCGTAAAGGCTAGGCTAAACAGCATAAATAGAAATAGTGACGTACGAAAAAGTATAGCCTATAAGGCTAGCTGCAAGCTCTTCAATATTTCTCTATCTTGTCGCGAGACCAGTAATTGAAACATGAAGTATTGCCTGATTTTAGCGGTAGCCCTAGTCAGCTTAGCTAGTAAATGTGATAAGAACGGTGCTGCTACCTACAGCCTTAACTACGGCGAAAGCGCAACACTCGCGCCGGGAGAAACCGTAGCTACGGCCGCCAACCCTGAGGTCGGCTTTTCCTTCGTGGGCGTCACAGCGGAAAGTCGTTGCCCAACTGGCGTTAACTGTGTACGCGCCGGGGAAGTAAAATTTCAGCTGATCACTAACGATGGCATTACGCACGATTTACAACACCCTGCTCCTAATCCCCGAGAAAAGGCTGGTTTTAATTTGCCTAACGGCGACTTCGTGAAGATTGAAAAAATGGACCCTTATCCCAGTGCAGAGGGGCAGATTGCCGAAGGGCAGTATCGGCTCACCGTTAGTTTGGAGGCTGGCGATAACCGTAATTAATCAGTTATGTTCTTACCGATAGGAGACGATCAAATTAGAGGTGGATTCACTCCACATCTAGCCTACGGCTTGATCGTAGTTAATGTAGCCATTTTCATCTACCAGAGTTCGCTGGAGCCCTTCCAGGTTGAGCAATTTTTAACTACTTACGGCAGCATTCCTCGGGAGATCAGCAACGGAGAGGATTACTTCACCCTCCTGACCAGTATGTTCTTACACGGTGGCTTTATGCACCTGGCGGGCAATATGCTCTTTCTCTGGATTTTTGCAGATAATGTGGAAGCTTCCGTAGGTAGCAAGGTCTTTTTGGTGGTCTATTTACTCAGCGGCCTGGCGGCCCATCTCGGGCAAATCTGGTTTAACCCCGATAGTCCTATTCCAATGGTAGGAGCCAGTGGAGCACTGGCAGGTATTATGGGTGCTTATCTAGTCATGTTTCCCCGTTCACAGGTGCGAGGCTATCTATTTGTTTTCCGGGTAGCCTTACCCGCTTTTGCCTTCTTAATTTTCTGGTTTGTTCAACAGAGTTACTCAGGTTATGCCTCTTTACAGCTCTCTGACAACCAGGGCGGCGGAGTGGCCTGGTGGGCCCACATCGGTGGATTTATATTCGGCGTATTAGCCGGTTTTTGGATACGGAGCAACTTCCGCTTACCCAAGCACGAAGATGGTTATCAGATGCCCGAGCAAGATGATGGTTCACTTTTTCCGCAAGCCGGGCGTTCTACTAAAAATGATGATCATTTCCTGTAGTAGATAAGTTGGTAACGACATGCACGAGACGAAGTTTTTGAATAGTGGAGACATCAAAATTGCTGCTTATTGTTACGCAACAATTCCTCAGCCCGTCAGCTACTTTTACGAAGAGGCTGCTTTAGTCTATACGAGTACCGGAGTCGTCTCTTTAACTAGCGCGGGCAAAAACCTGCGGCTTTTAGCAGGACAATGTGCCATTATCCGTCAATATGCTGAGGTGGAAATGCAGAAGGAGCTAGCAGCGGGAAAGCAGGATATTGAAACCCTCTTCTTCAGCCTGCCCCGAACTTTTCTAAAAAAGGCCCTGCCCAAACTTCAACTGCCAAGTTATCGAACTAGTGGTGAACTAGAGCTCCTGAAAATTGCCCCTTCAGCAATCGTCTCCGACCACTTTAGGTCCATCAAGAGTTACATCGCTGCTGCCGAAGATATAGAGGAAGAAGTGGTAGCTTATAAAATCACCAGTCTGCTTGAAATTATTGCAGCCCAAAATCAGCGACTCACCAGTATTCTTGGACCTCCACTACTCGCCAATGATCAACTCACGATTTTCATGGAAGCCAACTTTCGCAGAAAAGTAACCATTAGCACCCTCGCACAAGAGTTTGGTACTAGTCTCTCCTCCTTTAATCGCGAATTCAAGCGCATCTTTGGCAGTACGCCCCAAAGATGGATTACTAAACGCCGCTTGAACGAAGCACGCGTACTATTAGAAAGCACCGCACAACGGCCTTCACAGGTTTATTTGCAAGTCGGTTTTCAGGACTTAGCTCATTTCAGTAGGGCATTTAAAAAGCAGTTTGGCCGTTCTCCAAGCCAGTTAGACCATCACCATTGACTTTTTGAGTCAAGTTTAATGAACGCTTCGGGCAACTTGTAGCAGTCTTGGAAGACCTACCTTTAAAGCGTAATTTAAAGGCCGCACTAACTACATTCCGATTCGCTACGCTATGAGAAGTCTTCCTGCTTACTTTCTACTTCTATCGTTATTGGCCGCTACGGCCATTGCATACGGTTTCAACGGTAGTAATCAAGAGATCGAAACTCCTGAAGCTTCGACCAGCGAGCTTGACACGCCCTTTGATCAGATGATGACTGTTTTGACCCATAAAAGATGTGTCAACTGCCACCCGGCAGGAGATCGCCCCCGACAGGGTGAGGATAGTCACTATCATAACTTCAATGTACAGCGCGGAACGGATAACCACGGTGTTGCGGCCCTGCGTTGTAACAGCTGCCACCAGGAAGAAAATAACGACCTTTCTGGTGTGCCTGGAGCTCCCGAATGGAGTCTAGCTCCTATTTCCATGTATTGGGAAGGGCTTAGCCGGGTAGAGATTGCCAAATCCATGCTCGACCCAGAGCGTAACGGTGGCCGGTCGCTGGAAGAAATCGTACACCACCTCACTGAACACGAGCTCGTTCTTTGGGCCTGGGAACCTGGAGTAGATGCCAATGGCACGCCAAGAGAACCACCTCCAGTCCCGGTGGACGAATACATCGAAGCGGTTAAAGCCTGGGCGGAAGCTGGTGCACCGATTCCCGCAGAATAGTTTTTTCAATAAGATCAATATCATGCGATTTAGCTTTAGCATAAATGGGGAGACCAGGACAGTAGATACCGATCCGAATACCCCTTTACTCTGGGTCGTTCGGGATTTACTCGACCTCAAAGGCACAAAGTTTGGCTGTGGAAAAGCAGCCTGTGGTGCATGTACCCTCCACGTTGACGGAGAAGCCGTCCGTTCTTGTTCCTATGCCGTGAAATTTGCCGAAGGGAAATCCATCACGACCATCGAAGGATTGTCTAATGGCGATGAGCTGCATCCAGTCCAGCAAGCATGGATGGAAGAAATCGTCCCCCAGTGTGGTTATTGTCAACCAGGTTTCATGATGGCTACTGCTGCTTTATTGGAGAAAATTCCTGAACCTACCGACGAGGACATCGACAATAATATTGCCAATGTTTGTCGCTGTGCCACCTACTACCGAATGCGCAAAGCCATTCACCGAGCAGCAGCCATTAAAACCGCTAATTCTTAAACCGATAGCCCTATGAGTGATTCTACTAAGCCCAAAAAAAAGCGGAAATTTTCCCGGCGTAAATTTTTGGTCCGTTCTGCTGTCGGCGTTGGTGTCCTGGTGGGTACTGGTTACCTCACCCGATCCATCTGGCGACGTTCGTTAGCCTGGCTGGCCAATACGGTGGAAGCTCCCTACAGCGGAGATACCAAAACTCCTCCCCTTTGGTTTCAAATCAAAGCAGATAATACCATCACCCTGCTTTCGCCAAAGGTAGAGATGGGACAGGGAACCTTCACCGGTTTAGCCCAGATTGCTGCTGATGAGCTGGAGGTAGATATTGAACAAATCGAGGTCGTCCACGCCTCGACTGATTCCGGAAATATTGATGGTTTTAGCACGGGAGGCAGTACCTCCATCTCTAGCTTGTGGCAACCCCTTCGGGAGTTAGCAGCTACGATGCGGGAGATGCTCAAAAACGAAGCCGCCAAACAGTTGGGCGTTGCGGCGAGTGACCTGCAATTAGATCGAGGGATAATTTCCGCCAATGGAGAACAGCTCACTTACGGTCAGGTAGTCGAGCTCGTGGAAGAATGGGAAATCCCTGATGTTCCTCCCCTGAAAGACTTAAAAGACTATAAGTACGTGGGTAAACCCATTAGTCGGGTTGACCTACGGGCAAAAGTGCTCGGCGAGCCCATCTTTGGCATGGATGCTACGCTTCCCGATATGCTCTACGGGGCCGTGGCGCGTCCCGATCTGGTTGGTGCCAAATTCGTTAGTGCAGATACCAGTGCAGCTGAGAATATGCCTGGAGTGGTTCAGATCGTGTTAGAAGATGATTTTGTTGGAGTCGTAGCCGAAAGTCGCATGGAGGCCGAGTTAGCCAAAAATGCGATCCAGGTCGAATGGGCAACCGAAAGAAATTGGCAGACGGCTGATATCCGAGAGATGATCAAAGTGGGGCAAGGAGAGTCCATTACCATTCAGAAACAGGGCCGCGCAAAGCGAATCCTCAATAATGAAACCGACGTCATTACGGCCGAATACACCAGTCCCATTGGTGCCCATGCCCAACTGGAGCCTAATGGAGCTTTAGCCCAGGTCGAAGCCGACAAGGCCACCATTATCATGTCTACTCAGGTGATCAACCTTACCCGCTCGGAAATAGCCGACCGTATAGGCATGAAGGAAGATCAAATCAATATGGTCCCCACCTACCTTGGTGGTGGTTTTGGGCGGCGCCTGCATACCCCCAATGCTGTCCAGGCAGCGGTTTTATCAAAAGCAGTAGGCAAACCTGTCAAATGCTTTTTTAATCGCCGTGAAGAGTTTCAAAACGATACTTTCCGTCCTCCTACCCATCACCTGCTGCGGGCTAAGCTAAGTAGCAATGGTATGATCGAAGCCCTGGAGCACAATGTATCCAGTGGTGATGTTATGTTTGGCTCTCCGCTGCTTCCAGGTTTTGTAGGCACCGTTCTGGGCTCGGATATCGGCGCCTGGCGCGGCGGTATGATCCAATACGGAGCAATACCCAATTATCGAGCGGTTTCCTGGCGGGTTAAACTACCTTTTGCCACTAGCTGGTGGAGAAGCCTGGGCTTACTCGCTAATACTTTTGCGATCGAAAGTTTTATAGATGAGCTGGCGCTGCAGGCCGATAAGGACCCCGTGCAGTTCCGTTTAGACCAAATCCAGGATGACGAGCGTGGTCATCGCCTAAGTGAGGTGATTAAAGCCGCCGCAGAAAAGGCTGGCTGGCGAGACGAAGTAGTCGATGGCCGTGCTATGGGCTTCGCTGCTTCCACGGACGCCAACACCCCTTGTGCCCACGTAGTAGAAGTCTCCATTGAAGATGGTAATATCAAAGTCCATAAAGTTACCTGTTCGATAGACCCTGGTATTGCCGTAAATCCAGACCAGGTCAGAGCACAGTGCGAAGGGTCCATCATTATGGGCATGAGTGCTGCTTTATTTGAAAAAATGGAAGTCGAAGACGGTGCGCTTACCCCTACCATTTACGGGCCTTACCAAATGGCACTAATGCGGCACGCTCCTAAAGAGATCGATGTTATCATTCTGGAAAATGCTGAAGCTCCAGGAGCGGTGGGAGAGCCTCCACTCGGTCCGATTGGAGCCGCTATTGCCAATGCGGTCTTCCGATTGACGGGTCAACGATTGCGGGAAATGCCCTTCGAGTTGAGCTAGGATTGTACATTGGGGTTGTAACCTTCGCGCTCCTTCATGGCTCCACTTGAGCTCTACTTGCTCTTCTTTTGCATCGCTTTGCTCTACTCCTCGGTAGGATTTGGTGGTGGCAGTAGCTATTTAGCCATTTTGGCGCTGTATAGCTTCGATGAGCCAGTCATCCGTCTGACGGCCTTGCTCTGCAATATTGTAGTGGTAAGTGGCGGCTGCTGGATTTACTATCGGGCTGGGCACCTCAACTGGCGCAGGATTGCCCCATTAGTTATTGTCTCCGTTCCCTTAGCCTTTCTGGGTGGGCGAATTCGTCTGGAAGAAGTAGCCTTTTTCCTGCTACTGGGAAGTACCCTGCTCATTGCCGGCCTAATGATTCTTTGGCAGTCCTATTCAAGCACCTCAACTTCCAGGCAGCAAACCGCCCAAAACGAAGGAGCCACTAAACCAGCTCTAATTGGAGGGAGCATTGGTTTTTTATCAGGTTTGGTGGGTATCGGCGGTGGCATCTTTTTATCTCCTATTCTCAACTTACTGCGCTGGGATGCACCCAAGGCCATCGCCGCTACGGCAAGTGTATACATCCTGCTGAATTCCATCAGTGGCATCTTAGGACAAATAAGTCGACCGATACCCAGCCTCGACTGGACTTTAATCGGCAGTCTGCTGTTGGTCGTCTTTATCGGTGGGCAAATGGGATCCAGGCTGGGAGCACGCCTGCTTGCTCAAGAGGTAGTCAGGAGAGCCACGGCGATATTGGTTATCTTCGTGGCTATTCGGATTTTAATCAAATACCTCTAAAGCTGCATGCAAATCTCCGTCATCGCTTACGGCATTGCCAAAGATATTCTCGGCCAACGACGGCTGACCTTTGAATTTGAGGGCGACAGCATCGGGCAACTGAAAACGGCCTTAATTGAGCAGTATCCTGATTTTGCCAAACTGCAATCGCTCTCCTTTGCCGTCGAGGAAGAATATCAACAAGATGACTACCCCCTATCGGACCAGCTAGAAGTCGTAATTATCCCGCCTGTCTCTGGTGGATAGCTGCTAAACACTCATTGCGCCCCTTGCGTAATCGTTGCGTCCTTTGCGTGAAACTTCTTCCAGCCATGATTGACATCCAACTTCTCGACACTCCCTTATCCGTAGCGCAATGTAGCCAGCTGGTCGCTGATCCTGCTGCCGGCGGAACCGTAGTCTTCGTAGGTACGGTGCGCAACAGCACCCAAGCTCGTACGGTACAGCGACTGGATTTTGAAGCTTATGCCCCCATGGCTATCAAAGAGATGCGTAAGATCGCAGAGGAGACCATGGAAAAGTACGGTGCCCTGAAGTGCGCTATTCACCATCGAGTTGGCAGCCTGGATATTTTAGAAATAGCCGTCATCATCGCCGTAGCCACCCCGCATCGCAAGGCCGCCTTTGCCGCTTGCAAATTTGCCATCGACCAGCTAAAAGAAACTGTCCCCATCTGGAAGAAAGAGATCTTTGCGGATGGAGAGGTTTGGGTATCTGCTCATCCTTGAGCCCTTCAATCAAATTTCGAGTATCGTTTAGCGTCTTTCAACAGCCTGTAGCCCTCCCTCCAGGTTCCGCAATAGCGTAAACCCATGCTCCTGCTGCAAGAGCCGGATCGCTTGCGTACTGCGCCGACCAGATCTACAATAAAGTACTGCTGGCTGATCCCGATCAATCTCGGCAAATCTCAATGACAACTGGGAAAGTGGAATACAGATCCCACCAATATTACTAGCCAGATGCTCCTTTAAGTCTCTGACGTCGACCAGCTGAAGGTTTGGGTTAGCTTGTTGCTCCGCTAATAACTCCTGATAATTGATCGAAGTCGGCTGACCAGCGAGGGGATGCAACTGACAAAGTTGCCCCTCCACACTTAGCTGCTCAGCTCCGAAACCGGCGCGTAGTGGATTGGCTGGATGCTGGCGAATCTTCAAGCGAAAGTTGTCGTAATTCAGCACGTCCAGGGTAAACAGTTGATCCACCAAGGGCTCCCCCAGGCCAGTGATCAATTTCAGCACTTCGCTGGCTTGTAGTGTACCGATTATGCCCGGCAGTATACCCAAAACGCCCGCTTCGTTGCAGTTAGGTACCAGGTCTGCTGCTGGTGGAGTAGGAAACAGGTCTCTGTAATTGGTAGAGCGCTCCTGCCCCACCAATTGATTAAAAACTGCCACTTGCCCCTCAAAGCGATAGATTGCCCCGTAGACCAGCGGTTTACCCAGCAGGTAGCAGGCATCGTTGACCAAGTAACGGGTCGGGAAATTATCCGTAGCGTCCACGACAATGTCGTATTCCGGGAAGATGGCCAGCGCCTGTTCTGGATCCAGATAGAGCTGGTAGGCCCGGCAAGTCACCCCTGAGTTCTGCTCTTCCACCCGGACTTTAGCCGTAATGGCTTTCGACTGTCCTACTTCACGCTCTTTATAGAACACTTGTCGGTGAAGATTGGATAGCTCAATGCGGTCGTAATCAATAATACCAATAGTCCCTACCCCCGCGCCAGCCAGGTATTGCAAGATGGGCACGCCCAGTCCGCCAGCACCAATAACCAGAACCTTGGCTGCCCGAATCTTCAATTGCTCGGCCTCTCCAAAATCGGGCATCTGCAATTGCCGATCATAGCGTACTCGTTCTGCTGGATTTAGCCCCTGATTCTGCATTCTTGACTACCTTAGAAGACACAAATTAGGTAAATGGAAAAGAAGTTTAGCCACCTGGATGCCACCGGACAACCGACGATGGTCGACGTTAGTCAAAAACAAAGTAGTACGCGTATTGCTCGTGCTCAGGCCAAGGTTATTGTCCCGCTAATCGTGCTCGAACAACTGGAGTCTGGTGATATCCAAACGGCCAAAGGTCCCGTTTTTCACACCGCCATTTTAGCCGGCGTCATGGCAGCTAAGCAGACCAGTCAACTTATCCCACTTTGTCACCCCTTACCCATTAGTAGTGCCAAAATCTGGATCGAAGTCAACCAGGAGCAACAGATTGTTATTGAATGTGAAGTGAAAGTGGACTCCAAAACCGGTGTGGAGATGGAAGCCCTGACGGGAGCCTCCATTGCAGCCCTCACCATTTACGATATGTGTAAGGCCTTCACTCACGAAATGATTATCCAGGATTTGCAATTACTCAAAAAAACCGGAGGTAAGAGTGACTACCAAAAAGCATAGCAAACACGCCAAAATAAATCGGAGAAAGGGCGGACAGTTTCACCGCCATGAAATCGCGCTGATCGGTGCGCCCTGCGGAATCATCGACCGTTATATCCATAGCATTGCTGCTGCTTTAGCACCAATCAGGGTGGGCTACGTTGACGCTGATCACCAAGCAACGGATATACCTGCGGAAGTACTAACTACCCAATTCATCGATAAAATAAATTTTGAGCAGTACAACCTGCAGCCCACTACGGATAAAAACCATTGGGCACCGATTTTCAATAGCTGCGACCTGGTTTTAGTCAACGGCAATCACTTCAAGGCCGACCGACAACTGGTCCTCCTGCACAGCAAAAAGCGGGAATCTTTGAGCCGCAAACTGGACCGGCTCACCAATGTCATCGGTTTTATCCAGGAAGAAGAAGGCCTGGAGGTGTATGACTTCCTGAAGGAAGCTATTCCCCATTGGAAAGATTTACCTTTTTTTTCTTTCACTTCCGCAGGTATTCCCTCGGAACGGGCTGAAGGCATCGCTGCCCATATTCAAGCACAATTCTCGACGCCGCCGGTGCATGGCCTGGTTCTCAATGGTGGCAAGAGTCAACGTATGGGTCGGGACAAAGGCTCCATTGAATACCATGGCCGCCCACAGCGCGAACATCTGGCCGATTTGCTGAGTCAGTACTGTAACTACACGGCCATTTCCATTCGAGAAAACAAGGAACTAGATACTAACCACGCCCTCATTCGGGACGAATTTCTAGGACTAGGGCCGCTTTCTGGCCTGCTCACTGCCTTCAAACAGCAACCCGACGCCGCCTGGCTGACGGTAGCTTGTGACCAACCGGCGCTAGATGCCATCGTCATTCAGCAGCTATTCGATGAGCGTGACCCCAGTCGCCTGGCTACTTGCTTTCACAATCCCGATACGGACTTTCCGGAGCCACTGCTGACGATCTGGGAACCGCGAGCTTATCCGATCTTACTGCAGTGGTTGGCACGTGGCTATTCCTGTCCGCGTAAAGTCTTGATCAACAGTGATGTCCAAGAAATTAGGGTAAGCGACCACCGCTTTATGGTCAACGTCAACACCCCGGAAGAATACGCAGCCTTTAAGACCCAGCAAGCTACTGCCTCTTGATAACGGCGATTTTACTAGCTGCAGGTGCCTCCCGACGAATGGGCCAACCGGATAAACTGGCCCTGGACTATCAAGGGCAGAGTATGTTGGTGCATAGTCTGCGTCAGTTGCTGGCCGCAGAACTAGACGAGCTGATCATCGTGCGCCCTACTCCCGCGCTTGATTTTTTACCCGCAGAACTACTGGAGCGGGTAACTATTGCCGTCAATCCGCAGCCCGAGCGCGGCATGACTTCTTCCATTCAGGCAGCGCTTCCGCT
>JBCCDS010000027.1:0-77506 GCA_039030655.1 Bacteroidota bacterium | reverse complement strand
CTCTCTGGTTCGACAGCGGCGGTAATCCGCGCTCACGTGACCTGGCCGACCCGCTCAGCCCAGTTGATGGGGAAAATTTCGACGGCTACAGTGCACTTGGTGGTTTTTTCCTGGACCTGCCTAATTGGCCCGAGGAATACCAAAACAAACTCTTGTTCTACGATTATAGTGGCTTCATCCAATTGATGACGTTGGATGATAACCTACAGCCCACTAAAATCGAGCCCTTCCACAATATCAATGGTGTACACACCTTAGTACTGGATCAATACCACAATCGTCTGCTTTTCCTAACGCTTGGCCCTTCCGTTGGTCAAATCACCTTCGGTGGCAACCCCGGTCCGGTAGCGGTCCCCTTAGCCGACCGAAATTTTGGCGGTAATGAGCTTACGGTCAACTTCAACGCTTACGCCAGTTATGATCCCAACGATGCACTGGAAGATTTGGACTTCCGCTGGTCTTTCCCTGACGGTAGTTCAGCGCTGGGCATAGAGGCTAGCCATACCTTTAACGCTCCTGGTAACGACATTCAAACTTATCAGGTCTATTTAACGGCTACGGACCCCATGGGCGTCAGCCATACTGATTCCCTGATCGTTTCTCTAAACAATAGCCCTCCAGAGGTAGACATCAGCAGCTTTAACGATGGAGATTTCTACCCCGTAGATCGCACTAATTTGTTGGAGCTTAGATCGGAAGTATTCGATGCAGAGCATGCTAATGAAGAGCTCAGTTACGAATGGCAGGTCTACCTACACCACAATGATCACTACCACCCCGAACCCCTGGAAGATGGGCCCAGCTCCTTTGTCTTCCTAGGGCCACCGGGTTGTGACGGTGAGATCTATTTCTTCCGCATCCGCCACCGCGTCACTGATCCAGAAGGCTTATATACAGAAGTAGAAGAAAATTTGCAGCCAGACTGCGATCCGGCTATTGTGCCACCCTTGGAGGCCATTTCTGATCCAGAAGGCGTTGATCTCAGCTGGGAGCTTCCTGCCAACCCTCAAGATTTCCAGCAGCTGGAACTACAGCGGAGCAACAACTATTTCAATTTCACCACCGTAGCTGAGCTGACTACGGATTCCCGCGTATTCCGCGATGAATCTCCTTTAACTGGGAACAACATCTACCGACTTAAATTGACTGGTACGGATCAGGTCATCAACTACTCTAACCTCGTGATGGTAGCCTGGCCGGTGCCCTATCAGTTTACCTTATCTCCTAATCCTAACGACGGTCGCTTCCAGTTGAGCTTTAATGACCCCTTTTCCGGTGGTGCCCTTGATTTTCAAGTCTACGACCAGATAGGACGACATCTGCAGCAATTAAGGTGGTTCTCAGAAGAAAGTGAAGCTGGATTCACTAAAGAACTGGATATCAGCAACTTACCAGCTGGTGTTTACTGGTACACCCTAGAAGGAGAAGGCATTGATTTGAGCGGTCGAATTTTAGTGCGTAAGTAGCCTAGCGCTTAGCTGTCGTGACGAGCTAAATAGGACAAAGCCAATTGCAACTCCCCGTAATTGATCTGATCTGCGCCAATATGGTCCAGCAGCGACTTTTTCCCGTCCTTTTTAGGGTGAAGGTGCTGCAAAGCTTCACTCACTCGTTCTAGGGTACCCGGCCGCAAGAGACTGATAATTTCAAAGTCTTTTCCCGCCTCATAAGCCTGCCCCAAATGAGACATAGCTGAGCTGAGTCCTATTCCTCGCCTACTGGCAATTTCCGCCAGTTCCTCACCATCCATAAAGGCCTCGTAGGTCATCAAGTAGGAAGGTGTTTTCCCCCTTGCCTCTCGATCACTGGCCTGTAATTCTTTGCGGATTACCCGCAGGAAGTCCGGTCCATAGAGCGCTAGTTTATGTTGGCCTACTCCATTGACTCTAGCCAGCTCTACTTCGGTGGTAGGTTTCATGGCTGCCATTTCTTCCAGAGCTCGATCATCAAAAATGATGTAGGGTGGCTTTCCGTTTTCCCGGGCAATCTCCAGGCGCAGCTCCTTCAAGCGGTTGAATAGACTATCTCTAGTACGCGGGTTCCGGTTGCGACTTCCCTTAGTCTTTTTAGCCTTGGCTTTGGCTGCTTCCCGTCGTTCTTTAAGGGTAGCAAAATTAACCAGCTCTACTTGCTCTCCTTCAAAAAGGACTCTTTTAGCAGCAGGACTGAGTTTTAGCTTATGATAATCTTCGTGGGCTACGTACAGGTAGCCGAGGTTAATGAGCTGGGTCAGATAATTTGTCCAGTCAAACTGGCTAGTATCTCTACCGGCACCGTAAGTTTTTACCTGGTGGTAACCCTTGGCAAAGATTTCTTTACGTCCTGAGCCACGCAAAACGTCAATCAGTAAGCCGACTCCTACTTGCTCACGCAGTCGGGCAACAGCCGATAAGGCTTTCTGGGCAAAAATAGTACCATCAAAGCGCTGGGGAGGGTTGCGACAGATATCGCAGTTGCCACAGTCTTCTCCCTGATCTTCGCTGAAGTAATTTAGCAGAACCCGACGGCGGCAAGCTAGGCTTTCCGCGTACTCTTTCATCCGGTCTAGCTTAGCGAGTGCCACTGCTGAGTTGTCATTCCCACCCAGCATCTCCTGATAGGTGCTGTAATCATTGTAGGAATAAAAAAGAATGGTTTCAGCCTTCGTACCATCCCGGCCCGCGCGGCCAATTTCCTGATAGTAGTTTTCAATGTTCTTGGGCAGATTATAATGGATGACCCAACGGACATTACTTTTATCAATGCCCATTCCAAAGGCGATCGTTGCACAGACAATACTCGTCTTATCCTGGATAAAGTCGGTCTGTACCTGAGAGCGAGTTTTAGCATCCAAGCCAGCATGGTAATGCTGTGCATCAAAACCCTCGGTGCGCAGGGCGGCAGCGAGACTTTCGGTGCCTTTACGACTCAAACAGTAGATGATACCGGATTGCTCGGGATGCTCTTTTAGAAACTGGACGATCTGTTGACGCCGTCGCTGCCCAGGACGGACTTCTAGGCTTATGTTGGGTCGATCAAAACTAGCGATGAACTGTCTGGCATCAGGCACGGACAGCTGCTTACAAATGTCGAGGCGCGTCAAACGATCTGCCGTAGCAGTAAGTGCCAAAATTGGTACTTCTGGAAAGCTCTTCTTCAGAATGGACAGCTGGGTATATTCTGGACGGAAATCGTGCCCCCAGGCGGAAATACAATGGGCCTCATCAATAGCGAATAGGTTGACTACTGCCCGTCTTAGAAACTGAAAAAAGCCGTTACTCATTAGTTTCTCGGGAGATACGTAGAGCAAATCCAATTCTCCCTTGGCGTAGGCATCCTCCACTTCTGTGCGCTCACTAGCTTGCAGACTAGTATTGATGTAAGCGGCCCGAATGCCGTTGGACCTTAAGCCATCTACCTGATCCTTCATCAGAGCAATAAGCGGAGAAAGAACGATAGTTGTTCCAGGCATGGTGATAGCTGGAATCTGAAAAGTAACCGATTTACCACCACCAGTAGGCATTAGCACCAGTCCATCCTGAGCTGCATAAACATGCTCAATGATCTCCAACTGCTGGGGTCGAAAACTATCGTAACCGAAATATTTACTAAGCGCTTCGAGCGCATCCATCCTTGTCATGCATCCTTGTATTGAGATGGCTTCCTCGAGACAAATATGCTATTTTTTGTTGGCAACAAATGATATTTATCAACATTTCTAACTTCAGTCATTTGACTACTGTATCTTAGTGTTGAATTATCTCCTTTCAAATATAAATTGAATTATGCCTGCTGCCCGGCTCCAAAAAATATTACAAGATCTTGCTCCGCGTTTAGCCCAAGAAGACGAACAGGCCTTTGGTCAACCCTCAGGGCCAGGCAAGTGGTCAAAGCGCCAGATTCTTGGGCACTTGATCGACTCCGCTTACAATAATCACCAGCGTTTCCTGAGGGGCCAACGCGGTGATGCACTGGTTTTTCAAGGCTATCAGCAAAACGAATGGGTTACCCTAAATCGGTATCACAACCGATCCAGCAAAGAAGTCATCAATACTTTTTTGGTGGTGCAGGAACATCTGGCTCATATGTTGAGCAGAATACCTGCGGAAGTACTCAATAAACCAATCAGTCAGCATAACTACCAGGAGATCGCTATGCGCTCCATCGATGAAAAGGAGACGGTTTCGCTCGGACTGTTAATTGAAGACTACTTATACCACCTCCTTCACCATATTCGACAGCTCTATCCCGATTTTGAGGCAGAGTGGTACTTAGGCTATCGCGAATCTACCGACCACCGTCTGAATTATAATAAGCGGCTGGTCTAAAGCGATAGACTCCCTTTAGGACCAGCAATTTGAATACGAATAGACTGCGGACCTTTTCGGATAGTCAGGGAGATATTCAACGCTCGAAAAAGAGGCGCAATGGACGGTGGCTGGGGATGGAACAGTTGAAGCCCCTGTAAGCTACACCCCGTCTCCAACTGATTGCAGGGATGATGCAATGAGCTGCTCCAATCAACGAAGAAGGGAAGAATATCGACTACGGGGATAGGCGTTGGTAAGCACATTTGCCAACGTAAGAACTCGCCATTGGCTTGCTGACGTTCTCCCGTTTCGATTCGACCGTGCTCGGGATGAAAGTCTGATAGTAGGCTACTGACCAGGTCGATTTGGTCGGTCTTTAGTGCCCAGCGGACCATTTGTGGAGCCTCAATGAGGTCAATCCCCATCCAGCGAGGGGGCTGAATCTGGTCATTTGTGGAATCAATCGCCAGCAGCTCCAGATAGGCTCCATTTCCTAAGTTGAGCAAGGCATTTTTTGTGCCTTTAGTCAAGTGTTGACCACCAAAAACCGGCGCTATACCCAGCTTAGCATCCAAGTCAGCAATGGCTTGGTTTAAATCAGGTACGGCGTATACTAAATGGTCGATTTTCACCGCAGAAGAATTAGGCAGGTACAGAAAGCAATGCCTTGCGTTGTGCCCGAATTTCGTCAGAGCGGACGTAGTCATCGTAGCTCATCAGCTTATCGATGATACCATTGGGCGTAATTTCGATGATCCGATTACAGACCGTATCTAGCAGTTGGTGGTCATGAGAAGTCATGATCAGATTACCGGGGAAGTCCTTCAGCGCATTATTCAGGGCCGTGATCGATTCCAGATCAAGGTGGTTGGTGGGCTCATCCAGCAACAGGAAATTGGGATTCTTGAGCATGATTTTTGACAGCATGCAGCGCACTTTCTCCCCTCCTGACAAAACCGAGGAATGCTTATAAACTTCTTCTCCGGAAAAGAGCATGCGGCCCAGGAAGCCGCGCACAAAGGCTTCATCCTTATTGGTAGAATATTGACGAAGCCAGTCCATGAGCTCTAAATCCTGGTCAGCGGTGAAGAACTCAGAATTCTCATTGGGCAGATAATCAGTAGTAATGGTTTGCCCCCATTCGATGGTCCCTTGGTCAGCTTGCGTCTTGCCGGCGAGGATATCATACATGGTCGTAATCACCGTAGAGTCGCGGGAAAGCAGCACGATTTTATCCCCTTTGTTCAGCATGAAGGATACCTCTTGAAACAAGGCACTGCCATCGGTTGCCATTTTCGTCAGACCTTCCACCTTCAGGATTTGATCACCTGGCTGTCGCTCTGGTTTAAAACTGATGAAGGGGTACTTGCGAGTAGAGGGTTTAATCTCTTCCAGATTCAGCTTATCGAGGGCTTTTTTCCGGCTGGTTGCCTGGCGTGACTTGGAGGCATTAGCGGAGAAACGCTGGATGAATTCCATCATTTCGGCCCGTTTCTGCTCCAGTTTTTTGTTCTTATTGGCGATTTGCTGCGCTTTCAGCTGGCTAGACTCATACCAGAAGGTATAGTTGCCCGTATAGATATTGATCTGCTTGAAGTCTACATCTACGATGTGGGTGCAGACCATATCCAGGAAGTAGCGATCGTGAGAAACGACGATGACGAGGTTCTTGAAGCCCGCCAAAAAATCAGACAGCCAGGTAGCCGTTTGGGCGTCTAGGTCATTGGTCGGCTCATCGAGCAGTAGAATATCCGGTTCGCCGAAAAGGGCTTGAGCCAGCAAGACCTTTACTTTCTGCGCATTGGTCAGTTCCTTGACCAGCTGATAGTGATGTACTTCAGGAATCCCCATGTTGCTCAGCAGCTCCGCAGCATTACTCTCTGCTTCCCAGCCGCCCATTTCCCCGTAGGTATTCTCCAGCTCAGCGGCACGTAGGCCATCTGCATCCGTAGCATCGGGGTTCATATAGATGGCGTTCTTCTCCTGGGCAATTTTATACATCTCCTCATGGCCCATCATGACCGTATCCAGGACAGCCGTTTCTTCGTACTGAAAGTGATCCTGCTTCAGGACGGCCATCCGCTTTCCCGGTTCGATACTGAAGGAGCCACGAGTAGCATCGATCTCTTCCGACAGGATTTTTATGAAAGTGGATTTACCTGCACCATTGGCACCAATGACACCGTAGCAATTGCCATTGTTGAACTGCAAATTGACTTCGTCAAAAAGAACGCGCTTGCCGAATTGAAGGCCGAGGTTGTCGGTAGTAATCATGTTGCCTGCTTAAAGCTGTCGCTAAAAAGCTGCAAAGATAGGCTTAATTAGATGCTAAATAGCATCTTAGTTGTCGATAATCGTATAGAAATCTTGAGCTAGTAACTCACCATTTGCAGGAAAAGCAGTGGTATCAATCAAAAACCAATGGAGCTGAGAGGCTTCCCAATCTGCGAAATTCAGGTCGGCCAAATAATCTGACAGCTTGTGCCCACTGAATGAATGTAACCAAGGGCTTTCGTAAAAATCACTATGCCCTCGGTAAACGGTTCCAGAATCATTGATAAACTGACCAGCACAGTTTAGCCAATGAAAGAAGTTATGCTCTTGATTGGCAGGAGTTAAGCGCAGTTCTAGCTCCTGATTATTAGCAAGACTAGCAAAACACCTGATTTGTTGGATGGAGTCCTTTATCCCCAGGAGACCAGGTTTAGTCGCCGCAAATGGGGCTGTTTTGTAATCCTCATAACTTACTTCTGCCCAGAGGCGGATATAAATTTCGTTAGCCCTTAAATCAACAGGTGTTTCACAGCTTTGTAAACGAGGGATACTGTCTATACTATTTATTCTAAAGGCCCATGCCAGGTCAATTTCAGCTATAGAGTAATGAGAAGTTCCTGCACCGCAAAATAGGGAGAGAAAAAGCACCAATGCGCTTGCAATGAATACTAGACTTATTATCCCACAAGATCTAATTTGTTGCATTGTTATCAATCATACTGTTGTGCCTTAGTTAGCCCTAAACGGCTCCCGCTTCTCGATTTCCATTACCTCCATAAATTCCTCGGCCAAGCGCCTCAATTCAGCTGCTTTTTCTGGTTCTTGATCTACTAGATTATACTGCTCGCCGGGGTCGTCAGTCAGATGATAGAGCGACCAATCGATTGCTCCTTCATAAGAATAGTCACCACGGACGCCATCATTCCCCAGGTCGGTCACGTAGCGATAACTATGCGGTAAGTGCAATTTCCAGGGGCCTAAGCGAATGGCATCCAGATTACCCGAGCACCAGTAGTGAAAAGGGCGCTCCAGAAGCTCTTCGTTATTTAAAAGCAACAGGCTGAGGTCGCGCCCGTCGATTTTGGTCGATGGTAAGTCCGCCTCCGCAAGCGCAGAAACGGTAGGCAGAATGTCGATCAAGGAAGCTACCGTATGAGAAGACTGAGCGGGATTGATTCTTGCAGGCCAATAGGCCAAAAAGGGCACCCGCATTCCTCCTTCAAAAGTAGTGCCTTTGCCCTCTCGAAAGGGGCCAGCCGAACCGGCATGATTACCAAAAGTCAGCCAGGGACCATTATCGGAAGTGAAGATCAGTAAGGTATTTTCAGCTTGTCCAGTTTCCTCCAGACTAGTCAGAATAGCACCTACTGAGGCGTCAATCTCTTCGACCACATCCGCATAGATTCCTTGCCCGCTTCGACCCGAAAAAGCTTCCGAGGTAAAGAGGGGTGTATGCGGCATAGCGTGGGCCAGATAGAGAAAGAAAGGCTGATCGTGTTCCTCCTGCTCGATGAATGCCGTAGCATGTTCGGTATACCGTTGGGTCAACTGACGCTGGTCGGGATTAAATTCCAGGGTATCGCGGTCTTGAATTAGGGGCAAGTCGGGCCATTTATTGCCTTCCAGTGGGATCATATCATTACTGTAGGGCAGTCCAAAAAAGGACTGGAAGCCATGCTCCAAGGGGCTGGTTTCAGGAAAGTGCCCCAGGTGCCATTTGCCGATCATGGCCGTGGTATAGCCAGCCTCTTGCAATAATTCGGGTATCGTGTACTCCCGCGGGTGTAAGCCGTACTGTTTGTTCGCGGTCCAATCAGGACCTGGAGGACCAACCACATCTGGTATACCTACCCGCGGCGGGTAACAGCCCGTCAGTAGCGCTGCCCGGGAAGGGGAACAGGAAGGGAAGGCATAGAAGTTAGTCAGCTTTAAGCCCTCACTGGCTATTCGGTCTAAATGGGGTGTCTTGATTTTGGTAGAGCCGTAGCAACCCAGGTCCGCGTAGCCCAAGTCATCCGTTAGGATGAAGATGATGTTAGGTCGTTGTTCGGCTAGGAGCTCTTCTGCTGGCTTTTGGTCAGTTGCACAACCCCAAGCAAAAAGACAATAGCCCAATAGTAGCAGTATTCCAAATAGCTTGAGCATTTGCTGCGATTAATTTATTCGATCCTTACCAGGCTGTAACTCACCGAAACTTTAGGATCTCCACCATCATCACCAGTCAGAGTGGTTGTGCTATTGCCTAGTGGAGAACCAACGGCGGTACCCATCAACTGATTCCCATTGTAGCGGCGATTGAGGCGCACTACGTCATCATCGCCAGTGCCTCCACTATCATTTTCGATAATCATCGCATTGAAATTCAACTCCGTTCCTGCGTTAAGGGGGAGTTCAAACTCACGTGTAACGTTAAAGGTGTGAACGTCACCATCATCCATGCCGTGCTCACGATTGGTTTGCGCAATGGTTGTTCCATTTACTTTGATGTCCCAGGTGAAATCTCCAGCACCGTCGAAAACGCCGTCGCCGTCCTTTATTACCCGTAAATTTCTAAGGGTAAAGCGAAACTTCATCGTTGTTGGTCGAACAATTGCGGTGCCTCGACAAGGTTCACAAACGATATGGTTGTCA
This sequence comes from Bacteroidota bacterium, assembly GCA_039030655.1. Classification (GTDB taxonomy): domain Bacteria; phylum Bacteroidota; class Bacteroidia; order Chitinophagales; family Saprospiraceae; genus Neolewinella. Next base: position 68,312 of record JBCCDS010000027.1, on the reverse strand, counting down.
CAGGCCAGGACCGTCTTTTGATCATTCTCCGTATCGGGGTTGTTGTCGTTACAGGCAACAGTAACGGTTCTTCTGGAACCGCAATCGAGGGTGGTTCCCGCACAGGGAACGCAGATGCTTTGATCGCTGACCAGGAAGGTTTCTTTATCGTTAATGGTGCAAGGGTTACCATCATCGCAGGCACGCTCACGCGTTTCGCCGTTATTACAGTCCGTTGGGGTCCCTTGACAGGGCTTACAGATCGAGCCATCGCATTTCAGGATTGTTTCTCGGTCATTGATGGTATGCGTGTCATTATCATCGCATGCTCTCTCAACCGTCTCACCAATGGAGTTACAATTAACGGGAATACCCTTGCAAGGTTCGCACACCTTACTTTCGTCTTCTTGTAGTACCGTTTCGACATCGTCCACGGTACAGGGGTTGCCATCATCGCAAGAGCGCACCACAGCAGTTCCGCTGTCACAGTCTACAATCGCCGCCGCTTCGCCCCCACTTTTAGGTTCTTCATCACTGGAGCCTCCGCTGATGATAAAATAAGCGCCTAAGGCTACTAGTGGAAGGAGTAAAAGAGGCCACCATTTTTTCGCACCACTACCCTGCTTGACCCGATTCGCGAGAACGGTACCAATATCATTATCTCCCTTATCGATCCGATCAGAAAGCTCTAAGAGAGCAACATTAATACTGTTGATTTGGCGTTCGGCCTCAGCACGATCGATTACATTCATGCGCAGCTCCGTCTGCACGCGATTGTACTTGCTATTTAAGATGATCAACTCTTTGTCAACCTTGCTGAACTGTACGCTAGACAAACGCTCAATGGCCTTTTCAGTACGATTCTTACTGATTAATTGGCGAATTTCGTCGCGCAACTTTTGTTCACTCATCTTGGGTTAAATTGTGTTCTCTTGCTCCAAGATAGACAAATCACTTATAAAACCGTTGAAAGGACTGCTTCCCCTTTAAATATTGTCATACATCCTTATTCTCTTAGCCAATGGAGCGCTTCCAATAGTGGCAAGTCTTCCCCTTCCTGTTCTGCGACCAGCACGTCTGGATAGATTTGTTCGCCGAAAGGGACTTTATTGCGGTCGCCGTAGATGGATATCGTCAGGAGAAGCATTGCACCATCAGGCAGACGTATGGTAGCATTCGTGGTGGAATAACCGGCAGTAGGTTGGCCAAAGGATTGGACCTGCGGAAGTCCTCTAAATGCAATAGCCGTAATCTCACCAGAACTTGCTGTTTGTGGCCCAGTAAGTACGGCAATTCGTTTTAGTGGTTGCTGTAATTGGTAGGGCGTATCGCTCACGGTCGTAGCTGCATACTCTCCGTTAAAGCTACTGCCTTCCCGATAAGACCAGTCAACAGCATTGCTGCCATCGCGATCCATGAAGTATCCACAAATTCCCTCTCCTAACAAAGGACCAATTCCGGCAAGCATTGGCCAGCAGTTGCCTCCTGTGTTGTTGCGGAGATCTACTACCCATCCTTTGATCTGAGGGCCGTCTAAGGATGCGATTAGCTGCTGGAGGCTATCCGCAAAACTGGTCAAAGTAGGTTGATGACCGCTACCAAGACCAGGCATAGAAAGATAGGCTATGTCTTCGTCAACACGGTAGCCGTGGCAGTATTCTATCGGGGGTAATACAGGATTATCCTCGCTGTTACCTCCACTGGCCCAAAGCGCGGCTTGCCGAGGGTCAATGAAACGACTATGCTTATTGATCTTACCCAGACAGTAACGGATAGCTGCGTAGGTGTCTTCGGGGATTTCCGCATTACCCGAAAGCAGTTCTGCTTCTTCCCGTAAAAGCTTCCAGTCAAAGCTTTCTTTGTCTAAGGCCAGGGTACTTACCGTATGGAAGAAGCTGTCGAGGTAAATACTAGCATCGGCTGACAACTTTGGTTCTGAGAAAGGCAGTTGCTCCCACTTTAGGTCATCAAACCAGGCTTTTCCGCTCCCACCCAAATAACAGCCCAGTCGGATTTTTTCCATCCGCGGGTCTCCTACGAAGGTAAAAGATACTGTAGACCAATCCTTAGTACCGTTTATTGTATCAGAAAGCGTGTATCCCAGATAGGCATCTCCTTGCTTGCCATAAGCATATAGGTAGGCACCTTCCCCGCTTACGTCTTGAGTCTTTATACGTCCGGTCACTTTAAATTGGGTAAGTGCAGGGTATTCAACTTTGGCTTCTTGGTAAGCGTAGCCACTATTACGGTCACTAAAGGGACCTTGCAGTAAGATAGCCTGTCCCTCAACAGCAGGGGCCTTGACTAAAATTGTACTATCGATTAGACGGCCATGCTGCCAGTTTTCGGGCAATTGCGTCAATTGGTTTTCAGGGGATTCAAAATCTAAATTCAGCCATTCCTGAGCTTGTGCAAAAGCTAGAGGTAAGGAGCTAATTACGAGTAACAGCAAATAATTTCGCATAGTCAGAAGTAGTGGATACAGGCTCAAGATGAGGTCTGCCCATTGATAAGCGCAAGTCTTTTTCCTCAATGCGGGTAGTCGGTACTTGAATGCGTAGTTCAGCAATCTTTAGCGTACTAACTTGCGGTAGATATGTGGCAAAAGATATCTCCTTATTGGACTTGTCAAATTTTGGGTTGGGGAAGTATCATCCCCTACTGGCTTTACTATGAGCCTAAAGCCAGTAGTTACGTATTACCTCTAGCGTTATTGATCCTCGACGCCTTTATTCAAATCTTTTTTACGGATCAATACCGACGACTCGCTCACCGCAAAGGTTGGTTAAAACTACCTTTGGCTCGATTAATACCCATCATTTTACTGGCTTGGTTCGCTTTGAGTGCTCAATACGTAATCATCAATTATGCCCAATTCATGTATCGTTACGATGCGGGTTACGAAGGTTCAGTTTTGTTGGGTATGGTCGCTGGTGGATCTCGTTACCACGCCATTTGGTTGTTGGCTTTTCATCTCTACCACTTTGCACAGCGCTCCGCTAACGAAGCAGCGACAGCGGCACGGAATGCTCAACTAGCCGCAGAGGCCCAACTAGCAAAACTAAACGCTGAACTCAACCCCCATTTCTTTTTTAACTCACTAAACAGCATCAAGGCTTTAACCCGGGAAAACCCCGCTAGATCACGCGCTGCCATCAACCAATTGGCCGAACTACTGCGCTACTCTCTACGAAGGAGTGAAGAGGCTTTAGTGCCCTTGAGGGAAGAATTAGCCATCGTTGAAGATTACCTTCAGTTGGAAAAGCTGAGACTAGAGGAGCGTCTTATTATCGAATGGGAACTCCCAGAGGTCATCGACAAACTTTTACTGCCGCCCTTAGGGCTACATGGATTAGTAGAAAACGGCATTAAACATGGCATTGCTCCACGAGATGAGGGAGGCAAGCTGCTCATACGGATCAGTAAACAAATCGAAAGCTGGCAAATACAGGTAAGTAATCCAGGCAGTTATCAGCCTAAAGCCAATGGAGGGACAGGTATAAACAACTTGCGACAGCGCTTAGTCCTTTTGTACCAAGAACGCGCCCGCTTAACAATTACAGACGATCAAAAAGGAAGCGTTACTACGACTTTAGATCTCCCACTATCCTATGGATCTCATTAGTTGCTTAATTATAGATGATGAGCGCCTGGCTCGAGCAGAATTAGCCGCACTCCTAAAAGAGGTCGGAGGCTGTAAAACTATCGGAGAAGCAAGTAATGCTACCGAAGCCAAGCGCCTAATAGAGCAACTTAAACCTGAGCTCATCTTCCTGGATATCAACATGCCCGGCACTAATGGATTTGAGCTATTGGCACAACTTGACAATCCTCCCCAAGTAGTTTTTGCTACAGCCTACGATCAATATGCCATCCAGGCTTTTGAGGTAAGAGCCTTGGATTATTTACTGAAACCGATTAGCCTAAATCGATTACAAGCATGCCTAGCGACCATTCGCCAAAGAATGAAGCATAGTCCAAAATATCTCGAGCGCCTCTTCATTCCACTAGAGCAAGGTGGTTTTTTTCTTGATCTAGATGAAGTCCATCTGATTCGGGCGTACGGGCATTATTTGCGGATGTATTACGGCTCCAATTCTTGCATGATACATCGGAGTTTAAAATCAATGGCGGAGCAATTAGACCCTAACTCCTTTTTCCAAATCAACCGCTCTGAAATTGTACGACTTAGTGCCATCAGCAGTACTACCAAGATTAGCAGGGGGCGTTATCAACTAGAGCTTGGTCAAGAACAAGTCATGGTAGCTGAAGCACGGGCGGTAATCTGGCGTAAACGCTTCGGAAGTTGAGTGGATAAGCAATGCGGCTTAAAACTTTATCTTTGCGCGCAGCTGGTGACGAATACCCATGAGCCTCGTCATTAAGGCGTATAACCTGACTTTCACTCGACAACTCTACTTTATACAGTTACCTATGAAAAACAACTTACTATTCTTACTAAGCCTACTTGCCTTTACTAGTCTACAAGCCCAGGAACAGGTAGTAGTACGGATTGGTGATGTTATGGAAGACCCCAGCCTGACCACCAATGTATGTGTGCCTATTTCTGCTGACAGTTTCCCCAATATTGCTGCTGCAGAGTTTTCCGTCGGCTGGGATGCCGATTTACTTACTTTCGATGCTGTTGATTTTGGGGCTAACCCTTTGAATATTTTATCGAGTCAAACCAATCAATTGAATGACAGCACTTTGGTACTGCTCTGGAGTGATAATGAACTGGCTGGCAACACGCTTGCCTATCAGGAAGTCTTCATGCAGGTATGCTTCACCTTTGTTGCAGATGTTGAAGGTATGTCGCCAGTATTCTTCAACCCTGATCGAAATATCGTATTCGTACAAGAGGGCGAAGTGACGGCTTTTCCCAACACAGCTGTGGACGGTAGCGTAACGCTGGCTATTGATGTTTCTGCCGTTGAAATCCCGGCTTGGGCGCAGGAAGTCAATCTCTTCCCTAACCCAACAACGGAAGATTTCATTACACTGGCTGGCAACTATCCTGCACTCGATGGAATCGCCCTTTTTGATTTAAACGGGCGTCTGATTCGGGCTTACGTGCCAACTGAAAATCGTCTACCACTCGCCGATTTGCCCACAGGACAATATTTATTACGCCTGCAATCAGGTAACGAACAGGCCAACTTCCGATTGATTAAGCAGTAAGCACTGCTCAACTTAGCTTTTCTAGATTAAAGCAAAAGCCCTGAAGTCAGCGCGACTTCGGGGCTTTTTCGTTTCGAATAAGGCCGACTGCTTTAAAGGTCAAAAGCTTGCTTGACCTTTACAACGTAGTCGAGCTTTTCCCAGGTAAAGGTCTCTACTTCCATGGTTTTAGTCTCGCCAGAGCCGTTGGTAAAGCTGAGGGTCTTCACTTCGCTGGTACGCCCCATATGGCCATAGGCAGCGGATTCGCCATAAATTGGGGTACGTAACTTTAAACGTTGCTCGATAGCGTAAGGACGCATATCAAATACCTCCATGACTTTATCCGCAATCTGGGCATCAGAAAGATCTACTTTGGCGCTACCATTAGTGTTGACGTAGATGTTGGTGGGTTCTGCCACGCCGATAGCGTAACTTACCTGCACGAGAATTTCATCTGCTACACCCGCAGCAACCATATTTTTGGCAATGTGCCGGGTGGCGTAGGCCGCTGAGCGGTCCACCTTAGAAGGATCTTTACCAGAGAATGCACCACCACCGTGGGCACCCTTACCACCGTAGGTGTCAACAATAATCTTACGGCCAGTCAGCCCCGTATCACCATGGGGACCACCGATTACAAATTTACCGGTCGGATTCACATGATAGGTGATCGCATCCGTGAATAAGGCCTGTAATTCGGGACTTAAGCTAGCTTTTACCCGTGGAATGACCAGACTGATTACGTCCTCCTTGATTTTGGCCAGCATGGCATCGTCTTCGTCAAAATCATCGTGTTGCGTAGATACAACAATGGAATCGATGCGAATAGGCTTATGATCGTCACTGTATTCAATAGTGACCTGAGATTTAGAGTCAGGACGCAGGTAGGTGATCTCCTTATTTTCGCGGCGGATAGCCGCTAGTTCCTGGAGGATCTTATGACTTAAATCCAAAGCCAATGGCATATAGTTTTCGGTTTCGCTGGTAGCATAACCAAACATCATACCCTGATCGCCGGCGCCTTGTTCTTCTGGCTTAGCGCGCTCTACGCCCTGATTAATGTCGGGTGATTGCTCGTGAATGGCGGACAAAACCCCACAGGAATTTGCCTCAAACATGTATTCCGACTTCGTATAACCGATACGCCGGATGACATCACGAGCAATTGACTGGACATCGAGGTAGGTGCTCGATTTAACTTCTCCGGCAAGTACAACCTGGCCAGTAGTCACCAGGGTTTCACAAGCGACCTTTGAACTGGGATCGAAAGCGAGAAAATGGTCTACAAGTGCGTCGCTGATTTGGTCAGAAACTTTGTCGGGATGCCCCTCAGAAACTGACTCTGAAGTGAACAAGTAAGGCATACAATTCAATTTTTGGAGGCGCAAAGCTACCAAAACCGACTGGCATAAACACATAAATTCAGCCCCCGACTCTAGCTAAATAAAGTTGGCTCTTTTTCGAAGCGCTAATTTTGCCGTTATGGCCGTATGGCAGCCAACAGGCTTCCCCGCTAGTTAGGCGCAATTCTCCAATCGTAATTTCGCCTTCCAGGAGGAGCAGAATTGCTGGTCCAGCTGGTAACTTAGTTTGCTTTCCTGGATTCAAAGCGGCGAAAGCTAAGTTGAAATCAGGAGCAGGTGTGTCGTAGCTCTGCCAGCTACTTTCTCCGTTTGTCAGCTCTAAAAGCTGCGGCTCTACCGGGCTAAAGTCCAGTTGCTCCATTAATTCCGGCACATCAATATGCTTTACGGTAAGCCCACCCCGTAGCACATTGTCACTATTCGCCATCAGTTCGATGCAGCAGCCTTCCAGATAAGCATGGGGAATACCGGCAGCCTGAAATATGCCTTGGCCAGGCGAAAGCTTCACGAGATTAAACCAATAGATAGAAAAGACACCTCGATCGTGATCACCAGCTCTACTATATTGTTGAAAAGCGCGGCGGGCCCAAAAACCCGCCTGAGTTTTAGATAATTCAGTCTGAGGTAACAGGCGTTCGGCCAGCGGCTTGAGCCAGGTATTGACTTGCTCCTGACTAGCTTCCATAACGGTTTGATAAAGGCCCTTAATGCCCGATTGCTCAAGGATCGGTAGTAGTCCCTGCCAGGCGGTTTCGGCCAACAAACTGGCTTTAATTGCTGCTACTGACCTAAAGCCATGCAAGAGGTAAAAGTCCGTTAAGGCGACACCCAATTCTGGCTTATGGTTGCGGTCGCGGTAGCTGCGATTAGGGGCTGTTCGGGCAATTCCGGCAGCTTCTTCCCGTAAAAAGCCCGCTTCAGCAACGGACTTAGTGGGATGCGCCTGGATCGACAGCATCTGGCGTACATCCAGCACTTTAAAGAGAAAGGGCAAAGTATTATCGTAATCTTGGGCAATTGCTGGGCTTAGTACTTCCGCAGGTCTGGCTGCAATAACTTCATCTAGGCTACCTGCTGTTGTTAGCGCAGGTCCCTTTGGGTGAGCGCCTAACCATAGCTCAGCCCAAGGCAGATTCTCCTCCTTTTTCTGTCCCGTAAGATCTGCGATGAAATCAAACCCACCCCAGGCATAATCCTGGACAATACCACTAAGCGCTAAGGGAGAATTTGGTGAAGCCATTTAATCAAAACTTTGAGAGGCGAATTTAGGCTAATTAGCTATAGTCACAAGCTTTCTACCAGCAAATTGAAACTCCTTATCTTCACCGCCGATCAATTTCCACTATTGAAATTAACCCATACATGACCTACCATAAGGCCATCAAAAAAGACTTGCGCAACACCAAGATCGAAAAAGCACTGGAAAAACTGGAAGCCCTCCTCAACCTTTCCAATCAGGACGAACTGGACATGGAGTTTGACGAACTGGAAAACATCATCATCCAGTACATGTCCATGTACAACCGCAATGAAACCCGGCGCAAAAAAGGTATTTCTATCCAACAGGATTATGACATTGAGAATGCTCGGATCGGCCATAAGATTTTAGAAATCCTTAAAGAGATTCCGGATAAACCTTACTCTTCCGGAGCGACTCCTCCCCCACTGGTAGATAATAGTGGCACCACTATCGGCACCCAAATTAACCAGCCCGTCGTCAATGGAGACCTTAAGGTGGGGGGTGATCATAGCAGCAAGGCTCAGACCGGCGGAAGTACAAAGACAAATAAAGGTCCGATCAAAATACTGATGCTCACTTCCAACCCTTCCGATACGGTTAAACTCAATCTAGACCGGGAACATTCCCGAATCAATAGCGAACTGGAAGATAAAGGCAGCTCAGCAGAGTTCAAACTCTACCGACAGCGAGACACTACCATTATGGATTTGACCAAATCCATCGTGAAGCACGATCCCCATATCGTGCATTTCAGTGGCCACGGACAAGACGCTAAAGCTGCAGTCGAAATTGATGAAAGCGACCCGCTAGCAGAAGTACAACCGGACCAAAAAGGGGGACTGATGTTTCAGCAAATCGAAGGACACGAATCCAAGATTGTCGATGCAAAGACGCTTCAGTTTCTCTTTAAATCCTTTACCTCCACTCACAAGGTACCGATCAAGGTTGTGATGCTCAACGCCTGCCACGCCTCAGAACAGGCAGCAGCCATTGGCAGTGTCGTTGATTACGTAATCGGGACAAACGATGCTATTATGGATGAGGCAGCCTGGACCTTCAGTACGGGTTTCTACCACATTTTGATGAATCATCCAGCTCCGGAACTCAATGACGAGTTAGTTCGTCAGGCATTTAGCCTAGGACAGATGAACGCCGTCTTACAGGGAGAACCTATTGACCGCTTCCAACTTTATATACGAGGAGAACTTCAAGCATAAGAAAAGGCGTTTGCAGCAACAGCAAACGCCTTTTTTGATTCCTATTGGGCAGTAAATGCGGAATCCATTCTCCGCAAGAAAGCGGAAGCGGTACTTAACTCTACGGGTAGTAGTTCAAAAGTGCCTCCATCATCCATCTTAATGACCATATCACGGGGCTTCATTTCATTGAGCTCATCCATGAAGGCCGTATTATTGGAAGCTAGGTTCAAAATCCCGTCACGGAAACCAAAGTAATACCAAAGATCAGAGGGTGATTTGATGTAGATGTACAAGCGGTCATCTCCGGCGCTAGGCATTTTGAATTCTACGTGGATTTCTAGCATTTTATTAATCGATTCACCATTGATGCTTACCAGTCCGGTTTTGTCCTCCGTACTTACGAATGACTGGTAGTCTTCTACCCACTCAAAGTTTAAGCGACTGAAAAGGAAGCTGTACGCATTGATTTTCTTGGGAATGTCCAATACGCCCAGGGCCATCCCATTCATAGCTTCTTCCCGTTCGCGGCTTTCTGGAAACATATTTAGTACGGCATTGCGGTAGAATTCCGGGTCAGATACCAAATTGAGCGCTGGCGTAGCAAAACTGGCTGACTTGATATCGGTAGTCATGATGTCAAACAGCTTCGGAGGTAGCATCATATTTACGCCCGTCATAGCTTCGACGCTTACCGTTGGATAAACTGGAGCGAGGGGCTCTTCGATGGTGAGACTAAGGTCTTCTGATTCTTCCTCCTCCTCGTCGGGCAAAATCATGATATCGTTATTCTCTTCTTCTTCAGCCTCCATTAGATCTCCGGGCTCTTCCTCCTCTTCGACGCTAAGGGGGGGCGGTGGTACATCCATATTTATTCGTCCGAAGGAAGTAGCCTGCACATAAGTTAACCTACCGCCTAGCCCTAAGCTCCCTTCTCCGGAAACAGTGGCGTTTTGATCATCAAAAATCATGATGTTGCCCAGGGGTTCATTATTGATGACCCGGCTACTATCTCCAAATAAGAAGCGATCGCGGTCTTCGTCGTAGCGCACGACCCCACCGATGGGTAAAATCGGATGGTCCTTGCGAAAATCAAGGGTTTGAATCATGGAAGGATAGACCAATTGTCGGTCTTTACTGAGGTAAAACCCCGTGTGCAGGGGGTAACCGTCGGTTCCTTGGGGCTCATCTACTTCTAGCGTTAGGTCATCCTTATCACCTTCACAACCTACTTTAAACCACTGTGGCCGGTGCAGGTTATCCGCTTCAATTCTGGCAATTCCATCGAAGAATAAATTACTATTGGTAGCATCAAGATTGATCGTGCCCTGGAAACGCGTTTGATTATCGATATAAAATTCATCGGCTGCACCTACTTCCCCTTCTGCTCGGGTAGAGGTTGCCTTTTCCGAATAAGCTCCCCTACCAATCGGTTGGCCAACGATTTCCTGCAATTCCAGCTCCTGGACGTGAGGACCGACATTATACTCGTAAAAGCCACTGGCGCGGTACACCCGCCGTCCTAGGATATTGACGGTAGCCCGGTTGATAACGTGATGTCGATTGATGGTGTCCGCAATGATTTGACAGTCGGTGAGTTCCGTCACTTTACCACCTGGTTCCACCTGCAACTCTCCATCGGAGAGGTAAATCGTAGCATCCGCTGCTCTTACGGAGTCTACCCCAGAGAGCTCCAATAAACTGGTATTGAGATCATAAATGGCTTCATCGGCCAAAAAGGTCAGGCTATCCTGATCAGGGTGGATGCTGGTAAAGCGTCCTTCTAGGCCGTTTTCGGATTCGAATTCAATTCGATTGCCGGCCATGTCCCAATCAAAGCGCTTGATACTGGTTTGGAATTGATTATACGGCAGGATAGTTACTAATTCATCACCGTTGTTTTCGAAGCTTGCGCGTTGATTTTCAAAGTCTACGGTAGCTTCTACATTGGAGGTTTTTAGAGCCAATCGTTCGTCAGCATCCAGACTTTGGATTCGGACATTAGCCGTATCAGCGTGAGCACTATAGTGGGCAAAATCAATAGCCTGGCTACTGAGACTGGCAGCAGGCCAATCTAGTATACCGGTTCCCTTAAGCCCTTCGGGCGTAAGTACCAACAAACCATCGAAGGTGTGTACGCCAGATTGATAGAGCGAGAAGGGCGTCTCCTCGACTGAACGGATCAACATACTATCTACATAGGGCCGCCAATCGATATTTACTTCCTGACCTCGAACCTGAGGTAAATCGCGTTCTCCCGTCTCTTCTTCCAAATTAAACTGTCGGGCACTCGCCGTGGTGCGTTCGAGTTCAAAACGCAAATCTTCACTCTCTACTTCGGCTCCAATGTAGGATAGTGTCCCCTGCCCCCCGAGGCCATTGTTATTTAATTCAATTTGTCCTTCATAGTTTCCTCTTCCACCGTAGGCTTCCGTGCCAGTAGCTTCGGTACTGGTTAAAAAGCCGAGAGAGCCATCTTCTTGTAAGGTGACTTTTTCTTCTAGATCTGGGAAAATCCCACCGGAAACCAGCTTTCCCTCAAACTCGAGATCGGCTTCCCGTAGATCGTGCAAGCTTTGAAAGGTAAAAGGTTCCATTTCGAAGAAGAAGCTATCCCGATTGTAGGCGGCAGTACTATCGGCAGCATCGTAGTAAATAAAACTGCTACCATCGGTCTGAATCGAGGGGAAGATGTCAATATCTTCCCGGCCCGATTTATTATTGGGTGCATCCAGCAGCAGAATACCCGTAACGTGTTCAATCCTTGAACCAATAGAGAGCATATTAGGGTCGTCAGGATTACTACCTTGTTCTGGTAGAAAGAGGTCCATGTAGCGTATGGAATCCATGACGATCTGGTAGGGTCGATACTTGAAGTGGAGGTCTTTACCCTCCAGTACGGTCATTCCCGCAAAGATTTTTCCATCAAAATCAGCATCCCGATCCCCAAAAATGGTAATCTGATCGCCCAAGGGCAGAATAGCCAGACGTTTCTCCCGATTGAATTCAACGGGGCGTACGCCGCCTACGGTAATCTCTCCGGTCCGGAGATTCATCGAAGCATTAATCGAGTCGGTAACCGAGCGAAAAGTTACCCGATCATAGTCACCGTCTCCACGATCGGCCCGTACGTAGTGCTCTACTTTAGGCTTCAAGCGCACACGCTGGTTGTCCACATCGTAAGTGATGAAGCCACCTGCGGCTAGCTCAAAGAGGAGCGATTGGATATTAGAGGTAGTAAAGCGTGGATTGATTCTCTGTGCAACGCGTTCCGTGCTGATGAAATCATTACCTGTCTCTTGTTGACGCAGCGCCAGTAAAAGGACGAGCGGATTAACCTCTGCAATATTTTGTAGACGATAGTAATCGCCCGCACTAAAGAAGTCTTCGCTTTCAAAGGTTACGTCTCCTTTTTCAGCAAAGGAAACCGTCGGACGGCCTACTACGATACTATCCTGATCCAGATAAATATCCAGGTAATCGGCATGGATATTGATCCGATTGAGGCTATGATAAAAAGGGTTACGGTCGGCGCCGGAATTGGTTCGTACCAATTGAACCAGTCGTTCTTCTACATCTACTTTCATCGTAACCGAAGGGTGATAGAGGCTGTCTTCTCCAAAGTAGATAGTTGTTTCTACACCATTGCCTACTACCCTTTCTTGTTGTTTGATACTGAAGCGTTCAGCACTTCCACGCAGGACTTCTGTACCTGCTTCGTTTTCGATACTAAGACGAACTTCTGCCGTGCGGCCCTCGTCGCCAATAGCGTAAACCGTACTACCTCTGATCTCGAAATTACCGCGTAAATTAATCCCCTCCCCTACGTTTCGAATTTCCAGGTAGCCATCCGAGCTGGTGAACTGAGGGTATTCCGCTGAAGCTCGCACTCCGCCGATCTGGATTTTGTCCGAAAATGTACCATGAAGCGGTTGCTCTCCAAAGTATTCCGGGTAGTGCATCGTCGCCGATGAAGCGGTATAAATCCCACGGTTGGTTTGGAAATTGTACTCATTGAGTTCTGCGTAGACTTCTTCTGGCAGGTCCATGTGTAGCCAGTTAGCCAACCCTCCCCGGCCACTAACTTCACGCTCCAGAATATCTACCTGAATGGAGGTTTCAATGATGGTCATGGAGTCGGCATTAGAAATAGCCACTAAGCGATCTAGATCATCAACTTTCAGCCACGGGCTATTATCAAAACCCCAGCTTACACGACCACCTAGTACTTTCCAATAGGTGCCGCGGGTATCCGCTGACAGTTGCCGTTGGTCGTTAAAGGAACGGGCGAAGCTGACTACTCGATCATATTGAGAGGATCGAAAGCTGGACGAAGCTAATAGTTGCTCCAGCATGCCATGATACTGATCGAACAACTCATCAGGATTATCTCCCAGGTTTTTCAACTGCTCGAGGGATCCTAGATAATCAACGTAGCCACTAGACTTTGGAATCCTCCGTTCCAACATCATATTGGTCAGCTTCATGATTCGCAGCTGCTGTTCTTCGACAAAGGCTCCGCTCAGAAACAGTCCATTAAATAATTCGAAAGCTTCTTCTATTCGATTATTCCTACTGGCCAGCAGATAGTCTTCTAAGGCGTCCAGATAAATATCGGTTCCTTCGTCGACGGGAAAACTAGTAATACGCTGGGCTGAGAGTGAAGAAAATCCCAAAAGCCAAATGGCCAAAAACAGTAGAAAAAGACGCATCAATAAATTGGTATTAGTCGCTTGGGGCGGCACGCTGGAAAACCCAGGCCATCCAGTCTTCTTTTTGGCGCTCTTGTACGGTGGTGAATCCTGCCTCAGCGGCAGCTTTCAGCACGAGTGCGGCATCCTGGGCGAGAATGCCACTCACGAAGAGTTTTCCATGGGGCAGAAGACGCTCGTATAACGTGCTTAAACTAGCCAATATTACGTTACGATTGATGTTGGCCAGGATGTAATGAAATTGTACTTCCGCCCGGTACGGGCCCGTATGGGCAGGTCGGAACATTGCGGCGATACTCCTTTCTTGGGATCTTTCCGGCTCTACAGAATCTTGATCTTTTTCGGAAAAAGACACAGACTGAGTATCGACCAATTGTTCTGAATATATTTCGTGAAGCGTACCGTGACTGACTCGATCCAGACTAACACCATTTATGCTAGCATTCTCCAGCGTGTTCTGAAAAGAAGCCTCTTCAATATCAATAGCCCAAGTATAGGCCGCACCCATTTTTTTGGCCAGTATTGCCAGAATTCCTGTACCACAACCAAAGTCAAATACCGTTTTAGCGCCCCAGTCAACGGACCGCATGAGCTCACAAACCATGTAGGTAGTAGCATGGTGGCCAGTACCGAAAGCCATTTTAGGATCAATGAGCAATTCTAAATCGACGGAGGGATTGGCCTCGTGGAAGGCCGCTCGAATATTCAACCAGTTATCGATTAAAATCGGTTCAAAATTTGCTTCCCAAACGGCGTTCCAGTTTTGCTCCGCTAGAGTATCATAGGTGTACTCAAATTCGTAGCGTTCCCGCAAACGAGTGAGTAAGTCCAGAGCTTCAGACTCTGCGGCAACAGGCAGATAGGCATCCAAGCCTTGATTTGAAGATGTGCCTTGAGTAAATGATGCTAAGAGCTCTGCTGGAATTTCCTGTTCACTGCGCCCCAGCCCAGCCTGAACGCCTTCTTTCCAAAGGTCCTGCCGCCCTATTTCTTCAAAACTATCGAAGCCGCCCGCACTTAACCAGGCGATCAATTCCTCGGTATTGGTTTTCTCCGGATTGTAGCGGAGTCTAAAGACCAAATACATTATGAGAAAATTTTAAATGAGTAAAATTAAAATCACTCCCCCTTCTCTTTAGCAGTTTGCTTAAACGACTTCGAAAGTGGTCATTCCTTCTAACTCGCGGAAATCGACCGGTAGTACAGAGCTCACTCCAGTTTCTGGCATCGCCACCCCATAAATGGTATCCACTGCTTCCATGGTCAGCTTGTTGTGGGTAACGATGATAAACTGGGAGTCCTTACTGAATTTCTTGATGATGCGGTTGAATTTAGCGATGTTGGCATCGTCCAAAGGAGCATCGACTTCGTCGAAAATACAGAAGGGAGCAGGCTTCAACAGGTAGAGTGCAAAGAGCAGCGCAGTAGCTGTCAAGGTCTTTTCACCACCCGAAAGCTGGCTGATAGATTGAGGTCGTTTACCCTTAGGCTTAGCGACGATTTCAATACCTGACTCCAGCGGATTCTCGGGGTCCAGTAGGATCAAATCACAGTTATCGTCTTCGGTAAATAGGGAGCGGAACACGTCGATAAAGTAGATTCTTACTTTTTCGAAAGCATCTAAGAATTGTACTGTTGCAGTTTCTTCGATCTCTTTAATCGTCTCAATGAGGGAGTTCTTAGCTTCGATAATATCATCACGCTGGGTGCTGATGTTTTCGAAGCGTTCTTTCATCTCATCATAGGCTTCTACAGCCATTGGATTGATCTCTCCGTAATTCGCAATCCGCGACCGTAGTCGATCCACTTTGAGTCCGAGATCAGCCAGTGGAGTTTTGACGATATCGGCTTCTTCTAGTTCTGGAAGATCCGACAGCTCGGAATTGAACTCGATCCGCAGTCGCTCGGCCAGAGAGGAGAGTTGGAATTTTAAGTCCGTATATTTTTCTTTCAGTTGATTGACCAGAACCTGGCTATCCTGGCGCTTGCGATTTACTTTTCGCAGTTGATCTTCCAAGTCGTTGCTGGCGGAGCGAGCGGAGAAATAGGATTGTTCTACTTCGTTTAAACTCTGCTCGAAGGCTTTGCGCTCCGCGTAGCGTTGTTCCAGGCTATGAGCAAGAGTTAACTGATCCTCCTGAATCTGAAGTACTTCTGTTTCACTTTGTTGCAGTTGCTCACGATTTGCAGTTGTCTGCTCCTGTAGTTCTCGTTTACGATTTCCCCTAAACTCTAATTCTTGCCGCAGGCTGGTCACCTTATTCTGGTGGCGAATAAAGTTGATATTCTGCTCATTGAAATCCTGAGAGGCAGCGCTCAGCTCTTCGCTCAGTTTACGGTAATTGCCATCGGTTCCGGCTAGCGTCTCCCGTAGTTTTTCGATTTGCGCCTGCTTATCGATTAGCCCCTGTTCGCCCGCTGTGTTAGCCTTCGTCAGGGCGGCAGATTGTTGCTGCAACTCGCTGTTCTTGGCTTCGGTTTCCTTGAAGTAGCTTTCAAAATTATCTACCCGAGCGCGTAGAGCGGCACGTGACTGCTGAGATTGATTAAGCTCTCGCTGCTTAGCCTGAATATCATGGGTGATCTTACGCTGACGCAACTGCTGCAGCTTATTACGCTCGTGATAGAGTTTTTCGTTCAGCGCTTCAGCGTCAATTTCCGCCTTTTCAATAGCCTTTTCCAGCAGTTCCAGGTTTTTCTTTCGGCCAATTTTCTTGCCTTCAAAGAGGCCTACCGATCCACCACTCACGCTGAATGGCCGACGGATAAACCTCCCGGAGCGCGCCAAAATGGTATAACCTTCGGTCTGACCTTCCGGTAATTCATCACTATCCGTGACGAGCACATTATGCAGCAGATGTTCAATCAGAGGGCGGTAGAGGCCTTCTACCTGTACTACTTCCGTAGCAGAACGTGCACCAGCTGGCATCAGAGCTGGAGGAGCGGGTGCGTTACCGATGGCATCGAGCAAAAAGAAGTTAGCCTTACCCTTTTGCCCCCGACTTAATAGTTGAATAGCTTCGCGAGCAGCGCTCAAATCTGCAACTACGTAATAATTGAGGTAGGCCTCAAGGTAGTTTTCTATGGCTACTCGATAGGGTTCTTCTACGAGCAAAAGGTCGGATAGTAGTTGCGCTTTATCCGACCACTGTGCTGACTGGCTAAGAAATCGAATCGACTCCGGAAAGCCTTCGAGGTTCTCGACCATACTCTTGGTCAGCTTATACTCATTACGCTTGGCATCAAGGGTTCGGTTGACCTTGCTGAAGTCATTTTTAAGCGCTTCTAAACGCTCTTCACTGGCTTCCAGCGCCTGGCGTCGGCTTTCTTCTTCACCTTCCAGTGCCTCCAGCTCTTTGAGTTGCTTAGCTTCCTGGGTTTCCAGTGCTTCTAAGCGCTCCCTGAGGCTATTAAGCTCACCCTTACGGTCCTCCATTTCGGCTAAATTCCGCTCTTGTTGGTGGCGAAAGTTGTCGATCTGATTGCTGTTGATGGCACGCTGCTTCTCTAGCTCGAAGATTTCGCGTTCTAGCTGCTGTTGCTGCTGCATGCCTTCATCCAGCTGCGACTTAATACCAGCATGTCCCGAGCGGATTTCATCCAGTGCTTGGCGAGCAGCTTCTAGCCCAGTTTTGAGGCCATCCTCGGTTTTTTCTTCTTCCAGGATGCGTTGTCGCATGCCGTTTATCTGCTCGTCTAGCTGGGTCAACTGGCTCGCCGCTAAATGAATTTGTTCATTCAGTCTCCCGCGATTTTCACTTAGAAATTGCAGGCGTTGCGCCAGCATTTGCTTCTCGCTTTCCTGCGCTCGCAGCTTATTAACCATCTCATTAAGCTCACGCTGGCGCTCGCTCAACAACTTTTCCTGATCGACATTCTGCTTGCGTTCGGATTCCAATTGAGCCTCTAGCTGAGTAATCCGAACATCCGTAGCTCGGTATTGGTCTTCGGCTTCAGCAATCTGCTTGTCCAGTAACCGACGGCGGTTATTGAGCTCTCCAACTTTGATAGCTGCCAGGCGGATACTAAGCTCTTTGTACTGCTCCTTGATCTCGCGGTAACGCCGTGCACGCTTAGCCTGCTTTTCCAGGCTGACCAAGTTATTGTTGATCTCATGCAGCAAGTCTTCAATTCGATCCAGGTCTCCCTCGGTCAATTTGAGCTTATTCATTGTCTCGCGTTTGCGGACTTTGTACTTACTCACCCCGGCAGCCTGTTCAAACATTCGGCGACGACTATTGTCCTTATCCGCCAGAATATCATCTACCATACCCAGAGCAATGATGGCGTAGGAATTAGAGCCGATGCCCGTATCTAAAAGCAACGAACGGATATCTTTGAGTCGACACTGGACGCCGTTGAGCTGATATTCGCTCTCTCCACTGCGATAAAGCAGGCGGGTCATCGTGACGGTATTGTACTCTGTCGGTAGTAGGTTCTTGGTATTGTCGAAGGTGAGGGAAACCGAAGCAACGTTACCCGCCTTCCGCTTTTTAGTGCCGTTAAAAATGACGCTCGACATTTTGTCCAGGCGTAGTTCCCTACCCTTTTGCTCACCTAAAACCCAGCGAATTGCGTCGACAATGTTGGATTTTCCAGAGCCATTAGGGCCTACAATACCAATCACATCCTCTTCGAAGTTGATGACCGTCTGATTGGCAAAACTTTTAAAACCCTTTATTTCCAGTTGCTTGAGGCGCATAGGATGTTTTTCAACAACAATTGCTTGTCGTTAATCGAGTGTATACAACTGACTATCAACAAGTCAGCTCAGTTCATTTGTGGTATCAGGAAAAGACGTTCCGAGAAGTCGGATAGCAAAGATAAACAAGTTGGTGGTTAGTTGGTGGATATTAGTTGTTTGATGTTAGTTGTGGGTTAGGACCTGCGGAAGTACAAAAAGAGAGAAAGCTTATCACTTTAACGCATCTTCTCGATCACCAGCACCCAATCGTTGCCGCGCATGATGTCTCCTGGTGGGTCAATCTGCTGAAAATCTTCGGTAATGTCCCATTGCGCTGGATCGCTGTAGAGGCCGGTGCGTGGATCATACCAACGCACGTAGACGCGTTGATAGTCCAGCTGTCGCCAATCGAGCGTGATAGTTTCGGAGTGGGAGCTATATATTAAGGCTGCATCGGGGCTGGTCAGGGCTACCGTATAACTACCGTTTTCTGGGCGGAAGGGATGAGCGGCCACAAAAGGTTCATTGGGTCGAAACTGGGTAAAGGGGAAAGTCTCGACCAAGCGACGTAAATGTCGCATCTGTGATGCACCGCTGAGGTTTAGGCCATCTTTCCATTCCATTAAATACTGGTAATCCGCATTCGGCGCGGGTAGATCTTGATCAGCAGCGTACATCTGCCAGACCCCATTGCCACCGTAGGTATGCCCACAACTACCGCTAAATACCGACCAGTAGGCGATTTGTCGCATATCATAATCGTCAAAGTAGCCTTGACTGACGGTTACGTGCTCGTAGTTGACGGGGAAGAGTTCATAGGCCGGCTCACTATTGAGCGTAGGCTTTGGGTTAGGCAAGCGCCAATCATAGAGCGCGGCACGGTAGGCTCTTTCAAAGTTTTTTTGTCCATGGTAGGAGCCCCAGCTGTGAAAGTCAATCCAATCATCTTGGTGAAACCAGCGGGAAGAAGACTGGTAACAATGGTAGGTCATAAAGGTGGAAGTATAATCAGCCTGCCCATCAAAAAGGGTTGGCAGCCCATTGACGCCATCAGTAATACCTTCCGCCATAGCACGCCAGATTTCAAGACTCTGTCTAGCTTCATCTGGCAGGCGGTCGCCGCCGAGCATCCAGATCAGATTGTCGTTGTATTCCTTGAAGCGATCGCCAATAAACCAACCAAAGTAGTAGCCGTCCTGGGGTGAAGCAAAATTCGCCCGGGGCCGCTTGCGGGGCGAAACATATTCTCCCCAGCAAGGCAGGAGCGCCACCAACAAGCCTTTTTCGCGTGCTGCTTCGATGAAATACTCTACGTGATCCCAATAGTCGTAAGCCAATTCATCACTGGGGCTATCACCAAAAGACAAGTCGGGAGTGCTACCGTAGAGGTCCTCCATCGGGAAATCTCCGTAGGCATTGGGGGCCTCCCTTTGCACCTCATAGAGCGCTACGGTTTGCACCACATTAAATCCCTGCTGGTGCCGGGCATCGAGGTAGTGCTGCATTTCATCGCGATCAAGGCGATGCAACAGCTCCCAGGCGGTATCCCCCATCCAGAAAAAGGGAGTACCAGTATGATCCAGTAAATAGTGGCCCGAGCTGTCAACGGACAGTGGTTGGCCACTCAAGAGGCAGCAATAAAGCGCAGCAGCGCACAGCAAAAGGCATTGTCTTGATGAACTAAAGAGCATAGCAGTTAGCGTAATGACAGCCTAAAACTAGCACGAATTTTAGTGGCCGTGCTCCTAGGGCTTGACTATCTGAAAACTGCGTTCTGCTCCAGGGACTAAAACCTTTAGATGGTAGCTCCCCGCAGGAAATTCAGCGATGCTGATTGTTCTGGCAGAGTAGCGTTGAGCTAGTAGGCGACCATTTTGGTCAAAGAGTTGCAGTTCTGCTCCTGTTGCACCTAGTCCCTTAACCCATACCCGATTCGTCTGTACAGGATTAGGATAGATAGATAGACCTTCCAGTTGCGCTTCTGCTACTGAATTTGGCGAACAAGTGAGTGCATTGAGATACTCCCAAATCTGATCATGTAAGGTAACTGCCGTCGCGGAGGTATCCGGAGAAGGTCCTTGCCGTACCATGACCAGGCCGTTTGCAGGCGAAATACCGATGTATTGACCGTCCTTACCAGCTGCGAGATAAAGATCGTCGGGGGCATTGGGAGACAATGATCCGGGGAAAGACTGCAATCCTCCAGGCATAATATGACTGTCTTCCCCGGCCAGCCACCAGAGATAGCCATAGGAGGGGTTCAAATCCTGGGATGGCTCAATCATAGCATTTAGATAGGCCGTATCGCCCAGTACGGTTGTTCCATCCCATTCTCCGCCGGCCTGCATCAGGAGGCCAAAACGGGCCATATCCCGAGCTCGGCTGAGGTAAATCGTATTGTAACCGAATTCAAACCAGAAGCTAAGTCCCATCCCCAGAGGAGCTTCAATCCAGCTATTGGTCAGTGCGTTTAACGTTTGCCCAGTGGACGCTTCTAAGACTTCTTTGGTAAGGCTGTAAGGTGCATTGTGATAAAACCAAAAAGCGGCAGGATCATTGAGGTATCGCAGACACTCAGGATCGGTACAATGACCATAGAGCGGGTTTAAGCCCGTGGTCATCGTGATTTGATTCCAGATAGTAATTTGGCTTTCCTGCTCGGGAGTAGCATTGGTCCAACCGGCACCGAGATAATCGCTAGTTGGGTCATTGATATCCAAAAAGCCTTGCTCCTGTGCGATACCTAGTAAGACAGCACGAAGGCTTTTTCCCGCGGAATTCCAGACGTAGAGGCTATCCTGCGTATAGGTACCGAAGTATTGTTCCAGTACGATTTTCCCATCCTTGAGTAAGATAAAAGACTTGGTATTATTATCTTCCAGGAACTGATAAAGCGTATTGATTTCTTCTGAGCAATAGCCTAATTCCGCGGGATCCATAGTTGCCCATTCGCCAGTAAGGTTAGGAGGCGGGAAATAGAGGTCCTGGGCACTTAGGCTGGAGCACCAAAAAGAAAAGAGAAGGGGGAATAAATAGTGCATAGGGGGAAGCTTTATGCGTTCTTCTCTTCCCAACAATATTTGGATCTACCTTATCAGCCAAACAGGAAGAGGCAACTTTTCTTTTAGACTTCCGCAGGTCGGAATGGTTTAAGCTACTCGCTACTTTTTCTTCCTTTTGCTGCTCTTGGCCAGCGGGTTAAAAGCTAATGCTTTCTTTACCCAATAAGCCAATTGTTCGTCGGTATCATAACCGATTGGTGCTACAAAAACATAGCCTTTCATCGGGCGCCCCGTGAAATCCATGGGCAAGCATCCCTGCTGGAGAAGGGCTTCCGACATGACTTCTTCACCAATTCGCGCCATCAGCAAATCCTGACCCGTCTTTTTATCCGTGTGGGTACCCATACACATTTTGTCGTCTACCATTGCTACCCAACCTCCCATAAATTTCTTCACCTCGATTTGGGCATTCTGATCGGCAAAAGCTTGGGCGATCCGATCAGCGGTGTATTCAGAGTAAGCCATTTTTTTTGTTTGTCGCAACTAAACTATAAACAAAAAATAAAAACCAACACTTGGCCTATAAGTTATCGCTAAACCTGAGTCATCCCGAACTTTGGGCTACTGTTTTAGCCTTGCCGTTTAAAGCCTGCGTAGCAGCGCTCTGCCACCTGCCACTACCCGTCCATTATTGGGACCGCGGATCTTTTTTATTGGGAAGGCCAAACCAGGGAACGATGAAAGATCAATGCGCCAGTGCGCACAGCCAATGGTGGGGAGCAGCATTAGAGCGAATGACCACTCGCCTGCGGCTCGTTCCACGGATTTTAGTTGCTGCTGGAAAGTAAGTCTCTAGTTTATCCAGTTAGTTGAATTGTCTATTCTCCCTGAAATTAGGGATGGCTCGTGTTATTCGCTGACGCTCAATCCATGCTCACCCGCGATTTCCACGAAGGGAGGAAGCCGTCGATAGTGGTATTTATCCACTACCCTGCCTTGGTGCAGAAGCATCAGCCCCGGATTAGAGCGAATGATGGTTTTTATCATGATATCATCTCCTCTTAAGAAAGTAACATCCGTGGCTCCTATTTGCTCAGCAAAAGACCGCAGTTTGGCATCTTCGGTGAAAGCCGTCAACACAATGGCCTGGTGCCCCGCGGCGCGTGCGTCATTAACGACGGGCATAAGGTAGTCCTTCCACTTTTTTAAATAGCGGCTGTCAAAGCTGTAGATCGGCCGTTGGCTTTCCACAATCTCTGTCCGATAGGAGGTATCCAAAAACATTGACGGTTCTTCTACTTCCAAAGCTACCGTGTCAATCTGCATCGTTTGGATCGTATCGTAGATGGTCTCCGTCCCCGTTTGCTCGCCTTTAATCTTGTAGGCAATTAGGGTGAAAATATGGCCATTGTAGCCTAGGAGATTGGCAGTTTGATCGTTTCCTTGGGCATCCTGGAATTCAAAATCAGAGATCTTGGTAGCGTCAATTTCTGGCTCCGTTTTCAATTGTACGTACTCATACTCTTCTTCTGGAAAATCGGTGTACTGGGCCAGGAATTCATCTACCGTTAGATTAGCCACTACCTCTTCGGTAGATTTATCGACGATATCATAACCTAGAAGTTGGACGTTGGCTGCAGCGTCCATTTCCGCCTGTTTAGTTGTAGCGATATCCGTTCCGATTCGGAAGGGACGAAAATCTTGTCCAGGGATATTCCAGAGATAATTGGAAAAGCAATAGAATAAGGCCAAGGCGGAAGTAGCAACTACTACTCCCAAGCGAGTAGCTGGGCTAAAGTGCTGGTGCATTCGCTTAGTAAAGAATAGGAAGATCAAAGCTGGAATCAACAAGAATAGATCCTTGAGGAAAGAAACGTAGGGCGCCAGCACCAAAAAGTCTCCGAAACAGCCACAATCGGTTACTTTCATATTAGTCTCTATCCATTCACCCCACTGCCCGAACTGGAAGAAGTTCACGCCTTCCGGCACGTAACCGGTTAAGAAGGTGAAGCCAGTCAGAAAAGTGAAGAAGAAGATAATAGCAGCAAAGGTCCAGGCAGATAGACGCGGGCGCCAGCCAATGATTAGAGCCAAGCCCAAGGCAATCTCCAGTACAATCATAAAGACAGAGAAGCCAACGGCAAAACTACTGATAAACGGAAAGAGTGGCGCTAAAAAGCTAAAGGTCGTATCAGCGAAAGTAGCTTCAAATTCGGCGAAGTATTGCTCCATTTTGAAGGCGGTTCCCATGGGGTCCGCCGCTTTCACATAGCCGGAAAAAATGAACAAGATACCCGCAAAGTACTGGGTAAAGGATACCGGCAGGCTTTTCAGTTTTTCTTGGCTATTAGCATAAACTGTAAAGATTCCTGCCAAAACTGCCACGCCAGCTAGCAGCTTGGTAATGGTCAGCTGTTCTACCGAAAAAGCCAGGAAGTTGGCAGCTACTAGTATCAGGATCATCGGTATCAATAACCGAACTGTCTTGTTCTTCATAGTTACTCACGTTTAGAAGCGCGACAAAAGTACAGTTAAAAGCTAAGCTGCTTCTAGTCAGCAATAAGCATTTGGATATCATTTACACTGGTCGGGATCTCCAGTGGCTTTGGCTAGTGCGCAAGCCTTAGACCATCCGAGTATGCCAACTATCCCCTAGGGGCTTGAGGAAGCTTGTCTGCAATTGCTCAAGGTTACTGACCAAAGGATCAAACACCAGAGTTTGATCATTAATTTCTTGAGTTTGGTAGGCAGCCTGAAAGGCTTCTCTAGCTACGCTATGTACTCGCCCATCAGCATCCTGATAATGAAAAACCATCCGATTGAAAAAATCCACTTGCAATTCACCACCCAGTCGCTGTACAAAATGGACGCTGCTATCAATAGAGCAGCCGCTCGCACCAGCACTGCTTTGGTCTACGGCTAAGATCAAAAACCGATTGTAAATAAGGTCCGATGCCGAGCGCAGCTGCTGGTTATGGCTCACCCACTGTCGGGCAAAATGCTCAGCAGTAGTTTTTACCGTTTCGGTTTCTTGCGGACTAAGCGCTCGTTCGGCGGCATAAATCCAGATACGACTATGGCTGGGCAGTTGGCTTAAAGAAGTTGTTAGTTGTTCTTTCAGCATAAAATCTATTGCATTTGCTGAACGATTAGTTCGCTCAGGTCATAGACCATAACATCATCCTGCTTCTCGCGGTTCTTCACCCCGTCGCTCATCATAGTTAGGCAGAATGGGCAATTCACCGCAATCACACCAGCTCCTGTGGCTAAAGCTTCATCAGCTCGTTCAATATTAATCCGTTCATTACCCGCTTCATCTTCCTTCCACATTTGCGCTCCTCCTGCCCCACAGCAAAGTCCATTCTTACGGGATCTTTTGAGCTCAACTAGATCGCCATCTAGGGCCTCCAAAACAGAGCGGGGTGCCTCATAAACACCATTTACTCTCCCCAGGTAGCAGCTATCGTGATAGGTGATCTTTTGACCTTTAAACTCACCACCACCTTGCATTTTTACCCGGCCGCTATCAATCAGCTCCTGTAACATTTGCGTATGGTGTATCACCTCGTAGTTACCGCCTAATTCAGGATACTCATTCTTAAGCGTATTGAAGCAATGCGGACAGGTCGCTACGATCTTCTTGACTTCGTACATGTTAAGGACGGCGATGTTTTGCTGCGCCATCATCTGGAATAAAAACTCGTTACCCGCCCGACGGGCTGGATCACCGGTACACATTTCCTCATCCCCAAGCACCGCAAAAGAAATCTCAGCTTTGGTGAGAATCTCTGCAAAAGCGCGGGTTACTTTTTGGGCACGATCATCAAAGGATCCTGCACAACCGGTCCAAAAGAGAATTTCTGGCTGTTGGTCCTCGGCCTGATATTGAGCGATTGTCTTGACTTTCATATTTTGGATGATGGGGTGATTGGATGATGGGGTGATAGGGATGATTGGATGTGGGGGTGATATTATTTGATGTTGATTCGGGCCTTTGACATTACAGCACGTATTCTTTTAGCATTGGGCAAGAGACGCTGTACTTCCTCTTTATCACATTTGACGGCGCTTTCTGCTAGGCATTCGAGTCAAAATACTGTTTCATCACTTTCTTCGACAACGATACTCATTTTAGCAAAAAATTCATTCTTTGATCTCGCACGGCATGCTGCTCGGTAATTCGCTGCGGTAGAGGTGGCAGATTTGATAATCTGGTTTCCCAAAACTTTCATACCGGGAGAAAACGGTGTTCGCTCGATAAGATTAATGACTGAAATTGCTTGTGCTTTTGTACGCTTTTGTAGCTCTTCTACAAATGCCTTTTTATCAGATTTAGAATACCCGCTATCCGGTTCACTCACTTCAGCAGTAGAACCATTTTCTAAATCGACAAAGTAATCCAGATAATTATTCGTCATTAGTAGTAGTAATGCAATTTCATTATTCAATCATCTTAAAATGAAAAAGTTAGGTTTAAAAGCTTAGGCTTCATTCTCCTGCGCCCAAGCAAGGCGACTCGTTCCTACACTCCAAGCGGCACCACTATTTTCAATGCTATTGAACAAGGGTAGCCAGTCACCCGGACCTGCACTTTCAGTGAGTATCTCATAGCGCCGCATTTTATTGATCATCTCTAATGGATTGATCAAAACAGGGCAAGCTTCTACACAGGCATTACAGGTTGTACAAGCGTGAATTTCTTCCCTACTGATGTAATCCCAAAGCGATTTTCCGTCGTCAAAATTGGAGATAGAAAGCGGTTCTGACGGATTAGCGCAGTATTCTTCCTTACCAGAACGCAACTTATCATGGACTTCCTGGGTACGATCACGCACATCCATTACGATCTTACGAGGGCTAAGTTTCTTCCCCGTCAAGTTTGCCGGGCATTCAGCGGTACAGCGGCCACATTCCGTACAGCTGTAAGCTCCTAGTAAATCAATCCAGCTCATTTCCTGGATGTCATGTGCACCAAAAGTGGGCAGTTCTTCCATTTCACCACCGGCATCGACAGCAGCAGCAGGATTCATCATGCTTTTGACCTCGTTCATAATAGTCGGCATATTGACCATTTGTCCACGGGGATTCAAACGTGCATAGAAAGTATTGGGGAAGGCCAAAATAATGTGTAGGTGCTTTGACTTAGGCAGATAATTCAAGAACCAAAGGACCATAATAATATGCCCCCACCAGCCTACGCGTTCTAAGACGACCAGAGTACTTTCACTGAATCCACCAAAGAGGGCTGGCCCGAGCCAGCTACTAACGGCTAAAGTCCCAGTAGCGGGATAATGTGCTGGATCCAGGCTCTGTAAAACTACATCCGTACCATTCATGGTGAAGATGCAGATCAGCAGGATAATTTCGAATATCAGGATGAGGTTGGCATCCAATTTGGGCCACCCCTTCATTTCCGGCTTGATAAAACGTGGAATTTTCAGTGCATTACGGCGAATGAGGAAAATCAGGGTAGCCACGAAAGCCAAAACGGAGAGTACCTCAATAAAACTGATCATGAAGGTGTAGAATCCGCCTAGCTTATCGGCAAAGAAGCGATGTACTCCAAAAATACCATCGATAAATATCTCGATCAGTTCAATCTGAGTAATTACAAAGGCTACGTAGAGCATTAAGTGTAGGATAGCGGGGATTAAGCGCTTAAACATCTTTTTCTGACCCAGCGCGACCAGGGTCATATTCCGCCAGCGGTTACCAGAAGGGCCATCAATTGCCTCATCTTTACCTAATAAAATCGCTTGTCGGACCTGTGCAAATTGCCAGAGCGCGTACCCCAATCCCAGGCCCGCTACTAACATAAAAATGATCGATTGTAGCATACAGCCAAGGTAGCATCTATCGGCAGGATGAACAATAGTTGAGAGCGAATTTTCGCTTATTTAGAAATTGTCGAATGGTTTAATTTATTCGAACAAGTCACCTCTGAAAACCAGTCACTTAGCAACAAACATCAATAATTTGATTACAAAACTCTAGAAAACGATTATCCGCTGCACTCTGATTTTTTGAGCTGTCTCGATTTCAACTAGGTAAGTTCCTGGGTTTAGAGATGAAGGAACTGGTATACGGGTAGTACCACTAACTAACTGGTCTTGCGCCATTAACTGACCATCTATTGACCACCAGCGTAGCTTCGCCGACGCTTCTCCTTGCCAAATCGAAGCAGAAAAATTCACCCAATCACTAGCAGGATTAGGCGCTAGAAAAACGTCTTCGCTCCCTAATTCCTCCACAGAAGAAACCAGTCCCTCACCTTCTACTAAATCATAGTGTTGATCAAGCGATAGATCGGCTATACTATCCACCTGCCCGGAAGGCCAAAAAACGGTCACCTTTGCTAAGTCAATACTACTTCCCAAACCAAAGTGCAATTGCTTGCTAGTTTGGCTGGCAAAGCTTGCGCCAAGATGTAATTCATCCGTCCAGCTCTGCTCACCACAGGTGACCGTTACTCTTGCTCCGGCAGCGTCCCGGTTACTTTCCACGCCTTCTAGGCTGAAGCTGAGCCAATGGCCGTCTGTGGAGGTATCGTTGCGTAACAACTCGCAGCCAGTAGAGCTATTCGCCAGTATCAGATCCAGGTCACCGTCCCGATCCAGATCAGCTGAAGCCACTCCATAGGTACCCCGACTACTGGCCCAGGCCCCCATTGGATCTGCAATAGAGAAATTGAGCGCCCCCTCATTGAGGTAGAGAATGTTATCATAGTAGATACCCCCTACATTAAAATTAGTCTCATTACCTACATAAATATCCTGGTCACCATCTAGATCCACATCAAGGGCAACTATCCCCCAGCCCATACCCAGATCCTGAGTACCGCTGGCAATGGATCGATCCAAAAAAAAGTCCCCCCCTAAATTTCGCAAGAGATTATTCTCGTACAGATTCGTGATATAAATATCTAGCCAGCCATCGCCATCCAGATCCGCGACGTCTACTCCCATTCCATTTGCTGCCACATTCGTAGCCGTAGCCAATGAAACATTGGTGAAGTAACCCTGGCCATCGTTCTGCAACATGATGTTCGGCTGATCTCCGTCATGCGTCAGATACAGATCAATGGCCCCATCTTGGTTATAATCCGTGAAGATCGCCCCCATGCTAATTTGGTCATCCGTCATATTTCGAGCAACAGTCTCATCTACGAAAGTCCAATCCCCCTGATTCCGGAAAAAAGCGTTTCGCCCGTTAAGCTCGGCAAAGTATACATCCAACCAACCATCATTATCCACATCCGCCACATTCAGCGACAGTACTCGGCCTTCAACCCCTACCCCACAACTCTGGGTTAAATCAACAAAGTTGCCGCCATCATTGCGATAGACCTTGCTTGGTTCCAGGCTTCCCCCAAGGATTAGATCAGCATCTCCATCATTATCCAGATCGGCCCAGATACCCGCACTGAAGTTTTCAATGCCCAGCAAGCCCAGCAGCTCGGTTTGGTCGCTAAAGGTCATATCCCCCTCATTGCGCAAGAGGCGAGTCGCACCGCTAAAGCCAGTAAACAGCAGGTCTTCCCAGCCGTCATTATTGTAATCACCGACGGCTACCCCGCGGTAAAGGCCAAAGATCTCAACCCCTGACTGGGTGCTGACATCCGTAAAATACGGCTGGGCCGCAAGTTGTCCACCCAGCATAAAAAGGAGTGTAAGCTTTACTAAATGCCTCATCGATTACTTTTCTTTTTTTGTACTTCCGCAGGTGTAATGCAATTGCGAGACCTGCCTTGCAGGTTGCCAGAGTCGAGAGACGAGACGATAAATTATAAAGTCCCGATTCTAGAAGTTCCAACAGAGTTAGGACGATCTCAATACCTGCGGAAGTACTAAAATTATACACACCAAAAAGAATGAGTGAACACGCCAGGGCACATCCACTCATTCTCCTACTGCCAACTAATTCAATAAATTACTGGAGCTGGAAATTATATTCCTTAGTCAGTACATTGAATTGGATCACATAATTGCCGGCAACGTCAACAGGGATGTTGTCTGGGCTATCCAGTATACCTATCCCATTGGGGAAGTCAGGACCACCCCAGTTCCCTGGAGGCCAATCATCATTGAGACGGAATTTAGCACCACCTACGACCAGATCCATCTGAATCTCCATCAAATTTGGACTAGCGGCATCAAATGTTAAGTCCGTATCGGAATCCCATGCGGTCGGCGTAGCATCTCCGATGATACCCATGGTAGCTGGAGCGAAACTGTATTCGAGGGTATTCAGGTTGAAAGTAACGACGTATAAACCGGGTTCCACTGGAATGTTGTCGGGGCTATCCGACACCCCAATTCCAGAAGGAAAATCATCGGAGGTACCAGTAGCACCACCCCAATTTCCTTGAGGCCAATCATCATTGGCGCGGAATTTCACTTGACCGCTACCCAATCCTATCAAAATTTCCCAGATACCATCACCGTCATCATCAGTCATATCAGTATCCTCAGCCCAGCCACCAGGAGTAGCATCGCCAATGATCCCAATGCTTGTAATACCCCCATCTGCTTCAAAGCTGTAGGTTAAATCATTGGTATTCAAGGTAATGTCGTAAACCCCAGCTACTACTGGGATATTGAAATCACTGTTGAACACTGCATCGCCAGCGGGAAAGTCATCGGCAGTACCTGTAGCACCACCCCAATTGACGGGCCAGTCATCGTTAGCGCGGAACTTAACAAAGCCATCCATTAATTCTAGATTAATGGTGTAAATGCCATCGCCATCATCATCGTTCATATCAGTATCCTCAGCCCAGCCACCAGGAGTAGCATCGCCAATGATCCCTACGCTGGGCAAGCGTAAGAATTCGAAGCTGTACTCGAGGGTTTGGTCATTGAACATAAAGCTGTAAAAAGCTTCCTGATCGCCCGAGAAGACGATATTTCCTCCGAATGGTTCAGCAATCCCGTCGCCTTCATCGTCACCATAGATGGTACCCATCAGATCGGGCATTTCAGCGAATTTAAAGCGGTCGCCAGGAGCAATCAGTGCTTCGGCCAGTACCCAGGTATTGTTCTCGGTCAGGCTGAACTGAAATTCGTTGCCTTCAAAGTCGTTGAAGTTACCCAGTAAGAACAAACCGGAAACATTACTTTCCAATTCGACCAATGGAGCAACGCTGTAACTCAGCGTGGCATCATTAAAGCGCACCCGAACATCACCGGAGTACCCACATTCGGTATTACCGTTCCCGGTAGCCATATTAGAGTTCATGAAGCCATCACAGTCTGGGTCACCCCAGTCCTCATCACACCAGTCGAAGCAATTCTTAAATTTCCAACCATCGTTTTCCAGGTCTACGCCTTCGATTTCCCAAATATGGTCAGCTACCAGTGTCATGGCATCGGCTCCCCAACCATTAAATGCGCCGGCAATCCACATCTCATTGTGGTTAGCGGCAAAGGGAAGAGCAGTAAGGGTGAAAGGCACAACTAAATCCGAGGTCTGCCCCTTTTGGTCAGAGACACTGATTACAACTTGGTAATCGGTAAAATCAAGGCTATTGGGATTAAAGTCAGCGGCAGGAATCACCAGGCTATCTCGTAATCCACTCAGACTACCACTGGTCGAGGCTAGCTCATTACCATCGGCGTCTTGCAGCGACATCGAGCCCGAAGCAAGTGGAGAGGTACTTCCATCAACGAAGATGGCTTTGATGTCAAAATCTTCACGCACCGTCATCGAGTTAGCAATGGGAAAGGTGCTTAAAATACCCGGAGGAAAATCCGTCTGGCTAGCCACGTCAATTTCATTACGGTCACAGCCCGTCACGCTTAGTAGCACGAGGACCAGCAACCCTAATAGTTTATGCTGTAATTTCATAATAAATGATAGACTTTATGATTTACTGCAAGCCTTCACTAATTCAATAGACAGTATGCTTGCAGAAACGATTATTGAGTTAATAGCCAGTATTCTGGCGAAGGTTAGGATTAGCCAAGATTTCCGTAGCCGGGAAAGGGAACAAATTGCGGAAACTGTCCGTCGTTTGTCCTTCTGCTACGCCTCCTTTCCAGGGCCAGACTCCATTTTCAGAAAACTGGTTGAAACGAATCAGGTCGGTACGACGGTGGCCTTCCCAGTACAATTCGCGAGAACGTTCATCCAGGATGAAGTCAAGCGTCAGCTCTGCATCGGAAATGTTACCAGCATTACTGTCGAAAGCCCGCTCCCGTAAATCGTTGATTAATTGAAGGGCTACTTCACGACTTCCGCCACCACCACGAAGTACACTCTCGGCGTACATCAAGTAGGCATCTGCCAGACGAAAAACAGGATAGTCTGTATCCGCAAAGCGTGGATCAGACCCTGTCTCGCCCTCGCTGGTAATATTAGTGAACTTAGGTACAGCATATCCCTGGCTGAATTCACTGATGTTGTCAATCTCCAGCGTCTGTCCATCGGTATAGAAGATGGCTCTTTCATCGGTTTCTCCTGTTGGGTCCTCAAATTGATTGACTAAACCAGAAGTAGTACGCAAACCGAACCAGCCACCGTTGATACCGTAGGCCAGTGGGTCCATTGTCCCACCGACGGGCGCATGCGTCAAGTAAGTAAGGCCTCCAAAAGTCTGTGTATTTAGCCCATCGAAAGGAATGGTCCAGATTAACTCGCGAGAGATATGATTATCTGCCCCAAAAAGATGAGCATACTCTGGCTCTAACAGGAAATTATTACTGTTGATTATTTTCTCCAACGCGGTAATAGCATCTGATTGACGGTCCTGACCAGCATAAACGTCTGCATTCTGGAACAGCTTGGCCTGTAACATCCAAACCGCAGCACGATCAACTCGCCCGTAAACATTCCCTCCCGGTTCTGGCAACTCGTTTTCAATCGCAGCCAGCTCAGAGGCTATAAAGTTAAATACTTCAGCCCGGCTTTGTTGAGGCGGATTATCACCACCTACAGCGTTTTCTTCCGTGTAGAAAATCACATCACCGAACATATCGATGGCGTGCCAATAGCTGAAAGCGCGTAAAAATCGGACTTCAGCCCGGTAGATATCGACCGTTGGCCAGAAACCTTCGCGGATACCGCGTGCTTGTAGTTTATCCTCAGTGGTTTCGCGCAAGAATTCGTTGGCTTGACTTACCTGAAAGAAGATGCGATAGTACATAGCACGGACAAATTGATTATCGCTCGTCCAGGTCTGAAAGCATAATTCGGGCAAACCAGCATCGCCCCAGGCAATTACGGAAGATTCGGTAGTCAGTTCCTGTAACTGCCAAAATGGACGTAGATACTGACTAAAACCTTCATCGAGGCTCTGGATGTCAGAGGCTCCAGCGGGGCCTTGCTGACCAGTAACGGCTAAACCAGAGTAGATACGTGCTAAAAAAGCCTCGTAGTTATCCTCTGAAGAAAGCACTGCATTAGGGTCAGCACGATCCTGGGGCAATAGCTCCAGGTCAGTACAGGATGCCATACTTAGGCCGATTAGCAAGAGCAAAATTGCTTGATAATTCTGCATGATTGATCTATAATTTTTTACTCCAAATTTCATTTCGCAATTTCGAGCAGATAGTTTATTAATTAAAGTCCTAAGCGTAAACCAACCGTAAAAATTCGGGCGCGAGGGAAGGGGGCATTATCAATACCGTTACCTACCTCGGGATCCAAACCACTATAATTGGTCAAAGTGAATAGGTTCTGTCCAATTGCGTATACATTCAGATTCATTGCACCGCCGGCAATTGCGCCGAAATTATACCCGATTCGCACATTATCCAGGCGCAGGAAACTGGCATTTTCTAGATAGTAGTCGCTAAAGTATTGCGGACCACTAAAACGCGTAAAGGTGGCTGAGGGGTGTAGATTATTTAGCCATTGGCCGCCTTCGGTGATGGCACGGAAATAGCCACGCACGGAACTGTTATTGTTGTAGTTAAAGTTACCCAGAACTCCTCGGAAGGTGAATGAGAAATCAAAGTTCTTGTAAGTCAAGTTGGTAGTCAAACCAAGTACAGCTCTTGGAGCTGGTTGTTCAGCAACCCGACGGTCCTGGTCGTTAACCATACCATCGTTGTTCTGATCTACGTAGATATCAGCCAGGTTAATGGCACCATCTTCGTTATGGTCGATTCCATCGGCAAGCGGGCGACCATCATCACCGATAATGTGCTCATAAAGGTAGAAAGCATTAACTGCTTCTCCTACACGCAAAATTTGTACGTTATTACCTACTCCACCGGAGATGCCTCCAGTAAGCACGTCGGCACTTCCTGCGCCATCCAACTGACGAACCTCATTATCGTTGAAGCTGATGTTACCCGTAAAGTTTAGTCCCAGATCAGGTTGATCAATAGCTACTGCATTTAAGGTAAGTTCAACACCGCGGTTGCGCAGTGCGCCAATATTCGTGGTAACTCGGTCACTCAAGTTGGTACCAGCCGGCACATTAATGCTAAACAGCAAGTCTTCCGTATCCTTCTGATAGAATTCCAGAATACCCGTCAGGCGGTTATTGAGGAAACCGAAATCCAGTCCAATATTCCAACTGGTGGTCTCTTCCCACTTCAGGCCGGCATCGTAAGCATTGGCACGAACGGTAGAAATGAATTCATCACCGAACTGGTAGCGCACCCGCTGGTCGCCAAATTGATAAATTGGCAAGTACAAATAATCATCAAAATCCTGGTTGCCCGTTACGCCGTATCCAACACGCAGCTTAAGATCGGTGAATGCGCCGGTTAGACCACTAGCCCAACTTTCTTCCAGTACTCGCCAGGCAAAGGCAGCAGATGGGAATAGACCCCAGCGATTTTCTTCGCCAAAGCGACTGGAACCATCGCGTCGTAAGGAAGCTGTAATCAAGTATTTCTCGTTAATGTTCCAGTTCAAACGGCCAAAGAACGAGATCAGGCGATTTTCGATAATAGTACTGCGAACGATCAATTCATCAGCAATACCGGGATTGAAAGGGCCAAAGGCATCTGTTTCCAGGTTCCGACCGATGTATTCTGGATAGAACTGATCGAAGTCCTGGTAAGAGTATCCTGCCTGTAACTTAAACTGATTACTTCCAACGGAAAAATC
The DNA here is from genome assembly GCA_039030655.1 of Bacteroidota bacterium. Lineage (GTDB taxonomy): Bacteria > Bacteroidota > Bacteroidia > Chitinophagales > Saprospiraceae > Neolewinella. The sequence continues at coordinate 33,910 of JBCCDS010000027.1, read as the reverse complement.
ATAGGTCAAATAAGTATCGAAAAGCTTACTGGTTCTGCGGCCATTCTTAATTTCAAATTCTCCGTCAAAACCGCTCACCAATTCGTTAGCGTAGGTGCGAGGAACGAAACGCTCGCTCTGACCATCTTCGACATCAAATCCGAGTACTACCTTATAGCTCAAACCCGGGATCAAGTCATCAAAGTTGTATTCTAAATCCAAATTACCGATGCCACGGTAGGCGCTACCGCCATTCTGGATTTGCTCAATAGTGCTCACCGGATTTCGTGGAGCCAAAGCTTGATTGTATTCAAAGAAGCCTGCAAAGGTATTGTTCCCAGGATCAAAAATTGGCTGAGTAGGATCAAAGCGACGAGTCTCCCCTACTACTCCGTTATCGTAGTCGTTGTTCGTACTTACTCCTTTTAGATTTAGGCCTATCCGTAACTTATCATTGAACATACTTTGGGTAAAATTCAAAGCAAGGTTGATGCGCTCAGTTTCCGCACCGATCAAGACCCCTTCCAGTTGTTGGTACCCCATACTAGCACGGTAAGTACTGGACTCGCTACCGCCACCAATACTCAGATTGTGTTGGGTCCCAAAACCGGTTTGGGTAGCTTGATCAAACCAATCTGTACTGTTGGTACCTAAACGCTCGATTCGGTCAGGGGCTGCAAAAGTCACGACATCTCTGAACTGGTCAGCAGTTAGACTTTGCTGGGTGCCAGCAATAACATTGGAAACCGTGAAGTTTCCATCGTAAGTAATCTGAGGAGCGCCTGCTACGCCCTTTTTCGTCGTAATGATGATTACCCCATTCGCACCACGCGAACCATAGATAGCTGCAGCGGAGGCATCTTTGAGAACCGTCATAGACTCAATATCACTAGGGTTCAAAAAGTTAAGTGGGTTTCTACCTCCTGCTACGCCTCCACCATTATCGGGAAGAGGAATACCATCTACAACGTATAGTGGATTGTTACTGGCCGTAACCGAGGTGCCTCCCCGAATTCGTACAGTAACTCCACCACCGGGTTCACCAGAGTCATTTTGTACCTGGACTCCCGCTACCTTGCCTGCTATCAGGTTCGTAGGAGCTACGATTGCCCCTTGGTTAAAGGTCCGAGCCTCTACGGTATTGACCGAACCAGTCAGGTCGTCTTTCTTGACGGAACCGTAGCCAATGACTACAACTTCATCCAAAACAGAGCCTGCGGATAACTGAACATCAATCTGAGAACGGCCATTGATCGTTTCAGTGACGGTCGCATAACCTGTATAACTAAACTGGAGATTGCTGCCACCTTCTGGGATGGTTATGGTATATGATCCGTCGATATCGGTGATCGTTCCAGTACTGGTACCTTCTACCAAAATACTGGCACCGATCAGGCTTTCGCCAGAATCCGCATCAGTCACAATACCACTTACACGCTGCTGTGCCTGTGCTATCGAAAAACAGCACAACAGCGAAAGGGCCATCAGGCCCCATCTTAAATTAAGCTTCATACAATTAGTGAGTTTATAAAAACTATTTCGAATGCATAAAATTCATCAACAAGATAGCACCTAAACCACATTGCGCGTATATAGTGTTATGAGATAATTATCAACAACTAGACTAATGATCTGATTTACACCAAGTTGTGGGTTGACTCAAATTAAAATTACTTAGCTGTAGAACTTGCTCCTAAGGAAACTGCAAGCTATTTTGTGAAAAACATAGACTCTTGAGACCTCACTGGTTCTTTGGTTTTTTACTGCTACCCTTTTTATACATCAAAAGAAGGATTGAACGCAATCCGCAATTTGGTGCCGTAGGTAATACCAAAGCATTACGCCAATCCCCCAATTGGCGCAACGGCCGATTTCGCAACCTTGATAAAACACCCATCCAAGAAGATCTAGCCTCTCTATTTGGCGATCTAATTGGCTACTGGAAAGCCAAAAACACTTATCCTTCAGCAGCCCTGCCTGTTTTTGAAGGCGAAGAAGCAACTATTTTAAAAGAAGATAAAGATTACTTGACCTGGTTTGGGCATTCTGCATTACGATTAGAATCAGGAGGGAAGACCATTTTACTAGACCCTATGCTAGGGGATTGGGTAGCTCCTATTCCCTTTTTGGGACATCGCTTTGATTACAGCCAATCGCTGGATTTAAACGGTTTTGAAGAAATCGATTTGATCGTTTATTCTCATGATCATTATGACCATCTGGATTATGAGAGTTTGCTTGCTCTTAAAGATAAAACCAAGGCATTTCTGGTACCGCTCGGAGTAGGAAGTCATTTAAGAAAATGGGGGGTCCCAAACGAGAAAATTACGGAGGTAGACTGGTGGGATGAAGTAGAGATTGCAGGGATTCGCTTTATCGCTACTCCTGCTAGACATTTTGGTGGTAGAAAACCACGATTACGCAACAAAACACTGTGGTGTGGTTTTGCAATTTACACCGCTCAGAGCCGCATCTATTTTGGCGGTGACAGTGGGTATGGCCGTCATTTCTGTCAGATTGGCGAGCGGCTAGGGCCTTTTGACCTTTGCATGCTGGATAGTGCACAGTACCACAAGCGATGGAAAAATATTCACATGATACCGGAAGAAACTATCCAAGCGGTTGATGATTTAGGAGCCGAACAACTCTTACCTATTCACTGGGGAGGCTTCACCCTTAGTGATCATCCCTGGTCAGATCCGGTGAGGAGGATATTGGCTGCGGACCTGCGGAAGTGCACCCTACTCCCTCAAATCAGAGAGCGTATTCAGATTGGAGATCGCGATTATTGTAATCGTAACTGGTGGGATTGATAACTGGTATTTCGCGGCGCTACCGGAATTCGGGGAGAAAAAAAACAACATTGGCTTATCTTTGGTCAATCACTAAAACCGATTAATGTGCGTCCCTATTTATGGTTACTCCTCAGCTTTTCTGGATTCAATCAATTATTAATCGCCCAAGTAACGCCTCCTTTAGTAGAGGCCCAAAGTGGTCAAGTTGTGAGTGTCAAGGCAGAGCTTTCCGAAGGAATCCCGATGCCTGACTTAAGCTGGGCATGGAATTCCAGTAATGCATGTTTTGTTGAACCAAGGAAGGATAAATTCACCGGTAATCATTACTTAATAAAAACGGAAATTCCTCGCTATTCAACGATGCTCATCCGAGTTATTCCTGAAGATCGAAGGGAAGAGCTCAGCCTTTACGCTTATTCTGGAGGATGGGGTGAATTGCCACCAGCTTTGCCCAGTTGTGTAAGCTGCGAGGCTGATTTTGAGCAAGAACGCCCCAGCGCCCATGGCCGCAATCGTCCTGCTCACGTAAGAGAAGTAGAACTGAGGGCTGTCAATCGCCCCTATCCGGTAACCATCGGCGTAGTTGGTGCTAATGGCAGAACGGTAGGAGCCTTTCGAATAGAAATAGAGGTAATTCCACGTTAAATTTAGCTCAAGCCAAGATACCCTTTACCACGTGACCATGTACATCCGTGAGGCGATAGCGGCGCCCTTGGTGCTTAAAAGTTAAGCGTTCGTGGTCAACACCCAGCAAGTGAAGCATGGTAGCTTGAAAATCGTGGACGTGCACTCCGTCCGCTGCAATATTATAGCCAAAATCGTCGGTTTGCCCCCAGACTGTTCCAGGCTTTATCCCTCCGCCCGCCATCCAACAGCTGTAACAGCGCGGATGATGATCGCGACCATAGTTGGTAGTCGTCAGCCTACCCTGGCTAAAGGAAGTTCGGCCAAACTCTCCTCCCCAGATAACCAGGGTATCTTCCAGCAGACCTCTTTGTTTAAGATCTTTGATCAGGGCTGCGGAGGCTTGATCGCTAGTGCGAGCCATTTGTCGCACATCTTGAGGTAGGTTCCCGTGTTGATCCCAGCCCATGTGATACAATTGGATAAAACGTACGTCTCGTTCAGCCAAGCGACGAGCTAGTAGGCAATTAGCAGCGTAAGTTCCGGGAATACGGGCATCTTCTCCGTACAGATCAAATATGTAATCGGGTTCGTCGGATAGATCAGTGACTTCCGGCACACTGGCCTGCATACGATAAGCCATTTCGTACTGGCTGATTTTGGAGTCTATCTCTCCATCTCCCCAAACGGCTTGTTGTTCTCGTTCCAGGCGTTCGAGATAGTCCAATTCCCGGCGGCGGCTATCTCGATCAATACCTGGTGGGTTACCAAGATAAAGCACGGGGTCAGCTCCGGAGCGAAACTGAACGCCCTGATGGTGAGAAGGTAAGAAACCACTACTCCAGGATTGCTTATTCAAGTTTTGTACATCGGGTCGACCTTTGGACAACAGGACTACAAAAGCAGGAAGATTCTCATTGGGACTACCCAGGCCGTAACTCATCCAAGAGCCGAAACTTGGCCGGCCCGTCACCTGAGAACCGGTTTGCATAAAGATTACGGCGGGTTCGTGGTTGATGGCTTCCGTATACATGGAATTGACCACACATATATCTTCCGCGACCTGGCTAGTATAGGGCAGCAATTCGCTGAAATAGCCTCCGGTAGTGGCATGACGCTGGAAGTTATAGATCGATCCCACTAAAGGAAAACTAGCCTGTGAGGCTAACATGCCCGATAGTCTTTGACCGCCACGGACCGAGTTGGGAATTTCCTCTCCCCAGCGCTCGTTGAGTAGGGGCTTGTAGTCGAAGAGTTCTAGCTGGCTAGGGCCACCGGACTGAAAGAGATAAATTACTCTTTTGGCTTTAGGAGCATGATGAAGTGCTGCCAACAAACCGGGAACAGCTTCAGGCTTAGCAGGGCTGGCAGTTTGCGCAAAAGCATCGGGCAGGATCAGCGAGCCAAGCGCTAAAGCGCCCAAGCCCTTTGTCGTCGTACGTAAAAAATTACGACGAGTATGGCGGTACTGTGCTCTTTGGATAGCTTCGTTCATCACTTAGTTTTTGTAGTAGGCTTCGGTGGTATTCAGAATAGTATTGGCCATACGACTCAGCGCAGCAACTTCAACTAAGGGCAGGTCTGGATCAGGAGGATGTACGCCAACCGCGAGGTAAGCTCTGGCTCGATTTTTATCGGCGGTGAAATATCTTTGCTCAGTTACCAGCTGTTCCAGCAGAATCGCTTTTTCACGAGAGCTTGGCGGCCGGCTGGTAAGTGTTCTAAAGATAGCAGTTAAGGCAGCTTCCATTTCCTGAAACTGACGTAGACTTTGCTCAGCTAAGGCCCGACTGGCTTCCAGTATTTGAGGATCGTTCAGTAATACCAATGCTTGAAGTGGTGTACTGGATAGTCGGCGCCTCACTTGACATTCGGCCCGAATACTTGCATCAAAAATCAACATGCTAGGCGGTGGTGCATTCCGTTTAAAGAAGGTGTAAAGAGAGCGACGATACAGCCCATTCTCTCGATCGATTACATAAGGCTTAGAATGTACGTGACCATTGGTCTCCAACCATAGTCCTTCGGGTTGATAGGGAAAGGCAGATCTGCCCCCTACCCTTTCATCCAACAAGCCACTCACCGCAAGGGCCTGATCGCGAACCATCTCCGCAGAACGGCGGTATCTTGGTCCGCGTGCTAACAAATAATTATCAGGGTCAATTTCTTCTAACTCGGGGCGTATCACACTGGACTGGCGATAAGTCGCTGACATGACCAGTTGTTTCATTAAGCGCTTTATATCCCAGCCATTTGTCCGAAAATCTACCGCTAACCAATCGAGTAATTCTGGGTGAGTTGGCAAAGCACCCTGAGCTCCAAAATCTTCGGCTGTCTCTACGATGCCTCGTCCAAAGATCAGGTACCAATACTGATTAACTGCCACCCGGGAAGTAAGGGGGTGATCATCGGCAATTAACCACTTTCCCAGGCCATAGCGGTTTCGCGGGAGATCTTCTGGCCAGCTCAGGATGTCGGCTGGAACGTCCCGTTGAACTTGTTGAGCCGGAGCATCATAAACACCGCGATCGAGCAGATAAGTGGGTCGTTCTTCTTCCCAGTCGCCCATCACCATGACTTCCCGTACGGTATCAATCGCAGCGATCAATTCGGTACGTGCTGCTTCTAATTCACTGCGATAGCTCGCCTGATCGCGATCGATGAATAGATCATAAAACTCGGCCAGCAAAGAAGACCAATCAGCATCAGTTGTTGGGGAGGGTGAGACCCCGAGGGTCGAGGATCTCCGCGGCGCTTCGACCTGCCCATACTGGCCCGTATCGGGCGGAAGTACAGCTACTAATGAATTAAGTGCTTGTTCTTTTTGATATAAATAAGCCGCTACGAGCTGTCCAGCTTCCCGGTCCAGGATCCGAATATCATCCAGTACACCGCCGGTAAAATCCTGCTCGTAATGCCGATTACCGATGGCCATTCCAGGATAATTCGTGTAGATCAGCTGAGGGCTTCCGTTGGGGTACGGTCGGCTAGAACGCAATAAATGGTTACGCAGGATGGTAATTTCGGCTGCTTGACCATCTCGGTACAGTCGCATGCCGTTAGCGTCTCCACTGCCGTCGTAAGTCCAGACGTAATGTACCCACTCATTATGAGGTAAGCTGTCTTGATCTACAATTTCCAAGGATTGAAAGGGATGTGCATGATTGAGGCGAAAGTGTAAGCTACTGCTATCTTGCACAACATCCCAACCGCGGTAGCCAGCGGTGCGCCAGTTGTTGTTAAAGAGGACCAGGGCATTATCGTAGGCCTTAGGGGTCTTTACCGCAAAACTGATGGTAAAGGGCTGAGCATGTTCAAAGCTTAATTGATCATCTGCTACCGACCACAAGCCAGCAGCATCGCTGCGCAAGCCCAGGTCGGACCGACCTGACACCAGCTCCAACTCATGGTAAGTAGCCGGCTGGCCTCCCTCGGCCAAATTAGGCGTACGTCCATCAGCTGCTCCGGCAAAATCGAAATGTCCTAAGGTAGCCGACTGGATAGCTTGCTCGAAGGCGGAAATATCCAAACGTTGTGACAACCACTGCTGAGCACGTTCTTCATTAGCCGCTGCCGCTGCTTGCTGCTGCTCTTCCAGCTCTTGGACATAGGCCTTTAAGTTATTGCGAGCCTCCTTCGTTGTTGGACTAGGCAGAGGAAGTGTAGGACCGGCATTCATGGCTAAATCCTGGCTTAAATCCAGCGTACCGTTTTCCGATGCATTGAGGGCAAAAATACCGTCACCTCGCTCAATGGTACTGTTGAAGAAAGCGAACATACTGAAATAATCCTCCTGAGAAATGGGATCATATTTGTGATCATGGCAGCGCGCGCAGCCGAGGGTTAAGCCCAGGAAAGCAGTGCCTACGGTATTGGCTCGGTCAGCCACGTATTCCACTCTGAACTCTTCAGGAATAATTCCACCTTCGCTGTTTTGCTTATGCGTACGATTAAAGGTGGTGGCCAAGATTTGCTCGGTACCAGGTTCTGGCATTTGATCACCACCCACCTGCCAGAGAATAAACTGATCGTAGCTCAAATTGTCATTAAAGGCCTGGATGACCCAGTCACGATAGGGCCATAATTCATGGTGATAGTCGTCGAGGTACCCTTCGGAATCGGCAAAACGAGCGACGTCCATCCAGTGGGCAGCCATGCGTTCGCCGTAGGCAGAGGTGGCAAGCAAAGAATCCACCAAAGACTCGTAGTAAGTCGTCTCTGGTGCTGCAAGCCAGTGATCTAATTCTTCCAAGCTAGGTGGCAATCCCGTCAGATCAAAAAACAGACGACGAATCAATTGATAGCGCTCGGCCTCAGGAGCAGGTCTGACGTCTTTAAGCGATAATTGCTGGGCGATGAAGTGGTCAATTTCATTACGGGCCCAAGAAGCTCCACTTTCGGGTACTGGGGGCAGGTTTGGTGGTGTAAAGGCCCAATGTGCTTTATACTCAGCTCCTTGCTCTATCCAACGCAAAAGAATGGCCTTTTCTTCATCCGTCAGATAGAGATTAGATTCTGGAGTAGGCATTACGATCTCCGGATCTTTGCTAAAAATTCGTTCGATCAGCTCCGATTGCCCAGGCTTGCCAGCAACGATCGCCCGTCCATTACCAGAACTCAAAGCGGCATAGGCGCCTTCGGGCGTGTCTAAGCGCAAATCGGCCTGTTGATTGGCAGCATCCGGACCATGACAGGCGAAGCAACGATCAGATAAGATGGGTTGAACGTGAAAGTTATAATCGATAGTGGCAGGTATCCGATCCAGTGCGGCTACGACCTCAGAGGGCGCATCGACCCCACAACTCAACAAATACAATAAGCTTCCAAAAATACAGACCTTCAGGCTGGACAATCTCCTCATCATTTACAGTAATTAGCAAGAAAAAGAGCTTTTCCAGTCAAATTGAATTTGACTGGAAAAGCTCATCTGTAATCTACTGCTGTCCTAAAGATAGGCCATTTAGATTAATGCCTTAAGTCACCTGGTTATTGTTACGCCCAGCTCGCTGAAAAATCAAAATGGCTAATAGCAGTGGGGCCATATATAAAAGGGCACCCAGGAATCTCAGGATGAAACCTCCACTTCCACTACGTGCTAGGTAGAAGAAAAGAATTGCCAGAGGGAAACCTCCGAATAGGGTATAGGCAAATTCTTTGAAATACTTGGCTTTGTAATTCATCACCTTAGTACCTGCCAGGATAAGAAAGACCGCCGCTCCCAGCAGACAAAGCCCTGCTAATCCCATAATTACTTCAATGGAACTATACCAGCTGAGTAGCGAAAAAGGGTTGGCAAAACCAAGGATCAGGGCCAGAATGGCCATAAAGCCAGCTGCTCCTAGCATGAGCAAACCTGCCCAATTAAAGTAGCTACCTCCTTGTTTGCCTCCATTCAGAATCAATAGCTTTTTCATCTCTAACCAGCTGAAACCCGTGGCAGCGAAGGGTACCGCAATAAACAGCAATAGAGATAGTAAGGCACCAAAGCCAAAAGCTGAATTGAAGAAGGTGCCAATAAAAAACAGCCCCCCACCAAGAATGGCCATGACGGTAGCGCGATTCGTGCTAAAAGTCGAGGACTTTACGTCAAAGACGCCTTCAGTAGAAAGTGACATGTTACTCAACACATTCTTAGCGTCCTGAGTGAGCTCATTATCCAGGATATTGGGCATTTCACTAGTACCACTTTCGAGCGTGCTACCACCGTCGCCTGTAGCACTTGGCGCTGGCTGGGGAGCTGCAGCTCGTACCGAAGGCGGAGGAGGTGGCGTTGGAGCAGGCGGTGGCGGAGGTGGTGTAGGCACTGGTGGTGGTGGAGCTTTGGGCATTAGGCTGGCAAGCTCCGGTACATCCTTAAGAGCTTGCCAAGCAGCCATGCCTTCTTTCCAGACCATCGTCTCAGGCGTCAGTGCTTTAGTAGCCAGTTCTTCCATAGAGAACGGGCCTTGTTGTTCGTTATTTACAGCGATATAAAACATAGGTGGGAATATGGGTATACTAGTAATGTGTGGAAGAGCACCGCAACAATATAGCCAAGAATCCTAATATCTAGGCAAGGAGCTGAGTGACCAATTGTCCATGGACATCAGTGAGCCGATACCGTCTGCCCTGATGTTTATAGGTAAACTGTTCATGATCTATTCCTAGCAAGTGGAGCATCGTAGCCTGGAAATCATGCACATGTACCGGATCTGCTACGATATTGTAGCTAAAATCATCCGTTTTACCGTGCACCAACCCGGCCTTACTTCCACCTCCAGCCATCCAGATCGTAAAGCATTTTGGGTGATGGTCCCGACCGTAGTTATCCGCTGTAAGTTTGCCCTGGCTGTAACAAGTACGGCCAAATTCGCCACCCCAGATGACCAGGGTATCTTCCAGCAGCCCCCGCTGCTTGAGGTCCATGACCAGCGCAGCGGAAGCCTGGTCGGTATCCTTGGCCTGATTAGCGACTACCTCGGGTGCATTGCCGTGCGCATCCCAGCCCCGGTGGTAAAGCTGAATAAAGCGCACATCCTGCTCCGCCAATCGGCGTGCTAGCAAACAGTTGGCCGCATAAGTGCCGGGTATGCGACTATCCTCGCCGTACATCTCGTAAATGTAATCTGGCTCCTGGCTAGTATCCATTAAGTCCGGCACCGAGCTTTGCATACGGTAGGCCATTTCGTACTGGGCGATACGCGCGTCTATTTCCGGATCCTTGCTGGCTTCCAATTGCTGCTCCTGTAGTCGGCGCAACTGATCCAATTGATTGCGTCGTGCACTGGCATCAATACCCGGTGGATTACTGAGGTAAAGCACGGGGTCTACTCCGGCTCTAAACTGCACGCCCTGGTGCTGACTCGGCAAAAAACCCGGGCCCCAGGATCGTGGATAAAGTGGCTGTGCGCCGCCGTTGGTCCCCTTAGAAAGCAGTACTACAAAATCAGGTAAATTGGCATTGAGTGATCCTAGTCCATAACTGAGCCAGGAGCCAATACTGGGTCGGCCGGGAAATTGTGATCCAGTTTGAAAAAACATCACCGCTGGATCATGATTAATCGCCTCGGTTTGCATGGACTGTACCCAGCAGAGTTCATCGGCAATTTGCCCCGTGTAAGGCATAGCTGAACTGACCCAAGCACCACTATCGCCCTGCTGGGCAAAATCAAAAACGGAGCCAGCCAGCGGCAGTGAGCCCTGCCCAGAGGTCATGCCGGTCAGTCGCTGCCCCTGCCGGACGCTTTCCGGTAGTTCCTCTCCGTGCATTTGTCGCAGCAAGGGTTTATAATCGAAAAGATCTTGCTGGCTAGGGCCGCCCGATTGGAAAAGATAAATTACCCGCTTGGCTTTTGCGACCGGCAGGCGGAATCCACCCGACTCACTAGCCAACAGCGAATTCACGGCCTTACCGCTCAGTGGATTCATTAGCCCAGCCAGGCCAAAGGCCCCCATTCCCATCCCAAACTTTTGCAGGAAGTCACGGCGACTGTGAAATTTCTCGTAGTTATGACAGTGCATGAGTAAGGGTTTTAGCGTTTGGTGTAAGCTTCGTCGAAAGACAGCAGGGTGTTGCTCACTGAGGCCAAAGCTGCCGTGGTGACCGGGTCCAAGTCCGCAGCAGCGGGGTACTCCCCTACTTCCAGTAAGGCCAGAGCAGCGGCCTGATCATCGCCAAAACGTTGTAGCTCATCCTGATAGAGTTCTTGAAGAATTTGTACTTCCGCAGGTCTTGCCCTCCTGCCTGTCACCAGGCGAAAGGCGAGTTGTATTTGTTGATCGGTTTCGGAGGTTTCTTGCTGAACGCGCTGCGCCAAAACTCGGGCAGCTTCTACAAACTGTGGGTCATTGAGCAGATTAAGGGCCTGCAAGGGCGTGTTGGTTTCAGCTCGTTCAATCAGACAGACATCCCGCCCCGTAGCGTCAAAATTGGTCATAAAAGGTGGCGGAGCCGTACGGCGAATGAAGGTATACATACTGCGCCGGTAGAGGTCTTGCCCCTGATCTGGAACATAATGCAACAGCTCCTTAGAGAAGTAATTGGACTGAAACCACAAGCCAGCCGGTTGGTAGGGTTTAACCGAAGGGCCAGCAGGATCGGTACGGAGTAAACCAGCCGCAAACAAGGCATTATCCCGAATCATTTCAGCGGGTAAACGACGAGCCTGTCCCCGGGCCAGATAAATGTTTTCCGGATCGGCAATGACCAATTCCTTGCTAAACTCACTCGAACGCCGGTAGGTATCCGATAGCACCAGTTTGCGCAGTAATGCCCGCAAATCCCAATCACTTTCCCGGAATTCAGTAGCCAAATGATCCAATAAGCGCGGGTGAGTTGGTAAACTACCCTGGCTGCCAAAATCGTGGGGAGTAGCCACTATGCCACGGCCAAAAATTAATTGCCAGTAGCGATTGACCGTCACCCGAGCAGTCAGTGGATTCTCGGGTAAGAAGAGCCACTTAGCCAAGCCAATCCGATTGGGTGGCAAGTCCGTAGGAAAAGGTAATATTTGTCGGGGGGTAGCGGGAAAAACCTGTTGTTGGGGAGCATCGTAAGCGCCACGGTCTAAAACGAAAGTCGCTCGTGCTTGGGGCATCTCCTCCATAATCATCAGTCGCGGCAAGGTATCCATGACGGCTAGTCGCTCTCTCTGGATCTCCCGGGCGCGAGCGCTGGACCTGCGGAAGTCCAAATTCTGCTGCCGAAAATGAGTAGCCAATTGTTCCTGCTTAGGCTCCGCCGCTGGGTCGTACACCAACAGCATCTCGGCGGGGCTTAGGCTACGATTAAACAAACGAAGATCGTCGAGGCGACCAAAAAAGATGCCATTCTCGCCCGTAAACGCTCGGTAAGCTTGGCCCAAGCGAATTTTAAAGGCGTCCAAGTTGCGCCATTCTTCATTATTAACCGGGTAAATGCTTCCGCGCAGATTGTCAATCAGCACATCGACTTCCAGCATTTGGCCATTAAGATATAAAGCTGTACCGGCCGCCCTGGCCGTACCATCATAGGTAAAGCCGGCCTGATACCAACGCTGCGTCTGCACACTATCCTTTGAGCGTAGGTGGATCAAATCATCTGGAAGGGAGCGAATAAAACGGACGTTGAGGTAGTTTTCCTCATCCAGATAAAGATCCAGTCCCTTCCAGGCTTGGTTTTTAGTTGTGCTGCTGCCCAGCAGTGTCTGTGTGAGGAGGCTATCTCGCTGCACGGTCTTAAACCAGACGCTGACCGAGAGGGGTTCGTGACTATCGATATTGCCTACGCCTTCTGCCAAGTAGCAGTCATCGTAGGCATAGTCGAATTCGATGACCTTTCCCCTTTCTTCGTCTTCAACTACTTCCAGATCTTTAGTAGCTGTAGCACCGCCTGGGAACTTCCAGCTTTCATCATTCAAGCGTCGTCCGTTATCGAAGTCAAGACGCGTATTGGGTCGCGGGGGCGATATGGTTTGTCGTTCAATAAAAGCGGCTAGCTCTTCAGGATTAATTTGGACAGCAGCTTGGGCGTTAAAGGTTTCGTTTAGTTGCGCATCGTAGTTTTCTATAAGGCTTTGAGTGTGGGGATCGGGCAGCAGCATGTAGGGGCCAAAATCCCCGTCATCACCGGTCATACCCAGCTCGTTCACATTATTGAAAAAGGCCGAAAAACTGTAATACTCTTCCTGGCTCAGAGGGTCAAATTTATGATCATGGCAACGGGAGCAATCCATAGTCAACCCTAGCAAACCCGTTGCGACGGTATTGACCCGATCAAAGACATAAGAGAGTCGGAATTCTTCGGAAATCACCCCTCCTTCGGCGGTCATCGGGTGCATACGACCGAAGGCGGTAGCCATCAAATGACGAGAATTAGCTTCTGGGTAGAGATCGCCAGCCAACTGATCACTTACAAATTGGTCGAAGGATTGATTGGTGTAAAAGGCTTCGATCACCCAATCTCTCCAGGGCCAGGAAGTACGAGCCCCATCGGCGTGCAGACCGTGAGAGTCTGCGTAGCGGGCCAGGTCTAGCCAATCCATGGTCAATCGTTCGGCATGAGTGGTAGTTTGCAATAAGGAATCGACCAGCTGCCGATAATGAGCCTCAGTAGGATTGGCCAGCCAGGCATCGGCCTGCTGCGGAGTGGGTGCTAGGCCGGTGAGATCCAGATAGAGTCGACGCAATAAGCGTTCGGGGTCCGCCCGGGGAGCCGCTGCCAAAGCTCGCTGTTGCAGGCTTTCGTTGATAAAATGATCAATACTGTTTTCGGCGGGGTATCCTGCTGGGTTATCTGGTACTTCCGGAGCAGCAACCGGCAAGAAGGCCCAATGTTCTTGCCATTCGGCTCCTTGTTCTATCCATTTAGCGATCAAGGCCACTTCCTGGGGACTTAAGGAAAGATTACTCTCCGGTGGTGGCATCTGTAATTCCGGGTCGGTCTCTAGCATGCGGTCCCAGGCTACTGACCGATTTAGGCTACCACTAATAAATGCCTTGCCTGCGCCACTATTCAGGCTAGCAAAGGCTCCTGCTTCGGTATCCAAACGCAGATCTGCCTGACGAGCATTAGCATCGGGACCGTGACAGGACCAACAGCGATCGCTTAGGATGGGGCGAATGTGTTCGTTGAACGTAATTTGCTCTGGAAGCTGATCGTAGGCTTCCCGCACTTCCGACGGCATAGGAGGACCGCAGCTCGAAAAGCAAACCACGATCAACAATAAGAAAAGAATGGAAAGACGCATGTAGATCAATCGAGGATGAAGTAACAAGATTGTATCTAAAATACTGCAATAGCCAAGTTACAAAGCCTAGATTAAAAACTGATGTCCGGCTCAAAAAAATTAAGTCAGTCGACGACGGATGTATTTTTTATCACTATCGGAGACTGACGAGTTTTCTAAAATTTCTTCTGCTCTAATGCGGTCTTGAGCTGGGTCAAATTGAAACATCATTTGCAGCAATTCCTGCATACTAACGGCTGGGGTTGGTGTCTCTATCAATTGAAAGCTATCTCCTATTTGTACTTCACCCGGTTCCAGCACCCGAACGTAGGCCCCCGTGAGCAGATGATCTAGCATCAATTGAGGCGCTTTGCTATCCCCAAATTTGGCCGCGAATTTAAAGCAAGGTTGGCGAGGTCTGGAGACTTGGACAGTCGCTTCACCTACGCGATAGATACTGCCCACTAGCAATTCTGCTTCTTCTAACTTATCAATGGTGAGGTTTTCACCTAGCATTCCGTATTCCCAATCCAGGTTGGGGAAATGAGCTTGCCAAAAAGGATAGTGATTATGACCGTACAGATAACAGGCTTTATCCAAACCGCCATGAACAGCGCGGTTAGCGACACAATCCCCTCGCACACTTTCAGCTGCTAAGTATAGGGGTTCATCAGTGGGCTTTTTGTAAATGCCCGTAGTCACAGTTTTTCCTTGCCAATGAATGGTACGTTCCACAGCAAGATTGGTCGAGATAATTTTCATCGGTTGGAATTGGGTGATTAAGCTACAAAATACATATTGACCATACCACCACCTTTAACGGCTATTTCTCCACGAGGCTCACAGCTAAATTGTTCTTTCACCAAACTGTAGGTCTGGCTACTGATATTGATTCTCCCTGGTTGGCCGGCACCTTCCAAGCGGCTGGCAATATTGACGGTATTGCCCCACAAATCGTAGGTAAATTTATGATTGCCCACCACACCAGCCACCACCGGGCCGGAGTGGATGCCTACGCGCATTTGCCATTTGATGGGGTGGGTTGTATTTCTTTTTTCTAAAAAAACCAGCATTCTTTGGGCGGCTACAACACTCTTTTGCGCATGCAAGGGGTCGGCTCGCGGCATGCCTCCGACTGCCATATAAGAATCACCAATGGTTTTGATCTTTTCCATTCCGACGGACTGCATGATATCGTCAAAAAAGAAAAAGATATCGTTGAGCTCTTCGACAATTTCTTCCGCAGAGATGGAAGCAGCAATTTGAGTAAAGCCTACAAAATCAGAGAAGAGCACACTGACCTGTTCAAATTTAGAGGGAGCCACCCTACCCTGCTCAATGAGTTCGTTGGCAACTAGCTCCGGTAGGATGTTGTGCAACAATTCTTCCTTCTTCTTTTTCTCTTCACGTAGTTGGCGGTTTCGCTGGGCTATTTCCTGGGTTTGTTCCTGGACTTTAGCCTCCAGACGAGCATTTTGAGCCTTTAGTTTATCCAGCGGGAAGGCCTCACCCACTGCCTGCCCGTCGTTGGGAAGAGAAACGTGATTATGGACGATTTTCCAACCATTTTCACGATAAGTGAATAGGGTAGAAAACCTTAGGTGGAACTTGAGTTCCTTTCCTTTATCCATTGGAATAAATACATAGGCTTCAGCCTCTATTAGACCTACTTCATCCGATAGCAGCTTAGTTTCTTCACGGAAAAAATTCATTCGGATAGCAGTCTCTAGCTCCAGGAAATCATCACGGAAGTTATGTACCACTTCCTCGAAGGAGCGTCCTTTTTCATGGTCTCCAGTGCCGATGGCGGTGATTTGAGGATCAAAAAAGGGAACGATTGCTGCTATGGTTGCAGCGCCAGCTTTTCGTGCTGCCCAGATCGACCAAAAGTCACGAAAGGTCTGGGTAAGCAGCTCTGCTTTACGATTCATAGGGATGTAGTGTGGGTTCAGTAGTCTATCGCGGTATCCCCAAAATAGGCCGATCTAGGCGATAAAGCAATGTCAGGAAGTAGGACTACAGCGGTTAATTGCTGGCGTACAATGTTTAACTATTGGGTAAAACCACAGTGCCTAGCTCTCGGGCCAGCTCATTACGCAACTCGATGAGCTTTTGTTGTAGACGTAGATGGAGTAGCATTTCTTCCTCTTCGCCAGCTTGGGCTAATTGCTGAATCTTCCTGGCATTCTCCCTAGCCTTACGGTCGATTTTTTACATACGGAAGATGCGAATAAAGGTAGTCGTATCTAACACCTGGTTATCCTCAGGTAGCTTTTGGCTAAGATGGATACCAAATTTTTCTCGCCAGCGATCACTGTAGCTGTGTGGGGATACACTGAAGTCTACCGCTAATTGGCGCAGATTGAGGTCCTCATGTTGCAACCAGTATTCTAGGGGTGGGCTGTCCTGCCCTTGCGTGTGTAAATCAGCAAGTGTATCAATCACTTTGCGATAGCGTTCGCTGTCAAAGTCATTGAGAATATCGCGGGTATTTAACAGCAGGTAATGTCCAACACTGGTATTGGTTTCCGGGTCGTAGGCTTTGTGACCATCGACCATAATTAGTCGGGCCAGGTAGCGTTCTTGCCAGCTATGTCCAATGAGGATATCCTCCTCCTGGATAGACGGCCCACTATCGGCAATGGGGCTGAAACCGTCAATTGGCACAGGAGCTTCGCTTTGGCCATCAAGCCAGGCGGGTTCGGCTCCAGGGAATTGTCCGTCGTCAGTTGTAGAAGGACTAGTTTTAGGCGTAGAAGTGCGTTCTCTTTCCCATTGCTTACGCTGTTGATCACGCTCGACTTCTTTGCGACGATCGCCAACTGCTTTGTTGACCTGGTTAATGAGGAGGCTTTCCTGAATCCCTAATAAAGCAGCAAATTGCTTGATGTATTCCGCGCGCTTCAGCGGTGCATCAATCTTGGCCAGGCTACTGCTCATTTCACGCACTACCCGGGTTTTACCCGCCAAATCTTGGCTTTCGTCCCCTAGTAAGAGCTCTGCTTTAAAGAGCAGGAAATCTTTGCTTTGCTCTTTTAGATAAGCTTCAAAAGCCGTAAAGCCCTGGGATTGCATGTAGCTATCGGGGTCTTCCCCATCGGGCAGGATAACTACACGCACATCTAAATCTTGCTCCAATAGAATATCTACCCCCCGTAAGGCTGCCTTTATACCGGCTTTGTCTCCATCGTATAGTAGGGTGGCATTATTGGTAAAGCGTTTGATCAGGCTAGCTTGGCCCGTCGTCAGACTAGTACCGGAACTGGCTACTACATTTTTAATACCGTGTTGATGCAGGCTGATCACATCGGTGTAACCTTCTACGATGTAGACGTTGTCTAGTTTACGGATCGCTTGCTTAGCCTGGTACATACCGTAGAGCACTTTGCTCTTGTGGTAAATTTCGGTCTCGGGGCTATTGACGTACTTGGGTGCCTTAGCCTCTGTTTTTAGTAAGCGCCCTGCGAAAGCGGTGGGTTTTCCCGCTAGGTTATGAATAGTGAACATTACCCGATCGTAGAAGAAATCGCGATTTCCGTTACGACTGAGTCCTAGTTTATTGAGTTGGTCCGCTTTGTAGCCGGCTTTAATAGCTGACTGGGTAAGCGCATCTCTTTCGTTGGGTGCAAAGCCCAAGCCGAAGGTTTTCATCGTCTCCTCTCGGAAGCCCCGCGACTTGAAGTAGGATAAGCCGATGCTTTTGCCCTCTTCGGTTTTAAATAGCTGATCCTCAAACCACTGGCGAGCATAGTCATTGACCAGAAAAAGGCTTTCCTTTTCCTGTGCAGCCTGCTGCATGGCCGGGCTTAATTCTTTCTCTTTAAGCTTGAGGTTATACTTGCGGGCCAGCCAGCGAATAGAATCAGGGAAGGAGAGTTGCTCCAGGGTCATGAGGAATTTGACGGGGTCGCCTCCTTCACCACAGCCGAAACATTTATAGATGTTACGAGCGGGGTTGACATTGAAGCTAGGGGTCTTCTCATTGTGAAAGGGGCAGAGACCAATCAGGTTCTGGCCCCGCCGCCGCAGCGACACAAAATCGCCCACCACATCCTCAATTCTGGCGGTCTCAATAACTTCCCGTACGCTCTCGTCCGTAATCATCGCCCACAATATACGGGGATTGTCTGGTTGAGAAATATGAAGATTTAAATAATGAAGGCCTAGTTATGGATCTAAAAATGTCTGATTTACGTCATTAGCACCCAAAGGACAAAAACACAAAATATTGTCTATCAAGTAGTTACTGAACCTTAAGTTTTATTTAACAAATTAAGGGGCATCCGCAGGGCAGTTTTTAGCGTCTATATACACGAAAGCGCTGCTGATCTAATGATTTATCATCAACAGCTTGCTATCAAGATTATAATGGGTGTTCTCATAGTGTGTGGACTGTCCCGGCGGCCTTAGGCTCGACCGGGGCAGTTTTGTTTTAGGCCCAATCCTTAAGTCCGTGCTTAAGATGTTCTCTGCCGACCGATAAGGTAGCGGGAGGCTAGGACCAGCGGAAGTACAAGAATTAAAAGATACCAATTAGACCACCGAGTGGTTTTACCCAGTTTTGCCAATTGATGCTGTCCATGATAAATGAGGCCACTCCAGAAATAGGGATGCGCCCGATCGTTGTTGAGTTGAGTATCCAGAAAAGCACGTTGCGCCGTTTGGAGGGCAGTAGCTTTATCAGTGGAGGTCAATGCCTGATAGTAAGGAAGCAAGAGGTCATTAGTTGCTGTTTCATCAACTGGCCAGAGGCTGGTCACCAGGCTTTTTGCTCCGGCGTAAGCAAAAGATCGTCCAAGGCTCGCTACGCCCTCTCCCTGATTTAAAACGCCCAGGCTGGTTTCGCAAGCAGCAAGCACGACGAGATCCGCCCGTAAGCGATGTTGAAACAGCTCATGAGTGAAATAGCGATTGTCAGTCTGATCCGCCAGTAAGAAATAGGCAGAAGGTTGATCAGGGCTGGAAGGAAAGGCGTGGGAAGAAAGATGTAAAGTGGCTGCTTGCGGCGCCAGACGATTGAAAGCAGCACGATCGGCATTGGTGCTCAACAATACTTTAGGCTCTAGCAATTGACTTAAGTCCTGACTAAAGCTTTCCGTCCAGACCAGGCACTCTTCTTCAGTTATTCCGTGCTCTGGCCGCGGCTCACTCATTGGCCCAAAAAACAGCAACTGGCCCGGATCAGCTGCTACTTGCTGCTCCGCTAACCACCGGAGAGAATAGGCATAGGATATAGATTGAGCCTGCTGCATCCAGGGCCAAGTCTGGTAAGCAGACTCTGGAATGGGCAAGGCTGTTAAAAAAGCAGAAAAAGGGACGTCTTGCAATGGGCCATCCGGTACAATGACTAAACCTTGATTAATGCTAAGATTAAGTGGTTCTATCAATAGTTGGTAAAGTCGATGGGCTGGCTCGGGGTCGAATGTCGTTCGATAATCCAGCAGTTCCTGACGATACTTACCAACTTCCGCTTCGATAGCTTGCTGGTTCAGTTCGACTACTCGCCAGTTGCCTTGATCGGCAATGAAAGCCAGGGCATAGTCCGCAGCGAAGAAATACTCTACCAGGGTTTCTTCGAAAGCAGCCAGATTCAGGTCAGAAAGAGCTATTTCTTGCTGAGCTAAGTCCTGGGCCACGGCGAAGGCGGGGAATTCGATGAGCAGTGAATCGCGGAAACTTTCGTATTCCTGATTGGCGCGAAGGAATTGCTCACTATCTGCTTCTAAATCAGCGTAATAGGCGGCGGCAGTCCGCAAATTTTGGAGGCGCTTGCTTAAAGTAGTAGGCAATGCTGCTCCGGCCCGGGCCAGTAATTGCTCATCCAATAGCAACTGAGCACGCGATTTTTCACTGTAGTGGATAGCCTGCTTAAGATCGTCTTGTACTAGGGCTTGAGCGACAGCTTCCTCATAGACCTCACGGGCGGTAGCCCGCCATTCTAGTCGACTAGCTTGTTGGGCTTGAGTTTGATAGAGGTAATCAATTAGTACATCACAACTTTGGTAGGTATGGGTGGCGCTGATCCCTAATTCAGTGTCTCCTACAGCAGCTGCTGCCGTCTCGGCTCGGGCTAAGTCTAGGAGGAAAGTCAGCAAGGCAGTAGGATCGCTAACTGTAGCGAATTCGGCTTCCGTGGGTAGCCGTTGATTTACACCCTCTCCTAGCCCCGGCAGGGTGTAAAAAAGAGCCTTACGGGCATGGAAGCAAGCCGAGTCCGGCTGCTCGTTGAGTAGATAGAAGGTAGATAAATTGTTGTAGTCATTGGCTAGGTAAGCATCGGGAGTACCTTCGCTGAGTCGTTGGTTGATCGATAAAGACTGTTGATAAAAACCCAGCGCCTGTTGCATTTCGCCAGAGCGGCGGTGGGCTATGCCCAGATTGGTAGCCAGATTGACGGCGAGATCATCATCGTCGCAGCAGGACCAATTAATCTGACGGGCCTCATTCAAGGTCGCAATAGCCATAGCGAGTTCACCACGATAGATTTGACTCAACCCTATTCTATTCAAAGTATAGGCGCGGTAGTAGTCGGCATCATCGCCTAAACTATCACAGAGTAAGAGCGCGTTGCGCAGCAGTGGTTCTGCGCTGATGGCTTTTCCTGGATCGTCACGCAGGTATAGTTTGCCCCATTCAAGAAAGAGGAAGAACCGATTGAAGGCATCGCTACTAAAAGGAGCCAGAGCGCTAGCGGCCCGAAAAGACTGGTCGGCCAGCACCGTAGCCCCCAAGCGATCAAAGAGTTTTCCTAGTTGATAATGCACCTGGCCCACTTTCCGGTTTGGCGCTCGGTCGAGGACCAGCTGATAGTAGGAACGCGCCTGTTGATAGCGGCCCATTTTCTGGTGGTAGAGCCCTAGATTCGTCGCGCTGACCAGTACGGGATCGGGGTCCATTTTTTCTAAATCCAGTCGGAAAGACAAGGCTTGACGGGTGGCATCAATAGCCTGTGGGAGATCATCGATGTCGTCATAGGCTAAGCCGAGGCGATGCCAGTCCAGCGCCAGAGCAGCTAGTGAGTCGGGCTGATTTTCCAGGTAATCAATTCGCTGGCGCAGGGAATCAAGCGGATCGCTGGCACTAAGCGGAAACGAGGTTCCACTTAGTGCCAGCAGGTAGCCGCCGAAAATTAAAAGTTGTCTTAGTCGGTCCACATTGCTCCGCTATGCTGGTTGTAGAGCGTAGCGATATTGAGCCAATTTAAACCAAAGAAGTCATAATTGTTGCCGTAAGCAGAATATTGGCCGGAACTAGAGAGCGTTTGGACCAAATAGAAAAGATTATGACGGATACTAGCGGGACTGTGATCGGGATACAGGCGCACGTAATCGGCTACCAAAGCGGATAGGGCTGGTGCCGCCATTGAGCTTCCTGTTTTCGGGTTGGTTACCGAACCATTCAGAGCAATTGGTACGAGGCTAGTGATGTCTACTCCGGGGAAAGCGACTAGCCCGCCATTACCCGGCGCGATTGTTCTAAAGTTGGTACCATTCCATAAACTACTCGGCGTATCCAGAGCGGCAGCGAATAAGGCTCCATCAAGATTATTGGGGCCGGGCATACTATATTCTGATGGATAGTGATCGATAAAGCTTAAATCTAAACGATCATTGCCGGAAGAAGTAACGATGGTAGCTCCGCTTTCAATAGCAATTTCCATGGCTCTGGTCAACTGCAAGTTTTCATCCCCTGCAAAGCCCCAGCTCAGATTGATTACGTCCGCACCATGTTCAGCAGCATATAGCAGGCCGCAGATGGCTTCAAAGGTAGTACCCACCCCATTGTGGTCCAGGACCTTAATGGGCATCAATTGGTAATCAACATTGGGAGCGTTCAACTGTAGACTGCGGGCCAGGATTCCGGCGACGTGAGTGCCGTGTGAGTTATCATCCATAGGATTATTATCGCCATTGATGAAGTCCCAGCCGATGAGGTCATCAACGTAACAGAAGGGGTCATCTCCTTCATCGCTGCCGTTGAGATTTTCAGCTGGATTTTCCCAGAGAAAAAGTGGTGCCTGGTTAGGCACATTATGCTGCTGCAACTGGTAATCGACGCCACTATCAAGAATAGCAATCTTTACGGGAGTGCCTGGGTTGTTAGATGGTCGCACTTGGAAATTGCCGGGCAGAGTCTGGTGATTCCCAGCCACGATAGCGGCATTAGGGCGGCTGGGGAAGAGGTAATGGTTAGACATCACGTCTTCTTCTTCTCGACCGATGTTTTCGGCCACTTTATCGCGACCGGTTTTGCCGCGCTCGTTGCCGTTGACGTTGTCGATCTGCCAAACTTCAACGCGAAAACTGCCGTCGCAGCCGCAGGAACGATAGCCTGCGAAGCGATTTCCGTAGGTCGCCATAGCTTCTTGGCGCAAAGCATCAGCCTGAGAGGTTTCGCTGCCTTCCAGCATGATCATGAATTGATCTTTAGCTACGGCAGAGTTACCATCTCGTTCTACGGGGTATCCATATTCTTGAAGTGCAGCCCGGTTTTGCTGAAAAAGGTTGCGGTAGACCGCATTGAGATTAGAATTGTCAAACTCAAAAGTCTGAGCGGATAGGCTAAGACCAATGACCATTAAAACTAAGAGCGAGGGGACTTTCATAAAGTAAGGTATTTGGTAGTAGGTACTAGGTACCTGGTAGTAGGTATTAGTTGATTGATGAAAACAAAGAATGAAGGAAGGTCTAACTACTCGTCTAGAAGGAATTTAGCACGTTGTGCAAACAACCCGCTTCCTTCGGCAAGCGCGGAAAGCGTACGGTTAGCGACCTCTTCCTGTCCAAGAGCTTTAGCGGCCATTGCCCAGTAAAAATCGGGAGCATCGCCCAGCTCGGCCTTGAGCCGAGCTTCATCCAGCAGTGGAAGCGCCGCTTCTGCATCGCCATTGGCCAGATAACTCAAGCCCAAGTAAAATGGAGCTCGTTGGTCAGCTGGATGAGTGGTGTAAAACACTTCCAAACTGGCGATAGCCCGGGGATAGTCTTTAAGATCATAGGGCTCCATAGCTTCGGCGAAATCAGAATCAGTCGCCGCTGAGTCGTTACCCAACGTGCGTACGCTACTGTTGCTATCGTAGTGTACGAAGTGGCGATCGAGGATGCCAGCAGGCTCTCTGACCAGCCACCAGGACACTGAAATCAACAGCAAAATGGAGGCAGCGATAGTCAACCAATTTCGTCCGTTGATTTTCCGCAACTTGAAGCCTTCAGGCTTCGCGGAAAGGTCTTCAGCAGCTTTTTTCTGGGTAGGCAGCATAGCCGCCTCGTCCAGCGCCTGGTCCAATTCAGCCAATAAATCATCAGCTTCTTCAGCCGAGCCCAAGAGTTCTCTGCCCCGGGCAGCGTACTGCTCAAAGTCTCCGGACTTGGGGTCCAGGCTACCATCGCGCCAGGCTTTACGGCCCGGGTTTTGGTCGTGCTTATTCGGCTGACTCATTGGCCTTTTTTTCAATGTAAATGCGCAGATTACGGCGGCCGTTCTGAAGGTAGCTCTTCACTTCCTTCCTACTGAAGCCGGTTTTTTCAGCAACCTGCTCATAATTCTGTCCTTGAAGATAGAAGGCCACCACACAAGCACGTTGATGTGGCTTGAGGGTGTGCAGGGCCTCCCGCAGTTGTTCGAACCTTTCTTCCTGCTTGTGACGGTCCTCCTCTTCTGATTCCACAAAAATAGTTTCAGAAAATTCGAGCGGTGCTTCCCGAGTGCGGCGGCGTAGGATATCCAAGCAGTGATTACGACTGACCGCAAACAGCCAAGATTTGAAATATTCCACCTCAGATTGCGGCAATTTCCTAGCTACCTTTTCGAAGATGTCCATCACAGCATCTTTAGCCGCCTCCTTTTCTTTGAGGTAGTCCAAGCATAGACCGAGCACTAAATGAGCGTAACGCTTATATAGTACTGCTAAGGCCTGACGGCTACCATCAGCTTTATAGGCGGCCAGTAATTCCTGGTCTGAGAGCGAAGTCATGAATAACTAAAACAGTGAGGGGAAGGGATGCTTTGGCTGAAAGATATAAAATTTCTCTACCAGCTTTATGGAATATGACGGGTATCAGCGTCTTAAGGCCAATTTAATCCACCTAGAGGCCTTAACCGAAGTCTCTTCAACCCATTTTCTTATGTCTATACAAAAGTCTATCCTAGCCTTGCTCATCTTAGTAAGCGTCGGTATTCAAACCACCCAAGCTCAGGTATTCCAAGCTACTCCCATCACCCCAGCCATGGTACAAGCTGCGCAAAACGGAGGGGTAGAACTCCCCCAACCTTTCCAATTGACTAATGGAGAACGCTGCGCTAGAATCCGCTGCGTTTCTCAAGGCTGTGAAGATTGTGCCTTAATCTGGAAAGACCTTAATGGCGATGCTCAGGTACAACCCAACCAAGAGTTGCGTTGCCGTTGTACAACGGATGAAAACCAGGAGTGTCAAATACAACGACAGGAAGTCGAATGCCCACAATAAAAGACCTTCAGACAAGTCCAAAGCTCAAGCATGAATTTTGAGTTTTTATGGTGGTGTGCCTTCGGGCGCACCATTCTTTTTTTGGGCTAAGAAGGGGCGCTTTGCTTATACAACACTTTTTTATGGACACGGATCTTTTTTATGGAGGCTTTCAAGCTGAATGCTGGATTCCAAAGCTTAAAGCCAGGGCCATAAGCTAGAAGCTGGTAGTAGGGATGGAAACGGATTAGCGGTCGCCTGCGGCTCCCTGCACGGATTTTAGTTTTGCTAGGGTCTACAGTCTCTCCAAGAAAAAATCCGTCCTAATCCGCTCAATCCGTATGCATCCGTTTACTATTCCTCTCATTTAGCGGATCCGTAACCGCTGCCCTGGCAGGACAGTAATTTCTTGCTCTCCATAACGAAAGTGAATGGTATCGGCAGTACTAGAAAGCCAACCTTTGACCCGACCGTTTCGGCGCAGCTCTAGCTCAAATTCAACCAATCCGTGTAGGCTTGGATAGCGGCCTTTGATCTCAGTCAGATGACCAAATTGAGGTTGCATATCTAACTGAGCTACTCCTCCGGCAGCAGGCTGAAGACCTGCGTAAGTACCCAAAAACACCAAAATAGGACTAGCTCCCCAAGGATGAGCCTCCGAACGGGTTTTCTTAGTGGGGTATTCGAAGCGTTCGACCAGTCCGGTGCAATTGAGGTTTACCAAATCTAGCCAAGGAGCCATAGCCTCTGGTATCAGGTCATTTCGCCCCGCCTTTTTTAGGGCAGCGAAGAGGTAGTAACGATAGTAGTAAGTAGCTTGTGCCAGATCGCTTTCCCGTAAAATGCGTTCCAGGGTTGGGCCATGCTGATCGGCAGGAATAGCATCCATTAGTACGGCCATGATGTTGCTGTGCTGATCGAAGTAATCCTGGCTAGGGCGTTCGGCCATTAGCCCACGCTCACTGGAAAAACAAGTGGTGTAAACCGAAGTGCTGATTTCTTGTGCGAGATCTTGATAACGCTCGCCCTGGGGCGCTTCCGACTCCAGCTCACGGTACAAGCTAGCCGCTGAGCGTAAGGCATGAGCGAGATGCAGACTGACCACTGCCGACTGGCTGCCATCACTACCCGGAGCGGTGCCACCTCCACCAGGATACCAGTCGACAAAGTGGATATAAGGGATGGGACCAAGCAGGCCAGTATCTTCATCAAGGTGCCGAATAAAATAGCTTAAGGTGTGATCGACGCTGGCTAAAAACTGGCTAACGAAGGCTTCGTCTCCCGTCCATTGCAGATAATCCCACAACATATCGACCCAAACCAGGGAATAAGTTGCGTGGGTAAAACGTGTCCGCAGCGGGTAGCAGGAAAGTAGCAAGCCCTCTTCGTTACGCCCTTGATTAAATTGCAATAAAGCGTTACGCATGTGTGCCGGATCACCCGTCAGGGCCTGCCAAGCCTGGCCGTGCACCTTGGTATCGCCAATGTACTGCATGGTTTCGTAGTAGGCATCGCTCAGGAAGTAATCCTGGGTGCATATTTCAACAGTACGAGTACAGATGTCGTAAACAGCGTTCAGCTGCTCATCGTCACAAGACCAGCGGGCCTGGATCGGTACACGGCTCGTTACCCTGCGCCACAATGGGCCATAGAGGGTAAGTGGACTATCGCCAGTATCAATATCCAATTGCAGGTAGCGACCAACGCGCAGCCAGGAAGGGGTATAGTGATGTTCGGCCCCATCGAGGAAAAGTTGATCGAAGTAGCCTTTGGTAATGGTCCCTTCCACTCGATTGCGATCGGTTTTCGATTTATCAGGCAGGAATAGATTTTCGGCATAGGTCGCCGTGATTTGCCCATTGGTGCCTCCCGACCAATGAAACTCGGGATAGCCAGCCGTAATTTCTTCCATATCTAGCAAAAGGCTGAAGGACTGTCCGGCGGGCAATTCCAGGGGCAGTCCGCCCAACCATTCGGTAGCAATATCGAGACCCGAGGAGCGGCGCACCGTTTTAAAGCGGGTATTGGTCAGTACTTGCCCGGCCACGTTGCGTGGATGCACACTCCACAAAAAGCCGCCGCCAGTCCCTGTTTGTAGCCATTCCAAGAAGCTGGCGGACTGCCAATCTTCGGTGGGGTAATCCGGTTCTTGCCAGCCCCAATGATAGTCTGCGGACTGTAGTATGTCCGTAGGGTTGTTGGCGTAGAGACCGCCGACGATGTCCGGTTCGGCTACTCGCCAGAGGATGGGGTGTACCTGCCAGGCTCGATCAATTTCGACCAGCCAACCGTCCTCATTTCCGGTGGTGTTGAGGACTTCCGCAGGTCCATAACCTCCTAGAGCAAAAGCGGTGTGGATCGATTGCAGACCGAAAAAGCGATGGTGGCCCCAGTTATTGACTTGTACAGCGATGAGGTTCTCCCCAGCTCGCAGGTAATCGGCCAAATCGTAGGTGTCGTAACGCCAATCGGCTAGTTCCCCTAGTTGCGGACCAAAACCTACCCACTGCCCATTCACGAAGAGTCGGTAGTGATTATCGGCCGTGAGGGAAACTACGAAGCTATCGGGCACTTCTTCCAGCTGAAAACTACGCCGAAAGTGAAGCTCGGCCACCTCCTGCGGGTCAACTTCAGGGTGGGTAATCCAATTGGACTGACCGTTTTGCCAACCGTCTCCAGGAGGCGTAACCATGGGAGCCTGGGCTAGGACAACTGTAGTCCACACCACCGAAAACAGAACAAGTATTTGGCGCATAATTAGGGGCTTGGGGCTACAATTTAGCCAAAAGCCACTTTTTAGGACAGGGATCTTTCTTTTTGGTTGGGTTGTGCTTAGGCTTGAAAGTGGATCAATGCTAGGTTTTTCAAGTTGTTGTGGGTAGCATCATCTAAACGGATGATCACTCACCTACGGTTCGTTGCACGGATTTTGGGTGCTGCTTTCTTGATACTCGCCAGTTTATCCAGTTAGCTGAATTGTCCATTCTACTAAATCTAGGGATGGTTCTTATTCGAATTCTATTGCGTGATAACTGGCCCTAATCTCAGCCAGCTTAACAAAAAAATAAAGTGACAACAAGCTATAGCCGGTACATTATAATTATCTATACAGTATCAACCTACCTTCAATGCTTATGAGACGCACTACCCTACTAATCAGCTGTTTACTAATTCAGCTTGCCATCCTGAATGCCCAGGCGCTAACTGCCATCCTTTATAATGCGCCCGGTGGAGATAATGGCTTTGAGACCGTACAAATTGAAGGCACTCCTGGTGCGTCTCTTGCTGGACTTTGGTTTTTAGTGATCGAGGGCGACGGTAGCGGCGCTGGCACTGTAGATCAAGCCGTTGATCTGGGTAGCCTCTCCCCTAACACCATTGGGACCAACGGGGTCTTTTTGATTCGGGATGCTGTCGGTGGCTGGACGCCTAGTCCCCCAGCAGGTACCAATGTTGCAATCTTTAATTTTACACCCGACATCGAAAACGGCAGTAACACCTTCTTACTAGTCGATGGTTTTACTGGTGGCGTGGGCGATGATTTAGATACAGACAATGATGGGGTTTTAGATGCGACCCCCTGGACCTCCGTGTTGACGGCCGTGGCTAACCTGGATTCCAATAGCGAGCCAGAATACGCTACGGCTTTGGGTGGCACAGCGGTTAACTTGCTTGGCTGTTCGACTTTTACCGATCCAGGCTTTATCTTTTTTGCCGGTGGTGTTTGGAATGGCACCGTACCGCAGACTGGTCCCAACGGCACACTCTCCTACAGCACTACGCAGACTTTCGATGAAAGCTGTACCGATCTTGGCGGCCTTTATGGTGGCGGCACCATCATTTTCGGGGAGGGCGGAAATTTCCTACCGGTGGAATGGGCCTATTTCCGCGGACAAAGACAGCCAGCGGGCGTACGCTTGAACTGGGGGACGATCTCAGAAACCAACCACGCCTATTTCGAAGTAGAACGCAGTCAGGATGGTCGGCTATTTACTGCGCTAGACCGCATTCTAGGCGAAGAAGAAGGGCGTAATGGCAGTCGGGATTACCAATACCTGGACCGGGGTGCTCCGGCAGGTTCCTTGTTCTACCGCCTGCGGCAAGTTGATGTAGACGGTGCCTTTAGTTATTCCAGCCTGGTCAGTATAGCCGGCGAAACCATCAAGGAGGAACTCTCGGTTTTCCCCAATCCTAGCCAAGGGCTAATCAACATCGACGGACTTGACGAAGCTTCATCAACTGTACAGATTTTGCTCTTTGACCAATTGGGTCGACAGCTGTTCAGTCAAGAGCTGGAAGGTGGCCTTAGCCGCTATCAACTAGAGGTAGCGCGCGCAATAGCTGGCCAACTACTGACTCTCGTCATCCGGCAGGACGAAGAGGAACAGCGGCTGCGCTTGCTGGTGCATTAGTATAGGGTAGCGTGAAGGTTTGATATTGGGGTGTAGAGTGAGTAAACTAATAAACTAGTTTACCGGTAAATTGGTCGGCTAAAAAACAAGTGCCATTTCCATGTTAATTTCCTACGCAAGCACCCTAGTTGATCTCGACAGCAAGCTCTGGGGTATGGTCTTACCCATTCCTGCTGAGATCGTAGCAGAGATTTTGGCCGCCACGACAGATCGGCGAATTCTTTGTCGCTTCAATGGGCAGGAACCACTCCGACACCTAGCTTTAATGCCCGATGGACAAGGCGGTTATTTTATCAATGTAGGGAAAGACCTGCGGAAGTCCTATCAATTAAACGAAGGAGATCTAGTAAAGCTGGATATCTCGCCCGACAACAGTCGCTACGGGATGCCGATGCCGGAGGAAATGGCCGTTTTACTGGAGCAAGACGGCGAGGCCGAGCACTATTTTCATGCGCTGACGATGGGGAAACAGCGGGCACTGCTGCATATCATTGGCAAACCTAAAACCAGCGCAACTCGGTTAAAAAAAGCCTTAGGAATTACCGAATATCTAAAGAGCGTAAATGGGAAGCTAGACTTTCGGGAGATGCACGAGGCGCTAAAAAGAAGCTAGGCTCAAGCATTGAGTTTTTGAAACACGAAGATCCCCCACCGGAGTTGTTCCTGTTCAGCCAACTGTTGAAAAAGCTGATAAGTCTTTAGGCGTTTATCCACCAGTTTTTGGCCGCCACGAACCACTAGATCATCGTATTTTTGTTCCAGTGTAGTTAGTACTTTGCTGAAATGAACAGGTAAATATCGCGAAAGATCCTGAGCGTACACCTGTTGGAAAAAGCCCCGGCGCGCGTCTTTTTCGTACTGCTTCTGGCTGATGAGCTCCTCAACCGGTAGTTTTTCAATAAGTTTTTTTGCTTTGGGCTGCAATTTTTCAGCGCGCATCAGGGCCGTAAAAACCATCCGCCCTTCTGGCTGTAGTACGCGGTGGATGGCCCTGAACAGCTGGCGCTTACTAGCGGTGATGCTGAAACTATCTTGGGCCAAGACGAAGTCGAAAAAATTGGGTTCGTAGGGCATATATTCTACCCCACCCTTTTCTACATTGATTACTTTTTCAAGTCCCAGTTCGTCAATTCGTCCCTGGTTGTAAGCGTTCTGTAGTTGGTTATCGTTGAGGCAAAAAACCTTACACTTTTTTTCCCTTGCTAAATAACGAGCCGCTGTCCCAAAACCAGATTGTAGCACTAGTGCCTTCGAGGATTTTTTAATCCGTGGCACCAATTTTAGCATCCGTTGGGTAGTTTTACGTCCAGCTTCGTGCAGCGATAAACCGGGCTTTTTGTAGAGGCCTACGTGGAGGTCATCTCCTCCCCAGATATTTCGATAAAATTGTTGAGCTTTCTTGGTTTCGTTGAAAGGCGTTAGCGTAGTTTGCGGCATAGAAAAGTTAAGGAACTGGTTAAGTATACCTCACTGTAACAGGCGTGGCTGCCGAAATGTGCGCTGAGCCAATTAATTAGTTTTCTGCCTCTTGAGTTTTACCCACTAGACGATAACGCGCCCGGTAGCGGTCATCCAGCTCGCCGTCGTTGTCCCAATCGATCTGCCCTTTGACTTCGAGTTGGTCCTGGGTTGCGTTCATTTCCGGCACAAAAAACTGGGTGGTATTCGGCTCAATGATCAGCAGACTGTCGTTTTCGAAGCGCCATAAGCCGTGGGTGAGCATGGGTGAATCGTTACCGACCAAGCGGTTGCGACGTATTAGCTTACCGTCAGCGCTAAAGGTGGTACGACCCGGAGCTACACCGTAGACGCGGGCCCAATCCGCCTCCTGGATATGCTGGCGAAAAGTCGTGTCGGTATCGGCATAGGTAGGCGCTTCGACCTCCAGTTCGATCATCTCCCAGGTGCCCAGGATGGCTTCGTCAAAAGAAGGTTGCTCGGGTTCGGTGGGGCTACTGTTGGTATCTGCAGCGCAGGCGACGAGCAAGAGCATCAACGACCAACTTGCACACCGTAAGGCAAAAGGGGATGGAGACATAATCATTTGGTGGATTCAAAGGCAAAGTTAAAGAACGCTTGGGCTAGTCCTGGCGCTGCTGTCGAAAAGCGCGGGCTTCGAGGGCCACAGGAATACCGATACCGCCCAAAAACAGCAGAAGATTCCAATACCAAGCCATGGGTTCACGGCCGATTTGCAAATAATTGGCGTCGGGTGAAAGGCGAAAATTGAGTTGAGCCCAAGCAGAATCTGAGGGTGTTTTACGCGGGTTGGGCGGACGGACTAATCCCTGGGCAGCACTGTTTCCAGCGGCATAGCAATCCCCGCGATCATAGCAATTGAGGTCATAAACAGTACTCCAGCCGAGAAACTGTAGCGTTACTTCTTGTCCAGCGGCGTAAGCCATGGCTTGTTCCTGACTCAGCAGGGGATAGACCACAATGGGCTTATCGGTACTGTGCAGCGGAGCGCCGCGTAGGTAAGTTTCGTGTACATGGGTAGCTTCCAGGCGAATAAAGTCTGCATCACCCAGCCCTTCCTCCATCGCCTGGGTAGCCGGCAAACTACGCAGCCGGTGCGTACCAAAAAATTGAGAGATCAGACTATTGCAGCCGGTAATCATCATCACCATTCCGGCGGCCAGAACCAGTAATCGTATCCACATCGAGCAAAGGTCGTTATTTTAGCGCCTTCTCCATTACCAAATTTTTGAAGATCGTGTACCGACTGTTATTACTGAGCCTGCTATTCCTCGTCCAGAGTTGTGCCACTCAGGCACAAAATGAAGAAATTTATAATGACGACCCTATGCAAAAGGTGCCCTTGGGCATGGAGGAGTCGCATTATTTTGTCCGTGGAGTTGAAGGACTTCCGCAGGTGTCGGCCCGCGTCGAGCCCCCTAATTGGTGGGTGGATATGGCGGAGTCGAAAGTGGAAGTGATGATCTACCGTCGCAACGTCAAGGGGCTCGAGGCCTCGGTCAGTAATTATGCGGGCGTCAGCGTAGTGGAGACCATCAGTTTGGATAATCCTAATTATCTATTCGTTACACTCGACATTGCTCCAGGCACGGCTACAGGCAGCTTCGAAATAGTACTGACCAATAGTGAAGGGCAGGTGCAGCACCGGATCCCCTACGAACTCCTCCCTCAGCCTACTGCTGTGGAGCGTGGTCTGAGCAGCAATGACTTTATGTACCTCATTATGCCCGACCGTTTTGCCAATGGTAATCGCCGCAATGATTCGGTGGAGGGTATGACGCAGCAGGGCGTCAACCGCGATAAATTCCTGTTCCGCCACGGGGGCGACCTGATGGGCATCATGGAACATCTGGACTATCTCGAAGAGCTGGGCGTAACGGCCCTCTGGCTCAATCCCGTGATGGAAAATGATCAGCCTTACGAAAGTTACCACGGTTACGCCGTAACGGATCATTACCGCATCGACCGTCGCTTCGGCAGCAACGAACAATACCGGCAGCTGGTAGAACTGGCATGGGAACGAGGCATAAAAATCGTCATGGACGTGATTTTCAACCACGTGGGCGACCAGCACTTCACGATTCTGGATATGCCCGCTGTAGATTGGATTCACCAGTGGCCCGAATACACCAAAACAACCTATCGGGCGACAACCCTGATGGATCCGCACGTAGCAGCCCGCGATCTAGAAATTTTCAGCAACGGTTGGTTTGATCATCACATGCCAGACCTCAACCAACAACAGCCGCAGCTGGCCAATTACCTGATCCAGAACAGCATCTGGTGGACGCTTTACAGCGGTCAGGCCGGCTTTCGCATCGACACCTACGCCTACTGCGACCAGGACTTTATGGCCGAATGGAACCGACGGATGCTAGAGCAATTTCCGGAGCTGGGCATATTTGGCGAGACCTGGGTGCATGGTCCGGGGGTGCAATCCTGGTTTACTGGCGGTGGGCATTTGAGTCAGTCTTTTGATAGTCATCTACCTGGCGTGACTGACTTCCAGTTGTATTACGCCATTAACGAAGCCCTGGGGCAAGATCCCGGATGGACGAACGGCGTGCTGCGGATGTACTACACTTTAGCGCAGGACCACCTCTACCAAGACCCCAACCGCAATGTGTTGTTCTTAGATAATCACGATCTGGCGCGCCTTTTCACAGTAGTCAATCAAGACGAGCAGCGCTTCCGCACGGCCCTGACCTTACTGATGACCCTTAGGGGTATTCCGATGATCAACTACGGTACCGAGCTGGGCTTCACCGGCGCTGGTGGTGCCTTCGGCGAAGGTGGTCGCATGGATTTCCCCGGTGGTTGGCGTGGTGATGACCGCAATCTCTTTGAGGCCGATGAGCGGACGGCCGCCGAGCAAAGTCGTTTTAGTTTCCTACAACAACTAGCTAATTTCCGCAAAGAGAGCGCAGCCCTCGGTAGTGGTAGCCTCACTCAGTACTTACCGCAGGATGGTCTCTACGTCTACTTCCGCGAAGCGGGCGATGAGCGCGTAGTGGTGGTCTTCAACGGTCATCCGGAGTCCCGGAGCTTTGAGCCCGAGCAGTATGGTGAGGCCATTAAAGGCGCGCGTGCTGCTTACGAGTTGACGACGGATCAAGAGCTGGAGTTGGATACTCCTCTGGAGATTGAAGGGAAAGGGGTGCGCGTTTTGGTGCTGCGTTAGGGTAAAGTAGTTCGCCCGCATTTTATGCGGCGTAGGTTCTGCGGCACTTTGTGCCGGGCTGAGTTCCGCAGCCTTCAGGCTGCGCTCCAAGCTTAAAGCGAGTACGCTTACTACTGGTGCTAAGCTGTCGATTGACCTTCTGCTTCAATTACCCTTCTTACTTTTTCCATTGATGTTGAAGGCCACAAAGTCATGCTAGGGAAAGTGCCAGAAAGTCGTGCTAATTTAAGGAGTAAAATTTGCACAAAATGGCCAACTCGAGTACGCTTGAACAGCGTGAAAAAATTCGCTTGCTTTCGTCACAGGGCAT